>NC_020284.1:0-600000 GCF_000340905.1 Candidatus Kinetoplastibacterium galatii TCC219 | reverse complement strand
CGCCAAGGAGATTCTATGCCTGGATTAGTTAATGTTCCTCTATTGTCCTTAATTTCATTTTCATTTTGTTCATCAATATAAGCATAGTTATTTTTTATTAATTCTTCTGCAAACTCATACATATAATTGAAATAATCACTTGCAAAGTATAAATTATTCTGATTATCACTGCTCCATTTAAAACCTAGCCATTTAACCGCCTCTATTATTGATTCTACATATTCATTATTTTCTTTATCAGGATTAGTATCATCAAATCTCAAATGACAAGATCCGTTATATTGTTCTGCTAATCCAAAATTTATACATATACTTTTTGCATGTCCTATATGTAAATAACCATTAGGTTCTGGAGGGAACCTTGTTCTGATTGATGAAGAATCAATTTTATTGATATTTTTTTGTAAACTATTTGGCCCAGGTATCCCTGACCATAGTCTTTTATCTAGTTTTCCTGAATTAATATCTTCTTCTATTATTCGACGCAAAAAATTCTGCGATGACATGTTATTTTCAATAGTAGTCATTTATTTAAATTTTATTAATTAGTAGTTAAGTTTGGTTAAGATTTACTGTTAAATGCTTAGTTAAAATATATTTTTTTGCTGAGAAGGGTTTAGCTGATGTAGTCCTAAATGATTCCAAGTTATGGATGTTGCTATCCTGCCACGTGGTGTTCTTTGTATATATCCATGTTGTATTAGATAAGGTTCTATGACATCTTCTATAGTATCTTTTTCTTCTCCTATAGATGCTGCAATACTGTCAATTCCGACAGGTCCTCCGTCAAATTTATAAACGATAGCTTCCAATAGTTTTCTATCCATAAGATCTAGTCCATTTGGATCAACTTCTAACATTGATAAAGCCTGGCTTGCCACAACATTATTTATAATACCTTCTGCTTTAACTTCAGCATAATCACGTACACGCCTTAACAGTCTATTTGCTATTCTTGGTGTACCTCGTGATCTTCGAGCAATTTCTTCCGACCCCTCCATGGTAACATTTGTTTTCAATAACTTAGCACTTCTAGAAATAATACTAGAAAGATCTTCTGGAGTATAAAACTCAAGTCTTGATACAATTCCGAATCTATCTCTCAGAGGATTTGTTAGCATGCCTGCTCTAGTGGTAGCTCCTATTAATGTAAATGGTTGAAGATCTAATTTAACACTTCTTGCAGATGGTCCTTCACCTATTAGAATATCTATTTGAAAGTCTTCTAAAGCAGGATAAAGAATTTCTTCTACAACTGAAGATAGCCTATGTATTTCATCAATAAATAAAACATCATTCTTCTCCATGTTTGTTAGTATTGCTGCTAGGTCTCCTGGTCTTTCCAACACAGGACCAGAAGTCTGCCTTAGCGTAGCTCCCATCTCATGTGCTATTATATGCGCAAGGGTAGTTTTCCCTAATCCAGGCGGTCCAAATAATAATGTGTGATCCAATGATTCTTTTCTATTGCGAGCAGCTTTTATAAATATTTCCAATTGATCGCAAGTTCTTCTTTGACCAATATATTCATAGAAATTTTTTGGTCTTAGTGCGCGCTCAATAGATTCTTCGCCACTAGGCGCTGTGGGCTCCAGTATTTTACTGTGCGTTTTAGTAGTATGAGCAAGATAGTCGGGCTTAATTGCCATGTTTAGTAATTAAAAATATCTATGGATTATAATGTGCTTTCATTCTAGACTGGATCAACCAGAGCTTAGTAATTTCAGCGCGTATTTTATGCTTTCAGATATAGTAAGATTCTCTGGAACAAAATTAATTATCTTCATTGTTTCTTTATATGAATATCCTAATGACACTAGTGCATTAATAAGGTCAGAATGATGTTGAGGAGGTGTTTGTAACGAGCTCATCCCAGGTTCTGATTTTATTTTATTCTTAAGTTCTAGAAGCAAACGCTCTGCTGTTCTTTGTCCTATACCTGGAACTTTAGTCAAAATTGATGGATCTTGCATCACTATAGAATTTAATAATTCGTCAACTGATAGGGTAGATAGAACTGATAAAGCAGTGCGAGCTCCTATTCCAGCTGTTTTAATTAGAAGACGAAAAGTATTCCTAGTACTATGATCGTTAAAGCCAAATAATATATGGGCATCCTCACGTATTAATAGGTGGGTGAATAAGGTTAATTTTTCATTAATATCTGGAAGAGAATTAATAGTGTTAGCAGTTGTTTCTATTTCATAACATATACCATTAACATCTATACAAATACTATTTGTGCTTTTGTCTAATAACTTGCCTGTGATTCTTTCTATCATATTGATATTTTTTAAATTAATCTTCCGTTTTTAATTGTTTTATCTTTATCATTAATATCCTTGTATTGTGAATTATTTGTAATTTTTCTAAATTGGTTTATGTTTGAGTGGCATAGAGCACATGATAGAGCATCAGCCGAATCAGGAGAAGGTAGTCCATTTAGAGATAGTAATCGTTGAACCATCATCTGAACTTGATTTTTCGCAGCTCTACCTGTTCCAACAACAGCTTTTTTTATTTGTAATGCAGTATATTCATAAACTTTTATATCATTATTAGCTATTGCACACAAAGCAGCACCTCTAGCCTGGCCTAGTAAAAGTGTTGTAGCTGGATTGGTATTCATGAAAATTATTTCCATAGCTGCTACTAAAGGATTGGTTTCCTCGATAACTTGATTCAAGTTATCGAAAATCACCTTAAGTCTTTCAGCTAGAGGTATATTAGTTGGTACTATTATGGTGCCACTAGTTATATACCTTACGCTTTGACCATTTTGATCTATTATACCAAACCCTGTTCTTCTAAGACCAGGATCAATACCAATAACTCTCATTAATGACGAAAATGCCTTATTCCAGTCATAGCCATGACTATACCATGTTCATTAGCAGCATCTATAACCTCATCATCTCTTACACTGCCGCCTGGTTGTATTACACAAGTACTACCTGATGCCACTATCACATCCAATCCATCACGAAAAGGAAAAAATGCATCTGAAGCTACAACAGAGTTTTTTAGATCTAATTTTGAATTAACTGCTTTTATAGATGCTATGCGAGCAGAATCTACACGACTCATTTGCCCAGCCCCGATACCTAATGTCATGCCTTTACTAGCAAAAACAATTGCATTTGATTTGACAAATTTCGCCACATTCCAGGCAAATACTAAGTCATCAATTTCTTCTTTTGTTGGTTTTCTTTTAGTAACAATGTTAATATCATCTATAAACAAATCATGACTATCAGGTGTCTGTAGCAACCATCCCCCACCAATCCTCTTTGCATCGAAATTATTTGTACTATTACCTATTGGTACTTTCAAAACTCTTATGTTTTGTTTTAATGATAATTCATTTATAGCATCATTATCAAAATCTGGGGCCAATAATACTTCTAAAAATTGATTGTTGATTACTTTTCTAGCAGTTTCTAGGTCAACTTTTTTATTAAATGCTACTATGCCTCCAAAAGCAGATGTTGGATCTGTTTTAAATGCTTTGTTATAAGCCTCTATTATATTATGACTAATAGCAACCCCACATGGATTTGCATGTTTCACAATTACACAAGCAGGTTTATCGAAGCTTCGAACACACTCCCATGCTGCATCTGCATCGGAAATATTATTAAAGGATAGCTCCTTGCCTTGTATTTGTTGATAATTACTTAGCAATCCTTGGCCAACATTTTCTTCAACATAGAATGATGCAGTTTGATGAGGGTTTTCCCCATATCTTAATGATTGTTGTTTTCTTGCTTGTATTGTTATAATTTCTGGCCATTTTTGTCTATTAGGAGCTTTATCATGTTTTGGTGTTTTCTCTGATAAGCTACTTAGATAGTTTGTTATCGATCCATCATATGCCGAAGTATGTGCAAAGGCTTTTGTAGCCAAAGCCAGACGTAGTTCATATGAAGTATTGCCTTTTTTGTCTATTTCATTAATTACTCTATCATAATCACTTGGATCAACTATTACTGTTACACCACCAATATCATTCCCATGATTTTTAGATGCAGCACGTAGCATTGCTGGACCACCAATGTCAATATTTTCTATTGCATTTGAGAACGAGCACCCTTCTTTGGATATAGCTTCATTGAATGGATACAGATTAACAGCAAGAATATCTATTTTACTTATACCATATTCTTTAATAGTATTGATATGTTCTTCTTTATCACGCCTAGCTAATAATCCACCATGAATCTTAGGATGCAGTGTTTTAACCCGACCATCTAAAATTTCGGGGAATCCTGTATATTCAGATACTTCTATAACTTCTAATCCAGCATCTCTTAATGTTTTGGATGTGCCTCCGGTTGAGAATACACGAATATTCCTAGATATTAAAGATTTAGCAAATTCAACGACTCCTGTTTTATTAGAAACAGATATAAGGGCAGTTTCAATTTTCATAGTATAGTGTCAAGTAGATTTAATAGAATAATTTCTCATGAGCTATAGTAACGCCCATAGAGATACTGAAAAAATTATATTTTTATTTGATGCAGAATTAATTTTTCCTTAAAGTACTCCTAGTAATTCCAAGCATCTTGGCTGCTTTAGATTGATTATTGTTAGATTTTTGTAAGACTACTTCTATAACTGGCTTTTCTACACATAAGATAACCATTTTTAACAAATCATTAGGTTTAGAGTCCCCCAAGTCACTCATATAGCGTGCTAAGCTTATACGTACACATTCTTCAAAAACATCTTGTTTATTCATTTAGTAAAAATTATGGTTAATATTACTGGCATTGGTCCTTAAGATTACAAATTATATTTGCCTTGCTAGTATACTTTATATTATCTTATTTTTAACGTGAGTAATTTATTGATTTAGTTAACAATAAAAACTTTCAATACTTAAACTACCATGTACAGAATATATCATATTTTAAATAATATATTTTCGCTGTAATAACTTAATAAATAATTCCAGTTAGCTAATTATATTTTTATACCCATTATAAGTTGCCTTATAATGGATCTTTTTAGAGGTTTTATTAAATCAATTACGGATAGTGAAATGCCAAACATTTTTTGTATTAAACTTATTCTGCTACTAAAGATATTAGTCAATATATCAGTAATACCTATTGTTACAATTCTATCTGGGAATCTTTGGTTATTAAATTTATTTAATATGGTAATAGTTTCTGCTTGATTATCTAGCCATCTATCAATACTTCTAGCGAGACATCCGACATCTCTTAGTCCCAAATTTAACCCTTGTCCTCCGATAGGATGTATAGTTTGAGCCGCATTCCCTATAGTAACTAAATTTAGATCATTTAGACTTTTCTTTATCTTTAAGGATAATGGTATAGTGTTTCTCTCGAAATCAGCTGATACATCCCCCAATAATCCTCCAAGGAATTTCTTTATTGATATTGAAAATTCTTTATGTGTCATATTATTTAAACATTCTATGTTTTTTATTTTGTCACACCAAACCACTGAATAGAGATCTAAATTTTGTGGTGTTGGTAATAGAGCTATGCAGCCAGTATCAGTAAAACGTTCCCATGCCCATCTGTTTTCATGATTATCTGATCTAACCTTGATCGTTGTTAATAAGGCTCTTTGATAGTATTTTTTCTCAATGTCATTACAGTTTATTCCATTAGCTTGTACTACAATTGTAGATTTTAATAATAACCCGTCTACTTGTGCTTGATATAGACCATTTCTTTTAATAATATCAATGTTATCACCATGTACCAGTGATACGCCACTTTCTATTACTAATTTATCTAGTGTTTTTTGAAGATTATCATAGCTAACTATACTTCCTAGTTGATCTACATTGATATCTGTATTTTTTAATAGTAATTTGCCAAATTTATTAAATTTAGAGATATGTACTGTTTTTATAACAGATGCTTCTTTTGGCCAAGCATCTATGCTCTCCAACAATAACTTGCTATCGTAGCTTAGAGCTAGGACATCTGGTATATTTTTTTTCTTAATTGGTTCATGTTTAATTTCAATCTTCTGTATTAAAGCTATTCTGGATGGATTTTTTGTTAATCTAGATAGCAATACAGCTAATGTGCTTCCAGTAATGCCAGATCCTACTATTGCTATGTCAAATTCTTTGTTCATTTTAGTTCTGAAAGTGTAGTTTTTGTGTAATTTCTAGCCATGCATTATGTTTTCTATTGAAACTGGATTAACTGGAGCGTTTTGTGAAATAATCTCGTTTCCTTCATTGTTTACTAATATAGTATCTTCTATTTTAATGCCTATATTCCAAAATATACTAGGTATTTTATCAGATGGCCTTATGTATATTCCAGGTTCTATTGTTAACAACATACCGGGATCTAATATTATCAATATTTTACTATCTCCATTTGATTTGTATAGATAGATTGCCAACATCATGTACATCTATACCTATCCAATGACTTGTACTGTGAGGGAAGATGTTTTTATATTCTTCTGTTTCTATGATTTCATCTAATCCCCCATTAAGAATTTTTTCATCAATTAATCCTTGAACTATAATTTTTAATGCTTCCTCATGAGGTTGTCTGAAATTATTTCCAGCTATAGCTTTCTCTATGGCTGCCTTTTGGGCTTCTAGTACTATTTCATATAGATTAAGTTGACACGAGCTAAATTTTCCATTAGCAGGGAATGTTCTGGTAATATCTGAAGCATAATTATCTAATTCACAGCCAGCATCAATCAGAACTAGATCTCCATTTCTAACAATTGAGTTATTTTTTGAATAATGTAGAGCACATGAATTTTCCGCTGAGACAACAATTGACTTATAAGATACTTCCCTGGCTCCATTCTTATTAAATTCATAAAGTAATTTAGCTTCTAGCTCATATTCATACATACCTACAGTACTGTAAAATTTCTTTGTGTGCATTTGCAGAAATTTTAGCAGATTGTTTCATTTTCTTTATCTCACTACTATCCTTGATCAATCTCATTTCAGATAGTGTATGCCTTATATCCATTAAGTTAATATATTTATTATTATTTTTTTGAGTGTTTTTTAAGACAAGAAAAAATTTAATTTTTTCCCACATAAAGACGACTTATCTCTAAAAATATTGATTTACATTCTTTTAGTAATTTAGGAAGAATATTTTCAAAATCATTTATGGAATATGCATGATTAAAATCAAATAATTGTTTTGTGGCTTCTGATCCAATTACTGATCCTTCACATAATTCTTTGTGCTTATCATTTGGCATACAGAAAAGTATACCCTTATCTGTATTTATTATCATGATTAAGCATGAATTTGGCTCATTGAATTCTGTTAAGCAAGTTAGATTGGTAATGGTAATATATATTACTATTTCGTATGTGTTCTGTGGAATTTGGTATAATGGCTACAGTATTTCCGTAATTCTGTAGTAATTTTTTAAAACTGCTTCTACGTTTGATAAACTGATACGAGTCACACATACATTAATTAAATCAAGTTATAAATATAGTCATTATGATAAACAGTCATGATTTATATGGCAAAATTTTAAACATCTAATTCTATTGCTACAAGGCTTATTGAAATTAATAACTATCTATCAACATTGAATTGTAATATTCAACCTGTTTTTTAATCAATAGTGTTTCATAGTAGTGATTTGTTGTTTTTCCTTAACAATTTTAATTTGTTATCATGTTTATGATCAAATTAAATATAATAATTTTCTATTTGTTTTTTTAGAATCATATAATTTAGTTATGTGAACTGAATTATATGATTTATTCAAATTAACTATACATTAGCTAGCTATTTTAAATTTTTTCATATTATTGAATAAGGTTTGCTTGTAGAAGCATATTTTGTTTGTATGCATTATGATGATGCATCATAGCAACTGTTTATAATTTTTATTATTTTGTTTATATATTAAGTATTTTAATGAATCAAATTAGTATTTTTGATAAAGATGTGCAATTAAACTCATTTAGGAGTTTTGGATTAGATAATTCTATATTGAGAGTTCTTGATGAGATAGGTTATATAAAACCAACTTTAATTCAGGAATCTGCTATTCCTAATATTCTATCAGGTTCTGACTTTATTGGTGCGGCTCAAACGGGAACTGGGAAAACGGCGGCTTTTGTTTTACCAATAATTAATAGACTAATACCTTTTGCAAACAATAGTGTTTCTCCAGCGCGTCATTTATTACGCTCGCTCATATTAGTTCCTACTAGAGAGTTGGCTGACCAAGTTTATGAATGTGTAAAACTTTATAGCAAGAATACTGAGTTACGTAGCTTAGTATTGTTTGGAGGAGTTGATCTGGAGCAACAAAAAGTTTTGTTGCATAGAGGATGTGAAATATTGATAGCAACTCCTGGAAGATTAATTGCGCATATGAGCCAGAAGAATGTTTCTTTAATTAATGTTGACATATTGGTTTTAGATGAAGCAGATCGTATGCTTGATATGGGGTTCATGCCAGATGTTGACAGAATAGTTGGAATGCTCCCTAGGAAAAGACAAAGTCTATTGTTTTCTGCTACATTTAATGAAGATGTGCGCAAATTAGTTTTAACATATTTAAAAAACCCAGTCGAGGCTGATGTTACTGTTCCAAATTCTATAGCAGATACAGTTAAGCAGATTTCTTATAAAATAGCTAATAATGATAAATATGCAGCCATACTATTCTTAATACATAGTGTCAAAATGAAACATGCTATAGTGTTTACTAATACTAAGATTGCTACAAACAAGTTAGCTAGCTATTTAATATCGAATAATGTCAGAGCTGATTCTATTCATGGAGATAAAAATCAAAAAGAGAGAATAAGAATTCTTAACGATTTTAAATTAGGTGAATTAGATATTTTGGTTGCTACTGATGTTGTTGCTCGCGGATTAGATATAGCTTGTATTTCTTGTGTCATAAATTTCGATATACCTCATAATCCTGAAGACTATGTTCATAGAATAGGTCGTACAGGAAGAGCTAACAAGGAAGGGAGTGCTATTTCTTTATACTATCCAGAAGAAGAGATTCATTTATTAGGAATAGAAAAGTTCACTAGAAGCATTATACCCAGGTTAGATCTTTTTTATAATAGTAAGAATATCTCTAATAATAGATATGCGAAGCCAATTATTCTTGATGTTAACGAAACAAAAAAAATCGGCCTTTCGCATGATTATAATAAGTCAGATGTTCATGCCACTAAGAATGCAAATAAAATAGCATTACTACTTGGAGGAACTGGGAGGTTATAAATGATTAGAGTTTATAATTCAAGCATTTTCCATACATTTGGCAATTTTGTCTTAATATGATTACTATCAATACTTATTGTTTTTATTACCATGCTTAAATGATCAATATTGGAATCTATATTTCCATAAAATACAGTTTTCTTATCTATTTGTACTAGCAGAGTTGGGAAATTTATTATATCTTCATCACCTATAAATTCGTAATTATCTTCTATATCTATCCAATAAAACATATGCCGTTTAAGCTGATCTGATAGTATTGATAGTTTTTGTTTATATTGTCTACATGTGTTGCACCAGTCAGCACAGAAACAAAGTATTAGATAACAGTCTTTTTCTTTATTAAGTAACTTATCTTTATTTGGATAAAGTAGCATTTGGTTAAATAAAATATTGTACTTAGATCTTAAAATAAAGAACTAAGTTTTCTGTTGTAATTATATTAAAGATCTTTAATTGCGTTTATACATTGCTCGATTAATATCGGCCCTTTATATATAAGGCCTGTATATATTTGAACTGCATCAGCCCCAGAGCTTATTTTCTCTATGGCCTGTTTTGCTGATAGTATTCCACCAGTACCAATAATTGTTATTTCATCACCTACATTTTTCTTAATTCGATTTAGAACACTCAGTGATAATTCATGTAAAGGATATCCAGATAGGCCTCCTTTTTCTTCTGAAAAAACATCATTACCTATGTTTTTTCGTGATACAGTGGTATTAGTTGTTATTACTCCTTCGATTTTATGCCTAATAAGGGCATCTGATATCATATCAATATCACACAAGTCCAAGTCAGGAGATATCTTTAATGCTAGTGGAGTATTTTTTTGATAAATATCAGATAATGATTTACGTGTTTCTACAAGTCTATATAATAATTTATCTAGATTTTCCTTTTCTTGCAATGATCTTAATTTCTCAGTATTAGGCGAAGATATATTTATAGCTATATAGTCAGCATAGTTATATGCACTACTCAGGCACTTTAAATAATCTTCTACGGAAGACTCTATTGGAGTCATTGCATTTTTCCCAATATTAATACCTAAAATACCACCATTTTTACGCCAGTTACTTCTTCTTACGTTATATATCAGTTTATTTATACCATTATTATTAAATCCTAGCCTGTTTATTATAGCTTCTGATTTAGGGAGACGAAACATCCTTGGTTTTTGATTTCCTGACTGTGGGTAAGGAGTTACTGTTCCTATCTCCATAAAACCAAATCCCAAATTACCTAATGGATCTATATACTCTCCATTTTTATCTAGACCAGCAGCTAGACCAATAGGATTTTTTACTTTCATTCCCATGATTCTCTTCGGTAAAGAAGGAGAGTAACTAAGAATTTTTCTGGTTAACGAACACTTGTATGCGAAATCAAGGCTCTTAAGAGTTATTTCATGAGCCTTCTCTGGGTCCAAAGAAAATAGTATTTTTCGTATAATTGGGTATGATCGAAATAGTAATGACATATTGCACAAATTAAAGTTATTTAAGATAACTAATTATACAATGTGATTCATTGTTTTTGTTTTAATAATCAATTAAATATATTATATGGAGGCGCAAGGCGGAATCGAACCGCCGTACACGGATTTGCAGTCCGCTGCATAACCACTCTGCCATCGCGCCTTAATTTTTTGTTGTATTTTAGACTAACTTGATGGAGCGGGAAACGAGTCTCGAACTCGCGACCTCAACCTTGGCAAGGTTGCGCTCTACCAACTGAGCTATTCCCGCAAATACTAATAACATCCAACTTTTTTAAGTATAGCATATCATTAGCATCTTATACAAGATATCATCTTGTTATAATTAGCAATTAATTGTATTGTGAAACACAATATTTTATCTATATAGTGTAATACATGAAATCAGAATTAAAACATCAGAATCTTAAATACTTTAATACATTCAAACTTAACTCCTATACAGACCATTTTTTTATAGTGCGTAGCTTTAAAGATCTAAAATTCACAACTAATATTTTTAGTGATTATAAAGATACTATTGTAATAGGAGGTGGTAGTAATATAATTCTACCAGAATATATAGCTTCACTTGTTATTAAAGTTGATTTTTCAGGTATTAGAATGATCTCTAATTTTGAAAACACCGTTTTGATAGAAGCTTATGCTGGAGAATCTTGGCATGATTTTGTAATGTATTGTATCAATAAAGGATGGTATGGATTAGAAAATTTAGCTTTTATACCTGGTACAGTAGGAGCCGCTCCAGTACAAAATATAGGGGCTTATGGAGTAGAGTTTTCAAATTGTTGCCATAGCGTGGTAGCATGGAGTTTGTCAGACGGAAAAGTAATAGAAATACCAGTCAAAGAATGTTTTTTTTCATACAGAAGTAGTATTTTTAAACAAGAATTAAATAGAAATCTTATCATTTTGTCAGTACGTGTTCTCTTGTCAAGGAAATGGAATCCTAATTTAGAGTACTTCAAACGAAATGATTTTTTATCTAAAACACCAGAGCATACAGATAGTATAAATGACTTTATTGATACAATCTGTAGCATGCGTAAATCAAAGTTACCAAATATTAAAGAATTTGGCAATGTAGGTAGTTTTTTTAAAAATCCTATAGTCACAAAGGAAATTTTTCTAAATGCTCTTAATTTCTTTCCAAGTTTAGTTTTTTGGAAGCAAGGAGAAGATTCTTACAAGTTATCAGCTGGTTGGTTAATAGATAACTGTGGGTGGAAAGGTAAGAAATATGGTTCAGTTGCTGTATATGATAAAAATGCCTTGATTTTATTAAACCAAGGCTCAGCTAAATTTGATGATGTTATGAACCTTGCTGCATTAATTGCTAGTGATGTTTATTGCAAGAGCGGAGTTATATTAGAAATTGAACCCAAGGTTTACTATTAAATGATATTTTTCACAGAGACAATACGTCATTCATAGTGAATTTGCCGTTTTTCTTATTTTTAAGGAAAATCGCCGCTTGAATTGCTCCATTGACATAATTCTCTCTACTGTTTGATCTATGAGTAATTTCTATTCGTTCTCCATGACCACAAAAATAAACTGAATGATCTCCCACAATATCACCACCTCTCATTACTGAGAAGCCAATTGTTCCTGGTTTCCTAGGTCCTGTATGACCATGTCTTGCCCATGTTGCAACTTCAGGAAGAGAGACTCCCCATGCTTTTGCTATAGTCTCTCCCATTGTAATAGAAGTTCCAGATGGACTGTCAACTTTCTCGCTATGGTGAGCTTCAAATATCTCAACATCATAGCCAGATTTTAATATTTTCGATGCTAATTCTATAAGCTTTAATGTTGCATTTACACCAATACTTGTATTTGAGGCGTGTATTATGGCTATATTTTTTGATGCTTGTTCTATTAGATTTAGCTCGTCTTCGCTAAATCCAGTGGTGCCTATAACCATATTTACATTATATTTCAAACAATATGACAAATTTTTTATTGTGCCTTCTGGTCTAGTAAAATCTATAAGACAATCAGCATTTTTCAATGAATCTAAGTCATCTGTTAATGAAATATTAGATCCTTCTATCTTCTGTCCCAAGTATTTACTACTTGAAGAGTCTAAAGCTGTTACCAGTTGTAAATCTGGATTTTTTAATAATGTTTTAATTATAGATGATCCCATTCTTCCACTGGATCCAGATACAGCTAAACGCATAAGATTTCCTCAGTTTTTGATAATTTGCTTCAATACTTTTAAGATAATTATGGTTTTTTATACCATATTTTCAGTTTATTTTCTACAAATTCTAATGTAAGCTTTGTGATCTTAGGTTCTTCATTAGGTTTACAGCAATAGTGGAAATATTCCCAATTACCATCTTTAATAATTGTTGGTTTTCCAAGTAATATTCTAACCTGATCAGATGTCAGGTTTTCTCTAAGCATTTTGATCTTTTCTATATCAATTACCCTTCCTTGGTCTATATCTGCAGAATATGGTAAACATAGTAATTTTGGTCCTTTATACTGGCACCCACTTGCTAATGCAACTATTATTAAAGCAAATGTAAATTTGCTAACTTTAATATATGAATACATAAATCAGCCACCATAAGTTCTGTATAGAAAAATATAATTCATAATATTTTATTATTATAGAATCCACTAAACATGATTAATATTAATTCTCGCTAGAATTATAATTCTTAATATTTTCCAACATTTCTTTTGCATGAATTACAGTTGTATTTGTTATTTTTGCACCTCCCAGCATTCTTGCTATTTCTTTAGTCCTTTCATTGCTTGATAGTAAATTGATTCTTGAAAAAATTGCTCTATTTTCTTTATACTTAGTTACTAGGAAATGATTATCGCCATATGAAGCTACTTGTGGCAAATGAGTTATGACTAATATCTGATGAGATTTGCTAATTTTTTTTAAAAGTTTGCCTATGTTTTCTGCCACCGACCCACCTATGCCATTATCAATCTCATCAAATACTAAAGTAGGGGTATTGTTATAATTAGTCGTCACAGATATTGACAAGTAAATTCTTGATATTTCTCCTCCGGAAGCTATTTTCATGATTGGCTTTGGAGTAGAAAATTGATCATAAATTAGAAATCTCACATCATCTATTCCAGAAGATGATTCGTTTACATTCGTCACCTCTATTTTAAAAATTTTGTCATTCATAGCTAGTGTTTTTATTATATCCGTGACTTTTTTGCTTAATTCAATAGCAGTTTTTTTCCTTTGCTCTGATAACTTAGTTGCATAATCTATGTATTGCTCCTTAGTTAATTTTTCTTGTTTTTTTAAAAAATCGATATTTGTGTTTTTTATTTCATTAATCCTAATTTGTATTTTTTCATACAGACTATTAATATCACAAGGTTTTGTTTTTAGCTTCTTTGATAATGTTTCTATATCAGAAATTTTAGATTCCAATAATTTAATATAATTAGGATCAATATCTATTTTACTCATGTAGTTATTTAGATCAGATACTACTTCTTTTATAGTTATTTGAGCTGAAATTAATTCTTCATATATTTTTAAAAGTGATGGATCAGACTCTATGATTTGTTGAAGTAAATTTATGCTTTTATTAGTTAATCTATATGCTGATGCGTGATTACCATCAAGATGCTCAACGATAGAGTTACAAGTCTCGACTATACTCTCTATATTAGATAATTTCTTGTAGTCTGAATATATACTAGCTAAATCACTGTCTGAGAATTTAATTAACTCTATTTCACTTGTTTTCCAATGTAATTGCTCTAATTCATTTTGTAAATCAGATTCATGTTGTATAGAATTCTCTAAATTTTTCTTAGCGGATCGCCATAACTCCCAGTAATGTTTAGTTTGTTGTATTAAAAATTTGTACCCACCGTAGGAATCTAAGATTATGCGTTGTGATTCAGCATTAAGTAAATCTTGATAGGCATACTGACTATATATTTTCACAAGCATAGACCCTATCGATCTAATACTAGCCATCGTGGATCTATAGTTATTTATATACCCTTTACTGCGTGATTGTTTATCAATTATTCTTCTAATTGTTATTTCTGGCTTAATATCTATATTATATTTCTCTAGCCATGACGATGATTGATCATTGTTATCGAATACTGCTATGATCTCGGTATAAGAAGCACCTTCTCTTAATACAGTGGTTTCCGGTCTATTTCCTAGTACTAGTGATAATGCATCTATAATGATAGATTTACCCGCTCCCGTCTCACCAGAAAATACTGCAAAGCCATTATCAAAACGAACTTCTACTTCTTTCACAATTATAAAATCTTTAATAAATAGTGTTTTTAACATAATACTTATTCAATATTGTCCAGTGATTTTGGCATAACATTCCAATTAAGCTTTCTACGTAGGGTGGAGAAAAAATTATATCCATTTGGATGGATGAATTTTGCAGCATGTTTTGACTTTTGTATATTTATGCAATCACCTGGTTGCAATTCAGACCATGTTTGCATATCAAAGTGTACATTTGCCTCTATTTCTTTTCTACCAACTGTCAGTAGTGTCATTGTTAGAGAACCACTAGAGGGTACTACTATGGGTCTATTAGATAGAGTTTGAGGTGCTATTGGTACTAGAACTATTGCATTAAGTTTAGGATGTATAATAGGACCATTTGAAGCTAGAGCATATGCTGTTGAACCAGTTGGTGTTGCTACTATTAAACCATCTGATCTTATTGTATACATAAAAACATCATTAAGTTCTACTTTGACTTCTATCATTCCACCGATGCCAGCGCGGTGTATAACAATATCATTTAGAGCAAAATCTGAGTACATCTTTTTGTTATCTCGACATATGCTACCTTCTATTACTAATCTTTCTTCTAAAGTATAAAACCCATCCATTACATTAATTAATGCATTATATGTTTCATCGATAGAAATATCAGCAATAAATCCTAATCTGCCATGATTTATTCCTAAAATAGGCAAACTGTAAGGCGATAAATATCTTGCTGCTCCTAGCACTGTTCCATCACCTCCTGTTACTATTGCCAGAGATGCTGTTTTTCCTATAGTATCAATGTTGGCTACTGTGTAGTCATATATATTAGTATTAGATGCGGTAGCAGATTCTATAATTACTTTTCTACCTGTCCTTGAAAGCATTTCGGCTATAGCTCTTAGAGGTTCATCTAGCCTAGCATCTTGGTATCTGCCTATTAGAGCAATTATTGGGAAATTCATATATTGTCTTTCGTTAATTTTAAATATCACTTAAAGCCATACTGCATCGTCGAATATATCTTATATATAAATCTTAGTAAGTATTACAAATCATATGTTTTATTCTATCATTTTTTAAAATAGTTCTGACCAATATGGATATATGTGATTTTGTTTTCTTGTTTTTTTATTATTAACACATAACTAGATATTATCGTTTATTTATTCTGTGATAGATATTACTTTTTCATTAATACCTTAAATGTTATTAAATTAATTAAATAGAATTGTTAATAATGGAGGATTTCATGATTTTTAGCTTTTTTTCTAATAGGAGAGATAAAAGTGAAAAAATATTAATAGATAGTGATAATGTGAGATTAAAAAATACAAATAATAAAAATATTGTCGGTGTTTTATTAGTAAATCTAGGCACACCTAAAACATTCTGCATAGGTGATATTCGTCGTTACCTAAGAGAATTTTTATCAGATAATAGAGTTATTGAAATATCAAGGTATTTTTGGATTCCTATTTTGTACTGTTTTATATTAGTATTCAGACCATTCAAGCTAAAGAATCTTTATAAGGAAATATGGACTAAAGATGGATCACCTATGCTTGTTTATAGCAACAATCAGGTTATAAAGCTTAAAAAAATCATAGAAGATAGTGGTCTTAGTATTGAAATTGAACTTGGTATGAGATATGGAGATCCTTCCATAAAAAGTGCTATTAATTCATTAATTAGTGATAAAAAATGTTCAAGAATATTAATAATTCCATTGTACCCACAGTACTCTTCTAGTACTACAGGTAGTTCTATAAGTCTTGTTACTAATTATTTAACAAGACTTAGAAATATACCTGAGTTTCGTTTTTTGAAGAGATTTAATACTGCTAGTTTTTACATAGACTCTTTAGTTAATAGCATTAATAATTTTTGGAAAGAGAAAGGCAAGTCAGAAATGTTAATTGTTAGTTTTCATGGAATACCATGTAGCTCAGTAACGCTTGGAGACCCTTATTACAGTGATTGTTTGGAAACATATTTAGAATTGAAAAAGAAATTGGATATTAATGAAAGTCAAATTGAGATGACATTTCAGAGCCGTTTTGGCTATTCTAGATGGCTTAGTCCTTATACTTCAGATAGATTAAAGTGTTTAGCTAAAGATGGATTGTCAAGGGTTGATATTATATGCCCTGGTTTTGTTGCTGATTGTTTGGAAACCCTTGAGGAAGTCAATTGTATCTATCGTCAATTATTTATAGATTCTGGCGGTAAAGAATTTAACATGATCCCTTCTTTAAATGATAATTCTTTCTGGATAAATAAATTATCAGAAATGGTAAGATTAAATTTACATAACTGGTGATAATTTATTTTGATTTATTTATATAATATGCTTTAACTTTTAGTTATTTACAAACAAGATTATTAAGGAGTTCACAATGACAGACATAAATATTCCTGATGAAATGGTTTCTCAAGAGACAAAGGAAACTAGCTCAGAAAATATTATTGAAGATATCGCTGATCTTAGTAAAAAGTTAGAAGATGCTAATTTAACTATAAAAGAACAGAATGAGAAAATTCTACGTAGCTATGCCGAAATTGAAAATATTAAGAGGCGTTCCAATGATGATATTTCCAAGGTTAGAAAATTTGGTATTGAATCATTTGCTGAAGGTTTAGTACCAGTAAAGGATAGTTTGGAGGCTGCATTACTGCAATCAAACCAGACAATTGATTCTTTAATAGAAGGTGTGGAGATAACTTTAAAGCAACTTGAGGCTGTTTTTGAAAGAAATTTCCTAAAAGAAATTAATCCATTAGTTGGTGATAAGTTTGATCCTAAAATACACCAAGCCATCTCATCAATTAAATCTGACAAACAAGCAAACACTGTTTTGGAATTGTTACAGAAAGGATACACTCTTTCCGATCGGATTTTGAGGCCAGCTTTAGTGGTTGTGTCTGCCGGAAATACAGATACCGAATAATATCAATGTTTATTATTAGTGGTCTTGAAAAGCATTTGTTAGACCCCAATATTATGTTAAAGAGAAATTATTTACATTATACAATTTATTAAGGCAAGTATATTATGGGAAAAACTATTGGTATCGATCTTGGTACTACTAATAGCTGCGTTGCTGTTATGGATGGTAGCCAGATAAGAATTATAGAAAATTCTGAAGGAGCTAGAACAACTCCTTCGATAGTAGCATACATGGAAGATGGAGAGGTTCTGGTTGGGACTTCTGCAAAAAGACAGGCTGTTACAAACTCTAAGAATACTATTTATGCTAGCAAGCGCTTAATTGGACGCAAATTCTCTGAAAAAGAGGTGCAGAAAGATATAGATCTTATGCCTTACTCTATAGTTAAGGCTGATAATGATGATGCTTGGATAGATGTTAGGGGCAACAAAATAGCTCCTCCGCAAGTTTCTGCTGAAATATTGCGTAAAATGAAAAAGACAGCAGAAGATTATTTGGGTGAAGAAGTAACGGATGCTGTTATAACAGTGCCAGCATATTTTAACGACAGTCAGAGACAGGCTACAAAGGATGCTGGGAGAATAGCTGGGCTTAATGTTAAGAGAATCATAAATGAGCCAACTGCAGCGGCATTGGCTTTTGGTTTAGATAAATCTGAGAAATCTGATAGAAAAATAGTAGTGTATGATCTCGGCGGTGGTACTTTTGATGTATCGGTAATTGAAATAGCTGAGATAGATGGTGACAAACAATTCGAAGTTCTTTCTACTAATGGAGATACATTTTTAGGAGGTGAAGATTTTGACCAACGAATTATACAGTATATAATAGGCGAGTTTAAAAAGGATCAAGGATTAGATTTGTCTCAAGATATTCTTGCTCTACAGAGACTCAAGGAAGCTGCCGAAAAATGTAAGATAGAGCTGTCTTCATCACAACAAACAGAGATTAATTTACCATATATAACCGCTGATTCTTCAGGTCCTAAGCATTTAAACATGAAGGTTTCTCGTTCTAAGCTGGAGTCTTTAGTAGAAGACTTGATAAATAGAACAATAGATCCTTGTAAAACAGCAATTAAAGATGCTGGTATATCAACTTCAGATATAGATGACGTGATCTTGGTTGGCGGAATGACTCGCATGCCTAAGGTTCAAGATAAAGTTAAAGAGTTTTTTGGCAAAGATCCTAGAAAGGATGTAAATCCTGATGAGGCAGTTGCTGCTGGTGCTGCTATACAAGGGGCTGTATTATCTGGAGAGCGTAAGGATGTTTTATTGCTTGATGTTACGCCGCTATCTCTTGGCATAGAGACTCTTGGTGGGGTTATGACAAAAATGATACAGAAAAATACAACTATCCCAACAAGATTTTCTCAAGTGTTTTCTACAGCTGAAGATAACCAGCCTTCTGTCACAATAAAAGTTTATCAAGGAGAAAGAGAAATAGCTTCTGGCAATAAAGCTCTTGGAGAGTTCAATTTGGAGGGTATTCCACCGTCTTCAAGAGGTATACCACAGATAGAAGTGACTTTTGATATTGATGCTAATGGTATTCTACATGTTTCAGCAAAAGATAAAGGCACTGGAAAAGAAAATAAGATTACGATAAAAGCTAATTCCGGATTATCCGAACAGGAAATTCAAAAAATGATAAAAGAGGCAGAAATAAATGCTGAAGAGGATCATCGTATTGCTGAATTAGCTTTAGTTAGAAATCAGGCTGATAGCTTGATACATTCCACTAGAAAAGCATTAGATGATCATGGAGACAAGATAGATGCTTCTGAAAAGGATAATATAGATAACGCTATTAAAGAGCTAGAGGTTGCGTTGAAAGATTCTGATAAGTCTGTCATTGAATCAAAAATATCAGCTCTAGCTGCAGCTTCTCAAAAATTTAGTGAGAAAATGTATGCTAGTATGCAGCAAGATGGTGCTCAGAATCAGCAATCTACAAATGTAGATGATAATTCATCTAAAGATGAAGATGTTGTTGACGCAGATTTTAAAGAAGTAAAACGAGATCAGTAGTTTTCTGTGTATGAATTTGGTTGCCCGATAGTTGGTTTTAATTGTCGGGCTTTTTTAATTTTTAATTAATTTCCGAATATTTCTTATGTAAGAAATATTGTAAAGACATATGGCAAAAAAAGATTTTTATGATATTTTAGGTGTGACAAGAGATGCATCTGATCAGGATATAAAAAAGGCATACAGAAAGTTAGCCATGAAATACCATCCTGACCGCAACCCAAACAATAAAGATGCCGAAGAAAAGTTTAAGGAGCTTAAAGAGGCATATGAAGTTTTAGAGGATAAAGAAAAACGTGCTGCATATGATCGTTTTGGTCATTCTTGGTCAGAACAGCAGAGTATGAATCATGCTTATAGCAATAGCGGCGGATTCGCTGATGCTTTTGGAGATATATTCGGAGATATATTTGGGTCCTCTGGGATGAGGGGGAGTAGTAATAGCAGGAATAGAGGTTCAGATCTTAAATATAAGCTTGATATTACTTTAGAACAAGCATCTGCAGGATTAAATACAGATATTAATATCCCAGGCTGGGATATTTGCGGAAAGTGTGAAGGGAAACGTGTCAAAGAAGGTTCTAGCATTAAGAAATGCAGAGCATGCAATGGTAATGGTTCTGTACGTATGCAGCAGGGATTTTTTAGCGTACAGCAAACATGTAGCGTTTGTCATGGTAGCGGTGAAGAGATTACAGATCCTTGTTCCGCTTGTAAAGGAGTTGGTAGAGTACGATGTAATAAAACTTTACAAGTGTCAATTCCTGTCGGTATTGATGATGGAATGAGGATACGTCTTTCTGGGAATGGCGATATCGGTATTAATGGTGGAGAGCCAGGTGATTTATATGTCGAGATACATATAAAGCCGCATAAGATTTTCAAGAGAGATGGCGACGACCTTCATTGTGAATTAACGATTCCATTTACTTGTGCTGCTTTAGGTGGATCTATACAAGTTCCCACATTAAATGGTAAAGCAGAGATATCAATACCAGAAGGTACTCAATCAGGTAAGACTTTTAGATTAAAAGGAAAGGGAATACGTAATGTCCGTTCCTCTTCTCATTATGGAGATTTATATTGTCATGTTGCTGTAGAGATTCCTGTTAAATTAAAAGAGGAGCAGAAAAATATTCTTCGACAATTTGAGCAATCTTTAAGAGATGAAGGCGGGCATCATTCACCACAAAGCAAATCTTGGACAGATAGAGTAAAAGAATTTTTTAGTTAGCATCTTATATTAGATCTTTAATCAGATTCATGTATTTGTTGGAATCCAATTCTAATCTATGTGTTTGACTGTATTGTATTGTTAAGGTTAGGCACTTTATTATTTTATGAATTGCAGTATGTGGATCGTTACTAGTAATTAATTTGTTATAAGCTGCTTTTATACCACAAGGCTGATCTATAAGTAATTGTTCAGATATTGCCAAGTGCATTGATAAATGAAGAAACGGATTAGATTCTGGGAAATTAGAATTATAACTATTTTTTATCGATTCTTTATTGTCAAGATCTTTGTAGAATTGAGGGTGCTCTAGTATACATGCTATTGTTGTCTTCTCTATTGGAGTCAAAGTTTTTGATAGCTTATGCTTATTCCATACTTCTATGAAAAAATATCTTGCTTGATCTAATGATGGGTTAAACATAATCTCATTGATTCTCCTAGTATTTTATAAGGTTGTGATATCTAATAAAAATTTGTTAAAACTGGTATTTTGGGCATTTAAATGGTATACACTTCTGTACATTGTTACAAATTATTTTTTATATTTATTTATTAATAGAATAATAAATCAATAATATACAGGAACATTATAATAGGATTAATTAGCAAGATTTGTATATTGTATATTATGAGTGTGATTATTAATAAGAATATTGTTATACGCGGAGTGTTTATATGAGTAATTCCAATACCCAGAAACTTTCTGTCATGACCTTAACCGCTATGGTCGTTGGTTCTATGATTGGAGCTGGGATTTTTTCTTTGCCTCAAAACTTTGCCCAAGTTACTGGAGTGTTTGGCGCTTTGGTAGCTTGGACTATTTCAGGGCTTGGGATGTTGATGTTAGCATTTGTATTTCAGTCGTTGTCTTGCAGAAAACCGAACATAGACTCTGGTGTTCATGCTTATGCTCAGGCTGGATTTGGTGATTACTTAGGATTTTCTTCTGCGTTAGGGTATTGGGCTGGAACTTGTTTGGGAAATGTAACTTATTTGTTAATAATAAACTCAACAATAGGCTCTGTTTTTTCCATTTTTGGTGATGGTACTACACTAGCAGCTGTTATTTTGTCTTCTAGTATACTGTGGTCATTCCATTTTTTAGTATTGCGTGGAATAAAAGAGGCTGACTTTATTAACAATATAGTTACTATATCTAAGCTTATTCCAATAGTTATATTCATAGTTTTAGTATGTTTTGGTTTTAGATCAGAAATCTTTATTAATAATATGTGGGGCGGAGGAGCCTTTAGTTTAAGCAGTATTTTTGAACAGGTTCGTGGAACCATGTTAATAACTGTTTTTGTATTCTTGGGTATAGAAGGAGCTAGTGTTTATTCTCGTTATGCTAAAAATAGAAAAGATGTTGGTGTGGCTACCTTATTGGGTTTTCTTGGTGTTTTATTACTACTAGTCCTAATTACCATATTATCATATGGTGTTATGGAAAGATCTGATTTAGCTTCATTACGTAATCCATCAATGGCAGGTGTTTTACAGGCTGTTGTCGGTGAATGGGGAGCTGTCCTTATAGGAATTGGACTTTTAGTTGCTGTTTTAGGAGCTTATCTTTCTTGGTCACTTCTTGCAGCTGAGGTTTTATATACAGCCGCAGTGTCAGGAACTATGCCTGCGTTTTTAAAAAAAGAAAATGAGAACAACGTCCCATCTGCATCACTATGGATGACTAATATAACTATACAGGTTTTTTTAATAGTTACGATGCTTGCAAGAGAAGCATTTACCCTGGCTATAGAATTAACTAGTTCTATGAATCTAATACCATATTTATTAGTAGCAGCTTATGGTCTTAAGCTAGCGACCACAGGAGAGTCTTATAGCATTTCAGAGAAAAAACAGAGAACATTCGATTTGTTCTGTGGTTTTATGGCGACTATTTTCGCCACGTGGCTACTATACGCAGGTGGTCTAAAATACTTGCTGCTATCTTCTGTTTTGTATGGTCCGGGAACAGCTTTATTTGTAATGACCAAATCAGAGCAATCCAAAAAAGTTTTTAATAAATTAGAATGGTTAGTTTTTATTATAGCTATGATTGGTGCGGCTGTGGCCATTTACTATTTAGTTACCGGTCATATAGTTATATAATAGACTCATAATGTGATAATACTAGTAATTTTTAAGACTAAGGTTAGTATGGAAATGAAATTTTTCTAGTCTTCTATATTAACCTTAGAGAAAACATTCATTATAACCACCCCTAATACAATTAAAACTATCCCTATTATAGCTGGAGTGTCTAATGTTTGTTTAAAGAAAAAAACTCCTATTAAAGATACTAGTATAATTCCAACGCCACACCATATTGCATAAGCAATACCTACAGGTATTTCTTCTAATGTTAAAGATAAAAAATACGTAGAAACTATGTAGAAAAAACATGTGAACAATGATGGCCATAGGCGAGTAAAACCAATAGAATTTTTCAATGCTACTGTTGCAAATAGTTCGGTTATTATCGCTATAGTTAAGTAAGTGAATTTCATTATATCAACTTTCATTTTTAATTTTACGCAAAAGCACAATCAAAGCACCAGATCCACCATTACGTTCTGCCGCCTCAGAAAATGCTCGAATTTCTTTTGTTTGAACTAACCAAGAGCGCACTTTACCTTTCAGTACTGGCCCGCTCTCTGGAGAAGATCCATATCCTTTGCCATGAATAATACAAACACATCTAATACCGTTTTCTATACAGCGATTCATGAAGCTTATAAACGATGATCTAGCTCTTTCTATGCATAGATTATGCAAATCAAGTTTAGCTTCTATCTTCCATTTTCCATTCCTTAAGAATCTTACTATATTTTGATTTAAATTTGGTCTTGTGTAAGATCTGCCGCTATCAGATAAAAGATGGTCTACTGATAACTCATCAGATAATTCGCCGTCGATTATATCATAATTATAAAAACAAGTATTTTTATGATTAGATTGCGATTTATTATTATCTTCAAATTTCAAATAATCTTGTATTTTTGTTTCTACAAATACATTACAATTTCTTATCTTAGTAATTTCTTTAAAATTTTTAGCAACTTGAAATTCATCGTTAGTAGCATTCATTTTTTTATGAAACTTGTAATGATTTTGAACAGTCGATAGTTTTATATATTTAGACATCATTTTTCTCAAGCCATCTTTGAGCATCTAGAGCAGCCATGCAACCCGTTCCAGAACTGGTTATAGCTTGCCTGTATATGTTGTCCTGTACATCTCCTGCTGCAAATATTCCTTCTATAGAAGTCATCGTTTGAAAATTCTTATCGTCCTTCCGAGTAATAATATATCCTTCTTTTGTTTTCATTAAATCATTAAATATATTTGTATTAGGATTATGACCTATAGCGATAAATACTCCGTCCGTTGCAATATTTTCTAATGAATTATTTTTAGAGCTAAGAAGAACTATATTTGTTAATTTATCTTCAGTTCCCTCTATTTTGTTAATGGTATAGAATGTTCTAATAGAAATTATGTTCTTTGACACCTTGTTATTAATTCTATCTAGTAGTATTGGTTCAGCTCTGAACTTATCGTGTCTGTGTACTAATGTTACATTCCGGCATATATTGGACAAATACAATGCATCTTCTATAGCTGTATTTCCGCCTCCAATTACTACTACATTTTTGTCTTTGTAAAACATCCCGTCACAAGTAGCACAATAAGATACTCCCTTGCCTAGAAATTCTTCCTCAGAGTCAAGGCCCAATTTCTTTGGAGATGATCCAGTAGCTATAATAACTGATTCGCAGATGTAATCAGTTCCACTATCTCCAGTAAGTATAAATGGTCTTTTTTTTAGATTGGCATTTATAATATTATCTATAATTATTTCTGTATTAAATTTCTTAACATTACTTAGAAAAAGTTCCATAAGATCAGACCCACTAATGTTACTATACGTAGTAGGCCAATTTTCTATTTCTGTTGTATTCATTAATTGACCGCCTTGATTTAGTCCGGTAATAATGATAGGGTCAAGATTAGCACGAGCTGCATATAGTGCGGCTGTATACCCAGCAGGCCCAGATCCAATTATTAAAATTTTGGTTTTTTTAGTTTTATTCATAAAACATCCCTTTATGCTAATCCAACATATATCAAATTAATATTATCAATATGTTTCGTTTATTTAATTTTATTTCTAAGAAAATACGAATTCTAACTAACATTAGATTACCATTTTTTATAAAAAATTCTGCATTATTTTGTGAAACCTTATTAATATTTCTTGTGGTTTCATTATCATGGTTAGTGCTTAGTCTATTATCTTGGGATTCTAATGATAATTTTGTCCTTCATGGTCAAATTTTACATAATGCTATAAATAATAATGGCGGATTTTTTGGTGCTTATGTGTCAGAGATATTGCTTCATTTATTTGGATTTTCATCTTTTTGGTTCGTTTATTTGTTAATTAGTTGGATATTTGTTATTTATTCTAGATTGGCCAATTATTTTCGTAATAATGACTATTCATCCAGATTTTTTGCAATTTGTTTTTATTTTGAGAGCATAATGGGTTTTTTATTATTGCTTTCCGGAACATTAGGTCTAGAAGCAATATTTTCTGATTTTATAGAAAATCATATTAGCCAAGGATTTTCAGAAATATGTAGATCAGGCTGTATTATAGGTAAATTTTTCTCCGGTTATTTAGTATTTTTGATAGGGATGGCTGGATCTATCCTTCTTTTAGCAGTAATGGTGTTAACCGGTTTTAGTTTGTTTTTTTGTTTTTCTTGGCTGTTGTTTTTCGAAAAGATTTTGTTTTTTATTGATACCTTAATTAAAAAAATAAATTATCTATCTATATCTTTTTTTAGTTTTTTAAGTAAAACCGTTCAAAAATGTATGAATTACACTCATAAGCCTTTTAATAAAAAAAGAGATATAAGTAATAATAGATTTAAGAATTTAAGTTTAGATATTGAAGATAAGTTATTAGTAACAAATGCTCATAAAGATACTGTTTGCAATAAAAACTCATTAAATAATTTGATCAACAGAAAGGATGTTGATATAAGGAAGAAATCCAATTTTTCTGAAAAAATTATGATTAATAATCAAGAAGAGAAATCTAATAATCAAGAAGAGAAATTGCCATCATTAAATTTACTGGATTCATTGCAACATCATGATACAAGTATTACATCTGAGGATGTAAAATTAGTATCTAAATTAATAGAACAAAAACTAGCAGATTTTGGGGTAACTGTAACTGTAATATCAGCAAAATCTGGTCCTGTAATTACTAGGTATGAGATTGAACCAGCAATTGGAGTCAAGGGTAGTCAGATAGTTGGTTTGGCTAGGGATTTAGCCAGGGCATTGAGTGTTGCTAGTATAAGAGTAGTGGAAACCATCCCTGGTAAAAATCTTATGGGTCTAGAATTACCAAACAGAAATCGTCAATCTGTATGTTTATCGGAAATATTAAATTCTTCTGTGTACAATTCAGCAAAATCTACTTTAACCATGGCTCTTGGTAAAGATATTGCTGGTAATCCTGTGGTAGCTGATTTAGCTAGAATGCCTCACCTTCTAGTAGCCGGTACTACCGGCTCAGGTAAATCAGTTGGTATAAATGCTATGTTAATATCTCTATTGTATAAATATAGTTCTTCAACTATTAGATTAATCTTGATAGATCCTAAGATGTTGGAAATGAGTGTTTATGAAGGTATACCACATCTTTTGACTAATGTTGTTACTGATATGAAAAAAGCAGCGAATGCCCTTCGTTGGTGTGTTAGTGAAATGGACAAAAGATATCACTTAATGAGCAAAATGGGAGTTCGTAATATATTTGGTTATAATGAAAAAATAAGGGAGGCATCTCTTTCTAATGAATTTATTTATAATCCTTTATCTATTAATAAGGATGATCCAGAACCTTTGCAGCTAATGCCGTCTATAATCGTTGTTATAGATGAGTTGGCTGATCTTATGATGACATCCGGAAAAAAAATAGAAGAATTAATAGCAAGGCTTGCCCAGAAGGCAAGAGCGGCAGGCATACATCTAATATTAGCCACACAACGTCCTAGTGTCGATGTTATTACTGGTCTTATAAAAGCTAATATACCAACACGTATAGCATTTCAAGTTTCTTCAAAAATAGACTCTCGTACAATTTTAGATCAATCAGGAGCAGAAAATTTATTAGGTCAAGGCGATATGTTATACTTGCCACCAGGAGTTGGTTTTCCTGTTCGCATACATGGAGCTTTTGTAAGTGATAATGAGGTGCATAGAGTAGTAGAATCGTTAAAGTCTCATGGGGAGACAAACTATATAGACGAGATTCTTAATTATGGAGAATCCTTAACAGAGTCAGATGGTATAAATTCTGTAACTGGGATAGAAGGTTATGAAAATGATCCTATGTATGATAAAGCTTGTGATATAGTATTAAAAAATCGTAGAGCATCTATTTCCTTGGTGCAACGTCATTTAAGAATTGGTTATAATAGAGCTGCACGTTTGTTGGAGCAAATGGAGAAATCTGGTATTGTTTCTTCTATGCATTCTAATGGTAATCGTGAGATTTTAGTAAATTTATCAGATCAGAAAGATGAATAATTTAATTAGACTTTTATATATTTTTGCTATCGTTTTTTGCTGCCAAGTGAGATCTGAAAATACAGATAATGGATTAGATTTCTTAAAAGACGTAAAAAGTTTCTCATGTGAATTTAGGCAGTCTATATCTGATCCTGAAGGTGCTATCAAATCATCTAATAATGGTTTCTTAAGATTTAAAAAACCAGGTAAGTTTCGATGGGAAATTGTTAGTAACAGCAGGCAATTGGTTGTGTCTGATGGCAAAAAAATATATCAGTATGATTCTGATTTGGGGCAGGCAATAGCAAGAAACATAGATAGCACACCATTGGCTTTTTTTATGGATATGCTGTCTTCTGATAATTTAGGTAAATTTGTCGATGTCAAGTACTCTTACAATCGAGATGGGTTATATTGGTTATCGGTTACAACAAATGATTTAAGTAGTGGTTTTAGAGTTATAGATTTTGGATTTGATGATAGATTCATATCTAAGATTCATTTGTTTGATGTTTTTGATCAGAAATTTGTAATAGAGTTATCAAATATTCTAATCAATGATGAATTGCCAGAAGACTTGTTCAGATTCATTCTTCCTCAGAATGTAGATTTAGTTGAAATGTAGATAATATCTATGGATTTTGATACAACCAATCTTGACAAGCAATACAATAGTGTTCCTTTATATGAAAGGCTGAGGCCAAGAAATTTAGATGATATTATTGGTCAGTCTCATCTTGTAGGTCTAAATAAACCACTAAGAATTGCGATGGATAGCGGTAAATTATATTCAATGATTCTTTGGGGCCCCCCAGGTGTAGGAAAGACTACTATAGCAAAATTGCTATCTCATAATATTAATTATAAATTTTTATCGATCTCTGCTGTTTTGAGCGGGGTTAAAGACATAAGAGATGCCATTATTTCTGCCAAAAATACTCAATGTACTGGCAAAAGAACTATTTTATTTATAGATGAAATACATGATTTTAATAAATCCCAGCAGGATGCATTTCTTCCATATGTAGAAAATGGTTTGTTCATTCTTATAGGAGCTACTACCGAGAACCCTTCTTTTAATATTAATTCTGCTTTACTGTCAAGGCTGAAAGTCTATGCTTTGAATCAACTTGACCAGGATGATTTATCTAAATTATTATCTAAGGTGCTTTTAATATTAAACAAAGAATGCACAGAGAGTAAAGAAGTTGATATTGATATAAATGCTTGTGCCCTTATTATATCAATGGCCGATGGTGATGCTAGACGCCTTATAAGCCTTGTGGAGATTATTTTTGGATTGGCATTATCTTCTAATATAGACGTTATCACTGTTCCTTGGTTAAAAATCAACTTCTCGAAAGATTGTAGAATGTTTGATAAATGCGGAGGGTTGTTTTACGATCAGATTAGTGCTTTGCATAAATCTATAAGGGGTTCTGACCCGGATGCTGCTTTGTATTGGTTAGCTAGTTTGTTATCTTCCGGCACAGATCCCATATATATTTCTAGACGTCTAATGCGTATTGCTACAGAAGACATAGGTTTAGCAGATCCTAGAGCAATCGATCTTAGTGTAAACTGCGCAATGGTATATCAGTCTCTAGGTTCTCCAGAAGGAGAACTTGCATTGGCAAATGCTGTTGTTTATATGTCTTGTGCTGCCAAGTCAAACTCCGTATATAATGCATTTAATTCAGCCTGTAAATATGTAAATACTGACTCTAGTAGGTCAGTACCGACTCACTTACGTAATTCTTCAAAAGAGTTTATGAAGAAAATAGGTTTGTATCGAGATTATAAGTATGTGCATGAATTTCCTAATGCTTATGTTCCATCAGAGCAGTATTTTCCTGATGGTATTAAAGAACAATTTTATTTCCCAACTAGTTATGGTTTAGAGCAGAAGATAAAACAAAAAATGTCTTTATTGAAGGGTTTAGACATAGAAGAAGATAGCAATAAATCTTGTTAGAAATATTTTTTAATTTTTTTATTATTTTTATTTATAGAACAAAATGTTAGATATTAGTCTTTTACGTAAAGAATTAGGAAGAATAGCTTGTTTATTAAAAACACGTGGATTCTGCCTAGATATTCCAAAATTTGAATATTTAGATAATAGTCGTAAAAATATTCAGCAAGAAACCGAAATGTTGCAAGCTAAAAGAAATTATTTGGCAAAGCAGGTTGGTCAACTAAAAGCTCAAGGATTAGGAACTGAGGATCTTATGTCAGAGTCTCAATCTATACCTAAAGCTCTAAAAAATCTTGAAGATAAACTGTCTTCCTTGAGTAATGATATAAATGATTTTTTGTATTCAATACCTAATATTCCTCATCCTAGTGTTCCTATAGGATTAGATTCTGAAGATAATATAGAGATACGTAGATGGTTTCCTGAGGGAATGTCTATAAAAAATGAGCCGAAGCCCTTTGATTTTGTTCCTAGGGATCATGTGACTTTAGGAGAATCACTTGGTTTAGATCTTGATCTAGCATCAAGGATGTCTGGTTCTCGCTTTTTGTTTATGAAAGGTAAGATAGCATTATTGCATAGAGCTCTATCACAATTCATGTTAGATTTACACACTAAAAGTCATGGGTATGAGGAATGTTACACCCCATACGTAGTTAATGCTGCCACTCTTTATGGAACAGGTCAATTGCCAAAATTTAAGGAGGATATGTTTGCAGTTGTGCAAGGTGTTTTAAAACAAGATAGTGGATTAGATAGTGATAAACTTAACGAAGAGCAACAATATCTTATATCAACATCAGAGATAACATTAGTTAGTGCTGTTTCTGGATCTATCCTATCAGAGGATAATCTTCCAATTAAGCTAACAGCACATACTCCATGTTTTAGATCTGAAGCTGGTAGTGGTGGACGAGATGTTAGAGGATTAATTCGTCAACATCAGTTTGATAAGGTAGAATTAGTACAAATAGTACATCCAGATTTTTCGTACGATGCTCTAGAAATGGTATTAATTCATGCGGAAAAAGTTCTACAGCTTTTGAATATACCTTACAGGGTTGTGCTGCTTTGTTCTGGAGATATGGGGTTCTGTGCTGCAAAAACCTATGATTTAGAAGTATGGTTACCTTCACAAAACAATTGGAGAGAGATTTCTTCTGTTTCAAATTGCGAGGCTTTTCAAGCTAGAAGAATGAAATCTCGTTTTCGTGATAAAAATGGGAAGATTAACTATCTGCACACTATAAACGGATCTGGTTTGGCAATAGGGAGAGCTTTAGTTGCTGTCTTGGAAAATTATCAACAACCAGATGGAAGTATAGTTGTACCAAAAGTCCTACGCCCATACATGGATAACATGGAGATCCTGTATCCATCATCGCGATAACATGAATGGCGGAGAGGGTGGGATTTGAACCCACGGTACACGATAGCGTACTCCTGATTTCGAGTCAGGTGCATTAGGCCGCTCTGCCACCTCTCCTATATATATAGAAGAAATCATTTTAATGTAATATTTCGCCTATTGATACTAATATGTTGTTTATATAGTCAATTAGATTTTTTGCAATTTTTAATCCTAAATTAAAATATAGTATTTTGATTTTAAAATTATTTAATAAGGAAGCTAGTGATTGTTACTTTTACTTTCCCCTTCTAAATCTCTAAGTCTAACCAATATTAAGACTGCGATAAATAAAAGAACAAGCCCATTTTTTTTAAAAGAAAGTCTTTTAATAGTAAAAGAATTAAGGGGGAAATCCTTGTTCGAGTTAGCTAAAATTTTAAAAATAAATGTAAGTTTAGCTAAAGTTAGTTTTGATTATTATGCAAATTGGGATAAATTATCAGAGTTTAATGCATTGTCTATTTTTAAAGGTAATGTTTATAGAGCATTGGATATATCTAGCTTTACTTCGGAAGACATTCTTTGGTCCCAAGATAATTTATTGATATTAAGTGGATTATTCGGTATTTTGCGTCCTTTGGATTTTATAAAACCATATAGATTAGAAATGAGTTCAAGTTTACAAATTTTAGGTTTTAAAAACCTGTATGCATTTTGGCGTAATTTTGTTACAGATTTTATTAATAATGAAATAAAGAAAAAGAATCTTAAGTTTTTAGTAAATTTATCATCTAATGAATATTTCAATGTTATAGATTTAAATGAAATAAAGGCAAATGTAGTAAATTGCGTGTTTCAAGAATATAGAGTTGATAAATGGAAAGTTATTGGGGTGACTGCAAAGACGTTGAGAGGATTGATGGCTAGGTATATTATAACAAACAAATTAGATAATATAAATGATTTGAAAAAGTTCTCTTATCATGGTTATGAATATGATGGTTATATTTCTAATAATGAATGTCTTTTTTTCAGGAAAAAACAGCATAAGTGAAAATTTTTTAATAAATTGTCTTATTCATTTTTAGGAAATAGTTTATAATCTAGCCTGATGCAACGAATCGTTGCTGGTTTTTCATATATTCCTGTTTTTTTATCATAAGACAGTGTATTAATTTGTGGAATTTTGTATATCATTACAATAGTTGCTTTTGGTTATGTCATAAGCATTTGCCGGAGCTTTCATTTCGATCTTGTACGTCATTGACGGTTGTTCGGTGTTCCAAGATAAACTGGTGTTTGTTTGTTATCCCGAAGTTGTTGAGTGATTTTACGATTTTCATGAAAACATTCGGTGTTTTAAGGAACAATTCCTGTTTAGTTATCTTTGTTTCAAGATATAAAAATCTTTTGGGGCAGAACTTGTATTGAAGGGAAAATAAATAATGGAAATGAATGGCGCTGATGTACTTGTGCATTGTTTGTCCGAGCATGGGGTTGAACATGTTTTTGGTTATCCTGGCGGAGCAGTTCTGTACATTTACGATGCAATTTTTAAGCAAGATAAATTTCAACATATTCTAGTAAGGCATGAACAAGCTGCAGTGCACGCCGCTGATGCTTATTCTCGATCATCTCAGAAAATTGGTGTCTGTATTGTTACTAGTGGCCCAGGAGCTACTAATGCCATCACAGGTATAGCTACAGCATATATGGATTCTATACCAATGATAATTATCAGCGGTCAGGTCTCTAGTGATGTAATTGGAGAAGATGCTTTTCAGGAGTGTGACACTATAGGCATTACTCGCCCTTGTGTTAAGCATAATTTCTTAGTTAGAGATGTAAAAAATCTTGCTGATACTATACGACGTGCTTTTTATATAGCAACAACAGGGAGACCTGGTCCGGTTTTAATAGATATCCCTAAGAATGTTACTGCGGCTAAGTGCAAGTATACTCCTGCTAAAGAAGCAGTTGTGATGAGATCATATGCTCCTGTAACTAAGGGACATCAAGGCCAAGTAAGAAAAGCTGCTCAGATTCTTCTATCAGCAGAACGCCCTATAGTTTATGTTGGTGGTGGAGTTGTTTTATCCAATGCATCTAGCGAGTTGAGGGAATTATTGGTGAAGCTAGGAGCTCCTTGTGTTAATACCTTAATGGGTTTAGGAGGAGTAGCTTTTGATGATCCTCAGTGTCTTGGAATGCCTGGCATGCATGGGTCCTATGAAGCTAATTTTGCTTTGCAGTATAGCGATGTGGTACTTGCTGTTGGCACACGTTTTGATGATAGAGTTGTTGGTAATGTAAAGCATTTTAACCAAACATCTAGGAAAATAATTCATATAGATATAGATCCATCTTCTATCTCTAAACGTGTAAAAGTTGATGTTCCTATTGTTGGTGATGTTAAGGATGTTTTGGTTGATATCAGCGAGCAAATTGATTCTTTAAGGTCTATTGCTACTAAACAAGTATCAACGAAAAAATGGTGGGATCAGATTAAAGAATGGCGTAGCAAAAATAGCAAGAAATATTTTAATTCTGACAGTGTTATTAAGCCACAGTTTGTAATTGAGAAATTATGGGAAGTGACTAATGGCAATGCCATTATAACATCGGATGTAGGCCAACATCAAATGTGGACTGCTCAGTATTATGGTTTCCGAAATCCTAGATGCTGGATAAATTCAGGAGGATTGGGTACTATGGGCGTTGGTCTTCCATATGCTATGGGTGTTCAAAAGGCTAATCCTAATGCTGATATAGCTGTTGTAACTGGAGAGGCGTCTATTCAAATGAATATACAAGAAATGTCTACTTGCTTACAATATAATTTAACTCCAAAAATAATTTGCCTTAATAATCGTTTCCTTGGAATGGTTCGTCAATGGCAAGAAATTGATTACGGTTCTAGGTATTCACAGTCTTATATGGAATCTTTGCCAGATTTTGTTAAACTTGCTGAATCTTATGGTCATGTAGGTATTCGCATTGAAAAACCATCTGATGTAGAGCCTGCATTGAAAGAGGCGTTTACTAAGCATAAAAATCGTTTAGTATTTATGGATTTTATTACTGATCGCACAGAAAATGTTTGGCCTATGGTAAAAGCTGGGCGTGGGTTAACCGAAATGCTGCTCGGTACTGAAGATTTATAGGGTGGATTGTATATGAAACATGTTATTTCTGTGCTTATGGAGAATGAGCCTGGTGCATTATCCCGCGTAGTCGGTTTATTTTCTGCCAGAGGGTACAACATTGAGTCGCTAACTGTTGCTCCTACTGAAGATTCAACCCTATCACGTTTGACCGTTGTTACTATTGGATCTGATGATATTATAGAGCAGATAACCAAACATTTAAATAGATTAGTAGATGTTGTTAAAGTGGTTGATTTTAAGGATGGAGCGCATATTGAGAGAGAGCTGCTTCTTATAAAAGTTCGTGCAGTTGGTAAGGAACGTGAAGAAATAAAAAGGATGGTTGATATTTTTCGTGGTCACATTATTGATGTTACTTACAAATCATATACAATCGAACTCACGGGCACGCAGAGTAAAATACAAGCTTTTATAGATAGTTTGGATCGTAGTGCTATTTTAGAGACGGTGCGTACTGGTCTATCTGGAATAGGTCGCGGGGAAAGAATCCTAAAGGTATAGCTTTTAAAGTAGTCCTTTAAGGGTTTGTTATTTAAATGACGGAGTGTTTTTTTATGAAAGTTTTTTATGATAAAGATTGTGATCTATCATTATTAAAAGGTAAAACTGTAGCCATCCTGGGTTATGGTTCTCAAGGACATGCGCATGCCTTGAATTTGCATGATTCAGGTGTTAATGTAGTCGTCGGTTTGCGTAAAAATGGGTCTTCTTGGAACAAGGCAATTAATGCTGGGTTACAGGTTAAAGAAGTAATTGATGCCGTAAAATCAGCTGATATTGTTATGATGTTGCTTCCAGACGAAAATATAGCTTCTGTTTATAATGATGCTGTACATGCTAATATTAAGAGCGGCGCTGTATTAGCTTTTGCACATGGTTTTAATGTTCATTACGGTCAAGTTATACCTCGTAACGATATAGATGTTATAATGGTTGCTCCTAAGGCTCCTGGACATACTGTTCGTGGAACATATAGCAATGGAGGAGGTGTTCCTCATTTGATCGCTGTTTACCAAGATAAATCAGGCGTGGCTCGTGATATAGCATTGTCGTATGCGAGTGCTAATGGTGGTGGTAGAGCAGGCATAATAGAGACCACATTCCGTGAGGAAACAGAGACAGACCTGTTTGGTGAGCAAGCTGTTCTATGTGGTGGTACAGTAGAGCTGATAAAAGCTGGTTTTAGTACATTAGTAGAAGCTGGATATGCTCCTGAAATGGCTTATTTTGAATGTCTTCATGAACTTAAATTAATTGTAGACTTGATTTATGAGGGCGGCATAGCCAATATGAATTATTCTGTTTCTAACAATGCAGAATTTGGTGAATATGAGATTGGTCCTAAAGTAGTAACAGATGACACACGTAAAGCTATGCGTCAATGTTTAACTGATATTCAAACTGGTGAATATGCTAAGAAGTTCATTCTTGAAAATCAGGCTGGTGCTCCAACATTGATATCTCGTCGTCGTATTAATTCAGAGTCTCAAATTGAGCAGGTTGGTGCAAAACTCAGATCAATGATGCCTTGGATTACAGCTAATAAATTAGTAGACAAAACCAAGAACTAGAATTTAATTCTGTTATTTTTTGTTTTTTACGGCACATGTCCCATGTTCGGGTATGTGCCGTCTCTTTTTCAATAATGTTAATTATTATGGTGTTTTTAACTATTGATCAATTATTATATATATAATATTTTTTAGTTTTTGATTTAAATTATTTAATACATTCCTTATAAATATTTACAATAAAGTATGGATTTTAGATTATTTTATAGTTTGTTATTTGATAAATTGTATATAATAAAAAGTTGGGGTTATTTTTTTAATCACTTTAAAACACCTCGGTTTTAAAGCAAGTTCATTGAAGAGGTATAAATGTCTGTATCAGATATAAAAAAGAGCGATATAGTAGCTCAATTTCAGCGTTGTAATGGTGATACTGGGTCTCCAGAAGTTCAAGTTGCTCTATTAACGGCGCGTATTAATGATCTAACCAATCATTTTAAAAAGCACATTAAAGACCATCATTCGCGTCGTGGTCTATTAAAAATGGTTAGTAGACGAAGAAAGTTATTGGTTTATTTGAAAGGACGTAATCCTGATTCATACCGTTCTTTGATAGATAAGTTAAATTTACGTAAATAATTATTATATTAAAGTACTGTGGTTAGCAAAACTAGCCGCAGTTTTTTTTAAGGAATATTTGTCATGTTTAATAAAGTGACTAAAACATTCCAATATGGACAACATAAAGTTACTATTGAGACTGGCGAGATAGCTCGACAAGCATCTGGATCTGTATTGGTTTCGATGGGTGAGACTGTAATTCTAGCTACGGTTGTTGCTAGTAGAGAAGTTAAGGATGGACAGAATTTTTTTCCATTAACTGTGGACTATATTGAAAAATCTTATGCTGCTGGAAAAATTCCAGGAGGGTTCTTTAAAAGAGAAGGGAAGTCATCAGAAAAGGAGATATTAATCTCAAGGTTGATTGACAGACCACTGAGGCCTTTATTTCCTGATGGTTTTTATAATGATGTGCACGTTGTCGTACATGTTTTATCAGTTGATCCTGATATAGATCCTGATATTCCTTCCATAATAGGATCTTCTGCTGCCTTATCCATTTCTGGAGTGCCTTTCCACGGCCCTGTTGGCGCTGCTCGTGTTGGGTTTATAGATGGTGTTTATTCTCTAAATCCTACTAAAAGTCAGATAAAATCATCTAAATTGGATCTAATAGTAGCAGGAACTGCAGATGCTGTTTTAATGGTTGAGTCAAGTGCAAATGAACTGTCAGAGGATATTATCTTAGAAGCCATTATGTTTGGTCATAAAAATATGCAGATTGTTATTGATAATATTAATGATCTTGTTTCAATGGCCGGTAAAAATAGTATAGAATGGAATTCTACAGTAAAAGATAGTGATTTAATTGATTATATTTCAAAAATTTCTCTAGAAAAATTATCATTAGCATATAGTCATCGTGAAAAACAAGAAAGACACTTAAGGCTAGAAGAAATAAGATCTTTTGTTAAGAGCTCCATTAAGAATGGTTATCCAAACCCCAGGAATGCTATACCAAGTGATGCAGAGATAGATGGCTTATTGTTTGATCTTGAATCAAAAATTGTTAGAGAAAAGATACTAAATGGTGAGCCGAGAATTGATGGCAGAGATACCCGTACTGTTCGTCCTATAAACATAAAACTAGGTATTTTACCACGCGCTCATGGCAGTGCTCTATTTACTAGAGGAGAAACACAGGCGCTTGTAGTTGTTGCTTTAGGAACAAAGCAAGATGAGCAGATAGTTGAATCTTTGAATGAAGAGTATCGCGATAGGTTTATATTTCACTATAATATGCCACCTTTTGCAACCGGAGAAATTGGTAGGATAGGTGTTCCTAAGAGAAGAGAAATAGGACATGGTTACTTAGCAAAAAGAGCTTTATCATCTTTACTGCCTGATTCTAAAGAATTTCAATATACTATAAGATTAGTCTCTGAGATAACAGAATCTAACGGGTCTTCGTCGATGGCCTCAGTGTGTGGTGGATCTTTAGCAATGATGGATGCAGGAGTGCCTTTTAGCAGTCATGTTGCTGGAGTAGCAATGGGATTGATACTAGAAGATGGTAAATTTGCTATATTGACTGATATACTTGGAGATGAAGATCATCTTGGTGATATGGATTTTAAGGTTGCAGGCACAGTAAATGGTATTACTGCTCTACAAATGGATATTAAAATTCACGGAATCACTAAAGATATCATGAAAGTAGCTTTAGATCAGGCTAAAGATGGTAGACTTCACATTTTAAGAAAAATGAAGGAAAGTATACAAGGTTCTCGTGCTGAGTTATCTTCTTTTTCTCCTAAAGTGTTGAATATTCGTATTAATCCAGAAAAAATTAGAGATGTTATTGGTAAGGGTGGAGCAACCATACGTTCTATAACTGAAGAAACATCTACACAAATTGATATTTCTGACGATGGTTTAGTTACCATATCTGGAGTTAACGATAACGATGTTCAAGAAGCTCAAAGAAGAGTAGCTGAACTAACTACAGAAGTGGAGACGGGCGGTGTTTATGATGGTAAAGTTAATCGTATACTAGATTTTGGAGCTATAATACAACTCTTTCCTGGGAAAGATGGTCTTTTGCATATTTCAGAAATAGCAAATCATCGCATTCAAAACATCAATGAAGTACTGTCTGTAGGTCAAAAAATAAGAGTTAAAGTGATAGAATCTGACGATAAGGGAAGACTTAGACTGTCAGCAAAATCATTAAATGATTCTGAATAAGTCTGGTGCACCCAGCCGGAGTCGAACCGGCATGCCTTGCGGCGAGGGATTTTAAGTCCCTTGCGTCTACCAATTTCGCCATGGGTGCAACGCGCTAAACCATAGAACAATGCTTATATATTATTCTAAGAATTTTAAATATATCACTGCTTTATAATATATCCAAGAAAATTTAATACATATGCAAAAAATATTGTTTTTTATATATAAATAAGCTGTTATATAACAACATTGTATAATTATATTATATAATGCATACTTCGGAAGTTTGGCAGAGTGGTCGATTGCACTGGTCTTGAAAACCAGAGATCTGAAAGGATCCCAGGGTTCGAATCCCTGAGCTTCCGCCAGTTTATTTTATTCTGTGGTTGTCTTATTACATTTTAGTGAATTTGGATATTTGTATCCAAGCACTGTTTTTATAAGCTTATTTTATTTCTAAAATGAAAGCGATAGAGATTACTAAATTTGGTGGACCTGATGTTCTTTCTATAGTCGATCGTTCTATCCCGGAAGTTAGGAATGGTGAAGTTCTCATTAAAGTTTCTGCGGCTGGCATTAATAGACCAGATATTTTTCAGCGTCAAGGTCTTTACAAACCTCCTGCTGGGGCTTCTGATATTCCTGGGCTTGAGGTGTCTGGAGAAATTGTAAGAGGTGATGCTCACTTAGGTGGTTTTTCTATCGGAGACAAAGTTTGTGCTCTGGTATCTGGTGGTGGTTATGCTCAGTATTGTGTTGCTAATATCGGACATTGTTTGCCTATCCCTCTTAATATTAGTCTAGAGGACTCTGCTGGCTTACCAGAAGCATTGTTTACCTCTTGGAGTAATTTAGTAGATAAAGGAAACATCAGGGAAGGAGAATCCTTGCTAATACATGGTGGATCTAGCGGTATAGGTGTTATGGCTATACAACTAGCTAATTCATTAGGTTGCAATGTTTATTCTACTGCCGGCAGCTCTAGAAAAGTTGATTTTGTAGAGTCCATAGGCGCAATAAAATGCATTAACTACAGAACAGAAGATTTTGTGTCTGAAATTAATAAAATAACTGAAGGTGATGGTGTTAATTTAATTCTAGATATGGTTTCTGGAGATTATTTAGACCGTAATTTAAGCATCCTTTCTAAGAATGGCAGATTGCTAATCATAGCATTACTGGGCGGATCATTTAGTACTATAAATACTGGGTATATCTTAAAGAAGAATCTTATTATTTCTGGTTCTATGTTAAGGCCACAATCTGTTCTGTTTAAAAATATGATTGCTAGATCATTACGTGAATTTGTCTGGCCTTTGTTATCTAGTGGAAAAATAAAACCAATTACTTATTCTATGATTCCATTTGAGAGAGTTATTGAATCTCATGAACTAATGGAATCTGGAAATCATATTGGCAAGATAGTTCTAGTTATGTGACATATTTTTATTAATTCTATAAACAAACATTTTATTTATGATAATTAAAAATTCCAATCGTCTTGTTTTAGGTAACTGGAAAATGAATGGCAGCGTCTTAGATAATGCTATTTTACTTAGCGGATTAAAAAATGTAGATTGCTCTTTGCATTGTGATTTTGGAGTTCTGGTTCCTTTCCCTTATTTATCACAAGCTCTATCTGTGTTGCATGGCACTAAAATTTACTGGGGCGCGCAAAACCTTAGCGAACACAATTCCGGCGCTTATACTGGAGAGGTTTCAGCCTCTATGTTAAAAGAGTTTGGATGTAGCTTAGTTTTAGTAGGACATTCGGAACGTAGGATTTTATACAAAGAGACTAATTCTGATATTGCCAGAAAAGCTTTTGCTGCTATATCCCTAGGAATTACTCCAGTAGTTTGTTTTGGTGAAACTCTTGATGAATATAAATCTAAAAAAACATTTAATGTTATTGAAAATCAAGTATCCAGCATACTTAAACTAGGTAAAGAAAAAGTATCTAGAATGATTTTTTCATACGAGCCTGTTTGGGCTATAGGATCAGGATCTGCAGCTAGTCCTGAATATGCCCAAGATATACATGCTTTTATAAGAGGAATGTTAGATAAAATAGGGGCTGGCAATATTAGGATACTATATGGTGGAAGTGTTAAAGCAAGTAATGCTGCAAGTTTTTTTATGATGCCTGACATAGATGGAGCTTTGGTAGGTAATGCCTCGCTAATAATTGATGATTTCTTAGGTATTACAAAGTTGTAGTTGTTGAATCTGGAGTTATGGATGTCTTTATTTCATTTTTTTATCATTGTTTTACAGATTGTCTCTGCATTGGCTGTTATATTGTTTATTTTGCTTCAAAATGGAAATGGATCTGATGTAGGTAGTTCGTTTGGAGCAGGTTCTGCACTCAGTGTTTTTGGAGCTTCTGGGTCGGCAAATTTTTTATCTAAGAGCACTAAATGGTTTGCGATAATATTTTTTGTTAGTACGCTTAGTTTGGCTTACGTAAATCATAATTCTTCGAATAATGCTACTACTTCAAGTATAATGGAAAATGCAAATCATGAAAGCGTATTTCCTAATGTAGATGATTTATTAGGTAAAATTGATTAAATATAATCATATTAATGTGGATAATTTGATTATTGAATAATCCTGATTGTGGTAGAATTTGTACATCTATTTATTAAGCCGACGTGGTGGAATTGGTAGACACGCTATCTTGAGGGGGTAGTGGCGAAAGCCTTGCGAGTTCGATTCTCGCCGTCGGCACCAGAAATGATTGGAGAACATGTATACATTGTTTCTTCATTGGGATATTTGTTGTTTTGTTGTTTTTTTGTAAAGAGTTTAGAATCTATAAATTTGTAATTTGCATTATTTCGTATAGACTGACTAAGGTTGGCTAGTTTTTAATTAACTTGGTCTGTACATTGTGAGTGAAAGTTTATAGTGTTTCATGATGTTGTGTTGTTACAACATACATTGTGTTGCTCTTTGATTTTTGTGTTGCACATTTTGGCCAGTCTAGCTAAATTTTGATGCAATATTTCTGAATTCAACTTACTGGATTTGGGATTTGTGTTGTGTGTAATTATGTGTCACTCTTGTCACTCAAATTATTGGAGATTTTTTATATGAAAAAAACTCTGCTCGCTGCTGCTTTAGTTACTAGTTTTGCTAGTGTTGCTCAGGCAGAAACATCTGTGAACTTATACGGAACAGTTGATACAGGCATAAATGTAAATTCTGTTGAAGTCCGTGATTTTCGTGGAGTAAGGCATGAGATTAGTCGTGTTGGTCCAGTATCAGGCGCCCAAAGTGGATCTCATTGGGGTCTTAAAGGTTCTGAGGATCTGTCATCCGGGCTTCGTGCTGAATTCGTTTTGGAAGGTGGTTTTAACTCTGGGAATGGTGATGGTTTACAAACACGTCGTGTTTTCGGAAGACAAGCTACAGTTGGTCTAGCCAGCGATTCCTGGGGTCGAATTGACTTAGGACGCCAGACAAATGTATCTAGTAAATATTTTTCTAGTATAGATCCTTTCCATTCTGGATTTGAGCAAGCTAGCATGGGTATGGGGATAGGTCCTACCAATGCTCTTCGCTACGATAACATGGTTATGTATCAAACTCCTTCTTATAATGGATTTGATTTCGGTATCGGTTATTCTTTCTGTGTAGATACTAGAATTGCTGATACTAATTGTGTTACAGTTAACAATGCATTTTCTGCAGAAGAAGCTTCTAATTGGAGAACTGCAGAAAACGATAGAGCTATAACTGCTGGTGTGCGTTATAGTAATGGTCCTTTGACAGCTGCTTTTTCTTATGATGGTGTGAATGGTTCTAAAAGACGCGTAGCTCGTGATACTTACTTTGATGTAAGTCCTCGTTCTTATGTTATCGGTGGATCATATGATTTTGAAGTAGCTAAAGTTTCTATGGCATATGCAAGAACCATAGATGGATGGATGGGTGCTCTTAATGTAGCTGGTTACCGTGATTTAATTGGCCTAAGTCGTCTAGTCACAGAGTTTGCTAATGGTTTCTGTGCTAACTCATATATGGTTGGATTGAGTGCCCCTGTAGGAAACTCTAGTAATGTATTTGGTTCATGGCAGTGTGTAGCAGCCAATCCAAAACCAAATGGAGCAAGATTGACTGGTGATAATGATACTATGAATGTGTATAGTATTGGTTACACTTATGATCTTTCTAAACGTACCAATCTTTATGCTTATGGATCTTATGCGTCAGACTATGCATTTTTGTATAGCGCAAAGAGCAAAGTAGTAGGTGTAGGTTTGCGTCATCGTTTCTAGTTCTCATGAGCTAATCGTTGATTAAAACAAAGACCACCCTTTTTGGGTGGTCTTTGTTTTGTGTTTATTTTATCTCTAGTATTATCTTTTTAGGAAAAAAATAATTGTAAATGTTACAATCGTAGAACTGGATAACTAAAAGTGATTTTTATGAACTTACAACAATATTTTTCGGTTTTGCTATTCATTTTAGTATCTATAATTATAGGTCTTGGTTTACTTCTTGTTGGTTATCTATTAAGCCCTAAAAAATATACTGAGGAAAAGTCGTCTCCATATGAGTGTGGTTTTGAGAACTTTGGAGATGCAAGAATGCAGTTTGATATACGGTACTATCTAGTTGCTATTCTTTTTATTTTGTTTGATTTGGAAATTGCTTTCTTATTTCCGTGGGCTATAGTGCAAGATTTAATAGGTATGGAAGGATTTATAGCTGTAATGTTATTTCTGTTTATATTATTTATAGGTTTTTTTATGAATGGAAGAAAGGTGCTATAGATTGGGAATAGTTTTAATGTAGTGCAATTGCTTAGAGATTATTACAGCTATGGAAGAAGGTATTTTAAAGAAAGGTTTTATAACTACTAGTGCAGATAAGGTATTAAAATGGGCTAATACAAGTTCAATTTGGCCTATGACCTTTGGATTAGCATGTTGTGCTGTTGAGATGATGCATGCTAGCGCTGCTCGTTATGATTTAGATCAATTCGGAACATTTTATAGGCCAAGTCCTCGTCAATCTGATTTGATGATAGTTGCTGGCACTCTTTGCAATAAGATGGCTCCAGCTCTTAGGAAGGTCTATGATCAGATGCCTGAGCCAAAGTGGGTTATTTCAATGGGTTCATGCGCTAATGGCGGTGGTTATTATCATTATTCGTATTCTGTAGTTAGAGGATGTGATAGAATAGTCCCTGTTGATGTTTATGTGCCTGGATGTCCGCCAACCGCGGAGGCTTTGATTTACGGTATTTTGCAGCTGCAGAATAAAATTAGAGCAGGAAACAGGATAGATAGATAGTTCCCTAAGTATATTTTAGGTCATTTTTAATTATTGAGAGTATGTTTGATAATATGAACAAAATGGATGTTCTTAAGAACTCTTTGATAGAAGTTTTTGATGAACGCGTTAATTTAGTCTGTGAACATAATGAATTAACTATGAATATCCTCGATGAGGATTGGTTGTCTATTTGTAAACTCCTAAAGAATGATGATAGGTTCTGTTTCGATTCATGCATAGATTTATGCGGGATTGATTATCTTTCTTGGGGGAAGTCTAATTTGAATGATGCTTATAGTGTTGTCCCTAGAGAAAGCAAAAAACGTTTTGCTGTAGTTGCTCATGTTCTGTCTATAAAAAATAATTTGCGTTTACGAATTAGAACTTGGGCTTCTAGTGACGATCGTCCTTCTGTACAATCACTAGTCAGTTGTTGGCCTGGTTTCTTATGGTTTGAGCGTGAGGCGTTTGATTTGTTTGGTATTGTTTTTAGTGGACATCCTGATTTACGTAGAATATTAACTGATTATGGATTTATAGGTCATCCTTTTAGAAAAGATTTTCCATTGTCTGGAAACGTCGAAATGCGTTATGACAATGAGAAAAAGAAGGTCATATATCAAAGGTTAACTATAGAAGAGAGAGAAATAACACCTAGGATTATTCGTGAAGCATCATACTATAATGAGTAATATGAAAATATAATGGATATTAAAACTTATACATTGAACTTTGGTCCTCAGCATCCTGCTGCTCATGGTGTTTTGCGCTTAATTTTAGAGCTGGATGGCGAGGTTGTCTGTCGAGCTGATCCTCATATAGGATTGTTACACAGAGCGACTGAAAAACTAATGGAAAGCAAAACGTATATTCAGGGACTGCCTTATATGGATAGGCTTGATTACGTGTCTATGATGTGTAATGAACATGCTTATGTTATGGCAATAGAGAAAATGTTAGGTATTGATGTTCCCTTGAGAGCTAAATATATCCGTGTAATGTTTGATGAAATTACCAGAATACTGAATCATTTAATGTCGTTAGGATCTCATGCTCTTGATGTTGGGGCTATGGCTGTATTTCTTTATGCTTTTCGTGAAAGAGAAGATTTGATGGATTGTTATGAGGCTGTTTCAGGGGCAAGAATGCATGCTGCCTACTATAGACCTGGTGGGGTTTATAGAGATTTACCTGATAATATGCCTAAATATCAGAAATCATCAAAAAAGGTGCGTAGCAATAAAGATTTTCTTTATATGAATAAGAATAGGGAAGGATCTTTGCTTGATTTTATAGAAGATTTTACAGTTAGATTTCCTGTGTGTATTGATGAATACGAGACTCTATTGACAGATAATCGCATATGGAAACAACGTCTTGTTGGTATAGGGGTTGTGAGTCCAGAAAGAGCTAAGGAATTAGGTTTTTCAGGGCCAATGCTACGCGGGTCTGGGGTTGAGTGGGATATAAGAAAGACTCAGCCATATGAGGTTTATTCTGAATTAGATTTTGATGTGCCAATAGGACTCAATGGTGATTGTTATGATCGTTATTTGGTCAGGATTGCAGAAATGAGAGAGAGTAATAAAATTATAAGTCAATGTATTCAATGGCTTAGAAATAATCCTGGTCCAGTTATGATAGATAGTTGTAAGTTCTCTCCGCCTAAGCGATCAGAAATAAAATCAGGAATGGAGGAATTAATCCATCATTTTAAGTTTTTTAGTGAGGGATTTCATTTACCTGTTGGTGAAGTGTATTCAGCAGTCGAGCATCCTAAAGGCGAGTTTGGTATATATATATTATCAGATGGCGCTAACAAACCTTACAGGATTAAAATTCGAGCTCCTGGGTTCTCTCATCTACAGTCGTTAGAAGAAATGTCCAGTGGTCATATGCTTGCTGATGTTGTTACTATTATTGGAACTCAGGATATTGTGTTTGGCGAAATAGATCGTTGATTCTAATATTTTTATCTTTATTAAATAAATATACAGCTTATGTTGCTTTCAGAACAATCTTATCAGAAAATTGACTCGGAATTGTCTAAATATCCAGAAGATAAACGTCAATCATCATTAATAGCAGCCCTAGCTATAGCTCAAGAAGAAAACTCTTGGTTATCTCCAGAAATTATAGAGGAGGTTGCATCGTATATAGGCATACCTCCTATTGTAGCTCAAGAAGTAGCTACCTTCTATAATATGTTCAATACAGAACATAAATGCAAAAACAAAATTTCAATTTGTACGAATTTGCCATGTGCTCTTCGTGGTAGTGTGATAGTAGCAAATTATTTAAAAAATAAGCTAGGTATAGATTTTCATGAGACTACTCCTGATCATAGTTTTACTTTGTTAGAAAGTGAGTGTGCAGGAGCTTGTGGTGATGCTCCTGTCATATTAATAAATAATAAGCATATGTGTATTAAAATGACAGAAGAAAAAGTTGATCTTCTTATAGATACTCTTAAAAAAGAATCTGGAGAGTAATTTTTATGATCGTATCTGATTTTCTAAAAAACTTTGACAATGGTTTAACTCCTTACTTAGGAGAGAATGCTTCCAGTTCTACTTGTTTGCACGATAGACATATTTCCCCTCAAATTTTTAATGGAATTAGCGGTGATAATTGGAAATTGTGTGACTATCTAAATCGAGGTGGTTACAAAGCTCTTGAAAAAATACTAAAAAACAAAATATCTCCAGAAGATGTTATAAAGGAAATAAAATCTTCTGGATTACGTGGTCGTGGTGGTGCTGGTTTTCCTACGGGCTTGAAATGGAGTTTTATGCCATCTGGTATTAATGATCAAAAATATCTTGTATGCAATTCTGATGAGGGTGAACCAGGTACATTTAAGGATCGTGATATATTGAGATTCAATCCTCATATAGTTATAGAAGGCATGATAATAGCAGCTTATTCTATGAGAATAAGCGTTGGTTATAACTATATACATGGTGAGATTTTCGACGTTTACAAGCGTTTTGAATTTGCTATTGATGAGGCTATGAGAGCTGGATTTCTAGGTGAGCATATCTTAAATCAAAATTTCAGTTTCCACTTGTATGCGGCTCATGGCTATGGTGCTTATATATGTGGTGAAGAAACAGCACTATTAGAATCTTTGGAGGGTAAGAAGGGTCAGCCTCGTTTTAAACCTCCTTTTCCTGCTAATAATGGTTTATATGGTAAACCTACTACTATAAATAATACAGAAACATTTGCGGCTGTCCCTTGGATAATATTAAATGGTGGTGATAAGTATCTAGAAATAGGAAAACCAAATAATGGTGGCACTAAAATATTCTCTATTAGCGGAGATGTTATATTGCCAGGAAATTACGAGGTTCCTTTGGGTACGCCTTTTGCAAAAATTTTAGAATTGGCTGGTGGTGTTAGTAATAGTAATAAATTAAAGGCTGTTATCCCTGGCGGATCTAGTTCACCTGTACTGCCTGCTGATATCATAATGAATTTAGATATGGACTATGATTCCATCTCTAAGGCTGGATCTATGTTAGGGTCTGGAGCGATAATTGTATTAGATGATACACGTTGTATGGTCAAGTCTTTGCTAAGATTATCTTACTTTTATTATGAAGAAAGTTGTGGGCAGTGCACTCCTTGTAGGGAAGGTACTGGTTGGATTTATAGAGTATTAGATCGTATAGAAAACGGTAAAGGTAATTCTGAAGATTTAGAGTTGCTTGATTCGATTGCTAATAATATCATGGGTCGCACTATTTGTGCTTTGGGTGATGCTGCTGCTATGCCCGTAATCAGTTTTTTAAAACATTTTAAACCTGAGTTTGAGCATCACATTAAACATAAATCATGTTTGGTGTCAAAATATTTGTAGGTTATGGAAAAGCAAATGGTTGATATAATTGTCGATGGTAAGAAGGTAAGTGTTCCAAAGGGTAGCAAATTAATACAAGCTACGCAAAGTGTAGGTTGTTATGTGCCGCATTTTTGCTATCACAAGAAATTGTCAATTGCAGCTAATTGTCGTATGTGTTTGGTAGAAGTAGAAAAAGCTCCTAAGGCTTTACCAGCATGTTCTACTGTTGTTACTGATGGAATGGTTGTTCATACCAATTCAAAGAAAGTAAAAGATGCGCAAAAATCTGTTATGGAATTTTTATTGATTAATCACCCACTTGATTGTCCAGTATGTGATAAAGGTGGTGAGTGTCAATTGCAGGATTTGGCTGTTGGTTATGGATCATCACATTCAAGGTATAAAGAAGAAAAACGAGTTGTTTTTCAAAAAAATTTAGGTCCATTAATATCTGCTTCAGAAATGAGTAGATGTATACATTGTACAAGATGTGTCCGTTTTGGAGAAGAAATTGCAGGTGTAGTTGAACTTGGAATGATAAATCGTGGTGAAAAATCAGAAATAACATCTTTTCTTGGTCGGTCTATAGAATCAGAATTATCAGGAAATATGATAGATATTTGTCCTGTAGGAGCTTTAACATCTAAACCATTTAGATTTTCTGCAAGAAACTGGGAACTGGCTCGTCGCAAGTCAATTAGTCCGCACGATAGCTTAGGAACTAATCTAATTATTCAAGTTAAAAGAGATAAGGTTATGCGTGTTGTCCCTTTTGAAGTTGAAAATATTAATGAATGTTGGATAAGTGATAGGGATCGTTTTTCATATGATGGTTTAAATAGTAATGATAGACTATCAGCTCCTATGATAAAGGATGATAGTGGAAATTGGCATGAGATATCTTGGCAAGATGCTTTGGTTAAAGTGTCTAAAGAGCTAATTAGAATTAAGGAGTCTTATGGTGCTCATGAGATTGGAGCTTTAACTTCAGAGTATTCTACATTAGAAGAATACTTTCTGTTTGGAGAAATGCTAAGAATGCTTGGTTCTAATAATACAGATTTTAGACTTAGGCAAACAGATTTCAATTTTGACAATTCTTTAGATGGTATTCCTTGGCTTGGTTTATCCATGAAAGAGATAGAAGAATTGGATGTTGTAGTTATAATTGGTTCTTTTTTAAGAAAAGATCATCCTTTGCTTGCTCAAAGGTTTAGACAAATTTCCAAGAATGGATCTAAGATTTTTATTATAGATAGTTATGCTTCTGATCAATTAATGAATGTTAGTGGTAGGATTAGCGTTAAACCTTCTGAAATAACATTTACTATAGCAAAGTTGTATGTAGCAATTTCCAGAATTCAAGGAAAAAAAATACCTGAAGAGTTTATTGGATTAAAAGACTATATTATAGATAATGAAATTGAAAACATAGCAAATAGCCTTGTTTGTAGCGGTAAACATGCTATATTTTTGGGTAACACTACCGTTTCTATGCCAGATGCCTCTACAGCATTTGCAAACTCATATGGGGTTTCAAGATTAGTAGGAGCAAAGTTAGGTTTTTTAACATTTGGAGCTAACGCATTAGGTGGCTACTTAGCTGGTTTTATACCTAAAAATGGTGGTAAAAATGTTTTGCAGATGTTTGAAAAACCTCTTAAGTCATATTTAATAATGCATTTTGATCCATTGTTAGATACAGACAACGGACCATTATCTATGAAATCTTTATCTGAGGCTGAGTTCAATGTAGCTTTTGTATCATATGCTTCTCAGGCAATGAAATGGGCTGATTTAATGTTGCCAATATCTCCTTTTACAGAAACATCAGGTTCATTTATTAACTCTCAAGGTATTTTTCAAAGTTTTAAAAGTGTTGTTCCTCCTTTAGGATTAACAAGACCAGCATGGAAAGTAATTGGTGAATTATCATCCCTATTAGGGTTTCCAGTATTAAAGCACAAAGATTTTGATTCATTAAAAAATTCTATATTGGACGAGAATTTTAACAACAGATTATCAAATTCTACAAATTCAAGTCTTGGCTTAGGTAATCCAAAACAAAGTTTTGAAAGATTGGCAGATATTCCCATTTATAGATCTGATTGTATAGTCAGGCACTCTATACCTTTGCAAGAAACATCTTCATCTAAAGAACCGTTTCTTAGGATGAATACGAGATCTATGAGTTTATTGAGTTTGAATGAGAATGAAGAGGTTATGGTTTCAAGTAATTCTGGAAAATTAAAGATAAAAATATTAATCGATAATTGTGTTCCAGATGGTGTTTTGCATATTTCTGCTGGATTTGAGAGCACTTCTTCATTAGGTAGTTCGTTCTGTACTCTTAATGTGGAGCGTTTATAATGTCAAATCTGTGGTCATTCATAGAAAATAAAGGAATGGAGTTTCTTGGTGATAATTTGTTTATAGCTTTCAGCACTCTTATAAAGATAATATGTATAGTTCTTCCACTTATTCTTTGTGTTGCCTATCTCACATATTGGGAAAGGAAGATGATTGGTGCTATGCATGTGCGTCTAGGACCTACACGTGTTGGTTTTAAGGGTCTTCTACAACCATTTGCAGATGTAATTAAATTAATTACTAAAGAAATAGTTATACCTTCTCAGTCTAATAAAATCTTATTTCTTGTATCACCGGTTATAACTCTAATGCCTGCTCTGGCTGCTTGGGCTGTTATCCCTTTTGGACCTGAAATTGTTTTAGCAAATATTAATGCTGGTCTTTTGTATGTTATGGCTATTACTTCTATAGGTGTTTATGGCGTAGTGATAGCAGGATGGGCTTCGAATTCTAAATATGCTTTGTTAGGCTCATTAAGAGCATCAGCACAGATGATATCATATGAGCTAGCTGTAAGTTTTATAATGGTTGTCGTTTTAATGGTTTCTAAAAGTTTAAACATGACTGATATAGTTATTTCTCAGAATAAAGGTTGGTTTTTTGATAAAGGACTTGCTTTTCTATCTTGGAACTGGTTGCCTTTATTTCCTTTGTTCATAGTATATGTTATATCTGCTGTTGCTGAGACAAACAGACATCCATTTGATGTTGTAGAAGGTGAGTCCGAGATTGTTGCAGGGCATATGGTCGAATATTCTGGTGTTGCATTTGCAATATTTTTTCTTGCAGAATATGCAAATATGATTCTTTTGTCTAGTCTGGCTTCCATAATGTTTTTAGGAGGGTGGTTGTCACCACTGAATTTTATTCCATTTACACTCATACCTGGATGGGTATGGTTATGGCTGAAGACTTTTTTTATAGTTTCATTATTTATTTGGTTTAGATCTACTTTTCCTAGGTATAGATATGATCAAATAATGAGATTGGGATGGAAAATATTTATACCAGTGACTGGTATTTGGTTGATTTTTGTAGCTATATGGATTAGAACACCTTGGAATATTTGGTATTGATTTATATTATATCTAGAGCAATTATATGTCATCTATTAAGAATTTTTTCAGTAGTTTCTTGTTGTATGAATTTTTTAAAGGTATGCTACTTACAGGGAAGTATTTTTTTAGGCGTAAGGTTACTTTAATATATCCTTATGAAAAGACACCTAAATCTCCAAGATTTAGGGGTCTTCATGCACTTAGACGTTACGAAGATGGTGAAGAACGCTGCATAGCTTGTAAACTGTGTGAGGCTGTTTGTCCTGCCATGGCTATTAGTATAGAGTCTGAGCAACGATCTGATGGTTCTCGTCGTACCACTAGGTATGATATAGACTTAACAAAGTGTATTTTTTGTGGTTTTTGTGAAGAAAGTTGTCCAGTGGATTCAATAGTTGAAACTCATATTCATGAGTATCATGGAGAAAAACAAGGTGATTTATATTTCACAAAAGAGATGTTGTTAGCTATAGGTGATAAATACGAATCTGATATAGCTATTAGAATAGCTGAAGATGCTTCCTATCGATGATTTATTCTGGATTTTAAGATGACTTTTACTACATTTCTTTTTTATTCGTTATCTTCTATAACTTTAATAGCATCACTATGTGTTGTTTTTGCTAGTAACCCTGTAGTTTCTGTATTGTATTTAATATTGGTTTTTGTGAATGTTGCAATGCTATGGATGATGTTGGGAGCAGAGTTTCTTTCTCTGTTGCTTATATTGGTCTATGTTGGTGCTGTTATGGTTTTGTTTCTATTTGTAGTTATGATGATAGATAGTAAATATAAAGACAGCAATAAAGAAAATATATTTAAACCTTATGTTTTTTCTGGGGTTTTGATAGGTATTTTAATTATAATAGAGATTTCTGTAGTATTTTATGGAAAGTGGGGAAGTTGTAGTTCATGTTTTCATGAAAGCACTGGTACACCTATGGCTATAGGATTATCGATTTATAGGGACTATATTTTTGCAATAGAAATATGTGCTTTAATATTACTGGTAGGTATGATTGCAGCTATTGTATTGAACTTAAGAAATAGAGAAGATAAAAAAGTACAGAATAATATAAATATTGCATTATTAGCTGATAGTAAAGATCGTTTGGTATTTGCTAAATTTCCCAAAAATAGTGATAATTCTTCAGTATATAAAGCGATTTTGAAAGATGGGGACAATAAGTGATAACAATATCTCATTATTTAATATTAAGTTCATGTATTTTTTCAATTGGAATCTTGGGTGTATTTGTTAACAGACATAACATAATTGTTATGTTAATGTCTATAGAACTAATATTGTTATCAGCTAATTTAAACTTAGTTGTTTTTTCAGAATGGAACCAAAACATCTCCGGTCAGGTTTTTGTTTTTTTTGTTATGACAGTTGCTGCTGCTGAATCAGCAATAGGTTTGGCTATTTTAGTTTTGTTGTTTAGGAATCTAGATGCAATGAATGTTAATAAAATTAGTCAGTTAAAAGGATAGTAAACATGAATAGTTATAATCCTTATAACTTGTGTATGGTAATAGTTTTCTCTCCTCTGATTGGAGCTTTAATATCTGGTTTTTTAGGATCTAGTTTTTTATCTACACGTCCTATCATTAGCCGCTCAGCATCTAGTTTGATTTCAATATTTTGCATATTGATTTCATTTTTGTCTGCAATAGTACTATTGTACAATGTCATACAGTATAGGTGTTCTTGTAACATTACTTTATATACCTGGAGCATTATTGACACATTAAAATTAGATCTCGGTTTTTTAATAGATTTTCTTTCAACTGTAATGATTCTAGTAGTGACATCTGTATCTTTAATGGTTCATATATATACAATAGGTTATATGGCTGATGATTCTGGGTATCAAAGATTCTTCTCATATATATCACTGTTTACTTTCGCAATGTTAATGTTGGTAATGTCAAACAATATGTTGCAATTATTTTTTGGATGGGAGGCTGTAGGTCTAGTTTCTTATTTATTGATAGGATTTTGGTATACAAAAGAAAGTGCTGTAACAGCTAATATGAAAGCTTTTATAGTCAATAGAGTTGGTGATTTTGGTTTTATATTAGGTATAGGTTTATTGTTTTTTAGTACTGGAAGTATAAGCTACCAAGATATTCTTAGCAACATAGATTTTATCCAAGCAAAACAGGTTCCAGGGGGAAGTATTTTGCAAGGATTAGATTTAATTCCAATAGCTTGCTTGTGTCTTTTTATAGGAGCTATGGGGAAATCAGCCCAGGTTCCATTGCATGCATGGCTGCCAGATTCGATGGAAGGACCAACTCCAATTTCTGCTCTTATACATGCAGCTACCATGGTTACTGCTGGCATATTTATGGTTGTTCGGTTTTCTGGATTGTTTGAACTATCATCCTTTGTATTATCATTTATAATTATAACTGGTTCTGTCGGGGCTTTATTTTTAGGTATTTTAGGTGTTATTCAAACGGATATAAAACGTGTAGTAGCTTATTCTACGCTTTCTCAGTTAGGTTATATGACAGTAGCCCTAGGAGTCTCCGCATACTCAGTCGCAGTATTTCATTTGGTTACTCATGCTTTTTTTAAAGCGTTACTTTTTTTAGGCGCTGGATCTGTCATAATTGGTACTCACCATAATCAGGATATAAGATCTATGGGAGGTATATATAAATACATGCCTGTAACATGGATAACTTTTTTACTAGCTACTCTTTCTTTAGTGGGATTCCCTTTTTTTTCAGGTTTTTATTCTAAAGAATTGATAATAGAATCTGTTAAATATTCTAATATCTTTGGATCAGGATTTGCTTACTTCTCTGTTCTGACTGGTGTTTTTATTACATCATTATACTCGTTTCGCTTATATTTCTTAGTTTTTCATGGTAAAGAAAGGTTTAGAGAAAATTCTAAATTTCACGGAGTACCACATGAACCAGGGTATACTATTTTGTTTCCACTTATTTTTTTATCAATTCCTTCGGTTTTCTTGGGTTTATTAGTTGTTGATCGTTTTGTGTTTGGTCAATTCTTCGATTCTATAATAACAGTTATGCCTATTCATGACACTGTTTATAAAGTATCAGAAGAGTGGCATGGATGGTTGAGTTTTGCTCAGCATGCATTATTTAGTATACCTTTTTTACTAGTTTTATCTGGAGCCTTTGTATCTTGGTATTGCTATATTATAAATGATAATATAGCAAATTCAATGAGATCTAAATTTTCATTAATATTTAATATTCTCAATAATAAATACTACTTCGACATTATTTACTATGGAGTTGCTAAGTTTTGTCTTAAACTTGGTTCTTTTTTATGGAAATGCTGCGATCAAATGTTAATTGATAAGATTTTAGTTAATGGTAGTGCTAATCTTGTAAATTTTATGTCTCGGATAACCCAGTATCTTCAATCTGGTTTTATTTATCATTATGTCGTTTCTATGATTATAGGTATTGTATCCATGGTAACGATTTTTGTATTTATTTTTTAGTATAATAATGTCTATCTATATATATAATTCGTGTCTCAGTTTAGCGGTATTCTTGCCTATACTGTTTGGTTTTTTTATCTTAATCTTTGGCAATGATAGTAAAGCTTATTGCGTTAAAGTTATTTCATTGGCAGTATCTATAATTTGCTTCTTAATAACTTGTTATATCTATAATTCTTTCGACTCCAGTTGTGTTAATACACAGTTTGAAGAAAATTATAGTTGGATAAGTAGTCTTAATATAAATTATCATATCGGAATAGACGGCATATCTCTGTTGTTTTTGCTTTTAACTTCTTTTATTACTGTTATTGTAATATTGGCGGGCTGGGAATCTATAAAAAATAGAGTTTCTGAATACATGGCAGCTTTCCTAATATTATCTGGTTTAATGAATGGTGTTTTTGTTTCTTTAGATGCGATCCTGTTTTATGTTTTTTTTGAATCAACCCTTATTCCTATGTATATAATAATAGGAGTATGGGGTGGTCCTAATCGTTTTTACGCTGCGTTTAAGTTTTTTCTTTATACGCTGTTGGGATCACTGTTAATGTTCATAGCTTTTGTTTATTTGTATAAAATGTCAGGATCTTTTGATATTTTCACTTGGCATAAAATAAAAATTAGTTATACAGAACAGTTTTTTATATTTATAGCTTTTATGGCTGCTTTTGCTGTTAAAATACCAATGTGGCCTTTTCATACTTGGTTGCCAGATGCCCATGTAGAGGCGCCTACAGGTGGCTCCATAATTCTAGCTGCTATTATGCTGAAATTAGGAGCTTATGGTTTCTTGCGACTGTCCCTGCCAATATTGCCGGACGCTTCTATTAGTTTGTCAGGGCTAATGATCACTTTATCTTTAATAGCTATTATCTACATAGGATTTATTGCTATAGTTCAAGATGATATGAAAAAACTTGTAGCTTATTCTTCAATAGCTCATATGGGATTCGTTACTCTGGGTTTATTCGTTTTTAATTTAATAGGCATCGAAGGCGCTATCATACAAATGATATCACATGGTTTTATATCAGCAGCTATGTTTTTTTCTATAGGTGTATTGTATGATAGAGCCCATTCTAGGATTATTTCTGACTATAATGGTCTAGTCAGTGTTATGCCACGTTTCATAACATTTTTTGTTTTTTTCTCAATGGCTAATTGTGGATTGCCAGCCACTAGTGGTTTCGTTGGTGAATTTTTAGTAATAATGGGAAGTATGGAGTATAGCTTCCCCGTAGCTCTTTTTGCAGCAACCTCTCTTATTTTAAGCGCTTCTTATTCTTTATGGATGCTGAAGCGCATTTCCTTTGGTGAACTTAAAGTTAGCCAAGATATTCAGAATTTTGTTGATCTTGATAAAAGAGAGTTCTTAATTCTTGGATTACTTGCTTTAGTAGTTTTATTTATGGGTGTATATCCTAAACCATTCACAGATGTTATTAATTTACCAGCTAAGTGTTTATTAGAGCATTTATCAATTACAAAACTTTAGATAGATAAATAATATGCAAGATAATAATTTCTTTTTAATTGCTCCAGAAATAACATTGCTTTTTTTAAGTTTGGTTATTCTAGTTATTGATATTTTTAGTATTGATAAGGATAGATTCCTAACATTCACAGCAAGCTTATTAACTCTTCTTATACTAAGTATAATATCTCTTTTTCAGTTTAAATATTGTCCATCTGGATCTATTTTTGGGTCTTTATTAATTGTTGACATTTTTTCTCAGTTTTTAAAAATTATCTCATATCTTATTACATTTTTAATACTTATATACAGTAAATCCTACGTGAAAGAATTTAACATGATAGGAAATGGTGGAGAGCTTTATGTATTATTGCTACTATCTCTGCTTGGCCAAATGGTAATGATTTCCTCGGGTAATTTTATTTCTCTTTACCTTGGTATAGAACTGATGTCACTACCATTGTACGCTATTATAGCTATACGTAGGAATATACTCATTAATATTGAAGCTTCAATCAAGTATTTTGTTTTAGGATCAGTAGCTTCTGGGGTTTTTTTATATGGTATATCTGTAGTATACGGAGTTACAAATTCATTGGATTTTCCTGGTGAAATTTCTATTAATTCAAATGAAATTGTAAATATTAGGGTATTAATATTAGGATTTATGCTTTTAGTATCTGGTTTAATTTTTAAGCTCGGTATAGTCCCATTTCACATGTGGCTCCCTGATGTTTATCAGGGTTCTCCTACGGCAGTTACATTGTTTCTTGGTACTGTTCCCAAGATTGCTGTTTTTGCTGTTATAGCTCGCTTGTTTATGAATTCATTTGAGTGTTTTAGTATTATAAATTGGAATTATTTATTGATTTCTTTTGCTTTGTTATCTCTATGCATAGGTAATATTACAGCTATTATGCAGAAAGATCTAAAAAGAATGTTGGCATACTCAGCAATCTCTCACATGGGATTTGTGCTTTTGGGTTTAGTCAGTAAAGACCATTTCTCCGGTAATATTGCATGCTCTTCATCAATGTACTACATTATAGTATATGCATTAAATACTTTAGCTATTTTCGGATCTATTTTATTACTATCTAAAGGTAAGGAGTGTGTATATATCAATGATTTAATAGGTTTAAAGAAACATAATTCTTTGCTGGCCTTTGTAGTATTGGTATCCATGCTTTCATTAGCAGGAATACCTCCGTTTATAGGTTTTTATGCCAAGCTTTCCATCTTTAATGTCTTGATAAGTTCAGGATACATAATTGTATCAGTTATAGCTGTAATATTTTCATTAATTGGTGCATTTTACTACCTGAGAGTGATAAAAGTTTCCTACTTCGATGATTCCAAAGCTAGTCAGAATTGTTTAGTTAAATCAGAGAACGATCATGATTTTGCTTTATATTTTTTGTTGATTAATTTATCGATAATAATTATTCTAAGTTTATTTCCTGATATTTTATTAAATTTATGTACAGAAATATCAAATAGATCTTTTTAAAAAATATATTAAAATAATGTTTATTAATTTTGATTTATACATTTAAGTATTTTTAATACTTCATTTGTTCTGTCTCTTATATTTGGTATGCTTAAATTTATAGATATTTTGTTGTTTTGTTGAAATTTAAGTTCTTTTGAATTCTTGTATATTTCTACTAACTTAATTGGATTGATGTTAGATTTCTCATTAAATTTAATTATTATTTTTTTATCTGACATATCAATCTCATCTATATTTGAGAATTGAGCAGTTATTCTAATCTTATGAATTAAAATGAGATTCTCTGTTTGTATAGGTAATTTCCCAAATCTATCTATTAGTTCGTTTTTAATAATTATTAAATCATCTATGCAAGATGCAAGGGATAAGCGTTTGTAAATTTCTAATCTTGATGGAATATCAGAACAGTATTTATTTGGCAATAGTGCTGCTTCATGTATATTAACTTCGCAATATTGTGAGTTTTTGTTAGTAGTTTTACAATCAACTCCATTCTTTATGGCTTCAATAGAGTTTTTTAGTATTTCATTATACATAGAATAGCCAATTTCATGTATATTATTACCAGATTGAGACTCTCCTAATATTTCTCCTGCTCCTCTTATTTCCAAATCATGCATGGCTAAATAAAATCCAGATCCAAGGTCTTCCATTGCTTGTATTGCATCTAATCTTTTCTTTGCTTGATTAGTAATGAATTCTTCATCTTGGATTAATAAATAAGCATAGGCTTGATGATGTGACCTACCAACCCTACCTCTAAGCTGATGTAATTGGGCTAAACCAAAATTATTTGCATTATCGATAATTATAGTATTTGCGTTTGGAATATCTATACCTGTTTCTATAATTGTCGTACATAACAATATATCGTATTGACCCTTGTAAAATGCCTTCATAACACTTTCAAGATCTCTCTCGTGCATTTGACCATGTGCTATTGCGATTTTTGCTTCTGGAATTATATCTTCTATATATTGTCTTTTGTTTTCAATAGTATTTACCTCATTATGCAGATAATATATTTGTCCCCCACGTCTAAATTCTCTTGTTATGGCTTCTCTTACAATATTTTTATTATGTTTACGTACGAATGTTTTTATAGGCAACCTTTTTTTAGGAGCTGTTGCTATTATAGAAAAATCTCTAATTCCTTCTAGAGACATTCCTAGTGTTCTTGGAATCGGTGTCGCGCTTAATGTTAGTACATCAACATTTGGTTTTATTTTTCTTAATAATTCTTTTTGTCTTACGCCAAATCTATGTTCTTCATCTATTATAATAAGTCCTAGATTTTTAAATTTTACATCTTTAGATAAAATTTTATGCGTTCCTATAACTATATCTATATTGCCATTATTTATATCGTAAATATTTTGCAAAATTTCTTTTTTTGTTTTAAATCTAGATAATTCTGCTATACGAATAGGCCAATTATCAAATCTATTTATAAACGTCTGAGTATGTTGCTCTGAAAGTAACGTTGTTGGGCATAAAATAGATACTTGTTTGTTGTTGGATACTGCAATAAATGCAGCTCTTAATGCTATCTCTGTTTTACCAAAACCAACATCCCCACATATTAATCTGTCCATTGATTTTTCAGATGTCATATCATTTATCACGTCATTAATAGCATTTGTTTGATCATTAGTTTCTTCAAAACCAAATTCATCTGAGAATCTTATATATTCATCTTCCAGAATCTTAAAACTAAATCCATGCTTATTACTGCTGCGTTGTGTATATAAATCTAGTAGTTCAGTAGCTGTATCATGAATTTGTTTTATAGCTTTTTTATATTTTTTTTCCCATTGGTCAGATCCTAGTTGATGTAATGGTGCTGATTCCGCATCAGTTCCTATATACTTAGAAATAACATGCATATGAGAAATAGGCACATACAAAGATGCTTTATTAGCATATTCTATTTGCAAAAATTCCATTTCAGTGCCATTAGTTTGCATATGTATTAAACCATTGTATCTTCCTATACCATGTTGGTTATGTACAATAGGATCTCCTATACTCATATCTGAAATATCTTTCACCACAGTATCTATATTGTGTGGTTTTTTACTATCTAGTTTTGTTGTATGGCTATTATAGTTATCACTACGAAAACTATTTTCAGTAATAAAAATTAAATTACTTGGTATAAACTTAAAACCTGTATTTATTTGTGCGGATATTATTCCACATTTTTCATCATTGTTAATAAATTCCTGAACTGAAGATGGATAACTTGCTGTAAATTTAGTATATGAATTAATCATATTTTGCAATATGTCAATTCTTTTCTCTGAATTTATAAATATAAGTATTTTCCATTCACTATTAGAATTCATAATTTCAATTATTTTATCTAGTGAGTTTATCTGCAAAGTAGGATTATTTATGCTTTCCACATTTGTAAAATAATTGTTATTTGATAATTTTAGTGATAATTGTTTAAAAGCCTTAGCCTTTTTATGAAACAATTCTTTAGTTAAGAAAAGATTATCTGGAGAAAGTACAGGTCTCTCTATATCATGTTTTAAAAAGTTGTACCTTTCGTTTATTTCTGAATGATATTTACTTATAACTTCATCTGCATTATCTGTTGTTATACATATGCTGTCATCTGGTAGATATTCAAAAATAGTTGCTGTTTCTTCTAAAAATAAAGGTAGATAATATTCTATACCTGGAAATATATATCCTTTTCCTATTTCTTTATATATTAAATATTTTGATGGATCACCATCAAAATATTCTCTAAATTTAGCTCTAAATAGTTTTTTTGCTTTATCATCCAGTGGAAATTCTTTCACTGGTAAAATTTCTATTTTTTCAACGAATCCAGTGCTACATTGTGTTTCAGGATCGAATGATCTTATTGATTCTATAGTATCATCATACAAATCAATTCTATATGGAGTTAGAGATCCCATAGGAAAAAGATCTATAATATTTCCTCTTATACAAAATTCTGCAAAATTTCTTACTTGAGTAACATGTTTATAGTTTGCTATTTCTAATTGTTTTTTTAAGTTTTGTTCATTTATTACATCATTCTTATTAAAATGAAAACTGTATGAAGCTATAAATTCTGGTGGAGAGATCTTGTGTAAAGAAGTTGTAATAGATATAGTTAATACATCAATATTATTATTTAATAAGTCATATAGGATTTTTATCCTATCAGATATTATTATATTATTTGGTGAGAATTCATCATAAGGCAATATTTCCCAATCAGGCATTGTAGCTACACGTAAATCTGGGGAAAATACTTTTATATCAGATGATATTTGTTTTGCTTCTAGAAAACTGCTTGTAAATATTATAGTTAATTTTTTGCTGTTAACCGCTATATTAGATATTAACATAGGTGTCCCAGAACCAAATGGTCTTTCATAAGAATATTTACTGCCTTTCTTCAGCTTTTGTAATAAATTTTTAGTTAAGGTAGATATGCATGATTTATTTAAAAAATTCATATGATTCTGTGTCTTGGTTCTTAATATTATCAATACTTCTTTAAAAAATGAAAAACTCTTTAATTGCTATAATCCCAGCAGCAGGAACAGGAACTAGAGCATGTAAAAATTCAATTAATGAGCTACCTAAACAATATCGCAATATTTCTGGTAAGCCAATGTTGATTCATAGCATCATGTCCTTATTATCTGACTCAAGGGTCAAACACATAATAGTAGCCGTATCTCCACAAGATACTTTAGCAGAAGATCTATTATCAGGAGTATCAAAAGTTACGGTGAGAAAATATGGTGGATCTACTCGTTTTGAAACTGTTAGAAACACAATCAACAGTATAGATGTTTTTGATAACGAATGGGTCATGATCCATGATGCTGCCCGTCCTGGTCTACCTGTTTCATGTTTAAGTTTGCTTATAGATAAGTGTTTAAAGGGTAATGTTGTTGGAGGATTGTTAGCTATACCTGTATCAAATACGCTAAAGAGAAGTACAGATGATACAGTTAATTGTACAATAGATAGACATGACTTATGGTTAGCTCAAACTCCACAGATGTTCAGAGTTTCTTTCTTGCGTAAGGCCTTGAAAATCGTATCAGATAGTGGTTTATTTACAACTGATGAATCATCTGCATTAGAATTTATGGGATTGCATCCAATTATAGTTAGAGGGTCTCTATATAACATGAAAGTTACTTGGCCAGAAGATTTTGAGATAATGGAAAAATTAATATGAATTTCCCATTTTATATAGGACAGGGATTCGATATACATCAGTTAGTTTTTGGTTATCAATTAAAAATAGGTGGAGTTAATATTCCTTATAGTTTCGGACTTAAGGGACATTCTGATGCAGATGTCCTTATACATGCAATAATAGATGCACTTTTAGGGGCATCTGGGTTAGGTGATATAGGTAGAAATTTTCCTGATGATGATATCAAGTATAAAGGTATAGATAGTAGGGTGCTTTTAAGGGAAACTGTTGAGAAGGTAAATTTTAATGGTTTAAGTATTGTAAATTTAGATACAACAATACATGCCCAGTCTCCCAAGATGTCCCCTTACATAGAGTCTATGATATGCAATATATCAGAAGACTTAAGAATTGATACTAAATTTATAAATATAAAAGCAAAGACTAACGAAAACTTAGGACATATAGGAAGAGGAGATGGCATATCAGCTAATGCTATTGTTCTTTTATCTAAGAAAGATCTTATCATTAGCAACGAAATTACAAGATAAAACCGATGTTTTTACGCACAACACATCAGTTTTATCTTTTATTTTATAAATATAATATTTCTATGAACAACTCTAATTATATGAATCTACAATGTTTCGCCATCGATTTCACGATTGCATGGGCACAGTTCCCCGGTTTGGAAACTGTCTAATAATCTCAAAACTTCTTCTGGATTTCGACCTACACTAAGGTTGTTTACAGAAACATGTTGTATAACATTATCAGGATCTACTATAAAAGTTGCTCTAAGAGCAACTCCTGAATTTTCATCACGCACGCCCAGTTGATCAATCAAAGAACCAGATGTGTCTCCGAATTGATAATGTTTTAGTTTACTTAACCCAGGATGTTCTCTGCGCCATGCAAGCTTAACAAATTCATTGTCTACAGATCCTCCCATAAGAATTGCATCTCTATCTTCAAATTCTTTTGATAGATTATCAAAACCAATAATCTCTGTAGGACACACAAAAGTAAAATCTTTTGGATAAAAGTAGATTACTTTCCATTTTCCAGGGAAAGAGCTCTCTGTAATCTCCTCGAATGCAGAAACTCCATTTTCCTCATAATTATTAAATCCTGGTTTTACTCCTGTGATTCTAAAAGATTCTAATTTTTCTCCAACTGTTTTCATGTCAAATCCTTATTTAAAGTAATTTTTTGAAACAAAATACATTGCTGATTAATAAAGCTAATGTATTCTTACATACTAACAATGTTCAATGAACGTAACAACAAGTATATTTTGAAGATTAATTACTTTATTATATACCTATTAATTTTAGGAATTTTTTTGATTATCATAATCTGATTTCAGTATTTAAATCATTATAGTTTTTGTTATATGGATAAAAAAAATATCAATTTATTGGCTTTCGAAACATCATCATTCTACTCTGGCGTGGCTTTATTAATATTCAGTCGTACAGGTTCTGTTCTGGCTTATTCTTGTTTTGAATATGAAGACTCGAAATTGTATTCTGAGTTACTTATGATTAAATCAGGTGTTTTATTATCTAAACATCATCTTCATCCACATGACTTAGATGTTGTTGCATTTGGATCAGGTCCTGGTAAGTTTACTGGTTTAAGAATATCATGCAGTCAAGCTAAAGGTATAGGGCTATCTTTGAATATACCAGTAATACCAATTGTATCTTCATATGCCTTGGCTAATAGTTTAAATTATAATATTAAAAATAATAGAATAGTTGTAGTTGCTACAGATGCCCGTATGGGAGAACTATATGTTTCGGTGTATTTGCTTAAATATAATTATTCATGTAATGATAATTGTATAGTATTGCAATCACCAATATTAATACCAACAACTAGTTTAATAGATTGGATAAAATATAACTCTATTAAATGGGAAGTTAATATTAATTCAGAAACTGACTATTTATTAGCTGGAGATGCCTGGAAAGAATATTCTTCTTTAGAAGTTCCTAATGGATGGATAAATTCTGAAACATATTACCCAAGCGTGGAAAATGTTGCATATTTAGCTAAAAATGATTTTTTAAATAATAAAACTTTATCACCAGATGTTGTTAGCCCTTTATATGTTAGAAACAAAATAGCATTCACCTCATTAGAAAGATCAAAAGGAATGGGTGGTAATCCAAAGGTAGGAGTTTTTGATTATTTGGAGCCTTCGGACATGATAATGAGTGATATTGAGGAAGTATCCAAATTAGAACAGAAAATTCAGACATCTCCTTGGACACCTGGTAATTTTAAAGATTCATTGGAGTTTGGTTATAAGTCTTATATTATTAAGAATAATGGTATTATATTAGGTTATTGTATATTCATGTTAGCCCCGGATGCGGTTCATGTACTAAGAATTGGAGTGGATAATGATTTTCGTTGTAAGGGATTAGGATCAAAATTATTAAAATTGTGTTTTGAAATCTGTAATGATCATTCGATAGGAATTATTTTATTAGAGGTAGATGAATCCAATGCAATAGCAATTGATTTTTATAAGAAACATGGTTTCTATAAAATAGGAAATCGCAAGGGGTATTATTTATCAAAAGATGGTAAAATTAGCAGTGCTGTAGTAATGCAGAAAAATATCTGAATGTATATTTTAATATATGTCAATCAATATAATAAATAATCTTTTGGTATATGTCTTTAAATAAATTTCAATGTTTGACTTTAAAAGAGATAGGTGTAGATTTTTCTATCTACTCTAAATTTATCAATAAAAAAATAAATGTCAGTGATCAAAAAGTATCTCTTTCAGAAGATAAAGTTGTAGATAGAACTAGAGTTTTATTTAGTAATGAATTGGTTAATAATGATATTAATACTAAAAAAGATTCACAAAATGAATTAAATTCATCTATTAAACATTTGTCTGATATTTCTACATTAAAAAAAGAAATCGCAAACTGTAAAAAGTGTTTTTTATGTAATCATAGAAAAAATGTTGTATTTGGAAAAGGTGTTTTAACTAATGTCGCTTGTATGATAATAGGTGAAGCTCCTGGTGAATATGAGGATATAGAAGGTAAGCCTTTTGTTGGAAAATCAGGAAAACTTCTAGATTTAATGCTTGATTCTATTTCTATAAGTAGAACCTCCAATGCATTTATTTCGAATATTGTAAAGTGTCGTCCTCCTGGAAATCGTAATCCAAGATTTGAAGAAATATCTTCTTGTCGTCCTTATTTGATTGAACAAATAGATTTAATAAATCCTAAAACAATTTTAGCTTTAGGGAAGTTTGCCGCTAATGCACTTCTATGTAAGGATGAAAGCATAAGAAATATGCGGGGTAAGATTCATAGTTTCAACACTAGAAAATCTAATATACCAGTTGTTGTTAGTTATCATCCTGCTTACCTCTTAAGGAGGCCTGAGGAAAAACCACTATCTTGGAATGATCTTTGTTTAATATCTTCTTTACTTGAAAAATAACTTCTAAATTTATATATTAAGTTCTTTCTTAGGGAATATTCCTATGGTTCCAATATGTAAATAAAGACATAGATACAATAACGAATAGACCGTATGCAACTATGATATAGTCTATTTTTACTTGTGCCCATACAAGTAGTGTATAAATGCTTACCATTAATAATACATTTAATTGTTCATTGAAATTTTGTACGGCAATAGAGTTGCCAGCTGATAAAAGTATACGACCTCTGTACTGTAATATTGCATTTAGTGGAACAACAAAAAAACCAGCTAATGTCCCTATGATTAAGAGTAATATATATGCATGTAAAAGTTCATTTATTAAAGGCATGAATAACATCATAACTCCAATCAATATACCTATTGGTAGAACATTTAGGGCTTTTTGTAATGTTACAATCTTAGCTACTAATATTGCCCCTATAATAGTACCTATAGCTACTATTCCTATTAAAATATAAGTTTGATCCAAGGAATATCTTAGGTGTTTTTGACTCCAGTCAAGGACTATTATTTGTAAGCTTGTACTTACTCCCCAGAATACTGTGGTTACAGAAAGTGATATTTTACCTATTTTGTCATTCCATAAAGTAAACACATTTTTATAGAAATTGATGGTTAGATTATTAAAACTGATACTTGATTCTGGATATTGGATATTGGTTTTCTTTATTAGAATATTAAATATTGAAGATAGTAAATATATTATGAGTATAACTGCAATAGCCGCTTCTGATTTAGTTTTAGCAAATCCTGATATAAATTGATTTTGTAACAAACAATAGGATATTTTAGGTGATAAAAGATAACTTCCTAGACATGTCCCCATTATTATTGATAGAACTGTTAGGCCTTCTATCCAACTATTGCCTTTTACTAGTAAATTTGGTTCTAATATTTCAGTGACAATACCATATTTTGCGGGCGAATAGATAGCGGCACCAACTCCAACTAAACCATATGAAGTAATAACTATAAAACACTCGCTAAAGTTTACATGGCTCCAGAAGTTGCAAAAAAGCATTATAAAACAGCCTAAGAATTTAATAGAGTTAGCGACCAACATTACTTGACCTTTTGGAAATCTATCTGAAAGTATTCCAGCAAATGGCGCAAGTACAACGTATGCAAGAGCAAAAAACCATTTCATAAACGGAATTGCCCAAACTGGTCCAGAATTATCTATAATCATTGCTATAGCAGCAATAAATAATGCATTATCTGCGAGTGATGATAACGATTGGGCAGCCATTATAATATAGAATTCATTTTTCAAAAATGGTCCCCTTTAGTAATCATGTTAGGATTGTTCATTAAGTAATCATGTAAATTATGTAATTGTCATAAAAGTTTGTAGCAATAAAATTACCGCAATAATACTAAACTTTTTTATTTCTTATTTATTAAAAAATATTTTAGTATATATACCGTTTATACATTCGCATGGCGTTTCGTTTCAGGCATGTCGTTTTTTTCTATATTTGCCGACATTAGTTGTTTAATGACTATTCTCTAAATATGACCTCACGAATCTAATTATTACGACAGTACATTATACCCTCCTTATATTTTTAGTGATATATTTGATTTGTAAGTCATGAAAATATATTATTTTATTAAATCAATATTATAAAACCCAAAGATGATAAATAATTTTTTTAAATACTTTATTAATATAATAGACAGATTAAAGTCTAATTATTTTTACAAAAAGCATGATTTCTATGTAAACAAAACAGTTTCACTGTTATCAGAGAACTGCAAACATACTAGCTTGAATAGTAGCGAAGGTCATGATTTTCATGATCTTGATCCTTTCATAGAAGTAGGTATTTTAGTAAATTTAAAACCAAATGTTAAAGGTATTGAATTATCATGTCATTTAGAAGAGTTTAGAAAAATAAGTGATTCTTTGGTAAGAGTTGTTTTCGAAGATAGTATTGGTAAAAGAAGTGAGATTTTATATAACAATAACAGTTACGTATCTGTTAATGTTTTTGTTACTTTGGCTAATCGTAGTGGTCCTATAGATTCTGAACAATGGGATAAAATAGTAAGTATTTCTAGAAAGCTTGCTAATAGTTTTAACGCTACAATTACAGTTCCTGATAAACAAATAGTAATCAATAAAGCTAAAAATCTAGATCATTTATGTGCATCTTTAGATGCACATATAAAGTTTAGAATTTTAGCTAATCATTATTTTTCAAAAGAAGAATTGACAGAAATTATTTGTGATTTTGGTTTCAATAAATTCAATGATGTTTATATATTAAGATCTGATAACATTAAAGTTTATTTATCGGATGATTCAGCACATTTAAACAGTAAAAGTAATAACAAGTGTGAATTAAGTATTATAATGGATATACCTTGTTCAGTACAAGATAAAAATATTTTAAATGTTTTTTTTGATTTATCAAATAGTATTGCAAAAAAGTTAGATGCTAAGTTAGTCGACAGTAATGGCTTCATTTTAAATAATGATTCTAAAGAAATTATCAGTAGTCAGTTAAATAGACTATTTAAAAAATTGGATGATTCTGGTTTTACATCAGGAAATTACAGATCTAGAAGAGTTTTTAAATAATGTTTAAAGATATTGATTTTATAAAAGATAAAATAGAAGATTTGCGTAGGACTATAGAAGAACATAATATACATTATTATTGTTATGACAGTCCTATTATAAGTGATTTAGAATATGATCGTTTAATGTCTGAATTATCAAATCTAGAGTCCATGTATCCGAATTTAATTACTGAATACTCTCCCACGCAAAGGGTTGGCTCTAGTCCTCTTATGTCTTTTAATAAAGTTAAACATTCAGTTCCCATGTTATCCCTTTCTAATGCATTTACATCAGAAGATGTTAATTTATTTAACAAAAAAGTTATTTCTTCACTATGTAAGAAAATTGATATCAAAGATGATATTGAGTATTTTTGTGATCTAAAACTAGATGGTCTTGCTGTAAATCTTAGATATGAGAATGGTGTTTTAGTTCATGGATCTACACGCGGTGATGGCTATATTGGTGAGGATGTTACTTCTAATGTGCGCGCAATAAAATCTATACCGTTAAGATTAATTGGAGATGTACCTAAAATATTGGATGTAAGGGGAGAGGTCCTCATGTACAATAAGGATTTCGATGATCTTAACAATAAAAATATAAAAAAAGGAGAAAGAGTTTTTGTAAATCCTCGTAATGCTGCAGCTGGAAGTCTAAGAAATCTTGATTCCAAGATAAGTTCTATGCGCAAGTTAAGATTTTTTGCTTATGGTTGGGGTAATATTAATGATAATAATGAGATCAATGAAATATCTAAATTTGAACATAAGACTCATGAATCAGTGCTTAATTGGTTTGTTTTATTAGGATTGCCGGTTAATAAAAAATATCATAAGGTTGTATCAGGAATTAGTGGAATATTGAGTTACTATGATTCAATAGTTAATAATCGTAATTCTTTACCTTATGGTATAGATGGTGTGGTCTACAAAGTCAATTCTTTAGATAAGCAGAAAATCCTTGGATATTCTTCAAGAGCTCCAAGATTTGCTCTAGCTCATAAGTTTTTAGCAGAAGAGGCAATAACACAGATTGTCGGCATAGATGTTCAGGTTGGTAGAACAGGAGCTATAACTCCGGTAGCTCGTTTAAAGCCTGTTTTTGTTGGTGGTGTTACTGTTTCTAATGCAACACTACATAATGAGAACGAAATAAAACGTAAAGATATACGTATAGGAGATTTTGTCATAATCAGAAGAGCTGGTGATGTAATTCCAGAGGTTGTTTCTACGGTTATAGACTTGAGACCTAATAATACGATACAGTTCATAATGGCAGATCGTTGTCCAGTTTGCAATTCTTCCATTAAAAGAATTGATAATGAGATTGTATATCGCTGCACAGGCGGTTTATATTGTCCCGCGCAATTAAAACAAAGTTTAAAGCATGCTTTAAGCCGTAAAGCTCTAAATATTGTTGGTTTTGGAGAGAAGTTGATTGAAAAGTTAGTTGATAATGGATATTTAAGGTCTTTGGTTGATATTTTTAGATTAACCATTTCTGATCTAATGAATATCGATTTAGTGGCAGAAAAATCTGCTACTAATCTATTAAAGTCTATAAATAGTGCACGTAAACCAAGTCTTAGTAGCTTTTTATTTGCAATGGGGATAAGGCATGTGGGAGAAACTACTGCTGCTGATATAGCTAAAAAATTCAAGACAATTGATAATATAATTATTGCTAGTTTTGATGAGTTGCTATCAGTTAATGACATAGGATATAGGACAGCTAACTCCATAAAACTATTTTTTTCCGAAAAACATAATCTTGATGTTATATATTCTCTGAGATCTATAGATGTATATCCTATATCTGAAGAATATGAGAAAGTTAGTGAAAAATTAAAAGGAAAATCTTTTGCGGTAACAGGCAAGTTCCAAGATTATTCTAGGGAAGAAATTATAAAATATATAGAAAGTAATGGTGGAAAAGTAACAAGCAATATATCTAAGAAAAATGATTATTTAATAACAGGGGAAAATTCTGGAAAGAAATTGAACTTTGCAGAAAATAATGGAATACAAATAATAGATCAACAGGAATTTATAAAACTTGTTGATCTATAGTTTCTAATTTTTACATATTAATCTTCGACTTACTTCGCAAATCACTTTGATATTCGGATACAAGTTTTTGTTTCAAAATATCTTCTATTTGTGATTTAATCTGATCTAGCTCAGGAAATTGTACAGATCTTATATCATCAAGTTGTATTATGTGCCATCCAAATTGAGTTTTTATCGGTTTTTGTACAATTTCTCCTATATTAAGATCTTTGATTGAATCTGAGAAAGGTTTAACGTAGTTATCCAGTGATCCCCATCCAAGATCTCCGCCATTTACTGCACTTGCTGTATCTTTAGAATTTTCTTTAGCTAATTTTTTAAATTGACTAGCATCCATCTTGATAATATTAAGCAATTCATTAGCTTGTTTTTCTGTATCAACTAGTATGTGACTTAATTTAAATTCCCTCTTTGTGGATTGCTCTTTTTTTAATCTGTTATATTCATTTTTTATGCTTGTTTCTGATATAGGATGTTTTTTTATATATTCAGTTAAAAAAGTTCTAACTATAATGCTATTTTTAGCCAAATCTATTTCAGTTTTTACATCCGTTCTTTCAGAAATACCAGATTTTTCTGCTTCTCTTAGTAGTACTTGTCTATTTATCAATTCTTGTTTTACTTGTTCTCTAAGCTGATCAGATTCTTGAGCTCCTTGAGCAACAAGTAGTTCTACAAATTGTTCCATGCTATTTTTAGTAATTGGTATTCCATCAACTGTTGCTATATTTTTAGAGAATGCTGGTGTTGTTAATAATATAAATAACATTATTATTAGCTTTTTCATTATTATCCTTTTATATTTTACGGTTTAGTATTTATAGCAAGAGCATGAATCGGGAATGGAATTAAGTCTCTTAAGCATTTATATACAAGCCTATGTTGTTCTATAGTAGACAGATTTATAAATTTATCTGACATTATTGTTATATAGTAATGTCCAGCTGAATTATTATTGTGATTTTCGTGCATGCTAGAATCATCTCTTATACTAAGATATGTTGGTTCTAGACAGGCTAATCTACTTTCTATGATCTCTGTAATTGTATCTGATTGAATATTATTAATTGTCATTATTTTATATGTTTCTTAAAAAACATGAATTGTATTACAAAAAATATTGTAAATACTATCGGGAATCCTATGGTCTTGAATATTACCCATTCTTTTTCACTAAAAAGATCAGAAAATGCTATTAGTATGTTTATGAAACCCATTGTTATGAAAAAACATATCCAGAATTTATTTATATAATTCCATATTTTTTGTGAGAGCTTGATTTTATTTTCTAATGAAGAACGTATGATATCTTTTTTAAAATTATCCTGTAAAAAAAGTATTGTAAGTCCCATCATCCAGTAAACTATTGTTGGTTTAGATTTTATAAATATGTCGCTCTCAAGAAAAATAGTAGTACTACCGAGTAGTATAATTATGACATTGCTAATTACATTTATTTTTTTAATTTTAAATTGAAAAAATTTTGTATAAGCTAATTGAAATATGCATGATAATACAATTACCTTTGTGGCTATATATATATTATTTGTATACATATAAGCAGAGAAAAATAGAGCTATTGGCAATAGATCGGATATAATTCTTTTCATTTGATTTTGTTTCTAGATCGATATTCTATTAGCAATTAAATATTATTATAATATTCACACAAATCTTTTATGATGCATTGATTGCATTTAGGTTTACGTTTTATACATATATATCTCCCGAATAAAATCAGTAAATGATGGGCATTGTGTAAGTATTTTTCTGGCACATTCTTAACAAGTTCTTTTTCAACATCAAGAGGATTTTTGCCTTTTGCTATGCCGGTTCTATTTGATACTCTAAAAACATGTGTATCAACAGCTATAGTCGGCTGATTAAATGCAATATTTAGAACAACATTAGATGTTTTTCTTCCAACTCCTGGCAAAGATTCTAACTCCTCTCTGGTATTTGGTACTTTGCCTCCGAATTCATTAACTATTAAATCACAAGTTTTTAAAATATTACGAGCTTTCGTATGATACAATCCTACCTTTTTTATGAGATTTTCCATTTTCAATATTCCAATACTTAACATTAATTCTGGAGTTCCATAATCAGAAAATAATATTTTTGTAGCGGAATTAACAGATTTATCAGTGGATTGGGCAGACAACATAACAGCTATCAATAGTTGAAAGTCTGTGTAGTATATAAGTCCAGTCTTTGGTGCAGGATTAATTCTTTCTAATCGGTCAAAAATTTTCTCGCATGCATTATTAATGTTCATAGGATTTATAATAATTTTAGCTAGTTCTTATATTTCTTGCTTTATTCAATATTCTTTCAATTAATAATTTCTTTTTATCTTCCTCATGACAATCAATATCTTTGTCTTGATATTCATTCCCAGAATTATCATTCATCAGGCTATGTTTATTGATTGAGTTCTTGTTCATTCTATTTTTCGTGTCTTCATAGTGTTTACGTGCTATTTTTGCGTCTTTTTTCCCCCATATCTTATCTGAAGATTTCATCTTTATACAATCAACTGGGCAAACTGGTAAACATAACTCACACCCAGTACACCAATCTTGTACTATAGAATGCATTAATTTATTGGATCCAATTATGGCGCTTACAGGGCATGCTCTTACGCACAATGTGCATCCTATACATTCATCTTCTTCTATATAAGCAACCATTAATTGTTTTTTATGGTCCTCAATATTCGGTTGATCAATTTTTTCTAATTTTAACTTGTAAGCAATCTCTTCTGTAACAGATTTCCCACCTGGATCACACAGACTTATATTAGCATTTTCAATAACTATTGCACTAGCATAAGATATACAATCCTCATAACCACATTTTCTGCATTGAGTTTGTGGTAAAGAATCATCTATTATTCTAATTAATTCCTTAGTTGACATATTTTTTATAGAAGATCTCTAAATTGATTTGATTTCTAAAATTAATTACCAATAATTTTCCATTACCAGATTTTTAACATTATCAGAAGTTTTTGTTGTGAATCCTCTCTCAATTAATATTTCACGCATATCTGATAACATTTCTGGATTTCCACAAAGCATAACACTAGAACACTTGCAATCCAATGTTTCTTTGGCTGTCTTTTCTAAAATCCCATTTCTCGTGATTATAGGTAAACGGTCGTGTAGGTATTGTGTGTTTTCTTTTGTTATTATTGGCACATAAGTTAATGTATTTCCAATATCATACTGTTCTGTCTTTATTTTGTTTATTATTGTCTGATAGGTTAATTCCTCTACTTTTCTAACGCTGTGTACAAGTATAATTTTTCTAAAATGACTCCAGGTTTTTTTATCTTTTATTATGGATATGTAAGCAGATATTCCGGTACCAGTTGCCATTAGCCATAAGTTGTCATTATTTCCTTGAAACTGGTCTATTGTTAAGAAACCAAAAGATTGCTTTCTGACAAATACCTCCTGACCAATTTCTAATTTTGATAAAATCTTGCTAAATTGCCCATTCGGCACAATGACATAATAAAATTCCAGTTCATCCTCATCTGGAGAGCTAACCATTGAATATGCTCTCCATAGTATGTTCTTATCTTTGCTATCATTTTCAATATTAAATCCAATGCGTGTAAATTGCCCTGCTTTGAAGACAAAATTTTCATCTTTGGTTATCGTTATAGAAAATAATTTTTTATTAACCCATTCATTTATATTTTTTATCTTTTGGATAGAGTAACTATGATTATTATTTAACAAATTTACTATCATGTAGTGCGTACCTATTTTTTTAAAAATTTGAGTTTATTTGGTATTCCATTCCATTTATCAGCATCGTAGTATGCTTCTTTGGATCTTGATATGTTATTAAATTTTTTTGATAACTCACTATTTATTAATATGAATATCTTTTGTTCTTCTGGCAAATCTTCTTCATATAAAATGGCATTAGCCGGACATTCAGAAACACATACAGCACAATCAATACACTCATCAGGATCTATTACTAAGAAATTTTCTCCTTCTCGAAAACAATCAACAGGGCAGACATCCACGCAGTCTGTATATTTACAGTTTATGCAGTTCTCAGTAACAACATGCGTCATCCTATAGCCTTTAATTAGTAGAATATACAATAAAAAAAGATAATAATGTATCATTAAAAACTTGTTTGTTTTTATATTTTTAATTATTCCTTTTATAAATTTAAAATTGCATCGTTTTTTTGCTGGAAAAGTTTACTCCTTATGATAATAACTTCTTTGCTTGATACAGATTTGTATAAATTTACTATGATGCAAGTTGTATTGCATCATTTTCCTTCTGCGCAGGTTGTTTATCGTTTTAAATGCCGCAGTATTGGAGTAGATTTAGCTTCTCATATTGAAGAAATAGAGAAGGAAATAAGTCACTTGTGTACTTTAAGATTCACCGATGAGGAACTAAATTATCTGGAGAGATTTAGATTCATAAAGAGTGATTTTATAGATTTTTTAAGACTATTCTATTTACCAGAAAGATGTGTCTCTATATCCAACGGTAGTAATGATGGAGAGATAAGTATTACGGTAAATGGCCCTTGGTTGCATACAATATTATTTGAAATATTCATCTTAGCTATAGTGAATGAAGTTTACTTCCGTAATAAAAACATAAGCTTAGAAGAGGGCAGGAAACGTTTAAGATCTAAGATTAATTTAGTACTAAAAGATTCGGATTTAATAGATTTTAGAATTGCTGAATATGGTACTAGACGTAGATTTTCTAAGTTATGGCATGATGAGGTTGTTTCCACGATGAAACAGTGCATGGGCAAAAACTTTATTGGCACGAGTAACGTTATGCTCGCAAAACGTTATGATGTCTCTCCATTAGGAACTATGGGTCATGAGTATTTACAAGCTTGTCAAGCTCTTGGACCTAGGCTTAGAGATTCTCAGGTATTTGCCTTTGATACATGGGCAAAAGAGTATAGAGGGGACCTAGGAATTGTTTTATCAGATGTATATGGAATGGAAGCTTTTTTAAGAGATTTTGATACTTATTTTTGCAAGTTATTTGATGGGGTTCGTCATGATTCAGGTGATCCATTTGTATGGGGAGATCGTTTGCTAGATCACTACTCAAAAAATAGAGTGGATTGCAGAAACAAAACTTTGGTTTTCTCTGATTCTTTAACATTTCCATTAGCTATAAAATTATTACACCATTTCTCTGGTAGATGCAGAGTTACTTTTGGAATAGGCACTAATCTAACTAACGATATGGGTAATAACCCTTTACAAATAGTAATGAAAATGGTTCGTTGCAATGATCAGCCAGTGGCTAAAGTTTCAGACTCTTCTGAGAAAATAATATGTGAAGATCCTGAATATTTATCTTATCTAAGGAAAGTTTTTAATTTACCATTAATTTAGGAAATTTTATTATAATTGTGATTTTATTATTTAATGAATATTAAGATCTTGTTCTATCTGTAAATATATTTTCGGATCTTTAATGCTATTGCTACCTATATCAAAAATTATTTCAATAGATAATGATTTATTAGTTAAGGCTTGTAGCTGTTTTTATGTAAAAAACAATGAATTTAATAAAATGTTTGATATTATTTTTCCAACTTTCCTAAACTTTAGTAATCTAAAAAAGACTATAACAGCCAAGTCAGTTATTAATGATAGCAGAAATCTAAATATTCCTATTTTATCATCTAACATAGTTTATGATTCTTTGGTGACTCGAATAAGGAATAACTTAAGTCTTTTAAATTTTTTTGATGTTAGTAACAATAAAATTATTTCAACATACGAATCTAGGAGTATTAAATATATTTTTAATAAGAATTTAATGATAAAAAACATGTTGTCAGCTATGACATTAGATCTAAGAACTATCTTATCAAGGATATTATCAAGGCTGCAGCTTTTAAGTTATAGTATTTCAAAGCCAGGTTATAAGTTAATATATGATATGGAAGATACGGCTTTTAAGATGCTGTATCCTGATCAATACGGTAAAATTGCTCTATTATTTGATGATCAAAAGGCAGATCGAGAGATTTTTATAGAGAGTACCTTGAGCAAAATTAAATCTATCCTTAATAGATATGGGATTAAAGCAGAGATTAGTGGTAGATTAAAACACATATATAGCATATGGAATAAGATGTGTTTTAAGAATATTGATTTTTCCAGGCTATATGATTTAAGTGCTTTGAGAGTTGTAGTTGATGATGTAAAAACGTGTTACATGGTACTAGATATTGTTCACAAATTATGGGACCATATTCCCGAAGAATTTGATGACTATATATCTAGACCAAAACCAAATGGTTATCAATCGCTACATACAGTTGTAATAGACAAAGATAATTATTTAATAGAGATTCAAATAAGAACTTGTGATATGCATAATTTTGCAGAATATGGTCTGGCATCACATTGGTTTTATAAAAAGTTTAGAAATGTTGGTATAGATAATTTTATAGAATAAAAACAAGTAGCTTTTAATGAGTAATTTTTATCCATAATATCGTGTTCTAAGCAATCAATCATTATAGTTAATGTTTATGCAAGAGATAATATGCAAATTTTAGGACATATGTGAACATTTTGCCTAAATATTAGGTTATAATCAGCCATAGCTGGATATTTTATTAGTATTTGTCTATTTCACGTTAGCGGAGAATATTTTTCGTGAGTTATAACTATCCTGATAGTGCTGGACATTTTGGTCCGTATGGTGGAGTTTTTGTAGCTGAGACTCTTATACATGCATTGAGCGATCTGCGTTTTTCCTATGATAAATATAGATTTGATCCTGAGTTTAAAAAAGAATTTGAGAACGAGCTCAAGCATTTCGTTGGTAGACCTAGCCCTGTCTACCATGCTAGACGTTTATCAGAGTCTGTTGGCGGAGCTCAGATATGGTTTAAGAGGGAAGATTTAAATCATACCGGTGCTCATAAAGTTAATAATTGTGTTGGACAGGCTTTATTAGCACAAAGAATGGGTAAGCGTCGCATAATAGCAGAAACTGGAGCTGGTCAACATGGTGTGGCAACAGCTGCTGTGGCAGCGAGATATGGTATGGAATGCATAGTTTATATGGGTAGTGAGGATATACGAAGACAAGCTTCCAATGTTTATCGTATGAAATTATTTGGAGCCAGTGTCGTACCTGTCACATCTGGGTCCTGCACTCTTAAAGACGCTCTAAATGAAGCTATGCGTGACTGGGTTACAAATATAGACAGTACTTTTTATATTATTGGTACTGTTGCTGGTCCCGATCCTTATCCTCGTATGGTTAGAGATTTTCAAGCTATCATAGGCGAAGAATGTTTGTTTCAAATGCCTGAGTGCGCAGGTAAACAGCCAGATTATGTTGTTGCTGCCGTTGGAGGCGGATCTAATGCTATAGGTATATTTTATCCATATATTCCTTATGAAAATGTTCATTTGATAGGAGTTGAAGCTGCTGGTGATGGAATTGAAACTGGTAGACATTCAGCTTCTCTAAATGCAGGTAATGTCGGTGTTTTGCATGGTAACCGTACGTACGTAATTCAAGATAAGAATGGTCAAATTCAAGAAACTCACTCTGTTTCTGCAGGTTTGGACTATCCAGGAGTTGGTCCAGAGCATGCTTGGTTGAAAGAAATAGGGAGAGCTGACTATGTCAGCATTAAGGACGATGAAGCTATAAAGGCTTTTCATGATTGTTGTTTAATAGAGGGCATAATGCCTGCTTTAGAGTCTTCTCATGCTATTGCTCATGCTATGAAAATAGCGACAGACCTACCTAAAGATTCTATTGTGTTAGTAAATTTGTCAGGACGAGGAGATAAGGATATGCATACTGTAGCTGAACGTTCTGATATCATTCTATAGATTAAAAAACATGAAAATAAATCGAATTAAGAACGCATTTTCTAGAGTGAGAGATAGTGGTCGCAAGGCTGCTTTGATTCCTTATGTTACTGTTGGTGATCCATCTATTAGTGTAACTGTGCCATTAATGCATTCTTTAGTTAAATCTGGTGCAGATATTATAGAGTTAGGTATACCATTTTCAGATCCAATGGCAGATGGTCCTGTTATACAAAGATCTTCAGAGAGGGCGATATCTAGAAATGTTAGTATAATGGATGTCTTGAATTTTGTGGAAAAATTCCGCAATGATGATATTGAAACTCCAATTGTATTAATGGGGTATGCAAATCCTATTGAATGTATAGGGCAGGAAAATTTCGTCAACTTAGCTAAGAAAAGTGGTGTTGATGGCGTCCTTGTGGTTGATTCTCCACCTGAAGAGTCTGTTTATTTTTCTGGACTGTTAGAGAAAAATAATATGCATCAAATTTTCTTGTTATCTCCTACTTCGACAGAGGAAAGAATCAATTCTATTGCTAAAATAGCTAGTGGTTATATATATTATGTTTCTCTTAAAGGAGTTACTGGTTCTAGTAGCTTGGATGCAAGTGATGTTAATAGACGTTTAGAAATAATTCGTAAATATATAAAGATACCGGTTGGTGTAGGTTTCGGTGTTAGAGATGCAGATACAGCAAAGAAAATTTCTGTTTCAGCTGATGCTATAGTTATTGGTAGTAGAATTATAGAATTAATGGAGCAAGCATACAATTGTGCAAATGATAGAGAAAAAGATGCTTATGCTATAGAAGCTGCTGTAAACTTTATATCTACAATTAGTGATGCATTGAGGTAGTATTGTTTAGTTTGTTATTATTTTGTTTTATTATTGAGAAGATCTCAAATGAGCTGGCTGGGTAAGCTTTTACCACGAATAAATAAATCTAATGATAGTGGCACTAGGCGTGTTCCTGAGGGGCTATGGGTTAAGTGTTGCTCTTGTGAGTCTGTTCTGTATAGTGATGATTTAGTTGATAGTCTGCAAGTTTGTCCAAAATGTGATTATCACATGAGGGTATGCGCTAGAACTCGTGTCAATTATATGTTAGATGCTGAAAACAGAGTTGAGATATCTTCTAACATTAGATCAGTTGATGTATTAAAATTTAAAGATAAAAAAAAATACACTGATAGGCTAAGTGAGGCTATTAAATCTACAGGTGAATCTGATGCACTGATTGTTTTTAGTGGTTTTATGTTTGGTATTCCTGTTGTTTTGGCTTGTTTTGAATTTGAGTTTATGGGTGGGTCCATGGGATCTGTTGTAGGAGAGAGGTTTAAGGATGCTGTTCAGCATTCTATAAATAACAATATACCTTTTGTGTGTGTATCAGCATCTGGTGGTGCTCGCATGCAAGAGAGCTTATTCTCCTTGATGCAAATGGCTAAGACTAATGCTATGTTGACACTACTTTCATCTTCTAGGTTGCCATTTATTAGTATATTAACAGATCCTACTATGGGTGGGGTATCCGCTAGTTTTGCTTTTATGGGAGATGTTGTGATTGCAGAGCCAAAAGCTTTAATAGGTTTTGCAGGACCAAGAGTAATAGAGCAAACAGTTCGTGAGAAACTTCCAGATGGGTTTCAAAGGTCTGAATTTCTACTGCAAAAAGGGGCAATAGATATGGTTGTCGATAGAAGGCATTTAAAAAGGAAGATTGCCGACATATTGTCGGTCTTAATGCCTTATCATAAATAAATATTTACTGGTATTATTTGCTAAAAAACACCCATTATTATAGTAAATAATGGGTGTTTTTATTTTTATTTTTTGTTTCTACCTGTATTAAGATTTTTCTATTATTTTCTATATCATGATTACTTATATATGGTTTTCTTCCTAATTTTATAGGTGCAATGTCTTCTTCTACATTAACCTGAGGTTTTGTTTCTACCATTTTCAAGATACCTAAATGCATTCCTTGATTATTATCGGATATTTTTCTAAAAGTTTTAATTTTATCTTCCAGTGGAAGATTATCTGTTTTATCTGATGCAATACTTGGTAATTTTAATTTCAATAACTGACTATCATTATCATCTATTGTTTTTGCAATATTAATTTCAGGATTATTGTTTAACTTGTTTTTCTCTAAATCCTTATCTTGATTTATACTATCATCTGTATTTATATGTTCAGAAAAGGAATTATCTATTTTCTCTGTAGTTTTTATTAAAGAACTGTTAAAATCACGATTCTTCTTATTATGACGTCTACGGTTAGCATACTTACGTTCACTTTTTTCTGGTATTGAAATACTACTAATCTCTGAGTTTATAATAGAGCTATCTTGTGTGATTTGCTTAGATATCTTTTCTTCGTTTAGTACAACAGATTGATCATTGAAATTAATTCTTTTATTTTTTATGTAATCTTTCTTGTTATTGACTATTGGATTTATAGTTTTATCTTCATTCAAAATATCTGATTGTTTATTCACATGATTTGTCTGAAATTCTGTTTTATTATTATTTTGTATACTATTGATTTCGTTATTTGAGGTTTGTTTTCGATTTTGTGGAATTCTATTTTGTTGTTTGTTTTTATATTTGTTTTTCCTATCATTCTTTACTAGCCTATTATTTTCTGTATTTGATATATTCTCAATATTGTCGCTATTTTTTGTGTTATTTTTCCATATCCAAGATATTATTTTTTTAAAGATACTATTTACCTTAATTTTATTTATACCTCTTTTAGTTGTTGGTTTAGGTGCTGGCTGAGAAGGAGTAGCTGTTTTTACTATAGCCTCTGGACGTACTTTATCTTCTGAGTCAGAGTTATTAAATATAATGTTATCAATAGGTGCATCTATCAGTCTAAAGCTTGTCTTGTTTTCCTCAAGCTTTTGATCATCTTGTTTTAGTCTTTCAATATTATAATTTGGTGTTTCTAAATATTTATTTGGTATTAATATTAGTTTGATTTTTTGTTGATTCTCTATGTTGTTTATATCATTACGTTTTTCATTAAGCAAATAAGTAGCTACATCTACAGGAACTTGCGCATGTATGATATAAGTTCCTTCTTTCATTGCTTCTTCTTGAATCAAACGTAGTATTTGTAATGCACTTGATTCTGTATCTCTAATTACTCCAGTTCCTGTACATCTTGGACACGTTTTATGAGAATCTTCATTTAATGCTGGACGTAATCTTTGACGAGATAGCTCTATTAAGCCAAATTTTGATATCTTGCCCATTTGTACTCTAGCTCTATCTACCCTTAAGGATTCTTTTAACCTTTGCTCTACTGATCTTTGATTTTTTGAATCATCCATATCAATAAAATCTATAACAATAAGTCCTCCAAGATCACGTAGTCTTAATTGCCTAGCTACTTCATCTGCTGCTTCCTGATTAGTTCGCAGTGCTGTTTCTTCAATATCAGCACCTCTCGTGGATTTTGCAGAATTTACATCTATCGCAACCAGTGCTTCTGTATGATCAATAACTATTGATCCTCCGGATGGCAGTTGTATCATACGAGAATATGCGGTCTCTATTTGATGTTCTATTTGAAATCTTGAAAATAATGGCACATCAGATTGATAATGTTTTACGCGTTGAATATTGTCAGGCATTACTATACTCATGAACGCAGTTACTTGTTTTACAATATCATCATTATCTATTAAAATTTCACTAATGTTAGGAGAGAAATAATCACGAATTGCCCTTATTACTAGACTTGACTCTAGATAAATAAGTACTGGAGATTGATTTTCTGATGATGCCTTATCTATCGCGCTCCATAGTTGTAATAAATAAGACAAGTCCCACTGAAGCTCATTTAAAGTACGTCCAATTCCAGCAGTACGAGCTATAATGCTCATTCCTTCAGGAACAGTTAATTGTTCCATGGTTTCTCGTAACTCTTGACGTTCCTCTCCTTCTATTCTACGAGATACTCCACCACCTCTCGGATTATTAGGCATAAGAACCAGATATCTTCCTGCTAAAGAAATGAAAGTAGTAAGTGCAGCTCCTTTATTACCCCGTTCCTCTTTTTCTACTTGTACTATTAATTCTAGACCTTCTGTTATAACATCCTGTATCCTTGCTCCTTTAATATCAACTCCTTCTTTGAAATAACTCTTAGTTATTTCTTTAAAGGGAAGAAATCCATGTTTGTCTTCTCCATAATTGATAAAGCATGCTTCTAATCCAGGTTCTACTCTTGTAATGACTCCTTTGTATATATTGCCTTTACGTTGTTCGCGACCAGCTGTTTCTATATCAATATCTATAAGTTTTTGTCCATCAACAATAGCAACGCGAAGTTCTTCTTGATGCGTTGCATTAAATAACATTCTTTTCATTATTGGTATTCTCCATTACCATATGCCCAAACAGGCTTTTAATTTCTATTTAATCTGATCTTTGCATTAAATATAGCTAGATAGGTATTCTGTGTATAGGTAGATTCAATTTACAAGTTACATCCAATCTTTTTAATATTTTGTAGGGTCCATTAGCCACTTTCAAAATTATGGTTACTAGTAACTGTTTAGATAAATACTACATTTAATCTGCCTTAAAATTTCTAGGAATGCTTTAGATCAGAAAAACTAACCGCTAACTATCTTACTACTAAAAGATAGAACTAGAATTTATAGCAAATCTAGGAATTAGTTATATATATAGTAAAATTTCAATATCATTTGATACTATAGAAACTTTAATTAATTTACACAATTCATTGTGCCTGTTATATTGAGATGCTCAATAACTAATTCATTAGATTATGTTGATTATATGTCGCTTTCTGATATGAGAAAAGAAACTTTATTAACTATGTCGGTTCTATTGTGAAAAATTTAACTATTACAGAAGATCTTTATGGGCAAAGACTGGACAATTTTTTATTAAAAATCTGTAAAGGTGTACCTAAAAGCCATATTTACAAAATGATACGTACCAAGTGCATAAAAGTAAACAATAAAAAAGTTGATGCAAACTATAAATTGCAATTGTCAGATATTGTGTCTATTTTTCAACTTAAAATACCTACTAGTAACGATATACAAAACAATAAAATATTACCAAGGGAATTTTCAGTAGCTTATGAGGATGATTATTTGTTGGTTATAGATAAGCCATCAGGTGTAGCTGTTCATGGTGGTAGTGGAATATCATTTGGTGTTATAGAACAAGTAAGAGAATTTTATAAAAATAATAATTTTCTAGAATTAGTTCATAGATTGGATCGTGATACATCTGGATTGCTCGTTATAGCTAAAAAACGTAGTGCGTTACTAGCAATGCATTCAATGTTAAGAGATAGATTAATTTATAAGAAATATATTGCTTTAGTTAACGGAAGGTGGCTAAATAAGCGCCAACATATTAAGTTTTGCTTATCCAAATGGCTAACAAAGTCTGGGGAAAGACGCGTTAGGGTTGATCCAAATGGTCAGGAAGCTCATACCGCAGTAAATTTGATAAAAAATTATGGTGATAGTTATAGCCTGGTTGAAGTTGATCTATATAGTGGTAGAACTCATCAAATACGAGTGCATCTGTCTTCTGTAGGTTTCCCTATTGTTGGAGACACAAAATATGGTATTGATTTATCAAATTGTGATAAGAAAATAAATTTTAAAAGATTATTATTGCACGCACATAGTTTAAAATTTACACATCCAAATACTGGCAAAGAGACTAAGATAGTGTCGAAATTACCAAGTGATTACAGTAACATAATATCAAAACTAAGTGACATGAACTATTAAAAAGTTATTTTATAAATTTTGCAAGAAATAAGAATATCGTTGGTTTTTTGTGCATAAAATCTGATTTCTTGCTTTTCCATTTGAGGATTGATAGTGTTTCTATATATTCACATTCCGATGTTATAGAGGAGGCCACACATAACAGAGTATCTTGATTTAAATTATCTAAAATTGATTTAAATAAGCGCATATTACGATAAGGTGTTTCAATCATAATTTGAGTTTGATTTGTATTTTTAGATTCTTTCTCCCAAGAGATTATTTTTTTTTTAAGATCATATGGTTTTATAGGTGGATAACCCCTGAATGTAAAGTTTTGACCGTTTAATCCACTAGCCATTAGACTTAGAAAAATTGAAGATGGTCCTGTCCATGGTTTTATTTTTATACCAATAGATTGAGCTATCAAAACAACATTTGATCCGGGATCAGCTATTGCAGGACATCCTGATTCTGATATCAACCCAACATCTTTACCTTCCTTAGCACAAGATAACCATTCTGTGATTTGGTATTTAGTAGTATTGTTTGAAAGTTGATATATTGTTATATTGCCTAATTGATGCTCTGATCCTATATCTTTTAAAAAAGATCTCGCTGCTTTAGCATTTTCTGCTATATATACTTCAATTTTTCTGGCTTGTTTTAGAGCTTCTTCTGGCATCCAAAAACCCATATTAGAATCACCTATTCTGACTGGTATAAGGTGTAACGTAGCTATCATTTTGTAGGTATAATGTTAAGTTTTATAAGGAAATCTGTAAGTTTAATTAGTGGCAAGCCTAATATTGCAGTCGGATCATCACTTTTTATATATTCTACCAAGGTTATACCAAGTTTCTCCATTTTAACACTACCTGCAGTATCATATGGTTTTTCCTTTTGCAGGTAATAGTCAATTGATGTATCACTGAGTATTCTGAATTTGCATTCAGTCGTAACTATTGACGATAAAGTATCTTTGCCATTTGTTATCGATATTGCGCTAATAAACAACACCTTTTTACCAGATATTAACTGTAGTTGTTTTTTTGCATTTTCAAAGCTACCGGATTTACCTATTTGCCTACCATCACATGAGCATATTTGATCAGCTCCTATTATAGTGTATCCCGGATTAGATACTGATACATGTTTTGCCTTTCTTATAGCTAGTCTTAATGCTGTTTCCTCGGCGCTCTCTTTTTGTAAAGGATTTTCATCTATATCAGGAGATATACTGATAAACGGAATATGTAATCTTGATAACAGTTCTCTGCGATATGCAGAACTAGAAGCCAAAATTAATTTTATTGATGTTTTGTTATTCATAATGATCCTGCTGTTTAATGATGTGTTAGAATCACGAATGATAACTCTAAGAATAACCTATAAATTCATGTTCTGTTATGCTTTTAGTTTTTTAGTAAATTGTTCTTTTTGTATATTCATATTAATAACAAACATCATTTAATGTATAGAAAGTTGATTAATCTATAGTCTCAAAATTATACTTATTAATCACGATATTTTCTTATTGGTGTTTTTTAAAATTTTATTTAATTGGTGGTATTTATTTAATTTTCGTTAATTATTATAATACTTTCGTATTTATTGGGTTAGATATTTTTAGGGAGTTATAATGGCAGTTCAGCAAAATAAAAAATCTTCTTCCAGAAGAGGTAAGCATCGTTCTCATGATTTCTTGTCATTGCCTTCCACGGCAATAGAGTCTAAAACAGGAGAAATTCATCTTCGTCATCATGTAAGTCCTACTGGATTTTATAAAGGGAAAAAGGTTATAGATTTAAAAAATGATGATTAAGACTATGGTGTTTTGTAATTATACTGTTAATTGAATCACAGCCAATGCGTATTGCTATTGATTGTATGGGTGGAGATGTTGGTTTATCTGTTACAGTGCCGGCATCTATTAAATTTGCTAATGATTATAGCGATGTCGATATAATATTAGTTGGTATTGAGCCTTTAATTAAATCAGCCATTAATCTTATTAATGGAGTACCTCTTAGTAGAATACATATAGTCAATACAGATGAAGTTGTGGCTATGGATGACTCTGTGGATATAGCACTTAGAAGAAAGAAAAAGTCATCTATGCATATTGCTGTTCAGCAGGTTAAAGATGGTAATGCTGATGCTTGTATTTCTGCTGGGAATACTGGTGCTTGGATGGCAATATCAAGATATACCCTAAAAACCTTAGATGGTATTGATCGCCCAGCTATTGCAGCTTCTCTTCCCACCAATGACGGTAGGTCTACAACTATGCTGGATCTTGGAGCAAATGTAGATTGTTCTGCTAAGAACTTATTACAGTTCTCTATAATGGGAACTGCTTTGTTACAGGCGGTTGAATATATTCAAAATCCTAGCATTGGGCTTCTGAATGTTGGGTCTGAGGTTATAAAGGGTAATGAGATTGTTAAAGAAGCAAGTAATCTTTTGTTATCTAGCCCGCTAAATTTTTATGGTAATGTTGAGGGACATGACATATTTAATGGCACTGTTAATATTGTAGTCTGTGATGGTTTTGTAGGAAATATTGTATTAAAGTCAGCAGAAGGTATTGCTAAGATGTTTTCCGGGGCTGTTAGAGAAGAATTTAGACGAAATTATTTTTCAATGATTACTGGTTTTATTTCCAGTCCGGTGTTAAAAAGATTAAAAAATAGATTAGATAATAGGAGATATAATGGAGCATCTCTATTGGGTCTAAGAGGCATTGTTTTTAAAAGTCATGGTTCAGCTGATATAAAATCTTTCTATTTTGCTTTGCAACGTTCTCGCGAGGCTATTATAAATAATCTTCTAGAAAGAACAATAGATAAGCTATATCAAATTAATCAACTACTTAGGTCAGCTAAAAACTGATCTATGCAAACTCTAGGAAGTTTTATGATATATACCAGAATTGTTGGTTCTGGTTCTTTTTTACCAACGACAGTTGTTTCTAATAATAGTCTAGCTAAGGACTTATTATCTAGAGGTATTCATACTTCCGATGATTGGATTGTACAACGTACCGGTATTAAACAACGTTATTTAGCCAAAGATGATATTAATACAAGTTATATGGCTGTTGAATCTGCTAAGATGGCATTAACTGATTCTGGGATTAATGCTTCTGATATTGATTTAATAATAGTGGCAACTTCTACTCCTGATTGTATATTTCCGAGCACTGCATGTATTGTTCAGTCTAAGCTGAATGCTAATCGTGCTGCTGCTTTTGACTTGCAGGCAGCTTGTAGTGGATTTGTATATGCTTTATCAACAGCTGAAAGTTTCATTTGTTCTAAAAAAGCCAAAAATGTTCTTATAATTGGATCTGAAAAATTTTCTCGTATCCTAGATTGGAATGATCGCAGCACATGTGTTCTTTTTGGTGATGGAGCTGGTGCTTTTGTGCTTACAGCTTCTTATGATTGTGGTATATTGTCGTCCTGCATATCTTCAGATGGCTCGATATCAGATATCTTGAGTGTTTCTGGACACTTTGAAAAAGGTGAAATAAAAGGTAGTCCTTTTGTAAAAATGGATGGACAATCAGTTTTTAAGAATGCTGTAAAGGTATTAGAAGAATCAGCTAGAGCAGTGTGTAATAAGGCATGTGTTGATATAAGTAATGTGAATTGGTTTATTCCACATCAAGCTAATATAAGAATTATAAAGATGTTAGGACGCAGATTAAATGTAAGTGATGATAAGTTTATTATAACTGTAGACAAGCATGCTAATACATCAGCTGCTAGTATACCTCTTGCTTTTAATGTTGCAAGGTTAGATGGTAGAATTAAAAATGGTGATCTTGTTCTAATTCAGGGTGTTGGTGGTGGATTTACCTGGGGATCGTCCTTAGTTCGCATATAGGACAATTTTAAAAAATAATTTATGAAATTGATATGAAAGTTGCTTTTGTTTTTCCTGGACAAGGTTCCCAATCTTTAGGAATGTTGGATTCTTGGGATAATGATACAGTAAATAGTGTTATTTTGGAGGCGTCTAGTATATTAGATCAAGATTTAGGCAGCTTGATATCAAAAGGTCCTTTAGAAAACCTAAATCTTACTGTTAATACACAACCAGTAATGTTGGCTGTATGCTTATCATTTTTTTTTGTATGGCGTGAACTTGGTGGTAGAAATCCTGATGTCATGGCAGGGCATAGTTTAGGAGAATATACAGCACTAGCTGCTTCTGGATCTATTTCTTTTAGCGATAGTCTGCGGTTAGTTCGTCATAGAGCAGAATTAATGCAATCTATTATTCCAGTTGGTGATGGAGCCATGGCTGCAATTATTGGCATAAATCAGGATGATATGATACTAATCTGTGATAGATATAGCAATGATGGTAACATTGTTGATATAGCTAATTACAATTCTCCAACACAAATTGTGATCGCAGGACATAAGGAATCTGTTATTAGCGCATGTAAAGAGGCAAAAACTTTTGGCGCAAAACGTACTATTATTCTCCCAGTTTCAGCGCCATTTCATTCCACAATATTAAAACCGATATCTAAGGATTTATTTAATTTTCTTTCCTGTATTGATATAAAAACACCGAAAATAGATGTTGTGAATAATGTAGATGTTAAAGTAGAAAAAGATCCTGTTTTTATTCGTGATGCGTTAGTACGTCAATCTTGGAATCCTGTACGTTGGGTAGAAACTGTGAAATATATGAAGAGTGCTGGTATAACTCATATTGTAGAGCTTGGACCTGGTAGTGTTTTATCTAACTTAATTAGGCGTATAGATTCAGAGTTAGTAACAATTCCTATTAAAGATTATAATTCATTAAAGGAAGCACTTGTGCTTATTAATTAATTCTTTGAGATTTGCTTTATGGAACTGAAAGGGAAGAATGCTTTTGTAACTGGAGCGACAAGAGGTATAGGTAGAGCAGTTGCAAAAGAATTAGCTTGTAGAGGTGCAAGTGTTGTAGGAACAGCTACTACTGAATCTGGATTAGAAATAATTAATGATGATTTAGGAAACTTTGGAGTTAAAGGTATAGTTTTCGATGTTAATAATATTGATAATTGTAAAATATCTTTAGATTGTCTCGTAAGTGATGGTTTTAATATTGATATTTTGGTAAATAATGCTGGTATCACAAGAGATATTCTCCTTATAAAAATGAAAAATGAAGATTGGAATAATGTGATTGATACTAATCTTAATTCTGTTTTTCATATTACTAAGTTTGTTTTACATAATATGATAAAAAAAAGATGGGGTCGTATAATAAATATTACTTCGGTTATTGGTTCTATGGGTAATATTGGTCAAACTAACTATTCGGCCTCAAAAGCTGCCATTTCTGGTTTTTCAAAATCTTTAGCTAAAGAGATAGGTCGTCGTGGGATAACTGTAAATTGTGTAGCCCCCGGTTTTATAGACACAAGTATGACAAGAGCTATAAGCAAAGAAAGAATTGATGCATTAGTAAAACAAATTCCATCAGGTCGACTTGGTTCTGAAGATGATGTTGCGTATGCTGTATCATTTTTAGCCAGCTCCAGAGCTAGTTATATAAATGGGACTACATTACATGTTAATGGAGGTATGTACATGTAGAATATTGTTCACATATTGATATATTCTTATAGAATTAATTGTAGTAAACCATTTGTAGTTTTATTAAGTGATATTTTTGTAATTTTGTTATTGTAATTTGGGGATATGCATGGATAGCATTGAGCAGCGTGTTAGAAAGATTGTATCTGAGCAATTAGGTGTTGGTGAGACTGATATAAGTAATGATTCATCTTTTATAGATGATCTTGGAGCTGACTCTCTTGATATGGTTGAATTGGTTATGGCGTTGGAAGACGAATTTGAGACTGAAATACCTGATGAGGATGCAGAAAAAATTACAACAGTTCAACAGGCTATAGATTATATCTCAGCCAACAAGTGATATTTTGGCATTTTTTGCTCTAGATAACTTGTAAATTATAATGCCAAATTAATTTATGTTTAGCCTTAATTTATAAGTTTATCTTAAGCAACCGTTTTTTCTAGTTAAGGAGCGTCAGTTGAAACGGCGAGTGGTTATTACTGGTCTTGGTATAGTTTCACCTGTTGGTAATAGTTTAAATACTGCATGGGATAGTATTGTTAACGGTGTTTCTGGTGTTGGATTAATTACTAAATTTGATCCGTCTGATCTTTCTGTTCATATAGCTGGAGAAGTTACTGATTTTGATATTACAAGTTATATTCCAGCTAGAGATGCTCGTCATATGGATACTTTTATTCATTATGGTATTGCAGCTAGTATACAAGCCTGGAAAGATTGTGGTTTAGAATTAAATGAAAATAATGCTAATAGAGTTGGTGTTATAGTAGGATCTGGTATAGGAGGTTTGCAGAAAATAGAGGAAACACAGACTGAAGTTCTAGAAAAAGGTTTGCGTAGAATATCTCCATTTTTTGTTCCTGCTTCTCTTATTAATCTAATATCTGGACATGTTTCGATACTTTATGGTTTTAAAGGTCCTAGTTATGCTGTCGTATCTGCTTGCACTACTGGATTACATTGTATAGGGGATGCATCTCGTTTAATAGAATACGGTGATGCTGATGTAATGTTAGCAGGAGGGGCTGAATCAACAGTTTCTCCACTTGGTGTGGGTGGTTTTGCATCTATGCGTGCTTTATCTATACGCAACGATGATCCTAAAACAGCTTCTAGACCTTGGGATAGAGACAGGGATGGATTTGTATTAGGTGAAGGAGCAGGCGTTGTTGTATTAGAAGAGTATGAGCATGCAAAACGTCGTGGTGCTAGAATTTATGGAGAGTTAGTTGGGTATGGCATGAGTTCTGATGCTTTTCATATTACATCTCCTAATAAAGAAGGAGCCTGTGCTGGTATGTTAATAGCATTAAAGAATGGCAATATTAATTATGATCAAGTAGATTATGTTAATGCTCATGGAACTTCTACTATTATAGGGGATAGGAATGAAACTAGTGCTCTAAAAATGGTTTTTAAAGATCACGCATATGATTTGGTGGTTAATTCAACCAAATCCATGACTGGTCATTTATTAGGAGCAGCTGGTGGCATCGAGGCGGTATTTACAGCTATGGCTGTTTATAAACAAGTATCTCCTCCAACTATTAATGTGTTTAACCAGGATAATGATTGTGATTTGGACTATTGTACAAAAAATGCTAGGGATATGAATATTAATATAGCTATTTCTAATTCATTTGGTTTTGGTGGCACCAATGGGACTATTATTATTCGAAAGATGTAGTTTACATAGATTTGATGGTATGTAATTTTCAGATTAGTTATTTGGTTTTTAAAAGTAGTTTCACTGGAATGATACTTGTAATTTTAGGTAATACACTTTTTCTTAATTAGTTATATTATTTTCTTACTTGTTATATTTTAAAATGAGGATTTATAAATGTTGGAAATTAAAGTATCTAAGTTTTCTAGCTCTAGGATATTTTTGTCAACGTTAATTATAATAAAATTGTGCATAGCTCAGTGCTATATTTCTTCCTATGCGCAAACTATAGTTGGTTTAACAAATAATCATTCTTTAAATTTACCAGATTTTACAAGTATTGTTGAAAAAGTAGAGTCCTCTGTTGTTAATATACGCACTATGACAAATATAACAAATAGAGATAGTAGTGGTTTTAATAATGATCCTTATGATTTTTTCAGATGGTTTTTTGGTCCACAATTACAACAACCTATTCCTATTTATCCTCCGCAGACTAATGAAGAGAAAACAATTCCGAGAGGAATGGGGTCTGGTTTTTTTATTTCTGATGATGGCTATATATTAACTAATAATCATGTTGTTATAGACTCAACAGAAATAATTGTTACTCTTGATGATGGTAAAGAGTTTACAGCGAAAGTTATTGGGGCAGATGATCGTACAGATATTGCTTTACTAAAAATAGATAGTAAGAATACTAAACCTGTGTCAATAGGAAGAGTTGACTTAGTTAAAAAAGGACAATGGGTTTTAGCAATAGGTTCTCCATTTGGATTGGATTCTACAGTTACTGCTGGTATTGTGAGTGCTATAGGTAGAGATACTGGTGAGTATTTATCATTTATACAGGCTGATGTAGCAGTTAACCCTGGAAATTCTGGAGGTCCTTTACTGAATTTAAATGGTGAAGTGATTGGAGTAAATTCTCAAATAATATCACGTAGTGGCGGATTCATGGGTATTTCTCTGTCTATACCAATAGATGAAGCTATGAGAGTTGCAGACCAATTACGATTGTCAGGTAAGGTTATACGCGGAAGAATTGGAGTACATATAGGAGAGATAAGTAAAGAAGTTGCTGATGCTCTTGGATTAATAAAACCTTACGGCGCCTTGGTTAGTTATGTTGAGCACGGTAGTCCAGCAGATATTGCGGGTGTTGTTGCTGGTGATGTTATCTTAAGTTTCAATAATGAGAATATAAAAAAATACACAGATTTACCTCGTATAGTTGGACAAGCAAAACCAGGAAGCAAATCTACCTTAATTGTCTTTCGTCATGGAAAAAAAATAATGCTAGACATTAAAATAGGAGAATTTCAGTTTGATAAAGCTTGTATTGTTGAAAATAATCATGAATTAGACAAAGATTCTGTTGTTTTTGATAATATTGGTCTGAAAGTCTCAAATTTACCTAACGATATTTGCTCAAGTTTACGCATAAATGGCGGATTATTAGTAAAAGGATCATTTGGAATATCAGCTTCTTGTGGCTTGAAACAAGGAGATATTATACTTGCCATTAATGAGTATTGTATAAATGGAGTTAAGGATTTTGAGAAACATCTTAAGGCCCTTAGTAAAAGCAAATCCATAGCTTTACTTGTAAGACGTGGTGAACAAACTCAATGGGTACCTATAAAATTTAAATAGAATTATATATTTTTAAAATTACATCTAATTTATAATATGAAAAGTATTTGATTTATGAAACACATTCGTAATTTTTCCATTATTGCACATATTGATCATGGCAAATCAACCTTAGCCGATCGTTTAATACAGAAATGTGGTGGCTTGGTAGAGAGAGAAATGTCTAATCAGATATTAGACTCTATGGATATAGAAAGAGAGCGTGGGATAACAATTAAGGCACAAACTGTCTGTCTGAATTATATTGCAAAAGATGGTATTACGTATAAATTGAATATGATAGATACACCAGGTCATGTAGATTTCTCATATGAGGTTAGTCGTTCTCTTTCTGCATGCGAAGGTGCTTTATTGGTTGTTGATGCATCTCAAGGTGTAGAGGCCCAGACTGTTGCTAATTGTTATATGGCTATCGATTTGGGTGTTGAGGTTTTTCCAGTGCTCAATAAAATTGATTTACCTCAATCTGATCCTGATAGTGTTAAAAAAGAGATTGAGGATTTCATAGGTATAGATTCTAAAGATGCTATTTCTATAAGCGCAAAAACGGGATTAGGAATAGATGATATTTTAGAGCTAATAGTTACAAAAATACCTGCTCCTAAAGGCTCTTTTAACGAACCTTTACAGGCATTGATTATAGATTCTTGGTTTGATAGTTATATAGGAGTAGTTGCTTTAGTTAGAATTAAAAATGGAGTTCTAAAACCAAAAGATAAGATTCTATTTATGTCTACTAATTGTACTTATATATGTGAACAAACAGGAGTATTTACACCTAAGACAGAATTAAGGAATTCTTTATCATCTGGTGATGTTGGTTTTGTCGTTGCTGGTATTAGAGATCTTCAACATGCTAGGGTCGGTGATACTATTACTACATATATTAATCCATCAACAGAGCCTTTGCCTGGATTCAAAGAGGTTCAATCTCAAGTTTTTGCTGGAATTTATCCAGTTGAAAATTCTGAGTATGAGCAACTACATATATCTTTAGATAAATTAAAGCTAAATGATGCTTCATTAATATTTGAGCCTGAAGCTTCTGAAGCATTAGGTTTTGGTTTTCGCTGTGGTTTCCTTGGTTTATTGCATATGGAAATTGTTCAGGAAAGACTAGAACGTGAATTTAATATGAATATAATTACCACTGCTCCATCTGTGGTATATCAGGTTGTGAGAAAAAATGGCACTGTGGAAATGATTAGTAGTCCTTCTCATATGCCAATACCTGGATCTCTGGAAGAGATTCGTGAGCCAATAGTCAGTGTTAAACTATTCATGCCTAAAGACTATGTTGGTGTGGTTATGACTTTATGCAATAGTAAGCGTGGAATTCAGGTAGATATGGTTTATTATGGTCGTCAGGTAAATATAACCTATGAGATACCATTAGCTGAAATTGTTTTAGATTTCTTTGATCGTTTAAAGTCTATATCTCATGGTTATGCTTCTATGGATTATGAATTTTTAGAGTATCGTACCGCTAATGTAGTAAAAGTTGATGTTATTATAAATGGTAATAAAATTGATGCCCTATCTATGATAGTTCATCGTGAAAATTCTCGTTTGCGCGCTCGTAATATGGTAATACGCATGAGATCTGTCATACCTAGACAAATGTATGATGTTGTTATTCAGGCCGCCATAGGTTCAGATATCATAGCACGCGAAAATGTTAAAGCACTACGTAAGAATGTATTAGCTAAATGTTATGGTGGGGACATAAGTAGAAAGAAAAAAATTATTAGAAAAACAAAAAGCAGGAAAAAAAGAATGAAAAATGTCGGTAATATTGAAATACCACAAGATGCTTTTCTAGCTGTTCTAAAAGTTGATGACAAGTAAAATTTATTAATCTTATGAGTCAATACTTCAATTTCTTCTTGTTTATTATATTAGTGTTAACAGGTATATTACGACTAATCGATATCTTATATTTGCAAGCAAGAAAAAATATTATAAAAAGGTCGGATAGTTTTTTTATAAAAAAATTCTTTCTTTTAACAAGCTACTCTATAAGTATTTTTCCTGTTCTATTAATAGTTTTCTTATTCAGATCTTTCATATGTGAGCCCTTTCGTATTCCTTCTGAATCTATGCTACCTACTTTGCAACCTGGTGATTTTATCATAGTAAATAAGCATAGCTATAACATAAAGTTACCATTTATAAATTATGATATTCTATCAATATCGAAACCTAAACGAGGAGATGTGATTGTATTTCATTATCCTTACTCCAAAAAAGTTGACTATATAAAACGCATAATAGGTCTACCTGGTGACAAGATAGCATATCATAACAAGATATTATCAATTAATGGTATTGAAATAAATAATAATAAAGACGGTTTTTATTATGATCATGACTCAATGCATTTTATTAACAAGTATAGTGAGTCACTAGATAATAATATTGTTTATAAAATTTTATCAAACGAAGGATATAATAGCCCCATCATTCCATGTTTTGATTTTCCTTTTATTGAAAATTTTAAATATCAAGATGGTAACTTTATTTGTGTAGTTCCTGATGATAATTATTTTGTTATGGGTGATAATAGAGATAATAGCTACGATAGTAGGTATTGGGGGTTTGTTCCGTATCATAATATCGTTGGTAAAGCATTTTTTATATGGATGAATTTTAATGATATTGGTCGTATAGGTTATTTAAATTAATTATTATGTCTTTTCTTGAATTGGAACGTAGTTTAGGATATAAATTTAGAAACAGTAATTTATTGGAACTTGCGCTTACTCACCGTAGTAATGGTTCTCCTCATAATGAAAGGTTAGAATTCCTTGGCGATTCGGTACTTAATTTTGCAATTACCATTTTTTTATTTGAGAAATATTCAGATGTTGATGAGGGAGGGTTGTCTCGTTTAAGGGCAAGTCTAGTTCAGCAGAACTCTTTAGCTACAATAGCTAGTGAGTTGAATTTATCAAGATACTTGAAATTAGGAGAAGGAGAGTTAAAAAGTGGAGGTTGCAATAGACCATCAATATTAGCTGATTGTCTTGAAGCTATATTTGGTGCCATCTTTAAAGATTCTAGTTTTAATGAGGTTAAAATTGTTATCGAGAAACAATTTGTTAAACTATTAAATAATCTAGATCTAAAAACTATGTGTAAAGATGCAAAAAGTTTACTGCAAGAGTTATTACAATCTAGAAAGATATCCTTACCTCGTTATTTAATAGTTAATATAAATGGGGCAGCACATAACCAACGATTTGAAATTGAATGTGTTATATCTGAACTAAATATAAAAACTAAATCTGTAGGTGATACACGTCGAGCTGCTGAACAATCAGCTGCTAAGATGGCTATAGATATAATAACATCGTCGAATTCAAATTATTTAGATTTTAATTTGTATAATTATAAAAGTATAAAGGCATAGTTTTTTAATTCATAATGAAAAATTCCATAGAAAAATATAAGTCTGGATTTGTTGCTATTATTGGTTGCCCAAATGTAGGTAAATCTACTCTAAATAATGCATTGATAGGAGAAAAGATTTCTATAGTTTCCAAAAAGGCTCAAACTACACGTCATAAAATTAATGGGGTTCTAACTAGAGATAATGAACAATTTGTTTTTGTAGATACTCCTGGTTTTCAAATAAAACATGTCAGCACTATGAATCGCATGATGAACAGATTGGTTAGTAAAGCTTTAGCTGATGTTGATGTTGTAGTACATGTTGTTGAAGCATGCAAGTGGACAAGTGAAGATGATAATTTGTTAGAGATAATCCCTAAAATTAAAGATGTATTGCTTGTCATTAATAAAATTGATTTGTTGAAAGATAAGAATTTACTACTGCCATTTATTGATCGTATAACTAAGTACTATCCTTACAAGTCTGTCATACCTATTAGCGCTTCTAAAAAATATCAACTTGAATCCTTATTAGATAATGTTGCTAAACTTTTACCGTTAAATGAAAAGATTTTCGATGATGATGTTCTCACTGATAGACCTACTAAATTCTTTGTTTCTGAAATAATAAGGGAGAAAGTTTTTAGGCTTGTTGGTGATGAGGTGCCTTATAAGTGTGCTGTTATCATAGAAAAATGGGATGAGAATTCAGATTTTGTACATATATATGCTTGTATAATTGTTGAACGTAGTACACATAGAGCAATATTATTAGGTTCACATGGTTTGCATATGAAACGTATTGCAACAGAATCTCGTCAAGATATAGTAAAATTACTAGATAAAAAGGTCTATTTGGAAATATACATAAAAATTTGTAACAATTGGTCTAATAAAAAAGAGTATCTGGAAAATATGGGATATGAGTAGATCTAAATCTAGTTACATAGAGGATGAATGTTACATTCTGCACAGTATTCCATGGAGAGAGACTTCATTAATTATAAAAATATTCTCTCGTAACTATGGTTGTGTTTCTATTGTTGCAAAGGGTGCTAAACGCCAATATTCTCAACTAAGACCAGTTTTATTATCTTTTCAGAATTTATTATTAGCATGGAGTAATAATAATTCTGATGTTAAAACACTAGCAAGAGCCGATTTAGGAAATATTTTACTATTGCCTAGTGATTCTTTAATGTCTGCCTGGTATATGAATGAATTAATTTTATATTCTTTAGCTGGGGAAGATGCTCATCCTGTATTATTTGATGAATATAACAAATCCTTGAAATGTTTGTGTAACAGGTCTAATAATAAAGCTAGTGTTTTAAGAAAATTTGAATGGATTTTGTTAAAAGAAACAGGTTATGGAATTGACAAAAACGAACCTGATTTTAATGATCAGAACTTAGAGCCTATTTTACGTTTACACTTACGAAAAAGAATGGAGACTATGTTAGGGGGCAGGGAGCTACTAACAAAGAAAATTCTACTTAATCTCCATTTAAATTGATTGAATTATTCTCTGTTGTTATTCATAAATCCTATAATTATCAACAGGTTGCTAAAAACATTATATATATCTAAATATATTGCCAAGGTTGCGGATATGTAATTGGTTTCTCCATTATTAACAACTCTTTGAATATCAATTAGAATAAAAGATGAGAATATTACAACTGAAATCATAGAAATAGTTAAAGTAAGTGCACTAATTTGCATAAACATATTGGCTATTGCTGCTAATAATATTACTACTGTCCCTATAGAAACCCATTTAGTAAAATTAGATAAATCACTCTTTGTAGTATTTGCTAAAAAATTCATGATGCTAAATATTATAGCTGTTCCTCCAAAAGAAATAGCTATTATTTTAGAACCGTTGTGCATTCCTATTATTATCCCCAATAAACGAGAAAGCATTATACCCATAAAAAAAGTAAACGCTAACAAAAAAAACACACCAAAAACATTGTTTTTATTTTTTTCTATGCAAGACATTAAGGTAAAAGCGCCAACAAAAAATACTATTGTTGATACACCTGGATTTGACAACATGCCATAATTTATTCCAGATACCATACCTATGATAGCTCCTAATACAGTTGGTATCAAAGATACAGCTAGCAACCAGTATGTATTACGCAAGACATTATTGCGTATAATTTCACCATTCTGGTCTATAACAACACTATTCGCTCTAAATTGAGATGATCGGTAATTGTTCATTTTTAACCTCTAGTTATTATTAGTTAACATATTTTACATTGAGGATTATATTGTTTAAAACATAAAAGCAAACCAAATTAATACTTCAAATTAATACTTTAAGTAAATATTAGAAGGCTATAGTAATCATCAAACACAAACGCCATTACTGGTTTCATTATTCAACTACTTCTCTTTAGGAGAGTCAAAATCATTAAAATGACAACCAGTCAACAAATGACCATCATTTTTATAGATACGCCATCTAGACCGAGCTTCATAGCGCTCTTGCTCACTCTCGGAAACTATTTCCACAACACCCTCGAAATCATTGTAACATAAAGGAATAATGTTTGACATATTAATTAATAACATTTCTTTACTTTTCATGTTGTTTGTTTTTTTACTAGTGACAATTATAAATTCTTCTTCACAATTATTATCTATCTTATAAAAAGAATGAGGTATAAAAGATACATCTTTGAAAGTCCATAGCATGCTATCTAATTTACACAATGCTTCATGTTCATTAGAATACACTAATAGATTTCTACTTGAAAGATAGTATTTGTTGATTACATGACAGATTGCATTCATTCTATTGGATACTCCAAAAATAAAATTAATTTGCATTATTAGTATCTATAAGGAATTTTGTTATTAATGAAACAGGTCTTCCTGTAGCCCCTTCGTTATTTTTTTTCCATGCTGTTCCAGCTATATCAAGATGTGCCCATTTGTAGTGTTCTGCAAATTCTGATAAAAAGCAACCAGCTGTTATTGCTCCAGCAGATGGTCCACCTGTATTTGATAAGTCTGCAAAGTTTGATTTTAATAAATCTAAATAAGACTTATCTAATGGCATTCTCCAAACTGGATCTCTAGAAGATTCTCCAGCATTTATAATTTTTGCCGCTAACTCATCATTATTTGAAAATAATCCGGTATAGATACTTCCAAGAGCAACAACACATGCTCCAGTTAGCGTTGCTATGTCTATTACAATATCAGGGTTAAATCGTTTAGCATAAGTTAATGCATCACATAATATTAATCTTCCTTCTGCATCGGTGTTTATAATCTCTATTGTTTTTCCAGACATGCTTGTTACTACATCACCTGGTTTGTTAGAATTTCCACTAGGCATATTTTCACAAGTTGGGATCAGCCCTATCACATTGTGATCTATATTTAATTTTGCAATAGCCCTTAATACGCCGAGCACGCTTGAGGCTCCACACATATCGTATTTCATTTCATGCATGGAATTAGATGGTTTCAATGATATTCCACCAGAATCAAATGTAATTCCTTTCCCTATTAGTACTATAGGAGCAGGTTTGCTATTTTTTTTACCACTATTGTATTGGATCTCTATAAATTTTAATGGTTCTTTCGATCCTTTAGCTACAGATGTAAATGCTCCCATTCCTAGCTCACATACCTGATCATGATCCATTATGTTTACGGTAATAGATTCAAATTCGTCAGCTAATTTTTTAGCTGTTTCTGCTAGAAAAGATGGTGTACATATATTGCTAGGCAAATCAGAAAGTTTCCTGGAAAGCAAGATTCCATCTGCTATACATTGCCCTTCATAGGCTCCGTTTTTTATTTCTTTTTGATCATGTTTATTCGTTATAATATTGAAATTAGTTATTTTTTCAATTTTTTTATTACAAAGATTTATTTCATCCATGTATCTATACGTTGTGTTTTTAATCGATATAACAGAATTCCTTGCGGCTATTGCTTTATCACTTACAGATAGACGAGTTATTAATGCAGAGCAGTATTCTTTAATATTATTAGAAATACATGTTTTTGCTAATGATTCTTCTGCTATCGTATAATTATCGATATCAAACTTTGATTTTTCTCCTAACCCTACTAGAATTATTCGTTTTACCAGCTTATTATTTAAATTATATAGAACTATATTCTTCCCTATATCTGCTTGAAAATCATTTTTTATAATTTCTATTACAATATTATTGTCTATATTTCTAATTATTTCTGGCATGCTTGTTAAATCTTCATCAGAGAATACACCAATACCTAAAGCTTCCGTTTTTATTTCATGTATTTTATTGATATTGTTTGATATGATAATTTCCATGTAGTATTCACCCCTATAATATTTTGTTTAACTACTTTGATGACTTCAATATTTAACCGTTTTACAACTAATGAAATCATTAATCGTTTTTTTAAGTTATTTTTAGTACTATCCCTAATCTGGATAGGTTTTTTGATTATCCGTTTAATTACTCATTTTCAAGTACTATCTTTAAAAGTAATTTGCAGTATATCATCACTATCTTTAATAACAGCATCTCCTATTATTATACAGGTTGCGATGTTTATTGCTGTTCTTCTTACTGTAATACGCAGTAGTACAGATAATGAAATGATTGTATGGCTCTCTAGTGGATTATCTTTAAAGAATTGGTTTAATCCTGTAATCAAAATATCAATTCCAATATCCATAGTTGTTCTAATTTTATCATTATTTATATCTCCATTGGCCTACCGTGAAATTGATACAATAAGTGACAACTATTCACAAGAAAATAAAGAAAATGTATATAAAAAGGCTTCAGGTAGATTTATAGAATTTAGAGATAATAATTCTATTTTTTTTGCTGAAAAGTGCAATGGAGATAGCTTGTCTTTTAGCAATGTATTTATTAATAAAATTATAGAAGATGGTTTTCTTTCAATAATAGTTGCGAAAGAAGTGAGTTTTGTAATTAATAAAGGAAATAATAGTTTTATTTCTATGTATGATGCTGACCGCTTTGATATACCAATTTCTAATACATCAGGACTAAATTCTCTCTTGTATCATTTCGATAATTATGTGATAAATTTTAATAATGAATTTACGTTAAAAAATAGCAAAACCAAGTCATTAAAATGTAGTTCTTTAGTAGATTTGATTGGTAATAATAGTTTAGAATCTATGGCTCATATAGCTTGGAGATTATCCTACTTCATGTTATCCCTAAACCTAGCCTTTTTAGCTGTACCGTTAGGTGTTTTAAATTCTAGAAAAGAAAGTTTTATAAAATTATTTCCATCATTATTAATATGTTTGTTATACATAAGTTTGACAAACTTAGTGCGTACCTGGATTATTTCTCAAAATATTAGTTTATATTCTGGTTTATTTATTCCTCATATATTAGTTATGTTAGTCAACTTATTTCTAATGACTCAGATATTAGACTTAAATTCATATATTAGGAGAAGTACAAATTTTTTATAGGTATTATTTTATAATCCTATGTGCTGCTATAAATTTTTTAGACCAATATATTTTTTTTAGGCTACTTATCTCCACATGTTTCCCTGTTCCAGGTGAGTGTATGAAAAAATCATCACATAAGTATATACCTACGTGTGAATATCTGTTCCTATTTATATTAAAAAATAGCAGATCACCCGTTTGCAATTTTTTTCTATTTACCGGTGTACTCATTGCTGCTATTTTTTTAGATGTTCTTGGCAAATTTATGTTTAATGCTTTTTTTGCACAATAATGAATCAGGCCACTACAGTCAAACCCATCTCGTGGATTTTTTCCTCCAAAATTATAAGGCTTACCTAAATTATTTAATGCCTCATTGACAAATGAATAGAGTTTTTTTATTTTATTTTTAATGATAGATTTTTTAAGGCTATTTTTTACGGTAGAATGTAACTCTTTCTGGTCTAGTATTCTATTATAATACTGCTTCGTTTTATTTCGCCCATCTAATGTGGAGCATCCAGTAACTATAGATAATAAAAAAACTATTGCTATAGTCGAAAGAATATTTAAGATAAGTTTTGCTATTTTTATATCTAATTTTAGATTATTATTTATTTCTATATTTTTCATATTAATAGATCAAGTATAGTAGACTCTTTATATAGATTAATTGTCTCATTTTTTATTTAAGTTAATATTAGCGTGTTGCAAGTGTACTATTTTTTATATCTAATCATAGATTAGAATGTTTATATTGTTAATGCTTTAACTTAATGTTTGAGTTATGTTTTATAAAGGAGTTATTATGAAGACCAAATACTTTCTTACAACAGAAGATGTAAAACTTATAATAAAATCATCTGAGGCCTATTCTTTAGATAAAAAATTGAGTGTATCAATATCAGTGGTAGATGATGGTGGACATTTGCTAGGAATGCTACGTCTTGACGGTGCACCAGCAATATCATCACATATATCATTAGCTAAAGCAAAAACTTCAGCTTTGGGTAGAAGAGAATCGTTAGTATATGAAGAAATCATAAACTCTGGGCGCTATTCATTTTTATCAGCCCCAATGCTGGAAGGAATGTTGGAAGGGGGGGTCCCAATTATTATAGAAAATAATATTGTTGGTGCTATTGGTGTATCAGGGGCAAAATCAAACGAAGATGCTGATGTAGCTAAGGCAGGTATATCTGCACTAACATTAATATAGTGAATAGTAAAAATCAGTATTTACAAAAATCTAAAAAATAATTAATCGGAGATAGCATTATGCCTAATGCGATCCAGTCATTCTTGACAGATAATAAGGTATCAAATATAAATTATAATGTGTCAGGAGACTCGATTCCTAGTTATGACTCTTACAAGAAATTATGTTTAGAAGCCGAGAATAATTTCGAGGAGTTTTGGGGGGGATATGCTACTAAGCTCTTATCCTGGTCTAAGACCTTTAGTAAAGTATTAGATGATTCTAATAAACCACACTATAAATGGTTTATAGATGGATCAATGAATGTAACTGTTAACTGTTTGGATATTCATTTAACAAATGGAAATTCAAATAAGAATGCTATTATATTTGAATCTGATGATGGTGATGTCTCAAAAATAACTTATAAAGATTTGTTTGTAAGAGTTTGTAAGTTTGCCAATGGGCTAAAGAATTTAGGATATAAAATTGGAGATAGATGCATAATATACATGCCAATGTCTATTGAAGTAATAGTAGCTATGCATGCATGTGCTAGGCTTGGAATTATTCATTCTGTAGTTTTTGGTGGATTTTCGTCTAAAAGTTTGCATGAGCGCATATTGGATATTGGAGCGTCTTTAATTATCACATCCGATTACCAAAAAAGGGGAGGAAAACAGATACCATTAAAATCAGCTGTTGATGATGCTATTAGCTTAGGAAACTGTGACAGCATAACAAATGTTATTGTCTATAAAAGAACCGGTAGTAGCATTAACTGGTTAGATGATCGTGATTTATGGATGGATGATTTAGAGAATAATCAATTAGATTATTGTGCACCTGTGTTTGTCGATGCAGAGCATCCTTTATTTGTTTTATACACATCAGGATCAACTGGAAAACCTAAAGGTATACAACACTCATCTGCAGGATATTTATTATGGTCTAAAATGACAATGCAATGGACATTTGATACTCGTGACGATGATATTTTCTGGTGTACCGCTGATGTAGGTTGGATAACTGGACATACTTATATTGCTTATGGTCCTTTATCTTTAGGGTTAACTCAAGTAATTTTTGAAGGAATACCAACTTATCCTAATTCTGATAGATTCTGGAAAATGATTGAGAATCACAAAGTAAGTATTTTTTATACTGCTCCTACTGCTATACGTTCTTTGATAAAATCATCATGCATTGATCCAAGTGTACATCCAGATAATTTCGACCTTAGTAGTTTACGTGTAATAGGATCCGTTGGTGAACCTATTAGTCCAGATACATGGAAGTGGTATTATAAAAATGTTGGTAAAGAAAACTGTCCTGTTGCTGATACATGGTGGCAAACTGAAACCGGTGGACATATGATAACACCGTTGCCTTGTTTAAATTATTTAAAACCAGGTTCTTGCTCTTTACCTCTTCCTGGAATATTCGCTTCTGTAGTTGACGAATCTGGGGAAGAGGTACCTAATGCGACTGGTGGATTCTTAGTAATCAAGAAACCATGGCCTGGGATGATACGTAATATATGGGGTAATACTGAACGTTTCAGAACAAGTTATTTTCCAGAAGAACTTAAGGGCTATTATCTAGCTGGGGATGGTGCACAGCGTGACAGTGATGGTTATTTCTGGATTATGGGCAGAATTGATGATGTTCTAAATGTTTCAGGACATAGATTGGGTACAATGGAAATTGAATCGGCTTTGGTCTCTCACAGTAAAGTTTCAGAAGCAGCTGTTATAGGACGATCTGATGACACTACTGGTGAAGCTGTGGTTGCTTTCATAGTTATGAAAGGAGATAAACCTTCTAATGAAGATGCTGTTAATATAGCAAAGGAACTGCGTAATTGGATTGCTTGTGAAATAGGACCTATAGCTAAACCAAAAGATATAATATTTGGAGATAGTTTACCAAAGACAAGATCAGGTAAAATAATGAGAAGATTATTAAGATCTATAGCTAATGGAGAAAATATTAATCAAGACACTTCGACTATAGAAAATATATCTATTCTTGATAAATTTTCTATATCTTTTTAATAAGGCTACATACCATTATAAACAGGACCACTACCTCCTTGAGGTGGTGTCCAGGTTATATTTTGAGTAATATCCTTTATGTCACATGTTTTACAATGAAGACAGTTATCTGAGTTAATATGTATCTTATATCTACCATTCTCATCTTTAATAAATTTATATACTCCTGCCGGGCAATATCTAGATTCAGGTCCAGCATAATCTCTTAGGTTTATAAGTACTGGCGTTTCTTTATTATTAATTTTCAGGTGTATTGGTTCATTTTTTTCGTAATGAGTATTTGATAAAAAAACGGAGCTCTCTATATCAAATGTTATCTTATTATCTGGTTTTTGGTAGATTATCTGATCAATAGAATTAGCTTGTTTAAGAAAACAATTATCTGGTTTTTTTGAACATAAGTTCCAAAAAAAATATCCCATAAGTATTTTTTGTTCTAATATTGTCATTAATAATGCAATTAATTTATATTTACTACTCCATTGCTTGAAATTTCTAGATTTATTTAATTCTTTATGAAGAAATGATTTTTTAAATTTTTCATGATAAATAACTAATTCATTATTTTTCATATTAGAATTGCCAAGTAATATACTTTCCATAATTGATTCAGCCGCAATTATTCCACTTTTCACGGCAGTATGTATACCTTTTAAGCGAGATGAATTTAAAAATCCAGCATCGCATCCTACTAATATCCCACCTTTGAAATATAATTTAGGCAAAGATAACAATCCTCCCATTGTTATAGATTTAGCCCCGTAAGATAATCTTTTTCCATTTTCTAAAATATTATGTATCACATCATGAGTCTTATAACTTTGAAATTCTTTGAATGGAGATAACCATGGATTACTATAGTTCAGATCGACAATCATACCTACAGATACTAAATCATTGTTCATATTATATAGAAAAGCTCCACCATTTGCTTTATCACATAAAGGCCAACCAATTGTATGAATTACAAGTCCTGGTCTTGATTTACTGTGATCTATTTTCCATAGTTCCTTTATTCCAATAGCATATCTTTGTTGATTTTTACCTTCATTGAGATTAAAGTGCTCTATAACTTTTTTACCTAAGTTTCCTCTAGATCCTTCTGCTAATACAGTATTCTTAGATAGTATATTCAATCCAGGTTGAAAATAATTTGTCTTTTCTCCCTCCCTATCCAAACCGAAGCTTCCAGTTTTTATTCCACAGACCTCATTTTTATCATTGTACAATAAATCTGTAGCAGCAAAACCAGTGAAAATATCAACACCTAAAGCTTCTGCTTTGTTTCCCATCCATTTAACTAAATGTCCAAGTCTAGTTATATAACAGCCATCATTTTTTAGGCAATTCGGTAAAAGAAAATTTGGAATATTAAAATATTTATTTTTTTTAAAATATAAAAATCTTTCTTCATTCACTATTGTAAATAACTCTGATTCTTCAAATGGGCAATTAGGCAATAACTCTCTGATAGCTGTTATGTCTACAATTGCTCCTGATAAAATATGATCCCCTAATGATCGACTTTTTTCTATTACACAGATTTTTATATCAATTTTTTTATCTATGGCTAATTGTTTAAGTTTAATGCTGGTTGATATGCCAGAAGGTCCAGCTCCTACTATAACTACATCATAATATACAGATTCTTCTTGATGCATATATTTCCCGTATTCTTTGTTAAGTTGCCATAATTTAAAGTTAAATTTAATATAACTTATTAATCTTATAATTCACTATGTATAGATGTAAGGATATAGTCAATTATAGATTTCTATTTGCAATCATTAGTAGCTCGTAACTGTTTTTGATAAATTTAAAAACAATAAAACTCATAATATTTCTACATTTTATGTTATCTTGAACAATATATATGTATATAAAATAAAGATTACTATAAAATTTCTCAAGGACGTTATTATATTAATGTGTTTTTAATGTCAGATATTTTTTACTGCTGATAATTTTCTATTTATTGCACTTAGTTAAATGCTTAGTGCACTATTATTTCAATTTACCATTAGAATGCAATGATTAAGTATATATTTATTACCGGTGGAGTAGTTTCTTCTCTAGGGAAAGGGGTTACTGCTGCTTCATTAGCAGCTATTTTAGAGTCACGAGGTCTTCGTGTAACTATGTTGAAACTAGATCCTTATATTAATGTAGATCCTGGTACTATGAGTCCATTCCAACATGGGGAGGTATTTGTTACAGAAGACGGTGCAGAGACTGATTTAGATTTAGGTCACTATGAACGTTTTATATCTACTAAAATGACAAGATTGAATAATTTTACTACAGGTCAAATTTATGATTCTGTAATTAAAAAAGAACGTCGTGGTGACTATCTTGGTAATACTGTACAAGTTATTCCGCATATTACAAATGAAATACAAGAGTTTATTGTTAGAGGAGCCAATAATAGTTTTGAAGGGAATGCGGATATTGCTATTGTGGAGATAGGTGGTACCGTAGGTGATATAGAGTCTTTGCCGTTCCTAGAAGCAGCAAGACAAATGAGCTTATCACTAGGCAGAAGTAATTTTGTTTTTATGCATCTCACATTGGTGCCATCAGTATCTTCATTCAGTGAATTAAAAACAAAGCCAACACAGCATTCTGTGCAAAAATTACGAGAAATAGGAATATTTCCTGATGTAATCCTTTGTCGTGCTAGTCGTCGTATTTCTAGCGAAGAGCGTGCTAAAATATCAATGTTTTCAAATGTTCCAATAGAATCAGTAATATCAGTCTGGAATGTTGATTCAATATATAAGGTTCCATCTGTACTACAAGAACAAAGAGTAGATGATATAGTTTGTAGTACTATGTTAATTAATCCAGAACCTGCTGATCTTTCTATTTGGAGAAAATTGGTAGACCGCATTGAAAATCCTAGTTGTGATATCGATATTGGCATGATTGGAAAATATACGGATTTTACTGAATCATATAAGTCTTTGATTGAGGCTATTGCACATGCTGGCATACATACAAATTCTAGAGTTAATATCAAATACATAAACTCAGAAGATATAGAGAAAAATGGAACAGACTTATTAAAAAATTTAGATGGGATCCTAGTTCCTGGTGGTTTTGGTAATAGAGGCATAGAAGGTAAAATTATGGCAATCAATTATGCCAGAGAGAATAAAATACCTTTTTTGGGCATATGTTTAGGTATGCAACTTGCTGTAGTAGAATTTGCTAGAAACGTAGCTGGTCTAAAAAATGCAAACAGCACAGAGTTTGATGCTAGTACAGAATTTCCTGTTATAGCTTTAATTAATGAATGGAAGGATATTAGCGGACAAATAGAACGGCGCAGTATTAATTCTGATAAAGGAGGAACCCTTAGAAAGGGCGCTCAAAGTATTTTTGTGATGAAAAACACAAAAACCCATAGTATATATGGAGACAGTCTTTATGAAAGGCATCGTCATAGATATGAAGTTAATAATAATTATTTAAAATGCTTAATCGATTCTGGACTTATTGTGAGTGCAAGTACTTCGTCAGAGAATCTAACAGAGGTTATTGAGATAAAAGATCATCCATGGTTTATAGGGGTGCAGTTCCATCCAGAATTCACTTCTACACCGCGTAATGGTCATCCATTATTTATAGATTATGTTAGGGCTATTATAAATAAGAAATTTATTAAAAGTATTTAAATGAGATTATTAGATTTTGATATTGGTATAAATAAACCGCTATTTTTAATAGCTGGGCCCTGTGTTATTGAATCAAGTGAAATTGCTTTTGAGACCGCTAAAGTACTGAAAGACATAACTGATTGCATGAATATAAATTTTGTTTATAAAAGTTCATTTGATAAAGCTAACAGGTCATCTGATAGTTCTTTTAGAGGAGTTGGTATAGACAAAGGATTGCAGATTTTATCTGACATAAAAGAGAAATATAACATTCATGTTACTACTGATGTGCATGATATATCTCAGGTCAAAATCGTTTCTTCTGTAGTAGATATTTTACAAACACCAGCACTCTTATGTAGACAGACAGATTTTATTAAATCATGTGCTGCAACATTAAAACCAGTTAATATCAAAAAGGGACAATTTTTGTCACCATATGATATGACTCAAGTAGTTAATAAAGCTAAAAATGCTATATTGGAAGCTGGTGGGAATACTGATAGTATTATGGTCTGTGAGCGTGGATCCTCTTTTGGATATGGAAATCTTGTGGTAGATATGAGATCATTGTCAATCATGCGTAATACTACTAATTGTCCAGTTATTTTTGATGCTACACACTCAGTTCAATTGCCTGGTTCTAAGGGATCCTCTTCAGGAGGAGAGATTAGTTTTGCTCCAGACTTAGCCCGTGCTGCAGTTGCAGTAGGTATTTCTGGTTTATTCATAGAAACACACCCTAATCCATTGGAAGCAAAGTCTGATGGTTATAATTCTATTCCGTTAAACAATGTAAAGTCATTATTAAAATCTTTGTTGGAGATAGATAATACTGTTAAGAGAAATAAATATATTTGATCTGGAAAAGTATTTAAATATTGGTTATTGAATAGTATGGTGTGTATTTTCATGTTTTACTGATGAAGTAATTTTCTATCTTTTTATTGTTTTAGGATAATCTGTTATGAGTACAATTGTTGATATTTTGGGTAGAGAGATACTTGATTCTCGCGGTAATCCAACAGTAGAGTGTGACGTTATTTTAGAAACTGGTGCTGTTGGCAGAGCATCAGTCCCGTCAGGAGCTTCTACTGGGACACGTGAAGCGATTGAGCTTAGAGATGGTGATGCTAATCGTTATTCTGGAAAGGGTGTTTTAAAGGCCATTGAGAATATTAATACAGAAATAGCTGAATCGTTGATAGGGCTTGAAGCTTGTAATCAATCTTATATAGACCGCATAATGATAGAATTAGATGGTACTAGTGATAAGGGGAGATTAGGAGCCAATGCCATTTTAGCTGTAAGTATGGCTGTTGCTCGTGCTGCTTCTGATGATTCAGGTTTACCTCTTTATAGATACTTAGGAGGTAGTGGTTTGATGAGTATGCCTGTTCCAATGATGAATGTTATCAATGGTGGAGCTCATGCTAATAACAATTTGGATATACAGGAATTCATGATATTGCCAGTTGGTGCTAAAAGCTTCAAAGAGGCTTTACGTTGGGGATCTGAAGTTTTTCATACATTAAAAAAAATAATTAGTCATAATGGTATGTCTACAGCCGTTGGAGACGAAGGTGGATTTGCTCCAAATATAAGTAACCATGAAGAGGCTATAAAACTTATTCTAGAATCTATTAGTGAAGCTGGATATGAACCAGGAAAGCATATTTGTCTTGGTTTAGATTGCGCCAGTTCTGAGTTTTATAAAAATGGTTCTTACATACTACAAGGTGAGGGTAACGTTTCTTTAAGCTCTAACGAATTTTCTGATTTTCTTGCTTCTTTGTGTGATAAATATCCTATTATATCTATTGAGGATGGCATGGCTGAAAATGATTGGGATGGTTGGAAAATTCTCACAGACAAGTTAGGAAATGATATTCAATTGGTGGGAGATGATTTGTTTGTAACCAACACTAATATTTTAAAAGAAGGTATAAACAATGGCATAGCTAACTCTATTCTTATAAAGATTAATCAAATAGGCACTATTACAGAAACTTTTTCTGCTATCGAAATGGCTAAGCGTTATGGTTATACTTCTGTTGTTTCTCATCGTTCTGGTGAAACTGAAGATTCTACTATTGCTGACATAGCTGTTGCTTCAAATTCTATGCAGATAAAAACAGGTTCGTTATCAAGGTCTGATCGTATGGCTAAGTATAATCAACTATTGAGAATAGAAGAGGAATTAGGTGATATGGCCAGTTACCCTGGTAAAGATGCATTTTACAATATAATATAAAAGATTATTTAAAAAAGATATAAAAGCTATAGTTTTTCTTTTCTATAGCTTTTTTCTACAATTTCAAATTGAAATAGTCTGCAATCTAATTTGCCATTAAACAATGGTATTTTTCTTTTTGGTTTTAATCTTAATTTTTTAGGCAAATCCAAATCGCTCGATATAATATTAACTTTCCAGTCAAAAAAATATTGTTTTAAATTTTTTGAAAAAGTTTGCCATAGTTCAATATCATTATCATTCTCGACCCTTTCTCCATAAGGAGGGTTTGTTATAATATGTCCACTTGGCATGTGTAATTTTTCTATGTGATTTGCATCTTTTTGAATAAATCTTAAATTATTTACATGCAATCCTGATGTTTTTAAATTATTAATAGATGCTTCTATAGCTTCACGATCTATATCATATCCTAATATTTCAGTTTCTATATTTTCTTTGATATTAGATATTGATTCTTTTCTTAGATCATCCCATTTTTTCTTATCATGAAGATTAATTTTTTCAAATCCAAAGGATCTAAGAATTCCTGGTGGAGTATTTGATGCTATTGATGCTGCTTCTATAAGAATAGTCCCACTTCCACAAAATGGATCTAGCAAATTGTATTTAGGATTCCATTCAGATAAAGCTATTATACCTGCTGCTAGATTTTCCTTTAATGGAGTTTCTCCTTTTTTTATTCTCCATCCCCTTTTAAATAATGATTCCCCTGAAGTATCTAGGTAAATAGTCACAGAGTTTTTTTCAATAAATAAATGTATCCTTACATCAGGGTTTTTAGTATTAACATTAGGTCTTTTGGAAAAAATTTTCCTAAATCTGTCACAAATACCATCCTTCACTAGTAGATTGCAATATTGTTGACTATTAAAACTACTGTTTATCGAAGAAGTATCTACTCTTATTGAGTATTCTGGCCTAAACCATCTTTCCCATTCTACATTATGCGATATTTCTAGAATTTCTTTCTCATTTTTTATATATGGCGCATACGCTACTTGTAGTAGTACTCTATTAGCAAGTCTAGAGTTTAGATTTATATACTCTATATCGCTCCATGACACTTTGATATAACAACCAGATTTATTAGTTTGAATAACTTCTATACCGAATGATTTTAATTCTTCGAATAATTTTGACTCTAGTCCTTGTGGACAAGAAATAAAAGCATCAAACACCTTGTCTTTATTAACTTTAATATTTCTGTTGTTATTTTTCATTTATAGTAGTTATTCAGTAATCATTAATTACAATCAGTAGTTTATAGAATTTGTTTTATATCTACAGGTGCTGTATTTATATATTTTTTCAGAAATTGTTGTAGATATATGCTAGGCAGAATCATAAAATGCTACCTAGCATGCTACACATCTTAATAAGAAAACAAGAAAATTTAATTTTCTTGTTGAGCATCTACAACTGCTAGTGCAGTCATATTAACTATCCTTCTTACTGTGGTGCTATTTGTTAATATATGCACAGGCCTATTAGATCCAAGAAGTATTGGACCCATAGCTACTCCTTTGCTTCCTGTCATCTTAAGAAGATTGTATGCGATATTACCTGAATCAAGATTAGGCATGATCAATAAATTCGCAGTATCTTTAAGATTGCTATCAGGATAAGAAGACTTTCTAATCTTATTTGATAAAGCAGAATCTGCATGCATCTCACCATCCACTTCAAGATCTGGTGCTATTTCCTTTATTATTTTTACAGCTTCCGACATTTTTTTGGAGGACTCAGTAACTCTACTTCCAAAATCAGAATGAGAAAGCAATGCTATTTTTGGCACAAATCCAAACCGCAACATCTCCTTAGCTGATTGTATTGTTATATTTGCAATTTCTTGAGCAGTAGGGTTCTCATTAACATGAGTATCAGCGATAAATAAGGTCTGTTCTGGAAGCATTAATACATTCAGAGCAGCGAATGTTTGATTTTCTTTTTTGCCTATAACATCACTAATATATTTAAGTTGATTATCGTATTTGCTTGTAACACCGCAAAGAAGGGCATCAGCTTCTCCTCTTTGTAGAAGCATAGATCCTATTAATGTATTGTGCTTTCTGAGCATAGATTTTGCAATTTTTGGTGTTACCCCATCCCTACATTTTAATTTGTAGTAATGTTTCCAGTTTTTTTCCAAAAGTTTCTCATCTTCTGGATCAATCAGTTGAATATCTTTTCCTATTTGAATCCTTAGACCAGCCTTTCTTATATTTTCTTGTACTATAGAATTGCGACCTATCAGTATTGGATATGCTAATTTCTCATCTACAATAGTTTGTACTGCCCTTAAAACTATCTCTTCTTCACCGTCTGTATATATAACTCTTTTTGGCTCTTGTTTTGCTTGAACGAACAATGGATCCATGAGTTGGCCTGAATGATATACATACGAATTAAGTTTTTGTCTATAGGACTCTAAGTCTTTAATAGGTCTTGTAGCTACCCCAGATTCTTGTGCTGCTTTAGCTACAGCTGGTGCAACATGAGATATTAATCTTCTATCAAAAGGTTTAGGTATAATATAATTAGGACCGAAGCTTAGATCTTCACCTACATATGCCGATGCAACTTCATCATTCTGTTCTGCTTTTGCTAGGTCTGCTATTGCAGTTACACATGCGAGTTTCATTTCTTCCGTTATAGAGGTAGCACCACAATCAAGTGCTCCACGGAATATAAATGGGAAACATAATACGTTGTTAACTTGATTTGGGAAATCTGAACGACCAGTTGCAATTATGCAATCAGGTCTGACTGATTTAGCTAGTGATGGTAGTATCTCTGGTTCTGGATTAGCTAAGGCTAATATTAGAGGGTTTGGAGCCATAGTTTTTACCATTTCTGGAGTTAAAACCTTAGCAGCAGAGCATCCCAGGAAAACATCAGCATCTTTTACAACATCAGATAAAGTCCTTGAATTAGTTTTTTGTGCATATCTGCGTTTATTTGTTTCCATGTTTTCATCACGTCCTTCCCATATAACACCACGTGAATCAACAACAAATATATTTTCTACTTTAACTCCAAGTCTAACTAACAAGTCTAAACAAGCAATAGCAGCAGCTCCTGCTCCTGAGCAGGCTAGTTTTACTTTACCTATGTCTTTTTTTACTACCTCAAGCCCATTAAGGATAGCAGCTGATGATATTATGGCTGTACCATGTTGATCATCATGAAAAACTGGTATTTTCATCCTTTCTCTTAGTTTTTTTTCTATATAAAAACATTCAGGTGCCTTTATATCTTCTAGATTTACTCCGCCAATAGTAGGCTCTAAGGCTGCTATTATATCTATTATTTTGTCAGGATCATTCTCAGCAAGCTCTATGTCAAATACATCAACACCAGCAAATTTTTTCAATAAGCAACCCTTTCCTTCCATTACTGGCTTAGATGCTAAAGGTCCTATATTGCCTAATCCGAGTACTGCAGTTCCATTTGTTATAACGCCCACAAGATTAGATCTCGAAGTGTATCTAGAGGCAGCAGAATCGCCTTCATGAACTATTGCCATACAAGCCGCAGCTACTCCAGGAGAGTAAGCCAAAGAAAGATCATCTTGATTATTTAATGATTTTGTTGGTGTAACAGATATTTTTCCTGGAGTAGGGAATTCATGGTAATCTAGTGCGCGTTGATTTAAAGTATCATCCATGGTCTTATATTAGTTGGAAATGTTATAGCAAAGAATATTTTGTCCACCATATTAGCTAGCGGATCTTTTGAGTTTTTGTGATTTTCACTTTATCCGTTTTTACTCAAAGTAATATTCACCATTAATGTACACTACCACAAAATTTAAAACTAATTCATATTTGTGTTCTAAATATTCGAAATTCTTTATTTTTTTGTAATAAAGTCAACTAATAGAGATTGTTATAACTAGCATCTGAGAAGAATTTTAATTTTCTGATAGTTTTTAGTGATAACTATTATTGAGCATAATATTAGTTATTTATCAAAATATTTAACATAACCCATATTATCTTGCTATACACTTTTAGCTTATTAAGGTTTAAATTGTTATAATTATCGAGTCGATGTTATATGTAGGTAGTGTTACATATAACTATAATAGTGTTGTATTATAGCAAGATACTTTTAATTTTAGAGAGTTGTAATACAATACGTATTAAAGGCCAATATGGCTTAAATATTTTAGGTTTTTTTGCACGTGCCTTCTGCCCATTGCTATCCGCTGAACGGGAAGTCCGTGTCGCGGAAGGTTTTATCCCCTGCATCGTGTCGGCGAAATGCTCGAAAAGGTGAAGCGAATTATGTCTTCGAATAAAGAATCACTGTCAACATCTTATTTATCTGGCGGAAATGCGCCATATATAGAGGAACTTTATGAGGCCTATCTTGATAATCCAGGATCTGTAGATGATAACTGGCGTCAATATTTTGATAAATTACAACACTCTCCAGCTGTAGATGGTAATGATAGCACTAGGGATCAGGCTCATGCTCCTATAGTTGAGTCATTTGCTCAAAGAGCAAAAACAAATTCTTTTGTTAAATCACAATCTGTACCTGATTTATCTATTGCATCTAAACAAGTTTTTGTACAATCAATAATAGCTGCTTATAGAACTCTAGGTCCTAATTGGGCTGATCTTGACCCTTTAAAGAGAAGGGAACGTTTGGAAATACCAGAGTTAAATCCTTCTTTTTATGGACTAACAGAGGCTGATTTAGATCAGACTTACTCTGCAAGCAATACTTATTTTACCACATCAAGCACAATGACATTACGCGAAATTATTAAGGCTTTGCGTGATACTTATTGTGGCACCATTGGTGTTGAATTTATGCATATTTCTGATCCAGCTTCCAAAAGATGGATTCAGGAACGCATGGAATCAAGTCATGGAAAAGACCTTTTAAGCTCTGAAAACAAAAGACATATCTTAAAACAATTAACTGAAGCAGAGGGGCTAGAGAGGTTTTTGCATACTAAATATGTAGGACAAAAAAGGTTTTCCTTAGAGGGTGGTGAAAGTTTCATAGCTTCTATGGATTCTGTTGTCATGCATTCATCGTTATTAGGTATCCAAGAAATCATAGTTGGAATGGCCCATCGTGGTAGATTAAATGTGCTCATAAATATTCTTGGTAAAACTCCAAGCGATTTGTTTGCAGAGTTTGAGGGTAAGCATTCTCAAGCCTTAAGCGATGGTGATGTAAAATATCATAATGGTTTTTCTAGTGATCTATCAACAGATAGTGGCCCTGTGCATCTTTCACTAGCTTTCAACCCTTCTCATCTAGAGATAGTAAATCCTGTAGTGGAAGGTAGCGCTAGAGCTAGACAGGAAAGACGTCATGATAGTAAAGGTAAGCAAGTATTGCCAGTCCTTGTACATGGTGATTCTGCATTTGCTGGTCAAGGTGTTGTCATGGAGACCTTAAACCTAGCTCAAACTAGAGGTTATGGCACTGGTGGTACTTTACACATCGTTATAAATAACCAAATTGGTTTTACCACTTCTGATCCTAGGGATGCACGTTCCACTATTTATTGTACAGATGTAGCAAAAATGATAGAAGCACCAGTCTTTCATGTAAATGGAGATGATCCTGAAGCTGTAGTATTTGTTACAAAATTGGCTCTAGATTATAGGATGAAATTTGGTCGTGATGTTGTTGTTGATATAGTATGTTTTCGTAAGCTTGGACATAATGAACAAGATACTCCTGCATTAACTCAACCTCTTATGTACAAAAGCATAACTAATCATCCAGGTACCAGAAAGTTATATGCAGATAAGCTTGTAGCGCAGAATATCCTAACAGAAGAAGAACCAGATGAGCTGGTAAGGGAATACAGGAAGCTTCTAGAAGATGGCCACAAAACTACAGAGCCAGTTCTTACAGATTACAAGAGTAAATATGCAATAGATTGGGCCCCATTTTTAAATTCCAAATGGACCGATTACGCTGATACAGCAATCCCTGTTTCCGAGTTAAAACGTATTGGGGATATTATAACTAAAGTTCCAGAGGGATTTAATCCACATCCTTTAGTTACTAAGGTCTTAAATGATAGACGAAGTATGGCTAACGGTGATTTAAATTTAGATTTTGGTATGGGAGAACATTTAGCTTATGCTACTTTATTAGCTTCCGGTTACTCTGTACGTATAACTGGACAAGACTCTGGTCGTGGCACCTTTACTCACAGACATGCTGTATTACATGACCAGAAGAGAGAGCGTTGGGATGATGGTACATACATTCCATTGCAGAATGTATCAGATACACAAGCAAAGTTTACGGTAATAGACTCTGTTTTGTCTGAAGAAGCGGTTTTAGGATTTGAATATGGTTTTTCTTCTTCTGAACCAAATACCTTGACAATATGGGAAGCTCAATTTGGAGATTTTGCTAATGGTGCACAGGTAGTTATAGATCAGTTTATAAGTTCCGGTGAAGCTAAGTGGGGTCGTCAATCAGGTTTAGCAATGATGTTGCCTCATGGTTACGAGGGTCAAGGTCCTGAACACTCCTCTGGTAGAATAGAAAGATTTTTGCAGTTATGTGCTGACAATAACATACAAGTTATACAACCAACTACTGGCTCTCAAATATTTCATGTATTGCGTCGCCAGATGATAAGACAGTTTCGTAAGCCATTAATCATATTTACACCAAAGTCTTTGCTGCGTAATAAAGATGCAGCTTCTCCTCTCTCTGACTTTTCCGATGGTGTGTTTAAGATGGTTATTGGAGAAACGGACGAGTCAATAAATGCAAAATTAGTTAAACGGGTATTAGTATGCTCAGGTAAAGTTTATTATGACTTATTGCATGCGCGTCGTGATCGTTCAATTAATAATGTTGCAATTATACGTATTGAGCAACTATATCCTTTTGCTCATAAGTCATTTGAGGCCGAATTGCAAAAATACCCAAATGCAACCGAAGTTATATGGGTTCAGGATGAACCGCAAAATCAAGGTTCTTGGTCATATATTCAGCATCATTTGTATGAAAATATGTCACACGGTCAGAAGTTGGGCTATGCTGGGCGTAATGCCTCTGCTTCTCCTGCTGTTGGCTATATGGCAAAGCATCAAGAGCAGCAAAAAGCATTAATAGAACAAGCATTTGCTCAAAAATTCAAGGTTATGTTGATTAAGTAAGCAGATTATTTTATAGATATTTATTAAATTACGGAATTTATCATTATGGCTATTCAAGAAGTAGTTGTGCCGCAGTTATCTGAGTCTGTCTCGGAAGCTACGATGTTGTCCTGGAAAAAGTCAGTTGGTGCTTTTGTAGAATCTGGTGATATTCTGATTGAAATAGAAACAGATAAAGTTGTTCTAGAAGTCCCAGCTCCTTCTTCAGGTGTTTTAGTAGAAATAGTGATGGGTGATAATAGCACAGTTGTTTCTGGCGAGTTAATCGCAAAGATAGATACCGATGCAAAGCCATCTGTTAATGATCAAAAAATAAATAACCAGGTTCAAGGTAATAATAGTGCTGAAGAAAAGAATCAGCATAAAGATTTAAAAGGGGTTGCTTCCCCATCAGCCTCAAAGATTTTATCAGAGAAAGGTGTAGAGCCTTCTTTAGTAAAAGGTACTGGAAGGGATGGTCGTATAACAAAAGCTGATGCGTTAGTATATGATCAAAAGATGTCAGTCAAAACAGAGGAATTTACGCAGTCTTCATTATCTCTGGATGGACGTTCTGAGCAACGTGTACCTATGAGCAGATTACGTGCTCGTATTGCTGAGCGTTTAATACAATCTCAACAGGAAAATGCTATTCTGACTACATTTAATGAAGTCAATATGCAAGCCGTTATAGATATTAGAAAGCAGTATAAAGATAAATTCGAGAAGGAACATGGTGTTAAGCTTGGATTCATGTCTTTCTTCGTCAAGGCTGCTGTTTCTGCATTAAAAAAATATCCTTTAATAAATGCTTCTATAGATGGTAAAGATATAATATATCATGGCTATTTTGACATAGGTATAGCTGTAGGTAGTCCTAGAGGACTTGTAGTTCCTATACTTCGTAATGCTGATCAATTATCTATTGCTGATATAGAAAAATCTATTGTTGATTTTGGAAAAAGAGCAGCAGATGGCAAGCTTGGTTTAGAAGAAATGATGGGTGGTACTTTCTCTATATCAAATGGTGGAGTATTTGGCTCTATGTTATCGACTCCTATAATTAATCCTCCTCAATCTGCTATTTTGGGTATACATGCTACTAAAGAGCGTGCTGTAGTAGAGAATGGTCAGATTGTTATTCGCCCAATGAATTATTTGGCTTTATCTTATGATCATAGAATAATAGATGGTAGGGAAGCGGTTCTAGGATTAGTTGCTATTAAGGATGCTTTAGAAGATCCTCAGCGTCTTTTATTAGATTTATAGGTTTTCTATATGACTTAATCGGTCATTGTTGCACATAATGACCGATTGTTATGTGTTACTTGAATTATTAATGGACTTTTATTTCAAATCAAGTGTTAGTATTGAACATCTATATCTAACATTATTTTTTATATGTGAATTATGTCTAAACAATTTGATGTGGTCGTCATAGGTGCTGGTCCTGGTGGGTATATTGCGGCAATAAGAGCTTCTCAATTAGGTATGTCAGTAGCATGTGTAGATGCCTGGAGTAATCATTTAGGTGAGGCAGCTCCTGGTGGAACTTGTACAAATGTTGGGTGTATCCCTTCAAAAGCTTTGTTACAGTCCTCAGAACACTTTGAGCAAGCTGGCAGTCACTTTAAAGATCATGGTATTGATATTGATAATATATCTTTAAATCTTAAGAAATTAATTTCTCGAAAAGAAACTGTAGTTAAGCAAAATAACGAAGGTATCCTTTATTTGTTTAAGAAAAATAATATTAGTTTCTTCCATGGATTTGGATCTTTTTCTGGTCAAACAGAGGGTGGCTGGTGTATAAAGATAAATGATTCTTCTAATACAGACATTATTGCTAAGCATGTTGTGATAGCTACAGGATCTTCAGCTAGAGAATTTCCAAATCTACCTTTCGATGAAAAGTTAGTTTTATCAAATGATGGGGCTTTAAGGTTAGATAGTGTTCCTAAGAAATTAGGAGTTATTGGAGGGGGTGTCATAGGATTAGAAATGGGAAGTGTCTGGCGTAGATTGGGTTCCAATGTCACAGTGCTAGAAGCTATGCCTAATTTTTTAATGTCAGCTGATTCTCAAATAGCCAGAGAAGCCTTGAAAGTTTTTACAAAACAAGGACTAGACATTCAAGTTGGCGTTAATATAGACAGCATCAAGATTATCGGTGATTCTGTATCTATAAATTATAAAGATAGTAAAGATGTACATAAAGAATTGATAGTAGATAAACTTATAGTTTCTATTGGTCGTTTACCTTACACCGATAAATTGAATTATTCTTTAGTTGGATTAAAAGTTGATGATAAAGGTTTTATAGGAGTAGATGCTGATTGCAGGACTAATCTTCCTAATGTTTGGGCTATAGGCGACGTAGTAAGAGGTCCTATGTTAGCACATAAAGCTGAGGAAGAGGGTGTTGCTGTTGCTGAGAGAATAGCTGGACAACATGGGCATGTAAATTTTGATACTATACCTTCTGTTATATACACATCTCCTGAGATTGCATGGGTTGGTAAAAACGAACAGCAACTTAAACAAGATGGTCGTGATTTCAGAGTTGGTACTTTTCCATTTCTAGCTAATGGTAGAGCAAGAGCTTTGGGAGATACTACAGGTTTTGTTAAGGTTATTGCAGACACAAAGACTGATGAGGTTCTAGGTGTGCATATAATAGGCCCTATGGCTTCTGAGCTTATATCTGAGGCAGTGACGATAATGGAATTCAGAGGTTCTGCTGAAGATATAGCAAGAATTTGCCATGCTCATCCAACGCTTTCAGAGTCCTTGAAAGAAGCTGCCTTAGCAGTTGATAAGCGCTCTTTAAATTTTTAATCTAAAAAACTATAATGCATTAGTGATTGTTTTTTATTTTCCTAGTGCATTATTTATAATATCTTTGAATAAAGTATTATTCAGCATATTTGATTTTTTATTTTTATTCATTAATTCCATATTATAGTAATTGTTTCATGAACAATCGTGTTGTAACTGGCATCACCACATCAGGTACCCCTCACTTAGGCAATTATGCTGGGGCTATTCGTCCAGCAATACAGGCTAGTCTTGAGCCTAGTGCTGATTCGTTTTTTTTTCTTGCTGACTATCATGCTTTGATTAAGAATCAAAATCCTTCAAGATTATTGAGTTCCAGGCTAGAAATAGCAGCAACTTGGTTAGCTGCTGGCTTGGATATAGATCGTGTTATATTTTATAGACAATCAGACATACCGGAAGTAATGGAACTTTCTTGGATTTTAACTTGCGTTACTTCTAAGGGATTAATGAATAGGGCTCACGCCTATAAGTCCATTACAACTCAAAATCTTACAAAAGAAATAGATATTGATGATGGCGTTACTATGGGATTATTTTCTTATCCAATACTAATGGCCGCAGATATACTAATGTTTCAAGCAAATAAGGTTCCTGTTGGTCATGATCAGATTCAGCATTTAGAAATGGCTAGAGATATAGCACAAAGATTTAATTACACATACAAGAATAATTTTTTTGTGTTACCAGAGGCTGTTATTGATAGGAATGTGGCTACTTTACCTGGCCTTGATGGTCGTAAAATGTCTAAAAGTTACAATAATACCATTACTCTTTTTGATAATGAATCAAAGACCTTGCAATCATCTATAATGAAGATAGTTACTGATTCTAGTCAGTTAAATGAGCCTAAAAATGCTGATGAAAGCCACATATATTTACTATATCGTGCATTCTCAAGTGAAGAAGAGTCCGAAGATTTTAAATTAAAATTAAAAAATGGATTAGCTTGGGGCGAAGCAAAGAAAATTCTATATGATAAAATAGAGCATGAACTGGCTCCTATGCGAGAAAAATACAAAAAACTTATTAAAGATCCAGAATATATAGAGAAAATTTTAATTGATGGCTCTTATAGAGCTCGTAAAATAGCAAAACCTATTATTGAGGAGATAAGAGAAATAATAGGAATTAGGAGTTTAGGAAAATATTCTTCTAGTAATAATAAAAAATTACTAGGTATCAAGAATAGAAAATCTCGTCTTTTAATCTATAAAGATTTAGGAAGTAAATTTAAGTTCCGAATTATTTCAAGCGATGGTAATGAAATTATTAAATCTGATTTATTGTTCAATAGCCATAATGAAATCATATCACTTCTAAAAAAGATTAAGATAGATCTTATAGATAATATTAAAACCGTTAATTTTGACTATATTGAATTTTTTAAGATGCATTCCGTAGATATTTGTGATAAATGTAAAGAATCTAACAATGAAAAAAATGGATCCTTTATTTCAATGATTATTAGTTTGTTAGACTCTATAAAAATATAATACAATTTAACTTATGAACTCATGTGATCATTATTTATTATATGATATGATTCTTCAATGATCTTTGAAGCTTCTTCGTGATATAAGTTATTTGGCTGTTCTATTATTTCTTTAGCATGATTTATTGCTGCTAAGAAAAGTTTATTATCATAATAATACTTTGCTATATTTAGCTCGTTCTTTGATAACAAGTTATTTAGTATTTTTATATATTTTCTTGAATGTGCTGAATATTTACTATCAGGAAATTTTTCTATAAGTTCATTGAAGTCCTTTATAGCTGATAATATTTTTTTATTGTCTTTTGTAAATGATATTTTTCTTTTGCCAATAAAATTAAATATAAATTTGTCTGATGTGGAATTTATAAGTCCTCTTATATAAAGTAAGTAGTCGATCCTTGGATTTCTTGGATATATTTTTGTAAAGCTTGAAATTTGCGATAAAGATTCGTCAAGTTTTCCTTCTTTCCAGCTAATATATATAAGATCAATTAACGCATCTTGATAAACAGTTTTCGTATTAAAATCCGCAGTTATTTTTTTTATATAATATTTTGCTGCTTCCCAATTTTTCTTATTTATTTCTTTTTTCGACAATTCATACAATTGCTCTATACTATAATCCTCAATAGATATATTAATTTTATGATCATGTAATGCACAACCGTTTATTTGTATTATTATTAACAATACAAATAAGAATTTAATTTTTTTGAAAAAATTATTAAATAAACATTTTTTAATCATCGTAGTTTTATATAAATAATATGTCATTAGTTGATAATAAGTCATTTTACAAACAAATTAAAGTTCCAGAACACTATAAAAAAGACAGACTAGACAAGGTTCTAGCATCTTTAATGCCACAATATTCGCGAGAAAGATTAAAAACTTGGATAAAAGATAATTATGTTTATGTTAATGGAACTGAGGCAAGAATTCGCCAAATAGTGAATCCTAATGATATTATTTGTGTAAATGAACAACCTTCGCCCGAATCAATATCATTCAAGCCGGAAGATATTGAAGTTGATATTATAGACGAAAATCAGGATTGGATAATAGTAAATAAATCTCATGGATTAGTAACTCATCCTGGTTCTGGCAATTGGAATGGAACACTTTTAAATGCTATCTTGTATAAATATCCAGAATTATCAGCTGTTCCTAGGGCAGGTATAGTACACCGGTTAGATAAAAACACTTCTGGACTTATGGTTATTGCTAGGAATGAACTTTCACAAACTTATTTCATAAGAAATATGCAAGCTCGTAATATAATGAGAATATATGTAGCAATTGTACATGGACATTTACCAAGTTTTAGAACAATTAATATGGATATTGGTAGAGATCCAGTGAACAGAACAAAGATGAGTGTGACTACTAATGCAATAGCAGCTAGAAGTGCTGTGACGCATTGTAATCCTATTAGGAAAGGGATTCTGAATGGATCTTATAAAGTTACTCAGGTAATTTGTAAACTAGAAACTGGAAGGACACATCAAATAAGAGTACATTTGTCCAGTATAGGTCATCCTGTGGTAGGAGATACATTGTATGGAGGAAAGGGTATATTAGGAACAGATCGTCAAATGTTACATGCTTGTTTTTTATCTTTTCCCGGCTTGGATGGCAAAGAACAGAATTTTTTTATAAAACCATCAGAAGATATTTTAAATATTCTACAAAATATAAATAATACGGTTAGTGGTGGAGCCGGGGGGATTTGAACCCCCGTCCGTTAATCTTCTAATGACATTTCTACATGTGTAGTCAATCTATTGGATTTAACCTTATAATCAGCCAATTGACAGGCCTTTAATAAGGCGATTCACTTTTATATTCAATTTGCATATCGTGAAAATATTGCAAACATATTTCTTGTATATGACGTTGCTATGATACAAGTATCATCTGGCCCAAGAAAAAAACCAGTGCAACGGTCAGAGCTCTAGGCTGCTAACTTGAAACGCGAATTGTTGGCGTTTATATTTTTTCCAGTGGATTATCGAGCTAACTGGTGCTCGACATGCTATGATCTATCTTCTAATCAACGTCGAATCCTAATCGGCCCCGATCTTCCCTTATTATATTACTTATTATTGCATTAGATCAATATAAATGTGATTGCTTCCTTTATATTAATATATTTTTTCTAAAAGATATAAAGTAATTTATGTCTACATTATTTGATAAGGAAAATTTTCCATTAATCGGATTATAAGATAATCCGATTAAATCTATAAGTTCAAGCCTAAATAGTCTTGAATAATTTATTAGCTCACTAGGTTTGATGAATAACTTATAATTATGTGTACCAATAGGGAGTAATTTTAATAGATACTCAGCGCCAATAATGCTGAATAAAAATGATTTCAAATTTCTATTTATTGTTGAAAAAAGAACAGTGCCACCATCTTTAACTAAGAGAGAACAAGATTCTATTATAGAAACTGGTTCTGGAACATGTTCTAGCATTTCCATGCATACTACTACATCATATTTTTCTTTTTCTGATCTCGCTAATTCCTCTGCAGATATAGTTATATAATTAATATCAAGCAAATTTCTTGATCTATGATAATTAGCTATTTTAATTAAATCCTCAGCTAGATCTATTCCAGTAACGTTAGCTCCTAATACTGATAAACTTTCTGAAAAAATACCACCTCCACAGCCTACATCTAATATATCTCTATTTTTAATAGAGGAGCATACACTTAATACCCACTCTAAACGTAAGGTATTTATCTCATGAAGAGCCTTCATGCTTCCATTTTTATTCCACCATTCCTGAGACATTTTATTAAATTTTTCGATCTCACAACGATAGACATTATCTTCTTTCAATGTATTAAATTCCTATTTAATAAAAATCTTAAACAGTATCTATGTAATGCAATTAGATACTGTATAGTCATAGGCTAGTTTTTGTTTTTTTCTGAGATAATCTCTATGTCTACTCTGCGATTTTTACATCTTCCTTCTGAGGTTTCGTTAGAAGCGATTGGGTTCTTTGATCCAAGCGAATAAATTTCTAATTTCTTAGAATCTACACCATTTTCTATTAAATATTTTCTTGCCTCTTTAGCTCTACGTTCAGACAAGTTTTGATTATAAGATTCCTTTCCAGTAGAATCGGAATTACCAGTTGAAGTGATTTTATTTATATGATTTTTCTTATTCTTATAGTAATCAATTGTTTCGTTGAGTACAATACGACTTTCTGGTTTAATATTTGAACTATCGAAATCAAAAAATATGCTTCTTTTGATTATAGTTTTGTCTATAGACAGTTTAAAAGAATTTTTTTGTTGATCTGTTATATTATTTTTCCAGCATAGTTCATTTGTTCCATTTTTTATTTTATTTCCAAACGGACCATACCAACAGTTGTCTATTTCTTGTGCGTAAGCACTGCCTGAGGAAGCAATGGTAGCTAGAGCAATAAATATAGCTAACTTAGATGATCTATTCATGTTTTTCCTCTTTTTACTAGTATTAGCAATAAAATCAATTGTTATTCAATAATTAACGAACAAATACAAAATTCTTGATTGAGTATAGCAATTTAAATGAATTGTTTATAGTTTTTAATATCAATTATAAAAAATTGCATAAATAATATCGCTTATGTTGTGTTAGAAAGACACATGTTAGCAAGCCAATTTTGGTAGTTTTTATTAAAAACAGATTTGCAATGAGCTTGTTACGAATGACAAGTAAACTTAGTATCTCACCTAATTATTTTACATTTCGATCGTTAGAATGTAAACTTTTACTTTATTATAGGTTGTAAACATTTTGTATATTTATTAATAGATTTGCCTTATTAGGTGTATTTTTAACTATGAATTCCTTTGCTGTAGAAATGCTTCCAGTTTCTCTGGAAGAGGAGATGCGTCGTAGTTACCTCGATTACGCTATGAGCGTTATCGTTGGGCGTGCATTACCAGATGTTCGTGATGGTCTAAAGCCTGTTCATAGACGTGTCCTTTTTGCTATGCATGAGCTTAGTAATGATTGGAATCGTCCTTATAAAAAATCTGCCCGTATTGTAGGCGATGTGATAGGTAAGTACCATCCACATGGTGATCAATCAGTATATGATGCCATTGTTAGAATGGCTCAAGATTTTTCCATGCGTTATGTTCTTGTCGATGGGCAAGGAAACTTTGGATCTGTTGACGGCGATAGTGCAGCCGCTATGAGGTACACAGAGATTCGTTTATCTAAAATATCTCATGAATTGTTGGCAGATATAGATAACGAAACAGTCAATTTTGGTCCAAATTATGATAACAGTGAGCAAGAACCCTTAATATTACCGTCCAGAATCCCCAATCTTTTAGTAAATGGTAGTTCTGGCATTGCTGTAGGAATGGCCACTAATATTCCTCCACATAATTTAAGAGAGGTTATTAATGGATGTTTGTTTTGTTTAAAAAACCCAGATTGCTCTATAGAAGAAATTATCGATTTAATACCAGCACCTGATTTTCCAACAGGAGGAATAATACATGGGCTGTCTGGTGTAATAAATGGTTATAAGACAGGCAGAGGGCGTGTTATTATAAGGGCAAAAGTTCATTTCGAAGAAAGCAAAGAGAACAAATCAAGGATAGTAGTTGATGAAATACCTTATCAAGTTAATAAGAAAAGTTTACAGGAAAGAATAGCTGAGTTAGTTAATTCAAAAAAAATAGAAGGCATTGTTGACATAAGGGATGAATCTGACAAGGATGGTATGCGCCTCGTTATTGATTTGCGTCGAGGAGAGTCCCCTGAAGTTGTCTTGAATAATTTATATAAGAATACTCAACTACAGGATTCAATTGGAATGAATTTAGTAGCCTTGGTTGATGGTCAGCCAAAATTACTGAATCTAAAACAAATTATTACTTATTTTTTACAACATCGCAGAGAAGTTGTTACCAGAAGAACTGTATTCAGGCTTAACAAAGCGAGAGCAAGGGGACATATTTTGGAGGGTCTTGCTGTAGCATTGGAAAATATAGATGAATTTATCTTAATAATTAAGTCAGCTGCTACTCCTAGTATAGCACGTCAAAATCTCATGAACCGTTCTTGGTCTTCTTCATTAGTAAATGAGATATTAGTCAGAGTAGATGTGTCTTTAAGACACATCTATAGGCCTGATGGCGTGAGTTCTATCTCAGGATTAAATAATAATGGATTATATTATCTAAGTGAATTGCAAGCTCAAGAAATTCTTAACATGAGACTGCAACGCTTAACTGGTCTTGAACAAGGCAAGATTCTAGACGAGTACAGGGAGGTTATGGACACGATTTCTGACTTATTGGATATATTAGCTAAACCAGATCGCGTTACTAAAATTATACATAATGAGTTAGAGATAGTTAGAGAAGAATTTTCTTCACTTAAAGATGACAATAGGAATTCTCAGATAGAGATTGATGTTACTGAGCTAAATACCGAGGATTTAATAACACCAGCGGACATGGTAGTTACCTTAACACATAATGGTTACTTAAAAAGCCAGCCTTTGTCAGAGTATAGATCTCAAAAAAGAGGTGGGCATGGAAAACAGGCTACCATTATTAAAGATAATGACTGGATTGATTATTTGTTTATAGCTAATACTCATGATTATCTTTTATTTTTCTCAGATCTTGGAAGAGTATATTGGATGAAAGTCTGGGAGACTCCGCAAGGCACAAGGGGATCAAGAGGTAAGCCGGTTGTAAATATGTTTCCATTGGATAGTAATGAAAAAATAACTGTAGTATTACCGGTTAAAGAATTCACAGACGATTTATATATTTTTATGGCAACAGCCAGAGGTATTGTTAAAAAGACGCCACTGTCTGATTTTTCAAATCCTAGAAGGAGTGGGATTATAGCAGTTGTTCTTGGGGAAGGAGATTATTTAATCGGAGCAGAGCTTACTGATGGAAAACATGATGTAATGTTATTTTCTGATTCTGGCAAAGCTGTACGTTTTTACGAAAATGATGTTCGATCCATGGGGCGTAATTCGCGTGGAGTGCGTGGGATGAGTATGGACTCTAAACATAGAGTAATATCTCTATTAGTAGCAAATGATGAAAATAAGAGCGTCCTTGTTGCCACAGAAAATGGATTTGGTAAGCGAACATCCATTAAAGAGTATACTCGTCACAATAGGGGAACAAAAGGAATGATCTCAATACAAACTAGCGCTCGTAATGGTAGAGTAGTTGGCGCTGTTTTGGTAAAACCTGATGATGAGATTATGCTTATAACCAATGGTGGCGTATTAGTCAGGACAAGAGTATCAGAGATTAGACAGATGGGACGTGTAACTCAAGGTGTAAAGTTAATGAACGTTGATGGTAGTCTTTTATCAGGTGTCCGTCGAGTTGTTGAGTCTGATGTAATATATGAATAATAAAACATCTGGATTTTGATTATTAATAGCGACAGTTTTTATACCCCATTCTCTTAGGGAGCTCTTCATTTGGCGCGTTTCTGGAATTTTTCTGCTGGTCCTTCAATGCTACCGTATGATGTACTAAATCAAATATCTATTGATGTATTAGACTGGAACTCTACTGGAATATCTGTAACCGATATTAATCATCGAAGTAAGTATTTTGAAATTATATATAATCAAGCAGAAAGTGATTTGCGTGCGCTATTGGGGCTTTCTTCTGATTATTGTATATTATTTATTCAAGGCGGTGGTCAGGGCGCTAATGCAGTTGTCCCGATGAACATGATTGGTATGAATGGTATTAATAGGGCTGATTTTATCATTTCAGGATATTGGTCATATAAATCATATCTTGAGGCTTGTAAATACGGCGATGTATCTATAGTTGCGGATAATGGATATACAACAAAAATTGATTGCAATGATTATGGTCCCTACACATGGTTTCCAGAAAACAAATCTATAAAAACAAGAGAAGGTTCTTCTTATTTACAATTTTGCAGCAATGAGACTATAAATGGAGTAGAGTTTGTAGACTGGGGGGATATTGCAAATTCTATAAATAAGGATGCAGTATTAGTTGTTGATGCATCTTCAAATTTCCTGACAAGAGTGCTAGATATAGATGATACAGGTGTTGTCTTCGCATGTGCTCAGAAAAATGCAGGCATATCTGGTGTTACTATTTTTATTGTTAGGAAAGATCTAATTGGCAATGCACTGAATATATGTCCTTCTATATTTGATTACATGAATTTGTTTCATGGACATTCTCGGTACAATACACCACCTGTTTTTGCTATTTATGTTTCAGGATTAGTGTTTAAATGGTTAAGAAGAAATGGTGGAGTAAAAAAAATGGAGTCTAATAATTTGGAAAAGTCACGAATGTTATATGATTTTATGGACTCAACATCTTTTTATATTAATAAAATACACCCAAGTGTACGGTCTAGAGTTAATATACCATTTCACCTAAAAAATGATCTTCTTACTAATATTTTCATAGAAAAAGCGGAGAATCGTGGATTAATGAATATAAGAGGGCATAGGAGTGTAGGTGGTTTACGTGCATCTATTTATAACGCTATGCCCATTGATGGTGTAATGGATTTAATTAATTATATGAGAGATTTTGAGTGTTATTATGGATAATGTATTGTTGTCTAGATTGGCGCCATTAAGAGATAAGATAGACTATATAGATGAGCAAATATTAGATTTGCTTAACAGAAGATCTAAAGTGGTAGTGGAAGTTGGCAAAATTAAACACTGTATGCATATTGACAGCCCTGTTTTGCGACCAGAAAGAGAATCTCAGGTAATAGACAAACTAAAAAAAATTAATAAAGGCCCTTTCCAGAATAAATCTATAGAGTCAGTATGGGTTGAGATTATGTCAGCATGCCGTAATCTTGAAAAACCAATGACTGTGTCTTATCTTGGTCCTAAAGGCTCATTCTCGGAGCAAGCTGCTTTTGAGCATTTTGGTCATACTATAGATTGTTTGCCTTGTTCATCATTTGATGATGTTGTACATGCAATTGAAATAGGTAATGCTGATGCCGGCATGATTCCTATAGAAAATTCTATAGAAGGGGCTGTGAATCGAAGTTTGGATTTATTGCTTAACACGAACTTAAAGATTATGGGGGAACGTTCTCTTATAATAAATCATTGTTTGTTAACTAAAAACGGTAACATGGATGGTGTTGAGAAAATTATGGCCCATCCTCAAGCATTGGCTCAATGTCAAATGTGGTTGAACAAGAACTACCCTGGATTAGTTAGAATAGCAGCTTCTAGTAATTCTGAAGCTGCTAGCATAGCATCAAAAGATTATAAAGTTGCTGCCATAGCTGGAGAAGTTGCATCTAGAGCATGGGGGCTATCTATAGTTCACTCTAAGATACAAGATGACTCTAATAATCGCACTCGTTTTGTATCTCTAGGTAATATTGAATCACTACCAAGTTCTAGAGACAAGACTAGTCTTATACTTTCTGTTCCTAATAGAGCATGTGCTGTTTATGAAATGATAGAGCCATTTGCTTCCAATTCTGTTTCTATGACTCGTTTTGAATCAAGACCTGCGCGCACAGGCCAATGGGAGTATTATTTTTATATCGATATATTAGGACATAAAGATGAGCCTAATGTTTTAAAGGCCTTGGAGAAACTAAAGTCTAGCGTTGCATTTTTCAAATTATTGGGATCTTATCCTGCACAGTGAGTTCGAACATGGATAGTAATAAATTATTATATGTGCCTAGTTATGTTAAGGAAATGTCTCCATATCAGGCAGGTAAACCTATAGAAGAGTTGGCTCGCGAATTTAATATAGAAGAGAAAAATATTATAAAGTTGGCTTCAAATGAGAATCCTTTAGGAGTATCAGAAAGGGTTACAAAAGCTATCGAAAAATACTCAAATAGTATTTTTCGTTATCCCGATGCAAATGGCTTTAATTTGAAGATTGTTTTATCAGACAAATATAATGTTCCAGTTGAATGTATTGCCCTAGGTAACGGATCTAATGATATATTAGAAATGATAGCCATGACATTTTTAGATAGAGAATCATCTGCTGTTTATTCAGAATATTCTTTTGCTGTTTATAAATTAGCTACGCAAGCTAGGGGAGCTAGGCATATTGTTGTTCAGTCAGTTAATTACGGTAACAATCTAGAATCTATGTTTAATTCTATAGAATCTGATACAAGATTAATTTTCATTGCTAACCCTAATAATCCTACAGGAACTTTTGTTAAAAAAGAAGAAATTATAAATTTTTTGAATAATGTCTGGGTAAGATATGGTAAAAGTGTTTTAGTAGTTTTAGATGAAGCATATAGCGAATATCTTGATGATGATCTTTGCTTTGATAGTTTTAATCTAACAAAACAATATCCAAATTTAATTGTATGTCGTACTTTTTCTAAAGCATATGGTCTTGCAGGACTACGGGTTGGTTTTTCTGTAGCTGATAAAGACATTACTAATTTTCTAAATAGAATTAGACAGCCATTCAATGTTAATTTATTAGCTCAGATTGCTGCTATTGCCTCGTTAGAGGATAGAGAGTTTCTAGAAAGAAGTCGATTGTTGAATAAGCTTGAAAAGAAAAAAATATATAATGCATTTGAAAACTTGGGTCTTGAGTATATTCCAAGTTATGGAAATTTTGTTCTTGTTCGTGTAGGTGATGCCAAATCTATTAATCACAGTTTGTTGAAACTTGGAGTGATTGTTCGCCCAGTAGATTCCTATAATTTATCAGAATGGCTACGTGTAACAATTGGGCTACCTGCAGAAAATGATTTTTTTATTAAAGCTTTAAGCGAGATTATTAAATAGTGATGAGCAAGTCTATTAATTATAAAGAATCACCATGTTATGCAAATTGTTTTTCCACCATAACTATAGTTGGTGTAGGACTTATAGGCGGTTCTTTTGCGCTAGCTGCTAGAAAATCTGGTTTTGCCAAGAATATTATAGGGGTTGGTCGTAATAAAGATTCATTAATGAGAGCTTGTGATTTAGGAATAATTGATGATTTCATGCCTATAGATAAAGCTACTGTCAAATCCGATTTAATTTTATTATCTACCCCAGTAGGTTTTTTATCTGATTTGTTGAAATCAATCAAGCCTTTTTTAGGAGCTGATACTATCATAACCGATGTTGGTAGCACCAAATTAGAAGTAATAAACATAGCTATTTCTATTCTAGATAAACAGATCAATCAATTCATACCAGGTCATCCTATTGCAGGCTTGGAAAAAAGTGGTCCAGATGCTGCTATAGATAATTTATTTAAAGATCAGAATGTAATTCTTACTCCTTTAGATAGCAATTCTGATAAAGATATTAATCTAATTTCTCACGCTTGGGAGTTATGTGGATCTAATGTTATCCTCATGAATGCCAAAACTCATGATCATTTGTTGTCATCTGTTAGCCATATACCTCATTTTTTATCTGCAATGTATATGTACCAAGTAGCTAGTTCAGAAGATTCTGAGTTGCGTTTAAGATTAGCTGGTAGTGGTTTCAGAGATTTTACACGCATTTCTGCTGGCTCTGTCGAAATGTGGTTAGATATTTTCTTCTCTAACAAACAATTTATTATAGAAGAGTTATCTGGGATTCGTGAAGTTATAAACCATGCTGAGAAAGCCATTGATTGTAATGATAGAAATTCTTTAAGAGTTATATTAGAAAGAGCAGCAGAAGCTCGTCGTAGTTGGACTAAGGATAATTTTCATGAGTGAGACTTTGCAACCTTATTTATATTTGAATAGATCTTATGGGGCTAGAGGTAATGTGATCTTACCTGGCTCAAAAAGCATTTCAAATCGTGTATTATTAATATCTGCACTATCAGATAGTTATGTTACAGAGATTAAAGGTTTATTAGATTCTGATGATACAAAGGTAATGATAGATGCTTTAATAGATTTAGGTATTAAAATATCTTATAGAACTGAAGACTGTATAGAAATTATTGGCAGAAATTATTTCAATGATAAGTGTGATAATTTGTTTTTAGGTAATGCGGGTACTGCTTTTCGCCCCATGGTTGCTGTATTAGCATTTATGAGTGGAAATTATATTATTTCTGGTATACCTAGAATGCATGAACGACCTATCGCCGATTTAGTGGATTCACTTAGATCTTTAGGTTGCAATATAGATTATATTGGAAATGAAGGATACCCTCCTTTAATGATAAAGCCATTTACCCATAATGGTTCAAAACATGTATTTATTAATGGTTCTGTTTCTAGTCAATTTCTAACTGCTTTATTATTAGCTTCTCCTGTTATAGTTAAGAAAATCAATAGTTCATTAACCATAGATATAGCAGGTAAATTGATTTCCAAGCCCTATATAGATATAACCTTAAATCTTATGCGTAGATTTGGGGTTGATGTAAAAAGTGATTCGTCTAATAGGTTTGTTATAGACCAATTATCTAGTTATAAAAGTCCTGGCAAAGTTATTGTAGAAGGAGATGCTTCGTCTGCATCATATTTTCTTGCCCTTGGAGCTATAGGTGGAGGTCCTGTTCGTGTTAATGGAATTGGGAATAATAGTATACAGGGGGATGTAGCTTTTTCTCAAGTGTTAACAGAGATGGGAGCTAATATTAGATTTCATGATAGTTATATTGAATCATCAGGCATTCTTGTTTCTTCTGGTAAAAAGTTAAAGTCATTTGATATAGACTTTAATATGATACCAGATGCTGCTATGACCGCGGCAGTTTTAGCTCTGTACGCTGATGGCAAATGTTTCTTGAGAAACATAGGTAGCTGGAGGGTAAAAGAGACCGATCGTATTCATGCTATGCATACAGAACTAAGTAAATTTGGTGTTAAAGTAGATTCTGGTGAAGACTGGATTTCTATAGATCCTATAGAAATATCTAAATGGCCTGAAGAAATTAGTATTGATACATGGGATGATCATCGTATGGCTATGTGTTTTTCATTAGCGACCTTTGGTAATACGAATGTCAAAATTATGAATCCTTCTTGTGTTAACAAGACATTTCCTAATTACTTTAATATTTATAATGAAATTATATATGCGCAATGATAAATTCTATCTGTTCGTTATATAAAATAAACATTTTGGTGAGTTAAGTTGATTGTTGAATTACCACCCATAATTACTATAGATGGTCCAACTGCTTCTGGAAAAGGAACTATTGCAAGAATAATAAGTAATAAATTAGGATGGTTATTACTTGATAGCGGTTCTATATATAGAGCTTTGGCTTTTGCAATTATAAACAGCGATATATCAGTTAGTGATTTTGATAGTATTGAAACACTAGCAAGCAATCTAGAAATATCTATTAATGATGGAAATGTATATCTTGGCGGTTTCGATATTAGTGAAAAGATTCGTACTGAAGAGATTAGTAGAGTATCTTCTGTTATAGCTAGTGATTATAATGTTAGAAAAATCTTGCTAGACAAGCAAAGAAGTCTTTTATCCTACCCTGGTCTAGTGGCAGATGGTCGTGATATGGGAACAATTGTCTTTCCATATGCCGCTTTAAAAATTTTTTTAACAGCAGATATATCTATAAGAGCACAAAGAAGATATAACCAGTTGATTAACAAAGGTAATGTTGTTAATATCACTAGTATAATGGATAATATACGCGAGAGAGATGAGCGTGATGCTGATCGCTTGTATTCACCCCTCATACCAGCTTCGGATGCGCATATTTTGGATAATTCCGTCTTGGATATTGAACAAACATTAAGTATTATATTAGATTTATATAAATATAAATTTGGCCCTAGTTATAATTAACAATTTAGATTTTTTATTATTAGGTATTTTAAACCACCGTTTTAATCGGTTTTTACTTTGGCCATATGGCCATATGGATTAACAACCCATGTCATCATTTTCCTCAACCACATTTGGCAGAGAAAGTTTCGCTGATTTATTTGCAGAAAGTCTTAAAAAACAAGACATGAAATCAGGTGAAGTTATCAGTGCTGAAGTTGTGCGTATTGATCATAATTTTATTATTGTAAATGCAGGTCTCAAATCAGAGGCTCTTATCCCTATAGAAGAATTTCTAGATGATAAGGGAGAGCTGGAAGTAAGTCAGGGAGATTTTGTTTCTGTAGCCATTGACTCTTTAGAGAATGGTTATGGTGATACCGTCTTATCACGTGATCGTGCAAAACGTTTATCTGCTTGGTTAAAATTAGAACAAGCTTTAGAGAGTGGAGAGTTGATCACTGGATCTATTACAGGTAAGGTCAAGGGAGGCCTAACTGTTATGACTAACGGGATTCGTGCTTTCTTGCCTGGTTCTTTAGTTGATTTACGTCCTGTTAAGGATACTACTCCATATGAAGGTAAAACTATGGAGTTTAAGGTTATAAAACTTGATAGAAAGAGGAATAATGTAGTTTTATCTCGCCGTCAAGTTCTAGAAGCCAGTATGGGAGAAGAGCGTCAAAAACTCTTAGAAAATTTATATGAAGGAGCAGTAGTTAAGGGTGTTGTTAAAAATATTACTGACTACGGTGCTTTCATAGACCTGGGAGGAATAGATGGTCTATTACACATTACTGATATGGCTTGGCGCCGTGTAAGACACCCTTCTGAAGTTTTGCAAGTTTGTCAAGAAATAGAAGCCAAGGTATTAAAATTTGATCAAGAGAAAAATCGTGTCTCTCTTGGAGTCAAACAATTAGGTGAGGATCCGTGGGTAGATCTAGCTCGTCGTTATCCTCAAGGAACTCATTTGTTTGGAAAAATTACTAATCTAACTGATTACGGTGCATTTGTAGAGGTTGAGTCCGGAATAGAAGGATTAGTTCATGTTTCAGAAATGGATTGGACTAACAAAAACGTTGATCCGCGTAAAGTAGTGACCCTAGGTGAAGAAGTGGAAGTTATGGTGTTGGAGATAGATGAAGATAGACGCCGTATATCTCTTGGGATGAAGCAATGTCGTCCTAACCCTTGGGAAGAGTTTGCAGTAAACTTCAAAAAAGGCGATAAAGTCAAAGGGGCTATTAAATCCATAACAGATTTTGGTGTTTTTGTTGGTCTACCTGGTGGAATTGACGGTTTAGTACATCTATCAGATCTATCATGGGTAGATAATGGCGAAGAAACAGTCAGGAATCTTAAGAAAGGAGATGAGATAGAAGCAGTTGTTCTTGGTATAGATACAGCCAAAGAACGCATATCCCTAGGAGTTAAACAACTTGAGGGCGATCCTTTCCAAAATTTCGTATCATCTCATGATAAAGGATCAACTGTACATGGTACAGTAAAATCAGTAGAGTCTAAAGGAGCCGTTATAAATCTTTCTTTAGATGTTGATGGTTATCTACGTTCTTCTGAAATTTCTTCTGGGCGTGTTGAAGATGCAACTTCAATGTTAAAGGTCGGTGATACTATAGAGGCTATTATTGTTAATGTGGATAGGAAGACTCGTTCTATACAATTGTCAGTTAAAGCTAGGGATACTATTGATACTGCTGATGTGATTCAGAGAATGTCAGATGCTAGCGCATCTTCAGGTACTACTAACCTTGGGGCATTGCTAAAAGAAAAATTAGATCAACAACGTAATGACGCTTGATTATTTAAAAAAAAAGATTTGGTAAATGCTTTATATAGCAGATTAGACCATATATCTGTTAATGATTTGGAACGAGCAGTGAAAGTAATGCTTGAGGTATTTGAAGATTGTTTTGCTTCAGGAAAACGTATTGAGATACGTGGATTCGGAAGTTTCTTCATATCAAGAAGATGCTCTAGAACTGCTCGTAATCCAAGATCTGGAGATATGGTTCTCGTTTCTGATAGATTAGTACCGTGTTTTAGACCAAGCAAGCTTTTAAGGGAAAAACTAAGTATATCTAAAAAATAAATCTGTAATAACATTTATAGTATTACTTATATTTTATAACACACAGTCTTCATATAGGTTAGGGGTCTGTGTGTTTTTATTTATTATAATTAACTAAATTTCTGTAATAATAAATTATCTATATTTATGTATACATTATCTATTTTATTAAAATAATATGGACGTTTTTTGTATATATTACATATTGGATCATGTTTCGATGAATTTCGCACCATGTAGATATATTTATCGGAAAATATATGAAAATATATGTGATATCTTTATAAGATGAATTTGTCTTGTTGCTGGAAATGTATCATATGTCTAATACTAACTAAGGTTTTATAGTAATATCTTATAAATTTAATAGAAATATATACTTATGGATACGATGTATATCACTCATCCTGCTAGTCACTTACATGAAATGGGCGCTTTACATCCTGATAGCCCGAAGAGAATTGATGCGATTTCTGATCAATTAATTATGAGTGGTCTTATGCCATATATAGATAATTGTCATAGCTCTTTAAGAGCCTCGGATGAAGATATTCTTAGGGTTCACACTATGGATTATCTAAATTATTTACGTAATCATATACCTAAAAAAGGCAGCTATCACACCATAGATATGGATACTATTATGAATTCATATACTTTGGATGCTGCTTTTTATGCAGCTGGTGCTGGTTTATTAGCAATAGACTCGGTATTTAATAAACAAGTTAATAATGCATTTTGTGCAACTAGACCTCCTGGACATCATGCTTGCAGCAATAGAGCTATGGGTTCTTGCTTTTTTAATAACATTGCTATAGCGGCAAAATATGCTATTAGTAGGTATAACCTGAAAAGATTAGTTATTGTAGATTTTGACGTACATCATGGTAATGGAACAGAAGAGATATTTGCTAATGATTCATCTGTATTAATGTGTAGCTTTTTTCAGCATCCATTTTATCCTGATACAGAGCTAATTTGTAGTCAAAATATGTGTAATATTCCTGTTAAAGCTTACGCTGATGGTTCATTTATAAGGAATATAGTAACTAGCAGATGGGTTCCATCTATAAAGTTGTATAGACCAGAGTTGATATTGATATCTGCTGGTTTCGATGCTCATATAGAAGACGATATGGGACAGCTAAACCTTAATGAATCTGATTATAAATGGATTACCGATGTATTAGTAGATATGGCTGAAAAATACTCTTCTAGTAGAATAGTAAGTTTTTTAGAGGGAGGATACGATTTTTCATCCTTAGGTCGTAGTGCTGTTATGCACATGCGTTCTTTAGCTAGACTATAGCTGGTCATTTGTATAAGGTATATTGATGAAAGTATTAGTAGCTGTTAAATCTGTAATTGATCATAATACTAAAGTAGAAATTAACAATGATTGTTCAAAAATTAATTTAGAAAATTCTAAACTGTCTATAAATCCTTTTGATGAGGTTGCTCTAGAAGAAGCGATAAATCTTAAAGAAAAAGGATTTGTTAATGAAATTGTGGCCTTATCTTGCGGGAATATTAATAGTAAAGATGTTTTAAAGACTGCTCTGGCTATGGGTGCAGATAGAGGTATCCTAATAGAATCTGAATTTAACTTACAACCACTATCTGTAGCAAAAGCAATAAAGCATATTGTTGATAAAGAACTCCCTAAAATAGTTATTTTAGGAAAACTAGCCATCGATGATGACTCATGTCAGACAGGTCAAATATTAAGTAGCTTATTAAGCTGGCCTCAAGTTAATTTTGTGAGCAATATTAAAATTTGTGTTGACGATTTAATCGCTAGGAGAGAATTAGACAATGGTACTGATGTAATTAGCGTGAAGTTACCAGCTGTTGTGATTGCTGATCTTAATTTAAATAAACCAAGGTATATTACATTACAGAATCTATTAAAATCCAAGAGTAAACGAATAGAAACAATCAATTTAAAAGATATTTGTACTGATTATTTACCTCGTATAGAATTATTGAAAATTGAAGAATCAAAACATGAGAGAAAGAAAATATTTGAAAAAGATGTTCTTGCTTTATCAGAGATTATTAGATCAGAAATTGGGGTATTAGAGAAATGATACTTGTTATTCCAGACCATAATAATAAATTTTTTGATATTTCAACCTATAATCTTTTAACTGCTGCTTCTAAGTTTAATTTAGATATACATGTTTTAATTATTGGGAATCATATTAAAGATTTAGCTGTTCAGATAAGTAAACTAAAAAATGTTTCTAAAGTATTTATTGCTGAGTCACCTAATCTTGTTGATATGTTGCCAGAAAATCATTCTTATCATATTTTAAAAATAGCAAATAATTACACTCATATAATATTTAATGACTCCTTTTATGGAAAATCTATTGCCCCTAAAATTGCTGCTAAGCTAGATGTTGCCCCCATATCTAATGTAATAAAAATTATATCTGATAATATATTTGTTCGTACTATGTACTCTGGTAGCATTATTGCTAATGTTAGATGTTTAGATCCTATAAAAATTTTAACTTTACGAAGTTGCTCTTTTAGTAATGAATATATCAAAGACAACATGAATAATTGTGCTGATATAGAAAATATTACTATTTCTGATAACTTAGGATTATCAAAATTATTGAAAGAAGAAAGAATAGTTAGTACTGATATTGATATAACAGAAGCTAGTGTTATAGTTTCTGGTGGCCGTGGCTTAGGAAGTAAAGAAAATTTTAATAACTTGTTGGTGCCTCTAGCAAAAAAATTGGGGGCTGCAATTGGCGCTACCCGCGTTGCCGTTGATGAAGGTTATGCTCCTAATAGCTGTCAAATTGGCCAGACAGGGAAGATAGTATCACCAAGATTATATTTAGCAATAGGTATCTCTGGATCTATGCAACATTTAGCTGGTATTAAAGATTCAAAGACAATAGTAGCGATTAATAACGATATTAATGCTCCTATATTTAATGTTTCAGATTACTGTTTGTGTGGTGATTTGTTTGATATAGTTCCAAAGTTATTGAATTATTTATAAGCTTGATTTTATATTACATATCCTAGTACAATTAGGGACCTAATTTTTTAACATCATCCTCTTTTGTATTAATAAATAAAATTTTTAATTATAAAGTATAATACATTAAAAGATGGACCAGGAGTTTGTATGAATTTAATTGCTATATTAGAGCAAGAAGAAATAGATAGACTTAGTCATAATAAGAATATTCCAGTTTTTTCACCAGGAGATACTGTTACAGTTAGTGTAAATGTAATAGAGGGTACAAGGAAGAGAATTCAGGCTTATGAGGGTGTAGTAATAGCTAAACGTAATAAGGGGCTTAATTCTTCATTTATTGTAAGAAAAATTTCTTCCGGAGAAGCAGTAGAAAGAACATTTCAACTTTATTCTCCGCAGATAGAAAAAATAGAAGTTAAAAGACTTGGTAGCGTGCGAAGGGCTAAGCTATATTACTTACGCTCTCGTTCGGGCAGGTCTGCTAGAATAAAAGAAAAGCTAATATCAAGGAAATAATTTGATATATTAATTATGGGTAAGTATATACTTACCCATAATTTTTTTGTATAAACAATATATCCTTTCATCTATCATGCCGCTAATTTTGGATTCTATAATACCACATCCAGGTTCGTGACAATGAGTACAGTTATAGAATCTGCATTTATTGGTAAAATTATGAAATTCTGAAAATGGTTTTATTACATCATCAAAATTTAGATGATGTAGGCCAAAATCTTTGAATCCTGGAGAATCTATGATATAGCTATTCTCAATTGGTAGATTATATAGCTTAGTGTAACTCGTAGTATGTTTGCCAGTATTTAAAAATTTCGAATATTCTCTGGTTGTTGCATGTGCTTCTGGTATAAATAGATTTATTAATGTCGATTTTCCCATACCACTTGGGCCAACTACTAATGTAACTTTGCCATTTAGGATATCAATAATAGATCTTTCTCCTGATTCTGGATATTTTGCGCTTATTTCTAGTAAAGGTATTCCTAAAATTTCTGCAAAATAAAGCTTTTCTCTGGCAATTTTTATAGATTCCTTTAAATCTTTTTTATTAAGAACAATAGTAATTTTTGTATTACATCTCACCGCTTCAATAATAACTTTGAATATTAATTCAATACAAAAATCAGGCTCAGCTGCCACTATTAGCATAACATGATCTATGTTTGCAGCTATTTTTCTTGATTTTGTTGCATCTGATCTTAGAAATAGATTGTTTCTTTGGATAATTTCAGTGATAACATAATAACTATTAGATTTGTAATCTATTTTGACAAAATCTCCAACAACAGCTTCATTTTTTTTCCCCTTAGGGAAACATCTGACAACAGATTCATTATAACTAATTATATAATTCTGCTTGTATAAGCCTACAACTCTTCCGATGATATTTTTTTTCATTTGAAATTGCTAATTTTATAGTTGTGTGAAATAGTATACGATTATTTTTAATAATTAGTATATTTAGAATAATTAAAATTTATTTGTTTATATAAGGAATGATTAAATAATGAATCTAGATAGCAATAAATTAGTATGGTTAGATATGGAGATGAGTGGACTTGATCCATCAAAAGATAGAATTCTAGAGGTTGCTGTAGTAATTACAGATGATAATTTAGATGTAATAGCAGAAGGTCCTGTTATAGCAATTCATCAAACTAACGAACTATTAGAATCCATGGATAAATGGAATAAATCAGTTCATGGGAAAAGTGGATTGATTAATAGAGTTTTATCTTCAGATATTTCAGAAAAGGAAGCGGAAGATAGTATTTTGTTATTTCTGAAAAATTACATCAGCCCAGATAAATCTCCATTATGTGGTAATACGATCGGTCAAGATCGTAGATTTATGAATGTATACATGCAAAGACTAGAAAAATTTTTTCACTATAGAAATATAGATGTTAGTTCTATAAAGGAGCTTGTAAAAAGATGGTACCCTAGTATGTATAAAAATTTTTCTAAAAATAGTAAACATCAGGCTCTTTCAGATATACATGATTCAATAAATGAATTACGTTATTATCGTAAATATTTTTTTAAATTATAATAGTTTTTTAATTACTTTTTCTTTATATAAAATGTATAGAGAAAAAGCAGATATCCCTAATCCACTAGTTGACATTATCCACATGCTGCTAGCGCCTATTGGAGCACCTATAAATAAAATGTCATGTATGGGTTTATATGTTTGCATGCCCGGGCCAAATCCAAACCACCATCCACCACCTAAACCAACAACTCCAAGTGCCATTGTCTGTAATATAAAAGGCAGTGCTGTAATGTTATAGGCTCTAAGTATATAGGAGTTAAAACATTGAATAGAATCAACAATTAGAAAGAACGGTACTATAAACATCATATTATAACACGTTATACTTATGGACAAATCATTTGTATAAAGTATTGGAAGTGTTTTACTGAAATAATATATTGCTATGCAGCTAATAATAGCTATTAACATGGTTAGTCTTATTCCTATCTTACCTATTTGTACAGCAATATCATTGTTTTTAGCACCTAAGAACTGAGCTGTCATTGAAGAAGTTGCTAAACCAAGAGATATAGGTACTATGTAACATACAGACACTATATTAGTTATAATTTGATGAGCACCTACGGCAATTATTCCTTCTCTTGTTATAAGAATTGTCATGAATGAAAAAGTTAAAACCTCTACCAAATATGACCCTCCCATTGGTAGTCCTAGTTTCAATATCTCTTTTATCTTTGGTATGTTTGGTTTTTTAATACGTATATTGAATTGTTTATAAAAATTATCAGTATATATAATTAATACACCTATAAACAAGCTAATCCATGATACTATCATGGTAGATATACTGGCCCCAGTTGATCCCATAGCTGGAATTTTTAAGCAACCATAAATAAGAACATAGTTTAATGAAGCCTTGCATATTACCGAAACCATGCTAACTATTATCATAACTCTTGACTTAGATAATGCGGCGCAAAGGTTATATATAGTTCTAAAAATAAGTGCTGCTGGTAAGGCTATTATCAATATTTTTAAATAAATTATAACTTTGTTATATACATCTAGATCTATATTCCCAATAAAGTAGAACCATATTTCAGAAAAGAACAATGGTATCGCCCCGATTATTGATAGTGCTATAGATACCCAAAATCCTTGTCCCCAGTACTCACCAATCTCGGCATTATTACCACTGCCAAAGTTTTTTGCTATTATTGGTACTAGTGCGTTTATTACTCCAAGCAATCCGACGAATATTATCACATATATGGATGTTGCTAGCGAGACGGCTGCTAAATCATTCTTATTGGTGTGTCCTGTCATTATAGTATCAAGCAAACCAAATGATATGCCAGCTAACTGGCTAACTAAAATAGGAAAAGATTGTTTAGTTAGTTTTCTAAAAATCTCTAAATTTGATAATTTGCTCATATATTAGGGTATATAAAATACTTATGAATTTTTATTTCAGTTAGTTCAGTTAGTTTTGCAATTTTAATTAATAATTTATATCTTTTAGAATGAGCTTATATACATTTATTGATTCGATAATGTATTTTATATGCCATGTATGATAACTATCAAATATCTGTTCATTAAATGATCTAAAACAAAAATACCAAACACACATACTTAATCTCAAAATCAGAATGATTTAGAAAACTATACACTATGTGTATTGGTATTTATTATTATTTATTCTTGTTTATACCTTTTATGTTAGAAAAGCGAGCACGGAATTTTTCTACACGTCCAGTCTCAACTATCCTTGTTTGTGCACCTGTGTAAAAAGGATGGGATTTTGATGTTACATCACATTTAAACAATGGGTATGTCTTATTATCGATATCTATAGTTTCTCTGCTTTGTACTGTAGATCTTATGATAAATTTATGATTTGTTTGAACATCAAGAAAAACAACTTCTTGATAATTTGGATGTATTTCAGATTTCATAACTATTTTCCAATAAAATTTTCATGGTAGTTTACTAAAGGGCCATTCTATCACGGTATTAAAACATATACTTATAATTTGATGTTATAGATTCGTCTTAATAAATTTTATTGCAACATTTTCGACAGTGGCCTGTATATTAGTGGGAACATATTGCACAAGTTATTATGATTTAGCATTATATAATTTAAGTTAACGCTATTAAAGAATCAGTTAGATTAATTATTTATAACTTTTAAGATACCAAATGGAATTCAAAATATCAATAAGCAAGAAAGATATAACATTGGCTGCACCTAGGGGTTTTTGTGCTGGAGTAAAAAGAGCTATAGCTATAGTTGAGAAAGCTATAGCTCTATATGGGCCTATAGTATATGTGAATCATGAAATTGTTCATAATAAGCATGTGATAGATTATTTCAAGGATAAAGGTGTGATTTTTGTAGATAATATTATTAACGTGCCAGATGGAAATGTTATAATTTTCTCTGCTCACGGTGTATCAAAGGATATGATAGCTATAGCCAATAAGAAAAAACTACGTATTGTAGATGCTACTTGCCCGCTTGTGACTAAGGTTCATCTTGAGGTGCTTAAAATGCGTAGGGAAAATAGAGAAGTTATAATTATTGGTCATAAGGATCATCCAGAAGTTAATGGAACACTAGGTCAAGACGTTAGTGGGATATATGTTGTTGAAAATATCAGCGATGTTTCTCGATTAAGTATTAATGACAGCGAATTACTTGGATACGTGACACAAACAACCCTGTCACTTGATGATATTTCTTGTATAGAGGAAGCATTGAGAAATAGATTCCCTAAGATAGTTGGTCCTAAAAAGAGTGATATTTGCTATGCTACGCAAAACAGACAAAACGCACTTAAATATATTGTTAAAGATTGTGATTTAGTATTGGTAGTTGGGAGCAATAATAGTTCCAATTCAACTCGATTGTTAGAGTTAGCAAGAAGAGGTGGTGTAGAGTCCTATCTTATTGATGGATTTGATTCTATAGACTTGAGCTGGTTAAACGGTAAAAAACATATAGGCATAACATCAGGTGCTTCTGCTCCAGAGATTATAGTAGAGCAAGTAATAGAATTCTTGAAAAGAAATGGATTTGATGATAGCTTTGTTAATCTCATATCTGTTACAGAAGAAAATGTATCATTTCCTTTGCCAAAATTTCCTTAAAAGATTTTGGTGCCGACAAGAGGAATCGAACCCCCGACCTTCGCATTACGAATGCGCTGCTCTACCTTCTGAGCTATATCGGCGTTTATTGTATATTGTTTGATAAACAGTGTTGTTTCTATAATACAGGGAAATATATAATATGGACATACCAGTAAGCAAGCGTTTTTTATTATCAACTACGTTGTTATTTGTTAAATGATACAATGATCATTTATTTATTTAACTATTTACATAATGTTAATTAATTATTTTTCCTAATTTAAGTTTGCAGAGTATATTTCCCTGGAATATACTGCACTTCTATGGGAGTATTGCTTTTATATTAAATTTCTGGTTGTTAATCAAATTATCTTATTGATAAGCACTATTATTTCTTTTGTATAATTATTTCTGTATTTTGGATTATTTATACCTGGCTACTAAAATACTTTATTTATATTAATTTACTGAATTCGTAATTTGGAGTTGTCTTGGTGAAGGCAAGTAAAACTGTTAGAGAGAATTTACATGATTCAAAAAATATTGTGAGTTCTAATAAAAAAACATAGTAGAAGAGAAGGTAGGATCCTCATCTCGTAATAATAAGTGGCGTAAGTTACGTACTCCTTTTAGGAGAAGAAGAGTAGACAATGAAGAAATTGTTGACTACTCAGAAGATTCTGCTCGGAAAGATAAAGTATTGAAAGAGCATAATCCTAAACGTAGTAGTGATGAATCTCAGTATGAGAAAATCATATTCCCCTATTTACATAAATCAAGTAATCTAGCGGAAATCAACTTAAAGAAATATTTAAACGATGATGTAGTTCCTAAATTACATAAAGTTTTAGCTGATCTAGGTATAGGCTCCAGAAGAGAAATGGAGGAGCTTATAATTTCTGGAAGGGTATCTGTTAATGGAGCCCCAGCTCATATTGGCCAGAGGGTTAAAGATACGGATCTAGTAAGGCTTAATGGTAAAATAATACAAAGAACAGACATAAAAAAAATTCCTCGCATTATTGTATACCACAAGCCATCTGGTGAGATAGTAAGTCATAATGATCCGCAAGGTAGGGATAATGTTTTCTCTACTTTGCCAAAAATTAGCCAAGGAAAATGGATATCTATAGGTAGACTGGATATTAATACTGATGGTTTACTAATTTTTACAAACTCTGGAGATTTGGCGAATCATTTTATGCATCCTAGAAATGAAATTGAGCGTGAATATGCTGTAAGAATATTAGGGGAGCTGAATGATAATCAAAAATCTAAATTGATCGATGGTGTATTGCTTAGTGACGGCCCAGCTTCTTTTAGCTCATTGTCTTATCTTGGTGGTGAAGGTATTAATAAATGGTACAAGTTAGTAATTAAGGAAGGTCGTAATCGAGAAATTAGAAGGGTATTTGATAGTATTGGCATTACTGTTAGCAGATTGACGAGAATTCGTTACGGTGAGATATTTCTTCCTAGAAACTTGCATCGCGGAAAGTGGATGGAATTAGATGAGTCCATAGTCCTAGCGATTATGGCAAAAAATGGGTTATCAAAAAATACTTTAGAGAAAAAGAGCATAAGTCCCGTCAAGCCCGAATATTCTAAATCTTATGGTAAGCGTTCCAGGAATTTAGATGACTGCTGTAAGAATAATTCTACTATAGTCAGAAAAAATTTAGATCATAATTTAAAACCAAATAATAAAATCATTAAAACTAATTCTCATAGTATTAGTAACAACAACTCAATTTTACAAAAAGATAAAATTAATAAACCTTGGTTAGTTTCAGAAATAGAAGATAAGAAAGGTAAGAGTAATGTTATTAATGCAGCTTCTAAGAAACATATAGATATTAAGCATAGATCAAAAATTAGCAGTAAAACTAATAATGTTAATCATGATCGTCAGCCAAATAATCCTAATGCTCATGAATCTCATCTTGGATTTTTAACAAGAAAGAAAAGGACTTTTTAACTCATTAAAATGGTTATTTCTGTATTAATTTTTAGAAATGTCTGTTAAAATTAAAAATTAGCTATGATTATGTATTATATGGACTCATTAGTCTCTAATTGATAATGTACTATAGTATAGTTAGATTTTGAATCCTTGTTTTTATACAAGGTATTTCTCTTTATTTTTTGTATTTATAATGGTATATGGTAGATTTATTTGCATTGATTAAAAATTCTTTGCTTGGAATTGCAAATGATATTGAGATTGTTGATATCGAAAGACTCCCGTCAGGAGTTTTGCGTGTCATTATTGATAAAACTGGTGGGGTGTGTATAGATGATTGTGAGATTGTGACTCGTCATCTATCTTGTGTACTTGCTGCAGAAAACATTGATTATAGACAGTTGGAAATTAGTTCACCTGGTATAGATCGTCCCTTGCGCAGGGAATCTGATTTTATTCGTTTTGCAGGAGAACGTATTGTTTTAAAATTAAACAATCCATTGGATGGACAGAAGGTTTTCCACGGAATTCTTCGCATGCAAAATTCTTTATCACTAACTGATGATAGTGTTATACATCCGAGCAATACTGTATTTAGTATTGAATCTGATGATAACGAAAAGAAAAATAATTTAAAGGTAATCAATTTTAATATTAATGATGTTTGTTATGCAAAATTGGACCCAGTTCTCGATTTCAAGGGCAGAAAGCAATGAGTCGTGAAATTCTTATGTTAGTTGACGCCTTAGCGCGAGAAAAAAATGTTTCTCGTGATGTCGTTTTTGAGGCGCTAGAGAGTGCATTATCGTTTGCCATGAAAAAAAGATTTAAAGAAGATGCTGATATACGCGTCCTAATAGATCGAAATAGTGGTAAATATGAAGGTTTTCGTAGATGGTTAGTCGTTCCAGATGAAGATGGTTTACAAGAACCTGACAGGCAAGAACTATTATCTGAAGCAAAAGAAATAGATTCAGGAATAGATGTTGGTGGTTATATAGAAGAACCTTTAGATCCTGTGGAGTTTGGTAGAATTAGTGCTCAAACCGCTAAACAAGCTATTTTGCAAAAAATTCGTGATGCTGAAAAAGAGCAAATATTAAATGATTTTTTAGATAAAAATGACAAGATTTTATCAGGTCTAATTAAAAGAATTGATAAAGGTGATGCTATTATAGACATAGGGAAAATTGAAGCCAGATTGCCTCGTTCTGAAATGATACCAAAAGAAAATTTAAGAATGGGTGATAGAGTAAGAGCTTTATTCCTTAGAGTAGAGCATAACGCTCGAGGTAAACAAGTAATTCTGTCTAGAACTTCTCCAGATTTTATTAAATACTTATTCGAGAATGAAGTTCCTGAGATTGAGCAAGGTTTATTAGAAATAAAAGCTGCTGCTCGTGATCCTGGAATAAGAGCAAAAATAGCTATAGTTGCCTACGACAAAAGAATAGATCCAATAGGAACTTGTGTTGGAATGAGGGGATTGCGTGTCACAGCAGTTCGTAATGAATTAGGTGGTGAACAGATAGATATAGTTCTGTGGTCTGAAGATCCTGCTCAGTTTGTTGTTAGTTCATTATCTCCAGCAAATGTGATTTCTATATTAGTAGATGAAGATAGTCACTCAATGGATGTTGTTGTCGACGATGAGAATTTATCTAAAGCAATAGGGGCAAAGGGACAAAATGTCAGGCTAGCTTCTGATTTGACTGGATGGAAGATTAATATAATTACTTCAGAGGAAAGTATTAATCGTCATCAAATGGAAAGAAGATCTTTACATGAGGATTTTATTAAAAAATTAGAAGCAGATGAATTGATTGTAAATAAATTAATAGATGAGGGTTTTACTGGAATCGAAGAGATTGCGTATATACCAATACAAGAGTTGTTAGATATAGATGGGTTTGATGAGGATATAGTTAATGATTTACGATCAAAGGCAAGAAATTCTCTATTAACCGATGCCATTGTTAAAGAAGAAAATATTGAAGTGGAGAATGAACTGCTTGATATTAGTGGGATTAGTAAGGAGATAGTTCTAAAGTTAGCAGATAGAAAAATTTTTACAAAAAATGATCTGGCTGAGTTAGATGCTGTGGAGTTATCTGAAATATCAGGATTGAGCGAGGATGAAGCAGCTAGTATTATAGTCTCAGCTCGAGCGCACTGGTTTGAGTAATGTGGTAAGTTAACAATAATTTAATTTTATTGTTTTGTAACTGTTAGTTAGTCTCTATATGGGGAAGAAATCTTAATGTCGAGTGTTACCGTAGCTCAGTTTGCTGTTGAGCTTAACATGCCTTCTGATATTTTATTAGATCAGCTAAAATCAGCTGGAGTAAATGTTAAAACAATAAAAGATTTTGTCACAGATAGCGACAAGTTAAAGTTATTAGGATCTTTACGTCGTGCTAACGGTGAAGGCAATAAAAAAGATCAAAAAATTGTTTTAACGAAAAGAAAAACTACCGAAATTTATCAAGCAGATGCCAAAGGCAGGTCAAGGACAATCCAGGTTGAAGTTTTAAAAAAACGTACTTTTATAAAGAAAGATTCATCTAAAAATCAATCTGATGAAATTAATAATGGTTCTGTAAAACTTCAATCAACGAAAGACTTAAAATATGATAATACTGTTAGATCGTCTAATTTAAATATTCTTGATGAGTTAGATAGCACTTCCAATGGAAAAAGTGCCATCATTAATCAAAATAATGAAACTACAGTTAATTTAATAAAAGATGATATAAATGCCACCAGTAGTCATATAAGCGATATATCATCAACAATAGAAAGTAAAGCACAAAATTCTAATAAAGAGTCAGACAAATCGACACTTATTTCTAGATCTCAAATTATGAAAAATTCTAAAAACGAAACAAATTTTCGTCGTTCTTCTTCACAAACTAATAACATTAAACCCAAGAATGAAAAATCATTAGATAATACTAATAAAGATGAAGCTAGGAAGGTTGTGGAGAATGAAGCTGCTGCATTACGTGAGATGTTGACTCGTCCTCGCAAGGTATTGCGCTCAAATGATTCTGTTTCAGATAATTTTTCTAATACTAGATCAACTAGTAAGAAAAATTTAACTAATAAAAAAGAATCTAAATCTTCTACTCCTTTAAAAAAGACATCTAAATCTTCTGATATTTCCTCTAGCTGGAGCGATGAGAATCACCGTAAGAAGTCTCTTGAAAGAGATAGGAAATCTGGTGTGCATGGAGATTCTGAAGAATGGCGAGTTGTTGGAGTAAAGTCCTCTAAGATAAATGGAGGAAAATCTTCTCGTTCTACGCAAAACAGCAATAAAAACAATGTTATTAATCAATCACAGGAATTTATTTCTCGTATAATTAATGTCCCAGAAACTATAAGCGTAGCTGAATTGGCTCATAAAATGTCAATAAAAGCTGGTGAGGTTATCAAAAACCTAATGAAATTAGGACAAATGGTTACAATTAACCAAGTCTTGGATCAAGAAACAGCGATGATTGTAGTTGAGGAATTCGGACATACAGCAATAGCTGCTAAGATAGATGATCCAGAAATTTTTTTGGACACTTCATCAATATCTAATGCTGATAGTATGCACAGAGCACCTGTTGTTACTGTTATGGGACACGTTGATCATGGCAAGACATCTTTGTTAGACTATATAAGAAGAACAAAAGTTACTAATAGTGAAGCTGGTGGCATCACACAGCATATAGGAGCTTATAACGTTAAGACTGATATTGGTTCCATTACTTTTTTAGACACCCCTGGTCATGAAGCTTTTGCAGCTATGCGTGCTCGTGGTGCCAAATTGACAGATATTGTGGTTTTAGTAGTTGCTGCTGATGATGGCGTTATGCCTCAAACCCGTGAGGCTATAAATCATGTGAAGGTAGCTAATGTGCCTGTCATAGTGGCTTTAACTAAAGCTGACAAACCTTCTGCTAATTTAGATAAGGTTAAGCAAGAGTTAATTGCTGAAGAGATTATCCCGGAAGAATATGGTGGCAGTGTTCCTTTTATACCAGTGTCAGCAAAAACAGGCGAAGGTGTAGATATTCTTCTAGAAAATATCATTCTCCAATCAGAAGTTCTCGAACTAAAAGCTCAAGTAGATACTAATGCGAAAGGAATTGTAATAGAAGCTAGTTTAGATAAAGGACGTGGACCAGTTGCAACTGTGCTTGTTCAAAATGGAACATTAAAGAAAGGTGATGTTATTTTAGTAGGAGCAACTTTTGGTCGTGTTCGATCTATGCTAGATGAAAATGGATTTTCTATAGAAAAAGCAGGGCCTTCGATACCGGTTGAGATACATGGACTTACGGATGTTCCCTCAGCTGCTGATTTTCTAGTTGTTTTATCAGATGAACGTAAAGCTAGAGAAATAGCTCTTTTTAGACAAGGTAAATTCCGAGACTCTAAGTTAGCACGCAAGCAGGCAGATAAATTAGAATCTATCTTTGATAATATTACTGATAGTTCGGTCCAGGCTTTATCTATAATTATTAAATCTGATGTTCAGGGATCTCAAGAAGCTATAGCTTCTTCTCTACTAAAGCTATCTAATAATGAGATTTGTGTGAAGATAGTACATGCAGCAGTTGGTGGTATTTCTGATAATGATATTAATTTAGCTATAGCTTCTAATGCTGTAATAATAGGTTTTAATGTCCGTGCTGATTCTATAGCAAAAAAGAATGCGGAATTAAACAATATTAGTATACGTTACTACAGCATAATATATGACGCTATTAATGATATAAAACAAGCCATGTCTGGAATGTTGATTCCAGAGAAAAGGGAAGAAATAATTGGTTTAGTAGAAATTCGTGAAGTATATAGCATATCTAAAATAGGTAAAGTAGCTGGTTGTATGGTTCTTGATGGCATAGTAAAGAAAGATTCTAGAATACGCTTAATCAGAAATAATGTAGTTACTTGGACAGGACAAATAGAATCCTTAAAAAGATTTAAGGACGATGTCAAAGAAGTCAGATCAGGTTTTGATTGTGGTATCACCCTGAAGGGCTATTCAGATATTATGAACAATGATCAACTAGAGGTATTTGAAGTTAAAGAAATTGCAAGAACAATGTAATTTCTATTCGTAACAGACTATGAAAAATAATTCTACATCTAATCGTAACATTCGAATTGCAAAACAAATTCAAAAAGATTTGTCTGAGATCATAAGGAAAACCTATAGTTTAAATCAAGTTGGTGTGTGTACTATATCCAGGGTAGAATTATCTGTAGATTATGCGCATGCAAAAGTGTATTTTACAGTATTTGGTTTAGATCATTTTGAAGTAGAGTGTTTTCTTAATAAAAAATCTGGATGGCTGCATTCTTGTCTATATAAAATATTAAAGATTCATACTGTTCCTAATATACAGTTTTTATATGATAGTCAATTTTATGAGACGGATAAGTTGTTAGATTTAATTAAACAAGCTAATTCCTCTGATAATCAATTTATCAATTAGATTTATGGATCTGTATCAACTTGATGGTTTTTTCTTATTAGATAAACCTGCAGGTATTACGAGTAATTTAGCCTTACAAAAAGTAAGGCGTTTTTTAAATATAAAAAAAGCAGGTCACACTGGAACTCTTGATCCTTTTGCTACTGGACTTTTAGTTTGCTGTTTTGGTAAAGCAACAAAAAAATCTAATATTTTCCTTAATGCTTCTAAATCATATATTGCTACTATAAAACTAGGAGAAGAAACAGATACTGGTGACTTAACTGGCAAGGTAATAAAAAAATCTTCTGATTTTAAATTTATTGATGCTTCATCTATAGAAAAAGCGCTTATTTCTTTTATAGGAGAGATAGATCAAGTGCCGCCGATGTATTCAGCCATAAAATTTAATGGTATTCCTTTGTATAAATATGCGCGCACTGGTGTAGATGTATATAGAGACTCAAGGAAAGTCACGATATATAATATTAATTTGATTAATTCTACTGATGATATTTTTGAGATAGAACTTTCATGTAGTAAAGGTACTTATGTTAGAACACTCGCTCAAGATATAGGAAGAAAGCTTGGTTGTTTTGCGCATTTAATAAAATTAAGAAGAACAAGAGTTGGTCCATTTCTCTTAGAAAATTCGATCACTCTGGAAAATTTATTCAACAGATCAAAATCTCTTGATGAGTTGTTATGCAATGAAGAGATATATAAAGATTTCATTTAACAATATAAATATTTTTAAGGATTACATATGACTCGTGCTTTACGCAATGTAGCCATAATAGCACACGTTGATCACGGTAAAACTACATTAGTTGATCAATTATTAAAGCAATCTGGTATTTTTAGAAAAAATCAAAATATCGTTAAACGTGTTATGGACTCTAATGCTTTGGAAAAAGAAAGAGGTATAACCATTTTGTCTAAAAATTGTGCAGTAGAATATCAAGGTGTACACATAAATATTATAGATACTCCTGGACATGCCGATTTTGGTGGTGAAGTTGAACGTGTTTTATCCATGGTAGATGGTGTTTTATTACTTGTGGATGCCGTAGAAGGTCCTATGCCACAAACAGTATTCGTTACTAGAAAAGCCTTGGCTTTAAACTTGAAACCAATTGTTGTTGTCAACAAAATAGATAGGCCTGGAGCTCGTCAAGATTTTGTTATTAACGAAGTATTTGACTTATTTGATCGCTTAGGAGCTACAGAAGAACAGTTAGATTTTCCAATAGTATATGCTTCTGGATTATCAGGTTATTCTGGTGACACACCTGATGTTAGATCGGGTGATATGAGTGCATTGTTTAATGCAATTTTAAAGTATGTGCCTGAACATAATAATTCCTCTGACGGCCCATTCCAGATGCAGATAGCTTCTATAGATTATAGTTCTTATGTCGGCAAGATTGGAATAGGAAAGATAAATCGTGGTATTTTATATCCAGGCATGGATGTTGTTATGAAGCTAGGGCATGATGGAATACCTGAAAAATCTCGTGTCAATCAAATATTAAAATTTTCAGGACTTGAGAGAATTTCTGTAGACAAAGCAGAGGCTGGTGATATTGTTCTTATAAATGGAATTGAGAATATAGCGATTGGCACTACCTTGACTGATATTAATCACGTAGAAGCATTACCAGTGTTACATATTGATGAACCTACTTTAACAATGAATTTCATGGTTAACACTTCTCCCTTAGCTGGGAAAGAAGGTAAATTTGTAACTAGTCGACAGATATTTGATCGTCTATCATTAGAGCTAAAATCTAATGTTGCGTTACGCGTTTCTACGACAGATGATGATACTGTATTTGAGGTTTCGGGTAGAGGTGAACTGCATCTCACTATTCTACTAGAGACAATGCGTAGAGAAGGTTATGAGCTTGCCGTTTCCAGACCAAATGTAGTTTATAAAGATATTGATGGCGTAAAAAATGAGCCTTATGAAGATTTGACAATATATGTTGATGACATTTACCAAGGTAGTGTTATGGAAGAATTAGGTCGACGTAAGGGTAATTTACAAAACATGTTGCCTGATGGATTAGGGAAGACCAGATTAGAATATATAATATCAGCGCGTTCACTAATTGGATTCCAGAATGATTTTATGACACTAACTCGTGGTAATGGCATAATGAGCCATGTTTTTCGAGAATATGCTCCGGTTAATGATGTTTCTAACTGTGGTAGACGTAACGGTGTCTTAATTAGTCAATATCCTGGTACTGCTGTGGCTTATGCTTTATGGAAATTACAGGATCGAGGAAGAATGTTCGTCAATCCTGGTGATGTATTATATGAAGGAATGATAGTTGGAATACATAGCAGAGATAATGATCTAGTAGTTAATCCTACTAAAGAAAAACAGTTAACAAATATACGTGCTTCTGGAACAGATGAGGCTATACGTTTAATACCTCCAGTTCAGTTGTCTCTAGAATATGCTATTGAGTTTATAGAGGATGATGAATTAGTTGAAATTACACCAAAGTCTATTAGATTAAGAAAACGTTATTTACAGGAACATGAGAGACGCAAGGCTAGTCGTGAGCGTAATAGTTAAACATTATTCTTTTATCAATTGTTATTAAATACCTAATTTGTAAATTATGTCTGAAAAGCTATTATTATTAGACGGTTCTAGTTACTTGTATCGTGCTTTTTATGCCATGCCTGATTTGCGTAACTCAATGGGCGAGCCTACAGGAGCTATATATGGTGTTACTAATATGGTTCGTAAACTAATTTCTGATCATAAGACAAATTATATTGCTTGTGTTTTTGATTCTTCAGAACAAACTTTTAGAAAAGATATATTCCCTTCTTATAAGGCAAATCGTGTATCTATGCCTGAAGATTTAGTTAGACAAACAAAGCATATTTATAAAATAATAGAAGCCCTAGGGTTGCCTATTTATTATTCAAATAAGTTTGAAGCAGATGATATTATTGGATCTATAGCCACAAAAGTCTTAAAAATATCCAACTTTGACATTATGATATCATCTGGTGATAAAGATTTATCACAGTTAGTTAATAATCGGGTATCTATAGTTAATACCATGAATAATGAAATTTTAGATGAAAATGGGGTAATAAGGAAATTTGGTGTTCCTCCTCATCTAATTGTAGATTATCTTATGTTAATTGGTGATTCTGTAGATAATGTGCCAGGTGTTAAAAATATCGGACCTAAAACTGCTGTAAAGCTTTTGAATAAATATGGATCTTTAAATAATATTATATTGAATATTAACGAGATACATGGATTGGTAGGCTATAATTTACGTAATTCAATAGATAAATTTGAAATAACAAGGAAATTATTAACAGTAAAATGTGACTGTAATTTAGCTCCAGATGTAAACTCAGAAGAAGATTTTTTAATAAAATCTGTAAATAATAATATATTAATAGATCTTTATGCTAGATTCGAATTTAGTTCATGGTTAGATGATATAAAGAAAGAGCATTCTAATAGCGCTAGTATTAACGTAGAAATATCATCTATGGATTATTCATTAAGAAATATTGAGATTGTTGATAGCGTGAATTCTTTAGAATTATTTTTGTGGAATTTAAATAATTCTGAAACAGTTGCTGTTGATTTTATCTTTACTTCAACAAAAGCTATGCTATCAAAATTAGTTTCTATTTCTTGTTTTCTAAATAAAAAATTATTTTATATTCCGATGATAAATCATAAATCATCGGTCAAATACTTACAAAAGAACTATGTATTATCTTTACTTAAACCATGGCTAGAAGATTCTACTAAACAGAAGATAGTACATAATGCTAAAAGTTGTTTCCATGTTCTATATAATGAAGGTATTGAGCTAAAAGGAGTAACAGATGATGTTATGTTACAAGCATACGTCATTAACTCACATAATAATGTATCTATAGATAAGTTATCAGAGAAATTCTTGCAAGAAAAACATATCTCATATAAAGAATTATATGGAAAATGTATAGATTGCGATGATTTCACTAATTTTAGCATTATAGATGCTGCTAATTTTTCTGCTAAAAACTCTTTAATTATAATGGAGTTATATAGTGTTTTTTCTAAATTACTATCAAAAGAATCTAGTTTAAATCTAATTTATGATTTAGAAATGAAAGTATCAACTGTTCTTAGTGCTATTGAAATAAATGGAGTAGCTATAGATTCAAATAAGCTTAGAGAACATGGTATTAATATATCTGATAAAATTTCAAACTTGGAACTAGAGATATATAAAATAGTTGGTAAGAAATTTAATATAAATTCTCCGAAACAGTTGGGTAATATTTTATTTGATTTAATGAAATATCCTATTGTTAAAAAAACATCTGCAGGTATCCCATCTACTGATGAATCAGTATTAAAGAAATTATCTAATGATTTTCTATTGCCAAATATACTTCTTGATTATAGATCCTTAACTAAATTAAAATCCACTTATACTGATAAATTACCTAGTATGGTTAACATCAACACAGGTAGATTACATACTACATATTCACAGATAGGAGTAGTTACTGGTAGATTATCATCCTCAGATCCTAATTTGCAAAATATACCTGTTCGTACAGAATTAGGCAAGATGATAAGACAAGCTTTTATATCCAGAGAAGGGTATTCATTAGTATCTGCTGATTATTCACAGATAGAGCTAAGAGTTATGGCTCATGTTTCTGGCGATAACAACCTGAAGATTGCTTTTTTAGAAGGACAAGATGTGCATTCTGTGACAGCTTCTGAGATTTTTAATACAGAAGTATGTAATATTACTCAAGAGCAACGTAGGGCAGCGAAAGCAATAAATTTTGGTTTGCTTTACGGGATGGGGGTTTTTGGCTTATCGACAGCTCTAAAGATAAGTAGAAATAATGCAAAACAGTATATCGATCAATATTTTTTCCGTTACCCACTTGTAGCAAATTACATGGATGATATATGTAAAAAAGCAAAAAAATATGGATTTGTTGAAACAATATTTGGTCGTAGAATATACATTCCAGAAATATCTAACTCTTCGATACATGATCGTCAATCATCCGAACGAGCCGCTATAAATGCTCCTATTCAAGGTGCAGCAGCAGATATTATGAAAATGGCCATGGTATCTGTTCATAATTGGCTATTACAAAATAATATGAAAACCAAGATCGTGATGCAGGTTCATGATGAATTAATATTTGAAGCTCACGATACTGAAATCCTAAAACTAAAAGAAGTCTTACCTTCTTTGATGTGTGATATAGTTAGCTTTAGCGTACCACTAGTAATAGAGATTGGTATTGATAAGAATTGGTCTCAAGCACATTAAGCATAATTTATTTTAAGTATGATAATTATATATATATTGATAACTACAATTTCTAGTGGTTTGATAGCCGTATGCATGGCTAATTGGTTAACCTATAATATACTTTCAAAGTACTTACATTATATGGTTAGTTCATCGGTAGGAGTTTTCTTATCAGTATCTTTTTTGCATTTATTGCCGGAGGCGTTTAGTGATATTCCTGAACATTCTGACAAATTGTTATTGGCAATGCTAGTGTCAATAGTATGTTTTTTTATTTTAGAAAAAATATCTCTAATTAGACATAATCATCATTATGAGGGTGATGGTCATGGTCATATGCATGGTCATGATAGGCATGATGCAGGTAAGGGTGGCGTGATAATTTTGATAGGAAGTTCGTTACATAATTTTTCTGATGGTGTATTAATTGCGGCTTCTTTCATAGCATCCCCTTTGTTAGGTATTCTAACAGCCTTATCTATTATTACCCATGAAGTTCCTCATAAATTGTGTGATTTTGTGGTTCTAAGAAACGCAGGATTCAATAGGAAACGAATTTTTTGCATGATTCTTGCCTCTAGTTTCTGTTCATCTGTAGGTGGCTTATTTGGATATTTAATCCTGCAGCATGTACAGCAAATAACTCCATATGTCTTGATAGTGGCTGCTAGCAGTTTCATATACATATCTATATCAGATCTGATACCGAGAATGCATGAACAGGAATATCCAACAGAACATATTCCTCAATTAGCTTTTGTAATATTCGGAATCTTTATAACATACTTAATTACTAGTTTTAGTCATAATCACCTAGGTCAATGTAATTGTTTTATTTGTATAGCATAAGTATTTTTAGTATTTTTTATGATTTTCCATATCATAAAATTTAGTGCCAATTTGTATTCTTTCTGATCCGCGAGATATTCTATGTTTATTAGTATCTCTTAAAGAGTAAACGCATCCACAATACTCTTGTTGATAGAATTTTTCTTTCTTGCTGATTTCTATCATTCTTTGTGAACCACCTTTTTTTCTCCAATTATAAGTCCAGTAGATTAAATTTTCATATCTTGAAGCTGCTCTTATGCCTGAAAAGTTAATCTGATTCATATCTTTCCATCTGGAAATTCCCAAAGAACTTGTTATAGTATCAAAACCATTTTCATGAGCATATAAAGCTGCTCTTTCAAATCTCATATCAAAACAAACAGTACATCTTTCTCCTCTTTCCGGAGAGTTTTCTAAGCCTTTTACTCTGCTGAACCAATTATCAGTATCATAATCAGCATCTATAAAATTTATATTATTTTTCTCAGCAAACCTAATATTTTCCATTTTTCTTATTTCATATTCTTTTTTTGGATGAATATTTGGATTGTAAAAAAATATCTCATAATATATAGATGATGAAGTCATTATCTCCATGACTTCACAAGAACATGGAGCACAACATGAGTGCAGAAGAACTTTTTTAGAATTATCAGGTAATTTAATAATTGGTCTTTCTGATATTTTTGTAGTATTCGACATATAATATTATCCAAAAATATTTATGTTGTAAGTTTATATATTTGTAGTATTTTTTTACTTTTTCATCATTTCAAAAAAGTCGTTATTATTCTTTGTATTACGCATTTTATCGAGTATAAACTCCATAGATTCTATTTCATCCATATCATGAATAAATTTTCTTAAAACCCAAACTTTTTGTAAAATATCAGGTTTAATTAATAATTCTTCTCTTCTCGTTCCTGATTTATTTAAATTTATAGCAGGATATACACGTTTTTCTGCTATACGTCTTTCTAAATGTATTTCCGAATTACCTGTTCCTTTAAATTCCTCGTAGATAACTTCATCCATTCTACTACCTGTTTCTATAAGAGCAGTTCCCAAAATAGTAAGTGATCCTCCTTCTTCTATATTTCTAGCAGCTCCAAAAAATCTTTTAGGACGTTGCAAGGCATTGGCATCTACACCTCCAGTTAAAACTTTCCCAGAAGATGGAACAACAGTGTTATATGCCCTTGCTAATCTTGTTATAGAGTCAAGAATAATAACTACATCTTTCTTCATTTCGACTAATCTTTTTGCTTTTTCTATGACCATTTCAGCAACTTGTACATGTCTTGTCGCTGGCTCATCAAATGTTGAGGCTACTACTTCTCCCTTAACAGTACGTCTCATTTCCGTGACTTCTTCAGGTCTTTCGTCCACTAATAATGCTATTAACACAGCATCTGGGAAATTAGATGCAATAGCGTGAGCTATATGTTGCATCATTATAGTTTTTCCTGATTTTGGACTTGCAACTATTAAACCTCTCTGTCCTTTACCTATTGGAGAAAATACATCTAGTATCCTACCAGTGAGGTTTTCTTCGCTTTTAATATCTCTCTCTAGGCGCATATGTTGGCAAGGATGTAGAGGGGTCAAATCCTCAAACATGATTCTATGTTTAAGTAATTCAGGAGCCACGCCATTTACTTTATCAACTTTCACTAATGCAAAGTATCTCTCTCCATCTTTTGGTGTACGAACTTCTCCTTCTATTGAATCTCCTGTATGTAGATTTATTCTTCTTATTTGAGATGGAGACATGTATATATCATCAGTGCTAGCTAGATAAGATGTTTCAGGTGATCTCAGAAATCCAAATCCATCTGGCAAGACTTCTAGTACACCATCACCAAAAATTTGTTCTCCTTGTTTTGCTCGTTTTTTCATTATTGCAAACATTAATTCCTGTTTGCGTAAGCGGTTAGCATTATCTATTTCTAAGCTCAAAGCTATTTCTAGCAATTGTGAAACATGTAGCGTCTTTAGTTCGTTTAGATGCATTGCGATTATTATTTTTGATTACATATGATCATGAACTATAAATGTTATTTTTCTAAATATTAGAAAAAATTTCATCCAGCATGGTCATTAAATGGTTGATTTAACAAGTGATGTGAAAACGACATAACATAATCATGAGAGTCGTATATTTTGTAGTTGCGACTAATACTTAATCGAGTTTATCAGTAATTCATTCGGAGTCAATAATGATTATAATTTTTCAATATTTGTTATTTAATACGAAATTATGTATTTTTAGCTCAGCATTTCTTTATTTTTGCCAACCAATTTTGTATGTGCAATTACAAAATACCGCCAATTGCTAATTAATTATTAGGTTTTCTTATACATGATAATTTTTCTAAAAAATTAATTTTATTGAAATATTCTACTTAATTTTACAAAAAACCATTAAGATAGTTTTGATTAAATGTTGGTTTTTTACAAATTATCTTGGTAATTAATATGAAAGAAATGTTATTTATACAATATAAGTTTTGAATGTAATTCACAGAGCAGATTGTTTTTATTGAAGATTTTAATAAAAATCAAATCTTGATGATCGAATGCTAATTCTTCGTGCTCTATGAAAATACATCCTATTTTTAATAACATTAAATAAATTTAAATAGGGGAGTCATGAGTTTTAGTATTATTGTAAAACCAAATAATGAAAAATTTATTGCAAAAGCTGATAAATCTATATTGGAGTCAGCAATAGAATCTGGGGTATATATTCCACATGGTTGTAAAATTGGTAACTGTAATAGATGTAAATGTAAAGTTTTATCAGGTTCTTTTGAAATAAAAAATTGTTTAACAAAGGTTCCTGATGAACAGGGTAATATACTTGCTTGTAGAACGTATCCATTGTCTAACATAGTTATAGAGTGTAATGCAGTTAACCATTCGCAAAAACACAAAGGAAAAATTATATCAATAGAAAAAGTAGCAGATGACATTATTTCTTTGGATATTAAGTTGTTAAGTAAGAGCCCTTTTATTTTCCAAGAAGGGCAGTATGTAGACATGGTTTTTGATAACAATATTAGAAGAAGTTATTCAATAGCAAATTCTCCACGTATAAACAACACTGTAAATTTCCATATTCGTCATTTACCTGGTGGTTATTTTACCGATAAATTATTTGGATATAATTCTAAAGTTCTATTTCATGTAAATGATCTTATAAATCTAGAAGGACCATTTGGTGATTTTACCCTAAGGAAAAATAGCAGTAATCCAATTATATTTTTGGCTGCTGGAACTGGTTTCGCGCCAATTAAATCTATGATTGAATATATATTAAATTTTAAAAAATGGAGGCCAATATATTTATATTGGTGCGTAAGAAATATTAAGGATATATATATGAATGATCTCGTGAGTAACTGGATTCAGTTAATACCTAATTTTCACTATACTCCAGTTATTTCGAATAGTTTTTTGATAAGTGGTACTTGGAATGGTAAAATTGGTAATGTTCATGATGTGATTATGGAAGAAATACCTGATATGATAGAATATGAGGTATATGCAAGTGGATCTCCAGATATAGTTGAGTTTGCCAGGGTAAATTTTATTTCACGGTGCAATTTAATAGATTCTAATTTTTTTGCTGATCCTTTTTATACATAGATTACTAATTTTATTAATTTTGTAGAAATTTACTGTTTTATTTATTATAAAAAATAATTATGGAGTGGTAAATATTACTTTAATTCTGTTTATTCTGTATTGTTGGTACTAAATAGTTATTTTTACAATTAAATAATTAGTTAATGTGTTTATTTATGGCTTTTTTATTTTCTAGTATTATATTTAATCTAGATTATTGATTTTTTACAGTTATGTTTTGCCCTAAGAAGTTATATGTTTCTAGTATAACTACAGTAATTTTGCTAATAATTTAGTTTTTGTTTAAAGTATTTTCATTTAAACAAAATTAATGACTTGGCTCTTTAAATTTAACTTCTTTATTTAGCTAGTCTTTTAATGAAAACATCAGATATACGTATTAAGTTTTTGAAATTCTTTGAGTCGAAAGGTCATACTATACTACCTTCTTCTTCTCTTGTTCCAACAAATGATCCAACTTTGTTATTTACAAATTCAGGTATGGTTCAGTTTAAAGATATTTTTACTGGAAATGAGATTAGTAATTATAAAAGTGTTGTTACAGCTCAGCGTTGTTTTAGAGCTGGAGGAAAGCATAATGATCTAGAGAACGTTGGTTATACTGCTAGGCACCATACATTTTTTGAAATGTTGGGTAATTTTAGTTTCGGAGAGTATTTTAAGAGAGAAGCTATACATTATGCATGGGAGTTATTAACTACAGTTTATAACATACCGAAAGATAAGCTGCTTGTAACAGTATATTATGATGATGATGAAGCTTATGAAATTTGGAATAAAGAAATTGGATTAAATCCGGATTTAATTATAAAAATAGGTGATAACAAAGGATCTAAATATGCCTCTGATAATTTTTGGCAGATGGCTGATGTTGGTCCGTGTGGACCTTGCTCAGAAATATTCTATGATCATGGACCTGATGTATACGGAGGACCTCCAGGATCTGATAATGCTGATGGCGATAGGTACGTTGAGATATGGAATTTAGTTTTTATGCAATTTTATATCGATAGCAATGGTAATATTACTCGTTTAACTACGCCATGTATCGATACCGGAATGGGACTGGAAAGAATCGCTGCTGTTTTGCAAAGTGTGCACTCTAACTATGATATAGATCTTTTTAAAAACCTAATTAAATCTTCTGCTAACCTAATAAATATTAATGATTTTTCTAACAGTTCATTAAAAGTTATAGCTGATCACATTAGAGCTACCGCTTTTCTTATAGTTGATGGTGTTCTACCAGCTAATGATGGTCGTGGTTATGTTCTGAGACGCATAATCAGAAGAGCCTTAAGGCATGCTTACAAATTAGGAAAAAACAAAGTTTTTCTTTACAAATTAATTCCTGATTTGATAAAAGAAATGGGTGATGCTTATCCGGAAATAATAGCAGGTTCTGAATTAATAGTTCGTGTATTAAAACAGGAAGAAGAGAGGTTTATAGAGACATTATCAAATGGCATGAGGATTTTAAATAATAATCTAAATCATATGAAGTCCGGAGATGTGCTTAGCGGTGAGATTTTATTTAATCTATATGATACATATGGTTTCCCAGCAGATTTAACAGCAGATGTTTGTCGAGAACATGGTATTAGTGTAGACATAGATTCTTTTGAAATAGCAATGTCTAAGCAAAGAGATCTAGCTAGATTGGCTGGTAAATTCAAGAATCTAAATAATTCAATAAATTATTATGGTCCTGCTACAATTTTTGACGGGTATAAAATTTTTGATTTGTCAGCTAAGGTGGTCGCTATCTATATTAAAGGTAAATTTGTAAACAGTATAGGAATAGAGGATAGTGCTGACATTATCTTAGACAGAACTCCTTTTTATGCTGAATCCGGAGGTCAGGTCGGGGACAAAGGGTTTTTAATTAGTGACACTTCTAATTTTTATGTTAATAATACTACTTTGCATTCTAATGTTTTTATACATCATGGGTATTTGGAGTCAGGTTTTATTAGAGTAGGAGATATCCTAAGAGCTTCTATAGACATAGAGAATCGTAAAAATATTTCAAGAAATCATTCTGCAACACACATTATGCATAAAGCTTTACGTAATGTTTTGGGTACGCATGCAGTACAGAAAGGATCTTTAGTTGATTCCGAGAGAATTCGTTTTGATTTTGCTCATGATTTTCCGGTTAGTTTTGATCAAATAAAAGAAATAGAAAAAATTTCTAATGAGGAAATATTAGCTAATAGTGTAGTAAATATAAGGAATATGGACTATCATGATGCTATAAATAGTGGTGCCGTCGCTATGTTTAGTGAGAAATATGAAAATAGCGTCAGAGTTGTAAATATAGGTTCATCTTTGGAACTATGTTGCGGGACACATGTAAATAGAACTGGAGATATAGGTTTTTTAAAAATAATTTCTGAAAGTAGCGTTTCTTCTGGAATAAGAAGAATAGATGCAGTTACTGGGAACAATACCATTAAGCTCATTCAGTCTCAACAAGATATATTTTTAAGACTATCTTCTTCTTTAAATACAAATACATCTAATATAGTAACGAAAGTAGATAACCAGATTAATTATATTAAAAATCTAGAGAAGAAAATCTCCTTATTAGAGAAAAATATAGCTAATGTTATTGTTGATAATTTTGTTATAGATACTATTAAATTGATAAAAGATGTTAGTGTGTTAGTGTCAATAGTTTATGATATGGAATACAGTATTTTATGTAATATAGTAGATTCAATGAAATCTCGCTTTCAAAAAACTATAGTCTTATTAGTTGCTGTTTTACCAAATGATAAGATCAATGTTGTTTGTGGTGTTTCAAACATTATTACAAATTTGGTAAGTGCTAAAGATCTTATAAATTTAGTATTGGCTAAAACTAATGGTAAAGGTGGTGGACGTCAAAATATGGCTACTGGCAGTGGTAATAATGATGTTAGACTTCAGCACATATTAGATAATATATTTGATTTTATAAAAGAAAAAATTTAGGTCTTTTATGGAAAAGGAAAAATTCGATAAAAATAGTAATGATGATATGCATTATTATGATGATATTTTGGATGTTACCAAATTATCATGCCCAATTCCTATATTAAATACGAAAAAAGCATTATCTAAAATGGATAGTGGTAAAATTTTGCGTATTACCATTTCCTCTAATGTTGATTCATTAAATGATTTTATAATTTTTGCTAAGCAAACTGGTAATTCTATAGTTTTGAAAGAAAAATATAAAGAGAACGGATTAGAGTATACAGTAATCTATATTAGAAGGCGTTGATTTTTATTTTTTGTAATTTATACTGAATTACTGGTAGAATTAAAGGTTTTATAATTTATTAAATTTTGGAATTATTATGGTTATTATTCGTTTAGCTCGTGGTGGTTCAAAGAAGAGACCTTTTTATAGTCTGGTTGTTACAGATTCTAGAAATCGTCGTGATGGAAGATTTATAGAACGTTTAGGTTTCTATAATCCAGTCAGTTCTTCGATAGAGAATAAATTGAAGGTGTCGTTAGACAGAGTAGAATTTTGGAAAAATAATGGCGCTTGTCTATCTCCGGTTGTTGAAAGATTAGTTTCAGAATATTCAAAGAATATAAATTGTGCCTAATTACTCAGAGTCTCTTAATACTCCTAGTGATTTAGTGGATTTAGGCCGTATTGTTTCTTCATACGGCGTTAATGGCTCATTGAAAATATATCCTTATTCTGAAGATAAAAGCATTTTATTAAATATACATGATTGTTGGATTTTCAATAATAAATCTAAATCATGTGCTATAAATGATGTTAATAGTGGATTCATTTTTCATCACTACAGTATTGTAAGTGCTAAGACACATGGTAGATTTATCATAGCTAGATTTAGTGAAGATTTAAGTCGTGAAGATGCTAATGCATTACGTGGATATACAGTTTGCGTATCTAGGAGTTTATTCCCTGCTGCGAATGATGATGAGTATTATTGGATAGATTTAATTGGTTGCATGGTACACGGATATTTGGGTGAAATACCATGTTCTATAGGAGTTGTTAGCAATATTTTTGATAATGGAGCGCATCCTGTATTAATAGTTACATCTGAAAGTATTATTCAAAAGAATCATAAGAATAAATTAAACACAAAAGATATTTTGATCCCATTTGTAAAATCACACATAATTAGTGTAAATTTAGCAGACCGTTGTATTTTTACCGATTGGCAAATAGATTAATGCGTTTAGACATAATCACTTTATTTCCAGAGATTTTTGATTTTATTAAAGATATTGGGGTGGTTGGTAGAGCTTACAAAAACAAAAAATGGGAATTAAACACCTGGAACCCTCGTGATTTTACTAATAATAAAAACAGGAGAGTTGATGATAGCCCATATGGTGGCGGCCCAGGAATGGTTATTTCTGCTGAGTCTTTAGAAAATACTGTTAACTCTATAAAAGATAGACACAAGTTATCTGGACTTGATGAGGCGCCTGTTATATTGTTTTCACCAATCGGTGATACCTTTAATCAAAATCATGCTCTTAGATTATCTAGCAGTTCTGGAGTAATATTGGTTTGTGGTCGTTATGAAGGGGTTGATAAGAGGTTTATCAGTCGTTGTGTTACTCAAGAAATATCTATCGGTGATTTCATACTTTCAGGCGGAGAGATTGCTGCGCTAGCATTAATAGATGCTGTGGTAAGACTATTGCCTAATGTTCTTGGAAATAATAATTCTAAACTTTATGAATCATTTGATATAAACAACTCTGGATTATTAGATGATCATCCATACACTAGGCCAAGATCATTTAGAGGAGAGAAAGTTCCAGATATTTTACTAAATGGTAATCACAAGGACATAAACAAATGGCGCAGGGAACAATCTTTGACCATAACTTTCACACGTCGACCTGATTTAATTATAAAAGCTCGTAACCAAGGATTACTCACAAAGGATGACGAGCTTTTTATATCTAATTTAAAGAAGTAAGTGATAAGTTTATCTTAAAATTAATCATAATAGTTCCTATATGTAATTCTATTCAATAACTTCTATCTCAATGCACTTATTTCTAATACTTATCAATGTATTCTCTAGTAAATCAAGTTTAGTTTTTTCTTTTTCTACTATTTCTACTGGTGCATTTTTCAGAAAACCAATATTTCCAAGTTTTACTTTAGATTTTTCAATTTCTTGTGAAATTTTTAGTAATTCTTTATTTAGTCTAGATAGTTCTTCTTTTGGATCTATTTTTACATTTAGCATTATATGTGTTGATCCAACTACTTGTAGTGGAGCATTAATTTTAGGTAAGTCATCAACAATTTCTATTTTATCTAATTTAGCAAAATAAATTAGATAAGGTGAATTTATGCTCAATTCTTTTTTATTCCCTTTAGCTATCAGTGGTACTTTCAGTGATGGTGGTATATTCATTTTACCCCTTAATGCTCTTATAGACTCTATTTGTAATTTTAAATCTAAGAATCTATTTTCTATGTCTTGGTCCACTTCATTTATATTTACTTTTGGATAAGATTGAATACTTATACTAGTTTCATTTAAAGAAGGCATTTGTATTTTCTGCCATAACTCTTCAGTTATAAATGGCATAATAGGATGGAGTAAACGCAGAATTGTCTCGAGCACATTAAATAATGTTATCTTGGTAGCATTCTTTTGTGAATCTGTAGATTTCTGTAAATTCACTTTAGCCATTTCTAAATACCAATCACAAAACTCATCCCAGACAAATCTGTATATCGATGTTGATATGTTATCTAAACGATATTCTGAGAATCCTTTTTCAACCTCAAGAATAGTATTTTGCAATCTTGATCTTATCCACTTATCTGCGAACGAAAATTCTACATTGTCATCTATTGCTGAATGATTTTTTGCGTTCATAAGAACAAAACGAGAAGCATTCCATAACTTATTGCAGAAATTGTTATATCCCTCGCATCTTTTAATATCGAAATTTATATCGCGACCAAGTGTTGCATAAGAAGCCATAGTAAATCTTAAAGAATCTGTACCTAGGCCAGTTATGCCACTCGGAAACTGTTTTCGAGTATTTTTCTCTATACTGATAGCTTGCTTGTTATTAAACAACCCAAATATTCTTTTTTCAACTAATTTTTCTAAATCAATTCCGTCTATTATATCTATAGGATCGAGGGTATTTCCTTTAGATTTACTCATTTTTTGACCATCAGAATCACGAACAAGACCATGTATATACACATCTCTAAATGGTATTTTCCCGGTCAAATATTTTGTTAACATGATCATTCTGGTTACCCAAAAAAATATAATATCAAAACCAGTCACTAATATGCTAGAGGGGAGATATTTATTTAAATCTAATGTATCATTAGGCCATCCTAAAGTTGTAAAAGGTACTAGTGCTGACGAAAACCACGTGTCTAGAACATCTGGATCTTTTGTTAAAATTCCTGTTACTCCTAAACTCAAGGCTTCTTTATATGCTTCCTCTTCACTTCTGGCTACAAAAATCTGACCATCTTCAGAATACCAGGCCGGTATAGAATGCCCCCACCAAAGTTGTCTAGATATACACCAATCTTGGATATTATTTAACCATTGTCTGTAAGTATTTTTCCAATTCTCTGGATAGAATTTTATTCTGTTGCTCTCTACCTCTTCAAGCGCTATTTGAGCTAAACTCTTGTTATTAAAAACTTCATTATTGATATTTTTGCTAACAGAAACAAACCATTGATTTGTAATCATTGGTTCTAGAATGGCGCCAGATCGATCCCCCTTGGGGATCATAATTAAATGTTCTTCTTCTTTAACTAAAGAATTTGATTTTTTTATATCCTCAACAACAATTTTGCGAGCTTGTACACGCTCCAATCCTCGATATTTTTCTGGAACATTGTTGTTTAGATGAGCATTTTTAGTGAATATTTCTATTATAGGTAAATTGTGCCTTACTGCACATTCATAATCACTGAAATCATGAGCAGGGGTAATCTTCACACAACCAGTGCCAAAATCCATATCAACAAAATCATCAGCAATGATTGGTATTTTTTTATTTATTAAAGGAATATTAACTGTTTTACCTACAAGATTAATATATCTGTGATCTTTTGGATTTACACATATAGCAGAGTCAGCAAATATTGTTTCAGGTCTTGTCGTGGCTACTATTATTTCTTTAACTTCATGATCATGATTTTTAATAAATTCTTTTGATAATGGATAAGATATGTACCACATATAGCCATTTACTTCTTCTGTAACTACTTCTAAGTCTGATACAGCAGTAAGTAAATGTGGATCCCAATTAACTAAACGTTTTCCTCTGTAAATTAATCCATCCTTGTACAGCCTAACAAATGCCTCTATAACCCCTATGGACATTTTATTATCCATAGTGAAATATTCTTTGTCCCAATCTGCTGATACACCAAGTCGTTTTACTTGATTAGTTATAGTATTTCCAGATTGGTTTTTCCATTTCCAAATTTCTTCTATGAATTTTTCTTTACCCAAGTTAGAACGTGATATGTTCTTCTTGTCTAGTTGTCGTTCTACAACCATCTGTGTTGCTATTCCAGCATGATCAGTTCCTGGAATAAATACTGTATTGTCTCCTGACATTCGATGATATCTAACAAGACAGTCCATAACTGTTTGATTAAAAGCATGGCCCATATGTAAAGTGCCTGTTACATTAGGAGGTGGAAATTGAATTACAAAATCTTCAATATTTTTATCAGTTTTTACATATTGACCAGATTTAAAATATCCTTTTTCTTCCCACTTGGAATACCATTTTTTCTCTATAGAACTTGGGTCAAAACTCTTTGAAAAATTATCTTCATCGTTAGATAAAATATCTTTTTTCGTATATTCATTTAATACCGACTTATTCATCGAATTTAATTCCAGAAATGCATTTGAAGTGTTTTAGATATAAAATAATATCCAGTGCTTGATTTTTCTTATGTTGTTAATAAGTATTAATTAACACATATTTTCCGTATTTGTCTACGGTAATTCTTTTATAATAAACAAATTAGGCTATATATTTTATCAAATACTTGTCTTTTTTAGTATAAAAAAATAAAGTTTCTTTTGTTAAATTAACTTGATTATTCAGTTAGAATATTAGTCTATGTTTAAAACACTACTATATTATTATAAAATTTTATTGGATTAATTTTTATGTCTAAACAACGCACCTTGTCAATAATAAAACCTGATGCAGTACGTAAAAATGTTATTGGAAAGATAATAAATCGTTTTGAGGAAGCAGGATTGTATATAGTTGCTGCTAAATTTAAAAAATTATCACGTCATGAGGCGGAAAATTTTTATTATATACACAAAGACCGTTCTTTTTTCAAGGAATTAGTAGATTTTATGGTTTCTGGTCCATCATTTATCCAGGTCCTTGAAGGAGATGATGCTGTCCAAAAAAATAGAAATATAATGGGAAATACTGATCCAAAGAAAGCTGATGTTGGTACTATTAGAGCTGATTTTGCCGATAGCATAGACGCTAATGCAGTACATGGCTCTGATTCTTTAGACAATGCATCTAAAGAGATTTCCTTTTTCTTTTCTGAAATAGAAATTTGCAGTAAGGAATATGATTAATACAGAGATCACAAAATACTTTTATGAAAAATAATTCTCTTGTTAATCTAATGGGTTTGGATTATAAGTCGTTGAGTTTGTTTTTAGAAGAAAATTCTATCAAGAGCGGTTTTCGTACTGGCCAGTTGCAGCAGTGGATTCATAAATTCTCTGCTGATTCTTTCGATGTCATGACAAATATTTCTAATCAATTAAAAAACAAATTAAAAGAAATATCAAAAATAGAGGCTATGCCAATTAAAAGCGAATCCTTTTCTAAAGATGGAACAATCAAATGGCTATTTGATGCTGGAAACAGCAATGCTATTGAAACAGTTTTTATTCCTGAAAAGAATAGACGTACTCTTTGTATATCTAGTCAGGCTGGCTGTGCTGTCAATTGTGCATTTTGTGCTACTGGACGACAGGGTTTCAACAGAAATCTTAGTGCTAGCGAGATCGTGGGTCAATTATGGTCTGCTCAAAAGTCTATCAATAATAATTCAATAAAGAATGAGGATTTAGAAAATAAAAGTATAATTAAATCTAGCAATGACCAGATAACAAACATAGTTTTTATGGGGATGGGAGAGCCATTGTTAAACTATACTCAGGTTTTAAAATCAATAAAATTACTACTTGATACAAACGCATACGGTTTTTCGAGAAGAAAAGTGACGGTATCAACATCTGGGGTAGTACCTATGATTGATAAATTAGCAAGAGATTGTCCTGTCGCTCTTGCTGTTTCTTTACATGCAGCTAATGATGTTCTACGAAATAAACTAGTCCCAATAAATAAAAAATATCCTTTAAGCGATCTAATTGAGTCATGCAAAAGATATATAATGAAAGCTCCCAGAGATTTTATAACGTTTGAATATTGTATGTTGTCTGAAATCAATGATACCGATAATCATCTCAGAGAACTGATAAATCTTGTGTCGCAAATCAAATGTAAGATTAACTTAATACCATTCAATTCCTTTGCAAATTCTGAATTTAAAGCTCCAAAAATTGAGAAAATTAATTCTTTTGCTAATAAATTACTTAATAGTGGTATTATAACTACGGTGCGAAAAACTAGAGGTGATGACATATATGCAGCTTGCGGACAGTTGGCTGGTAATGTTAAAAACATAACTAAAATAGCGAAACACATTCCCCTAAAAACAATATAGTTTTTTATAAGTTATTTAGGTAAAGATTTTTTGTTTTTCTTATTGTTTTTTGTATAGTACTGAATATAGTCCAGATAAATATTTTGTTTCTATATTTTCTTTAGTTTACTTTTAATAAATAATGTCTATGACAGAACCACTAGAATACTATAATTTGAATCGTAAAAAAACCAATGCTGTTAAAGTATCGTGGAATGATAAAACTGTTATCATAGGCGGTGGATATCCTATAGTCATACAATCTATGACTAATACCGGAACAACTAATTATATTGAGACTTCTCTGCAGATTAAAGAATTATTTTTGTCTGGAGCTGAGCTGGTTCGTATAACCGTTAATTCATCAGAGGCAGCTAAATCTGTTATAAATATTAGAAATCAATTGGATAAAATTGGAATCTATGTCCCCTTAGTAGGAGATTTCCATTATAACGGTCATAAGTTATTATCAGATTTTCCTGATTGTGCCAAAGCTTTATCTAAATATAGAATAAATCCTGGAAATGTTGGTTCTGGGCATTACAAGGATGATAATTTTAGTAAGATTATAGATATTGCTTGCAAATATGACAAGCCAGTTAGAATTGGAGTAAATTGGGGAAGCATAGATAAGGATTTATTGTCCCTAAATGTAGATGAAAATAATAAACTCAAGGGAAACCAGCTAGACTATAAATTAGTAATGTTAGATACATTAATAGAATCAGCTCTAAATAGTGCTAAACAAGCAGAAAGATTGGGACTTGATAGTAATAAGATAGTTATATCTTGTAAAGTAAGTCAAGTTAGAGAACTAATATATGTTTATAATTCTCTTTCGAAGTCTTGTAATTACCCTTTGCACCTTGGTCTTACTGAAGCTGGAGTAGGTGATAAAGGAATAGTTTCATCTACATCTGCGCTATCGATATTATTGAATCAAGGAATAGGGGATACTATACGTGTTTCAATAACACCAGAAGGCAATAATCCAAGATCAAGAGAGGTTCTTATAGCAAAAGAAATTCTTCAATCTTTAGGGATTAGGTTCTACTCCCCATCAGTTATTTCTTGTCCTGGTTGCGGTAGAACTAATAGCAATTTTTTTCAAAAACTAGCCAGTGATATTGATATTTTTTTAAAAGAACATATGCCAATTTGGAAAGATTTATATCCAGGTGTAGAGAGAATGAATGTGGCTGTTATGGGTTGTATAGTTAATGGTCCTGGGGAAAGCAAAAACGCCGATATTGGTATTAGCTTGCCAGGGGATGGGGAGCTTCCTGTTGCGCCAGTGTTTATAGAAGGAAATAGAGTTACTACCCTAAAAGGTGATAGCATATCATCAGAATTTAAGGTTATAGTAACTAACTATGTTGCTACTCGCTACGGTAGATTTTCTCCATAAAAATTAAAAAGAGTTCAGTATGTCTAATAACAATAATATTTTAAATAAAATTCTAGCTATTCGTGGCATGAATGATATTCTTCCTCCTGATAGCGCCAACTGGGAATATATGGAAAGAACAATAATAGATTGGCTCCATAGTTACGGTTATATGAATTTGCGTGTTCCATTAGTAGAACATACTAGGTTATTTGAGCGCGGTATAGGATCTGTCACTGATATTGTTGAAAAAGAAATGTATTCTTTTGTGGATAGCTTAAATGGAGAATGTTTAACGATACGTCCAGAAATAACTGCTGGAATAGTTAGGGCATCTATAGAGCATAATTTTGCGTATGAAAGACCTAGAAGAATTTACTCTATAGGATCAGTCTTTAGACACGAGAGACCACAGGCTGGTCGTTACAGACAATTCAATCAAATAGATGTTGAAACTATTGGTTTTTCTGATCCTGATATTGATGCCGAATTGATTATTATGGCTTCGAGTTTATGGAAAAAACTTGAAATAAATAATATACGCCTTGAATTAAACTCAATAGGTCTACCTGAAGATAGAACGATATACAAACAAGAATTAGTTAGTTTTTTGAAAAAAAATATTGGTTCTTTAGATAAGGTGAGCATAAACAGAATGTATTCTAATCCATTAAGAATATTGGATAGCAAGAATCCTGAAATGCAAGATTTAATAAATAATGCGCCGAATTTATTTGATTTCTTATCTACAAGTGCAAGGAATCATTTTGAGAAAGTTTGTTCGTTTTTAGATAAATCAGAGATAAAATACAATATCAATAATCGCCTAGTTAGAGGATTGGACTATTACAATTTAACCGTTTTTGAATGGATTTCTAGTGATTTAGGGGCTCAAGGAACAGTTTGTGGTGGTGGCAGATATGATGGACTAATAGAGTCGCTTGGTGGTAAAAGAATTCCTGCTGCTGGGTTTGCAATAGGATTTGAGAGGCTGATAGAAATATGGAAAAAATCAAATATTAACAACAATCACAGTAAGAGTGAGTGTGATATTTATATCATCCATGATAGTTTAAAAAATCAGTTGGTTTCATTAAAAATTAGCGAGCAGTTACGCAATTTAGGTTTTTCAGTTATCTTACACAGTGGTAGAGATACTTTTAAACGTCAATTTAAAATGGCTAATTCTTGTGGAGCTCTTGTTGCTGTTATATTTGGAGAAGATGAAATAATAAACAATTCGGTTAGCATAAAGATTTTACGCAATAATTCTGATGAGGTTTTTGAGGAACAAGAAATTATTCCAATTGAAAGCTTGGTATCTTTTTTTAAAACAAGGTTTAAAAGATGAGTGATCTGACACAAAAAAATTATTTTTTAAATAGTTTTATTGGAAATAAGATTGTAAGAATATCTATTATATGTTTTCTTCTTATCGCCGTAATTTCTTCATTTGCATGGAAATCTCACTCTAAAAAAAGACTAGAAAGATCAATGGAATACTTTGAGGTCTTAAATAAAAATCTAAATCTAGATACTGTTGATGTAAATAAAGTTAAATATATCATGAATATGTTGCGTGATAAGTACCCTAATACTAATTATGCATATCTTGGAAGTCTATTAGTAGCACGCGCTTTACATGATAACGGTGATTCACAAGGTGCTTACGATGAATTAAAATGGATTCATGATAATTCTAATAGCATATTGATGAAATCTATCTCCAGCTTGCGAATCTCTTGTTTATTGCTAGATCAATGTAAATATCGTGAGTCTATTGCGTATCTGGAGAATCCTATCGACTCTTTTTTTACTTTATTCGCTGATAAAAAAGGTGATGTTTTTTTTGCGCAGAATAACATTAATGATGCTATTTATTGGTGGTCAAAAGCAATGGAATCCATAGAAGAAAATGATCCTTTATTGCCTATAATTCAATCAAAAATTGATTCGGTGGGTTTTTACAATTCTTGAAGTTTAACATACTTATTTCTTTATATAGATTAGTAATTATATTATTCTAGTATTTAATTTTGAAATATATTTTATAAAGTTTTTATCGTGTATTATAAGCCAGTAATTGTTTTAGTAGGAAGACCAAACGTAGGAAAATCTACACTTTTTAATCGTTTCACCAAATCTAAGGATGCTTTAGTAGCAAATTTTTCTGGGTTAACAAGAGACAGGATTTATGGTGATGGTACATTTGGTAATCATGAATTCATTATAATAGATACTGGTGGTTTTGAACCATCATCTAAAGATCAAATGTATGTAAAAGTAGCTAATCAAACTAATCAAGCTATCTTAGAAGCTGATATAGTGATTTTTTTGGTAGACGGTAAAGATGGTTTATGCAGTACTGATTATGATATTGCTAATTTTTTGCGAAAATTGTCTATAACTAATATATTGCTTGTGGTTAATAAATCAGAAGGGAAAAATATTAGTGCAATGGCTAGCGAGTTTCATGAACTAGGTTTCGGATCTCCATTTTTGATTTCTGCTTCTCATGGTGATGGTGTAGGTCTACTTATAGAAAGTATTTTTGAATCCAAATTAAATTTTATTGACTATAAGAATGATGATGTTCTCCAGAATGACAATTTGGACAGAAAAATAAGACTATCTATAGTTGGCCAGCCTAACGTAGGCAAATCTACTCTAATTAATAGTATGCTAGGAGAGGAACGTTTGATTACCTTCGATTCTCCTGGGACAACTCGTGATTCTATAAATGTTGATTTTGGTTTTTTGGATAGATCATATGTATTGATAGACACAGCTGGTTTAAGAAGGCGCAGCCGTGTTTCTGATTACATAGAGAAGTTTTCTGTTGTTAAAACTCTTCAATCTATAGAAAAAAGTAATGTTGTTCTGCTATTGTTAGATGCTAATATAGGCATTTCAGATCAAGATGCACGTATAGCAAGTTATATATTAGAATCGGGGAAAGCAATTGTTATAGCTATTAATAAGTGGGATTCTATATCAGTAGATAGTCGTTCTACCGTAGAAAAAGAATTTAAGAGAAAATTACATTTTCTGTCATTTGCAAACATGCATTTTATCTCAGCATTAAGAAAAACCAATATAAAAAGATTATTGTTTTCCGTAAATGATGCTTACGATGCTGCATTTGCTAAATTACCAACGCCAAAAGTAACTAGAGCTTTGCTAAATGCTATAAAGCAACAACCACCACCTAAAAAGGGCATATTTGTTCCGAAATTGCGTTATGCTCATCAAGGTGGGCATAATCCGCCTGTAATCGTTATTCATGGTAATTGTTTAACAAATATACAAGACTCATACATAAGATATTTGGAATCTTGTTTCCGTAGAGAATTTAAGTTATCAGGAACTCCTCTTCGTATTGAATTTAAATCATCTAAAAATCCTTATGTTTAGCTTTTATTTAATAACAATTGTATGAGTAAACAATGGTAAATTATAAAAAATATATTTTTGAAAAAATTTATACTTAATCTGATTATCATTTTTTTCGTTTATGTTTATATTAATTAATAAAATTTACGACTCGAAAAATTATATGATTTTATATTTAAAATAATGTTTCTGATAACTAAACATTATTCTTAAATCCAAATTTGGATGATAATATTAAAATATAAAGACTTTAGTTGATTTCTAAATTATTGTTTAATTTATATGTCTGTAAAATAAGAAATATATATCTAAAATTGCAGCTTTATTTTCGTTTTACTATTAGAATTGATAAAAGTTTTTAAAACTATAATAAATTTATGTTTATAATAAATATACGGGATACTACTAATGAATAATAAAGGACAAATGCTTCAAGATCCATTTTTAAATATATTGCGTAGAGATCATGTGCCAGTCTCAATATATTTAGTTAATGGCATTAAACTTCAGGGTCAAGTTGAAGCTTTTGATCAATATGTTGTACTGTTACGTAATACAGTCACTCAGATGATATATAAGCATGCTATTTCTACTGTTGTCCCTTCCCGTATTGTAGACCTACAATATAATTCTGACTCAGAGTAGTTTTTTAATTTGATTAAATTTTATTAATGAGTATATTTTTTAATTAATCTTATGCGTGCATTAGTTATTGGTGTTAATTTAAATAACAATAATTTTCAGTATGATATTGAAGAGTTCAACATGTTGGCACAATCAGCTGGAGCTGATATCGTACATGTTGAGTTGTTTAAGAGAGATGTGCCAGATAATAAGTTTTTTATAGGATCTGGTAAAGTTCAAGAAATATTATCATTGATAAGTGATTTATCTGTAGAGATTGTTTTGTTTGATCATGCGCTATCACCTTCTCAACAAAGAAATCTTGAAAAAATATGGGGAATAAGGGTAGTTGACCGAGTATCATTGATCTTAGATATTTTTGCGTTAAGAGCAAAAAGCCATGAGGGCAAATTACAGGTTGAGCTTGCACAATTGCAACATCTATCAACTAGGCTAACTAGATTATGGACTCATTTAGAGCGTCAGAGAGGTGGTATAGGCATGAGAGGTCCAGGTGAATCTCAGCTAGAAATGGATCGTCGTATAATAGGATCAAAAGTAAAGATTCTAAAGGAGCGTATAAAGAAGATTAAATCGAGAAGGTTTTCTCAAAAAGGATTACGCGAGCGCAATGGTGCATTCTCTGTGTCTTTGATAGGATATACAAACTCTGGGAAGTCTACTATTTTTAATGTTCTTGCTAAAGATAAAGTCTACGTAGCTAATCAATTATTTGCCACTCTTGATATTACTTCTCGACGTATATGGGTAGGAAATAATGTTAATAAAGATATAATCTTATCTGATACTGTAGGCTTTATAAGAGATTTGCCGCACTCCATAGTGGAAGCATTTCATGCTACTCTTGAGGAAACAGCTAGCGCTGATTTGCTGTTACATGTTGTAGATTCGTCTAGCAAAGATATGTATGATCAAATTGAAAATGTAAATAAAGTTATTAAGGAGATAGGGGCATCAAATATACCCACTGTTTTAGTGTACAATAAAATTGATAAATCAGAAATTGCCTCCAAGATACTGTATGATAATTGTACAGGACTTGCGGCAAAAGTTTTTATAAGCGCAGTAAGTCTTGATGGTATGGATCTCTTAAGAAATGTAATATCGGATGCTAGTAGGGTAATGAGGAATAATGTCTAAGATTCTATTAAATCTAAACGATCCAGGCTGTGATCGTAAACAAGATATGGAAGGAAAAATGAACAGCCTGTCAAATAGTTCAGTAAATAAAAATATCAATGAAGGTCCTCCTGATTTATCTGAAGTATGGGATACTTTCAATAAAAAAATTAACAGCATCTTTGGTAAGAAGAGCAACAACGGTGAACCTAATAACTTTGGACGTAATGGATTTAGCAATAAAAACACCTTTAATATTTTAGTAATATCATTTATTTTATTATTCATCATATGGATAGCTAGTGGTTTTTTTGTTGTCAAAGAGGGTCAAGTTGCTGTTATTACCAGATTCGGAAAATATTTAAAAACAACTCATGCTGGTTTTAGCTGGATATTTCCAGCGCCGATTGAGAGACATGAAATTGTAAATATTTCACAACTAAGAACATTTGAGGTTGGTTCTAGAGGTGGTTCTAGAAATAAGGTTTTAACAGAATCGTTAATGTTGACAACTGATGAAAATATAGTAGATATGCAGTTTGTGGTTCAGTACAGACTGAATTCTGATGGAGCTCCTAATTATTTATTTAAAACAAGAGATCCTGATGAATCAGTTCGTCAAGCAGCAGAGACATCAATGCGAGAGATTGTTGGCAGAAAAACAATGGATTTTGTTTTATATGAAGGCAGAACATTGGTGGCTTCTGAAGTTCAAAATCTTATGCAAAAAATATTAGATAATTATAATACTGGTATTCAAATAACAGCAGTAGCTATACAAAATGTTCAGCCGCCAGAACAAGTTCAGGATGCCTTTGATGATGCTGTCAAAGCTGGTCAAGATCGAGAGAGGCAAATAAATGAAGGTCAGGCATATGCCAATCAAGTTGTACCTTTAGCTAGGGGGCAGGCTTTTAGAATTATAGAACAGGCAGAAGGTTACAAGGCAAGAATAATAGGAGATGCTAATGGTAATGCCTCTCGTTTTATTAGTGTTCTGACCGAATATGAAAAATCTCCTGATGTAACTAAGGATCGTTTATATCTGGAAGCAATGAAAGATATTTTCTCTAGTGTTAGTAAGATTATGATAGATTCTAGTAATAATAGTTTTATGATTTTACCATTAGATAAAATGATACAAAATAATTATTGTAATGATAATTACAAGTCAAATATAAACTCTGAGTCACTTAATTATCAAAATAATAATTCTCAGTTTATAAATAAAAAACAAGATATTATTAGCAAGCAGACATATTCTGAAAACCAAAAAAACGACTTATCTGTTTCTGAATTGAATAAGTTACAACGCAACCGTTAATATTATATAAAATTATGCAACGTATATTTTTAATTTTATCTGGGATATTTCTATTAATATCGATTATTGGTTCTACATTGTTCATTGTGCGTGAACAAAATTACGCACTGGTATTTTCTCTGGGAGAGTTGAGGAGAGAAATTAGTGAGCCTGGTTTGTACTTTAAATTACCATCACCTTTTCAAAATATTGTTTTTCTTGATAAAAGAGTTTTAACTATAGAATCTAAGGACGCTGAAAGGATACAAACTTCAGAAAAAAAGAATTTATTGATAGATTCTTTTGTTAAATGGAAGATAGCAAATCCAAGATTGTTTTATGTTACTTTTGAGGGTAATGAAAGAGCAGCACAAGAAAGATTACAGGCCCAAATCAGAGATGCATTAAATGCTTCTGTAAATATTAGAACTGTTAAAGAAGTTGTTTCTGTAGAGAGGGCTAAAATAATGTCTGAAATATTAAATAATGTTGCTAATAGAGCTGGCCCATTGGGAGTGGAAATTGTTGATGTAAGATTACGTCATATAGAATTTGCTCCTGAGATATCAAAATCTGTTTATATGCGCATGGAGGCTGAGAGAACTCGTGTGGCAAATGAACTAAGATCTATTGGAGCAGCCGAAAGCGAAAAAATTAGAGCGGAAGCTGATAGACAACGTGAAGAGATATTAGCTAAAGCAAATGTTACAGCACAGGAAATTATGGGTAATGCAGATGCATCTGCCAGTTCTATATATTCCTTATCTTATGGAAAAAATAAGGATTTTTACAAATTTTATAAAAGCCTTGATGCTTATAGAGCTTCATTCTCGACAAAAAACGATGTTATGATTGTAGATCCGAGTTCAGAGTTTTTTCAATTTATTAAAAACCCTCAACAAGATAGTGAACTTATTTTTAAAAAATTTAACGATATAATAATACCTGATTTATTATTTATATTTTATACTTATTAATTATTGCCCAAAGGTCATTATCATGAGTAATTGGTTGCTTCCTGAAAATCTTGCAGATGTTCTTCCTATGGAGGCTAGGCAAATAGAAGACTTGCGTCACAGGTTGTTAGACTTATATAGGAAATATGGTTTTGAGCTTGTGTGTCCACCTTTAGTAGAATATATAGATTCCTTATTATCAGGAACAGGTAGTGACCTAAATTTACGCACTTGTAAACTTATAGATCAACTATCTGGTAAAACTATGGGTATTCGTGCTGATATGACTCCACAGATTAGTCGTATAGATGCTCACTTACTAAATCGTAGCGGGGTTACTAGATTATGTTATTGCGGCAATGTTTTCCATGCTCGCCCAACAGATTCTCTATCTAGTAGGGAATTTCTTCAAATTGGAGCTGAGATATACGGACATGCTGGAGTAGAAGCTGATCTGGAAATTATTCAGATGGCTTTAGATACAGTTAATGCTGCTGGTATAAATCTACCTATATTAGATTTGTCACATCCTGGGGTAGTTAGAAGCATATTAGAACTAGATCATAATGCTTCCAGTAACTCAGATCTAGTTGTTTCTTTGCTAAGAGAAAAAGATGTTACTGGCATATCTGAATTAACGAAAAAATTTATAAGACCAGATACTATAAAGATGCTGCAATCAGTATGTTCTTTATATGGAAATGTTGATGACGTAATGTTAAATGCTCGAAAAATATTACCATCTGTACCAGGAATTATATCTGCTCTAGATTCATTGCAGATTTTGATAGATGCTTTGTTGCCAAATGTACAATTAAGTATTGATCTTGCTGATGTTTGGGGTTATGGTTATCATTCTGGTGTTAAATTTGCCCTTTATGCTGACGGTTGGAGGGAAGTGTTAGTTACTGGTGGTCGTTATGATAATGTTAGTTTAGCCTTTGGTAGAGCTAGACCAGCTACTGGTTTTAGTCTGAATTTGCGTTCATTAGCGTCTGGATTAAAATTAGCAAAGTCTAAAGCCATATTAGCTCCATGGGGTCGAGATCATGTATTGTTAGAAACAATTCGTGATTTACGTAAGAAGGGGGAGATAGTAGTTCAAATACTACCAGGTGATTATCCTGATCAAGATGAGTTTTTGTTTGACCGTAGATTAGTTTTATTTGAAGGCATATGGCAGGTTAGCTATATCTCTTAGTAGTATAAGAGATATACATATAAACTATTAAATTTAAATATGATATGAGCAAAAATATAGTAATAATTGGCACTCAATGGGGTGATGAGGGTAAGGGTAAGATTGTTGACTGGTTAACAGAATCTGTCAGTGGTGTTGTCCGCTTCCAGGGAGGTCATAATGCAGGACATACTCTTTGGATAAATGGCTCCAAAACAGTGCTAAGATTGATTCCATCTGGGATAATGAGACCACATGTTACTTGTTTTATAGGTAATGGTGTTGTTCTTTCTCCAGATGCTCTCTTAAAAGAGATTTCTGAGCTCGAATCAGTTGGAATTGATGTTAGATCCAGACTGCAGATTTCCGATATATGTCCACTAATATTACCTTATCACATCGCCATAGATAATGCTCGTGAATTACGTAGGGGCAAAGAAAAAATAGGCACAACTGGCAGAGGAATAGGACCAGCTTACGAAGACAAAGTTGCAAGGAGAGCATTAAGAGTACAGGATTTGTTTAACGAATCTTATTTTAAAGATTTATTACATGAAAATTTAGAGTACCATAATTTTGTCCTAAAGAATTACTTTCAGGCTGATGTATTGGATTTTCAAGCAATACTAGATCAATCTTTAAGTTTTGCTCCTTTGCTAGCACCAATGGTTCATGATGTCTCTACAAATTTATTTAATATGCAGCAATCAGGTAGTAATTTGTTGTTTGAAGGAGCTCAAGGAGTTCTTCTAGATGTTGATCATGGAACTTATCCTTATGTTACCAGTAGTAACTGCATTGCAGGTTCTGCTTCAGCTGGATCTGGTGTAGGTCCGCAGGCTATAAATTATGTATTAGGTATAACTAAAGCATATACAACGCGTGTTGGATCGGGGCCTTTCCCTACTGAGTTGTCAAATGATTTGGGACTACATATTGCCACTGTTGGCAAAGAATTTGGATCAGTGACAGGTAGACCAAGACGTTGTGGATGGTTTGATGGAGCAGCTCTAAAAAGATCAGTAAGATTAAATGGGATTTCCGGTCTTTGTATTACAAAACTTGATGTGCTTGATGGTTTAGAGATTGTTAAATTGTGTGTTGGCTACCGTTCTGAGGAAAAATTTTACGATGTTTTACCATACGGATCTCATGCTGTTTCTAAATTAGAGCCAGTATTGGAAGAGATGCCAGGATGGAGTTCTTCAACCGCAGGAATAAAAGAATTTGATAAACTGCCCATTGAGGCTAAACATTATTTAGGTAGGATAGCGGAAGTTTGTGGTGTGCCTATAGACTTGGTGTCTACGGGTCCTGATCGCACTGAAACCATAGTGCTCCGTAATCCTATTAGCTAATATAGCTTTTTGCATATTTATATTTTATAAATGCAGAAAGTGGTCAGATATATCAGTATTTTAATAATTTATCTGACCATTTTTATTTTTATGTATTTAATTAATGATATTTTTACACATTAGTTATAAATTTCTTGATATTACGATACTACTGTAAATGTACTATAGTGATACTTTTATGAATGAAAATTTTTCTATAGATTCATTGATTAGATTTATTAATAGTTATTCTAAAATAGTGTTATAATTAGAAGTTATGTAACATGAGTGCAATGTGAATTTTGTTATTTTTATCTAGCATGTTGCTTGTGATCCAAATTTTAATAATTTTTTGAGTGTATTATTTCTATGCCTATTGTTAGACTTAAAGAAAATGAACCGTTTGAATCAGCTATGCGTCGCTTTAAACGTACTATCGAAAAAACTGGTTTGCTTACAGAGCTAAGATCCAGAGAGTTTTATGAAAAACCAACAGCAGAGCGCAAACGAAAACTAGCTGCTGCTGTAAAAAGACATTACAAGCGCATTCGTAGTCAGCAATTACCACCACGCATGTATTAAAGTCAATTTATTAGTCAGATAGTTGATACCAAAGTCTTTTATCCAAGATTTATTGACTCGTGTAGATATTTTAGATGTTATATCTAAGTATGTACAATTAAGGAAAGCTGGCTCTAATTTTGTTGGACTATGTCCGTTTCATAATGAGAGAACTCCTTCTTTTACAGTTAATAGAGTAAAAAAAACCTACCATTGTTTTGGTTGTGGAGTTCATGGAGATTCTATATCTTTTCTTATGAGTCATTTGGGATTGAGTTTTACTGACTCTGTGAAATCACTTGCTTCACAAATTGGACTGGTAGTACCAATGCTTGATAATAATAACTTTCAAGACGAGTATAAAAGAGAGAAGATATATTTAGATTTAATGATTAGAGCTCAGTCTTATTACTCTGATTTATTAAATATTTCATCTGCGGCTATTTCTTATTTAAAAAAAAGAGGAATAAGCAATGATTTTATAAGATTTTTTAATTTGGGGTGGTCTGATAACGGATATAAATCTCTATCTAATATATTTGCAGATTACTACAATAATAGCTATCTGATTGATGTTGGGTTAGTTATTAAAAAATCTGATGAAAATAGATATGATAGATTCAGAGAACGTATAATGTTTCCCATAAGAAATCAATATGGAGCTGTAGTTGGTTTCGGAGCTAGAACAATCGCTAATATTCAACCTAAGTACTTGAACTCACCTGAAACAGTAATTTTCTCTAAAGGTAGAGAGCTTTATGGTTTATGGGAATCAAGAACTAACATAAAATCAAAAGGAGTGGTTATTGTAGTAGAAGGATATATGGATGTCATTAGTCTAACCCAGCATGGTATAAATAATGTGGTGGCTGCATTAGGAACTTCTATAACAAAAGATCAGATAAGAAAACTATTAAGTGTTAGTGAAAAAATAGTATTTAGTTTTGATGGTGATATAGCAGGAAAAAATGCCGCCTGGAAGGCTCTCTTACTATGTATTTCAGAAATAAAAGATAGTAATGAAATTCGTTTTTTGTTTTTAAAAGATGGATATGATCCTGATTTATATATTAAAGAGAATGGTAAGGATGCTTTTGAAGATTGTTTAAAAAAATCTATACCGCTATCAAAATTATTAATAGACAGTTCTGTTAGTAAATATTCCATTAATGAAGCAGAAGGTAGAGCTGCTTGTTGGACAGAAATCAGTAAAGTATTAAAACATATGCAAAATTGCCCTATGTTAAGAATTCAGATTGAGAAAGAAGCTTTACAACTTCTTAATTTTAGCAAAAATGACTTAAGATATTTGACAGATAATAGAGGTTTATACACAAAGAAACTATCATATTCTGACAACGTGAATAATAAATATACAAGAGACACAAAGTTTAAGCCATCTTTCACGAAGAAGCTATTTTATCTATTGCTATCCAACCTGGATTTAGTTGATCATATTGGAGACCAGCAATTAGAAATTTTGGATAAAAATCCAGATCTAAAAATAATTAGAGATCTTATTTTGTTAGCAGAAAATACAAACTCCAAAGATTTTGAATCCATTAAGGAAATCATAACACCTAATTCTGAATTAGGAATGGCTATAAATAGTTTTATAAAGGAGGATCAGATTTATAAAAATAAATTACCGGATCCTTTAAAAGAATGGGAAGATTCTCTTTTGCTTATAGAGTATCAGTCTATAAAAGATGATATGAAGCTTCTTGTTGAAAAAGGCTTGTCCGAAAAAGAAGATGTGGAAAAATATAAAGACTTATCAAAAAGAATAATATCTATTAAAGCAATAAGTAATCTATGATTATATATTTTTTTAATAGCTACTAGTTCTAAGTTATATTCTTTATGCGGTAGTATTTTGTTTGAAGTTTGTATTACATATGTTAAATATCTATTCTATTTGTTCATAATAATTTTAATATCACGGAAGCTATATGAGCCTTACTAAATCTAATGAGAAAAATATTTCGAGGATCCGTACATCTAGAAAAAAAGATAAAAAACCTATTAATAATTATAGCCTAGATGAAGAAAGCAATAATTCTGATGATATTTTTCTAGAGCAAAATAAAGATAGTGATAATTCTAGAGATTTTTTGATTGGCAATGATAGTCTAGATGATCAATTTTTTGATGCTGATTCTTCTAAAGATAATTCTAAAAAAATCATTAATAATCCAGATGATAGTGATAATGATTCTTTTGATGAAATAGAAGAAAATGATGTTGATATTCTTCCATATTTAAAAGTTCAAAAAAGGATTAGTAGAAAGAGAAAAAATGAGCAAAAAGATTTAGTTTTAAATAGAAAACCTATCTCTCAAGAAGAGTATGAAGAGCGTCGAAATATTCTTAAGTCTTTAATTAAGTTAGGTAAAGACAGAGGATATCTTATATATAGCGAAATTAATGATAGTTTACCAGATGACTTGGTGGATGCTGAAGCTATTGATAGTATAGTTAGCACGTTTGGTGATATGGGAATTACCGTCTATGAACAGGCACCAGATGTAGATACGCTACTTATGAATGAGAATGCAGCGTTAGTTTCTAATGATGATGATGTTGAGGATGAAGCAGAAGCAGCTCTAACAACCGTCGATTCTGATTTTGGAAGAACTACTGATCCAGTAAGAATGTATATGCGAGAAATGGGTATAGTAGAACTATTAACTCGTGAAGGTGAAATAGAGATAGCAAAAAGAATAGAAGATGGCTTGAAACATATGATTATGGCTATTTCATCTTGCCCGATAATAGTGGATGATATTTTACAAAATATAGAAAAAATTCATAATGAGCAAGTTTCAATAGATGATGTTGTTGATGGATTAATTGATCCAGAAGATGGTGAAGAGTATGCTGGTATTGGGGTTGCAGATAATAATAATTTTGATGATCCTGTTGCTGGCGGGATGTCTATTAAGCAATTAGAAGAATTAAAAACAAAGAGCCTAATAAAGTTTAGCAATATTTCTAAAATTTATAAAAAAATGGAAGAGGATTATAATGAAAAAGGCTATCGCTCTGAAGAGTATTTCATTATGCTTAAATCCATACAAGAAGAATTACTTGGCGTTCGTTTTACAGCAAAAATAGCAGAAAGACTTGCTGATTACATCAGATCATATATTGATAAAATAAGACAAATAGAGAGAGCAATTTTAAATATTTGCGTAGATAAAGCTGGCATGTCAAGAGATTATTTCATAGGATCATTTGTTAACAACGAAGTAGATTTGAATTGGATCATTAATGAAATAAATATCAATAATAATTATTCTGAATCATTGAGAAATTATGTCCCAATGATACAAGATTTGCAAAAAAAACTAGTTGATATTCAAAATGAGATTCTTTTGCCAATTAGCGAATTTAAAGAAATTAATAAAAAAATGACCATGGGTGAAGCCATGGCAAGAAAAGCAAAAAGAGAAATGATAGAAGCTAATTTGCGTCTAGTAATATCCATAGCAAAAAAATATACTAACAGGGGCTTACAGTTTTTAGATCTTATACAGGAAGGTAATATTGGCTTAATGAAAGCAGTTGATAAATTCGAATATCGCCGTGGTTATAAATTTTCCACCTATGCCACATGGTGGATTCGTCAAGCAATAACAAGATCTATAGCAGATCAAGCTAGAACAATTCGTATTCCTGTGCATATGATAGAAACTATCAATAAAATGAATCGTATCAGTCGTCAAATCTTACAAGAGACTGGTTTTGAGCCCGATCCATCTGTTATATCTCAGAAAATGGATATACCTGAAGACAAAATTAGAAAAATATTAAAGATTGCTAAAGAACCTATATCTATGGAAACTCAAATTGGTGATGATGATGATTCCCATTTGGGTGATTTTATAGAAGATACAACAACATTAGCTCCTTCTGATTCTGCTTTACATGGATCAATGAAGAATATTGTAAAAGAAGTTTTGGATTCTCTTACTCCCAGGGAAGCAAAAGTACTTCGCATGAGATTTGGTATAGAAATGAATACAGATCAAACTTTAGAAGAAGTTGGAAAACAGTTTGATGTTACTAGAGAAAGAATTAGACAAATAGAAGCCAAGGCGCTAAGAAAATTGCGTCATCCTAGTAGGGCAGATAAACTTAAGAGCTTTTTGGATAATAAATAAAAACACCTTTTATTTAATTTGTTTTTATATTATAATTGCACAATGTTTGGGCCTCTAGCTCATGCCTGGTTAGAGCAGCGGACTCATAATCCGTTGGTGCCGAGTTCGACTCTCGGGGGGCCCACCATTTAAGATAATAGACGGAGCTTATGAGTGTCTGTTTGTTGTTTTGAATTAACATCCATCATAATAAGTATTAATAGAAATTATAGATCAGTTTTATTAGTACTAAATCCTTTGATAAATAAAAAATTAATAAATAATAAGTTTTCTGTTTATAGTACTATTGAATAATGCTATATTTGGTAAATAATTTTTAATTTGAATCATGTAAAATGCAATCTCTATGGATGTTGTTAGCCTCTGTTTTTTTTTCATTCATGGGAATGTTTATAAAAATTTCTTCAGATAATGGTGCTAACTTATCGCAAATAATGATATTTAGAGGTTTGCCTTCTGTTATTTTAATACTGGCGACAGCTTTTTTTTTCTCTAAAAGAGTAATTCCAATTAGCTACGGTTTGCATGCACGGAGGAATTTATATGGTGTTTTATCTTTATGGCTAAGTATTTATTCGATAGCTAATCTCCCTCTTGCATTGGCGACTTGCCTTAATTATACAGGACCTTTGTTTATAGCTGCCTGGATATTTATATATGAAAAAGATCATAAAAATATCTTCCAATTACTTGCTGTTTTGTTAGGGTTTATTGGTGTAATAATAATTATTAGTCCTGGTAAATTTAGTGATTATCAATTAATTTATATTTTTTTAGGATTGATATCCGGTGCATTATCTGCACTTGCGATGATGCAGATTAAAGAACTAGGCAAGTTAGGAGAATTAGAATGGCGTATTGTTTTGTATTTCTCAATAACCATAACAATATCTGGAGTTTTGGCTTCTCCTATTGATTCTTGGAGATCAATAAATAAAACATCTTATTTATATTTAATTGGGATAGGTATTTCTGGATTATTCGGGCAATTATCTTTGACCAGAGCTTTTGCTTCTGGGTCAACATTTTTAACGGCAACATTACAATACACCATTATAATTTTTTCAAATATTATTGCTGTGATATTTTTTCTAGAGCGCCTAGAAATAAAAAATATTATAGGGATGATTATAATCATAATAGCTAGCATAGCTTCCGGCTATTCACTTAGAAGATAAATTTTTATAATTGTAAAAATTTAAAAAATCACTTAAATGAATCTATTAAATTTGGAGTCGGTATTGACTATTAACACAAAAAAAAAGAAATCTATTTCTAAAATAGATTTTGAAACTGCTATTTCTGAATTAGAAAAAATAGTGGCCTCAATGGAAGAAGGCGATATAACTTTAGAGAACTCTTTGATTCTATACCGTCGAGGAGTTGATCTCGTACGCTTTTGTCAAGATCATCTATATAAAGCAGAGCAGGAAATAAAGTTTTTAGATGAGGAAATATTAAAACCATTAGATGATAATTTATTAAAAGAAGATAAATTACAATGAATAAAAATAATTTATCATTTTCTACATGGATTTCAAACAATATAAAAAATATAAATGATAATCTAGAAAAAATATTACAAAACCATCAAGATGCAAAATTATCTGTATTACAGGAAGCTATGAAGTATTCGACTTTATCTGATGGTAAGAGGATAAGGGCTCTACTTGTTCACGCTTCATTTCTTGCGGCTCATGGTTGTTTAATGGAAAAAGATGATGTTTTACTTTCTATAGATAAAGCAGCTATTGCTATAGAACTTATTCACTCTTATTCTTTGATTCATGATGACCTTCCTGTTATGGATAATGATTGCATGAGAAGGGGAAAACCTTCTAATCACATAGTCTTTGGCGAAGCTATTGCTATATTAGCTGGAGATTCGTTACAATCACTAGCTTTTGAATTGATTACATGTATCCCAATCTCTTACGAGATAAGAATAAATCTTATAAAAAATCTTGCTGAATCTGCTGGTTACCTAGGGATGGCTGGAGGACAAGCAATAGATTTGACTAATATGGGTAACAATATCTCTTATGAAGAATTAAAAAATATGCATTCGATGAAAACGGGAGCAATTATAGCATGTAGCATAAAGTTTGGTTACATATTAGCAGGTGCTAATCAAGTAGTGAAATGTATACTTGATGAATTTGCATATCATCTAGGTATAATATTTCAGATAGTTGATGATATCCTTGATGTAACTTCTGATGATAAACAACTTGGCAAAACTGCAGGTAAGGATTCTAAATATAATAAGCCCACATATGTCTCTATGTTTGGAGTTATGAAATCAAGAAAAATGTTGGAAAAACTCAGAGATAAAGCAATAAATATAATAAAACCATTAGGTTTATCTAATAATAGATTGTTGGAAATGCTTGATCTAATAATTTACAGAAATTATTAGAGATCAAATAAACATAAATATAAGAGTTTTAAATGGCTACTAATTTACTGGATAGTATTTCATCTCCTTGTGATTTAAAAAAATTTAATATTATAGAGCTTAAAAAACTCGCAAAAGAACTAAGACAAGAGATTTTAGAACTAGTTTCTAAAACTGGTGGCCATTTATCTTCTAATTTAGGAGTAGTAGAATTAACATTAGCTATTCATTATATTTTTAATGCTCCAGAAGATCGTATTGTATGGGATGTTGGACATCAGTCATACGCTCACAAGATACTAACAGGACGCCGTAAGTTGATGGGCACATTACGACAGTTTAATGGTATCTCTGGTTTTCCTAGCAAGACAGAATCTTGTTATGATGCTTTCGGTACTGCTCATTCCTCAACATCTATTTCTGCTGTTTTAGGTATGGCAGTAGCAGCTAGAGAACTGAATATGGATAGGAATAATATTGCTATTATTGGTGATGGGGCAATCTCATCAGGGATGGCATTTGAGGCTATAAATAATGCAGATAATATAAAAGATATAAACTTAACAGTTATATTAAACGATAACCATATGTCTATTTCACAGCCAGTTGGTTCTTTAAATAATTACTTTTCTCAATTAATGGATGGGCGTTTTTATGCAAAGGCTAAAAATGTTGGCAAGGTTGTTCTGCAACATATACCATCAGTATTGAAATTGGCTAAATCTTTCGAAAGCCATGCTAAAGATATAATAAAAACAACAATTCTTTTTGAGGAATTTGGTTTTAAATACTTTGGCCCAATAGATGGACATAGTATAGATGATTTAATATCAGAGCTAAATAAAGTCAAATATTATCCAGGATTAAAGTTCCTGCATATTGTTACAAAAAAAGGGAAAGGTTATAAATTAGCTGAAAAAAACCCAATTCTTTATCATGGACCTGGTAAATTTAATATTAATACAGGTGTTAAATTAGCAGAAAAGAATATTCCTAAAACATTCACTAACATATTCAGTGAGTGGATCTGCGACATGGCTCGTATTGATCATAGACTGATTGCCATAACTCCAGCAATGAGCGAAGGAAGCGGATTGGTTAAATTTGAAGAGTTATTTCCTGAAAGATACTTTGATGTTGGAATATCTGAGCAACATGCTATTACTTTTGCTGCAGGCATATCATGCGATGGATTAAAACCAGTAGTTGCTATCTATTCAACTTTTTTGCAAAGAGGTTATGATCAGTTTATACATGACGTTGCTATTCAGAATTTAGATGTTACTTTCGCTTTAGACCGTGCAGGAATAGTAGGGGCTGATGGTCCAACTCATGCTGGAAACTATGACATAGCATTTCTCCGTTGTATTCCTGGCATGGTTATAGCAACTCCTTCTGATGAAAATGAGGAAAGGATACTATTAAATACTTGTTATAAATATCAGGGACCTGCCTCTGTAAGATACCCCAGAGGAAACATAATTGGAGTTGATATCGATATAAATTTAAATACTGTTGTAGAAATTGGTAAGGGAGTCGTGAGGCGAACAGGAAAAAATATAGCTATTTTATGCTTTGGCACTTTATTGCAAAAGGTACTAGATGCTGCAGATCGTCTAAATACTAGCGTAGTAGACATGAGGTTTGTTAAACCAATTGATCATGAGATTATATTAAGTATAAGTAAAGATCATAAAGCTATAGTTACAATAGAAGATTCTTCTATAATGGGTGGTGCTGGCAGTGCTGTATTAGAAACATTACAGAAATTTAATTTATTAATACCTGTTTTACAACTTGGAATACCAGATAATTTCATTGCTCATGGGGATATAAATATCTTAATGTCTAGTATCGGTTTAGATGTATATGGAATTGAGAATTCGATACGTTCTCGTTTTTATAATTTGATTGATTAAGTAAACACATATTTTATTGTATATGTATTTTATTTTTTCAATAAAGTGTATATTAGTTTACAACTTAGTTAAAACCATATTAATTTTATCAAGAAATGAAAACAATTAAATCAAATTTAGAAAATATTTCAGAAATACCTGATATACAGGATTTAGTAGATACTAGGTGTATTCCTATTAACAGAGTAGGTGTCCACAATGTACGATTTCCTATAACTATTTTAGATAAGAATAATAACATTCAACACACTATTGCTAACTGGACTATGACTGTATCTTTACCTGCTAATAAAAAAGGTACTCATATGTCTCGTTTCTTGGTTTTACTAGAAAAATTTAAGGGCAAATTAATGAATTTATCTAGTTTCTCAGAAATGAATGCTGATATGTTATATTTATTAAATTCAGAAAATGGTGATATTAGCGCTTCTTTCCCTTTCTTTTTAGAGAAAAAGGCACCTGTTTCTAATGTAGCAAGCCTAATGAATTATGATGTTCAAATAAATATAAGTACTTGTAATAACAAAACTGAATTAGAGATTGTAATTACTGTACCAGTTACAAGTTTATGTCCTTGCTCAAAAGCTATTTCTGAATATGGTGCGCATAACCAGAGGTCTAATATAACGTTATCTGTAACTTCTAATAAAATATTAAGTCTTCACATCGAGGATCTCATAAATCTAGTAGAAAAAGAAGCATCTTGCGAGCTTTGGAGTATACTAAAACGCCCTGATGAGAAATATGTTACAGAATATGCCTATAATAATCCAAAATTTGTAGAAGATTTAGTACGTGATTTAGCTTTCCGTATAGATACTGTTTTTCCTAATATAAGCAAATACCGCATAGAAGCAGAAAATTTTGAATCTATACATAATCATTCTGCATATGCAGTAATAGAAAAAACAATTAATAATTAAGCAAAGAAAAATACATGCATATTACATAAATATTGTATATAATGTCCGTTGATGTTTGTTTTTTATTTTCTTGCCAGACTAATGATTTAGCTGGCTTTTTTAGTTTGATTTTAAATTTTCTAAAAAATCTGTCTAAATTATCCATGAGGAGTTAATTATGCGTAATTATGAAGTTGTTTTTATTGTACATCCTGACCAGAGCGAACAGGTTCCTGTTATGCTTAAGAAGTATCAATCACTTGTAACGGAGCAAGGTGGCTTAATACATCGTACAGAAGATTGGGGACGTCGCACTTTAGCTTATCCAATACAAAAACTAGTTAAAGCTCATTATATATGTATTAATATAGAATGTGGTCATAGCACATTAGCTGAGTTAGAGAATTCATTTCGTTATAATGACGCTGTATTAAGATACTTACTTATCAATACTAAAAAACCTCATACCAATCCTTCTATCATGATGAAAACTGTAGAAAAAGAAATAATATCTAAAGATTCTGCAGAAAACTCTGATAATGAAGATGAATAGTTTATTCCTATAGAATGAATAATTTGGAGATTGATGTAACTTTTATAGAAAATAAAGGGTTGCGTTATACTAGGACTGGAGTTCCAGTTTTGGAAATGGTATTGGAAAATTATTCAAAGGTTATAGAATCAGGTATTGAGCGGGATATTAGATTTCATATACTATCCATCGCTATAGGTCAGATAACAGATGATTTAATTATTATGCCTATAGGTTGTAAATTTAGCGCTAGAGGTTTTATTGCTCCTGCTTACAGAGGTTCTGCATTGTTAAAATTTCATTTACAAGAAATTTATAATACATAAGTAAAATATATAAGATATACTGCAAAAACTGACATTTTAATACTAGCATAGATTAAATGCTTTATTAACAAAAATGTTTTAGTGGATGATAGTAGTTTTCATAAAAATAGAAGGTGTAGGAAATGTCATTCTTTGGAAACACGAAAGAAAAACGTAAATTTGTACAACAAAATCCTTTGTTTAAACGTCGTAAATTTTGTAGATTCACAGCAGCAAAAGTTGATGAGATCGATTATAAAGATATAGATACACTGAAGGATTTTATACAAGAAAATGGAAAAATAATTCCATCTCGTCTTACAGGTACCAGGGCAATTTATCAGCGCCAGTTGAGTTTAGCTATTAAACGAGCTCGTTTTTTAGCTTTATTACCTTATACAGATAACCATAACTAATTAAGAGAGCTAACTAAAATGGAAGTAATTTTATTAGAAAAAGTTTCTACTCTGGGAAATTTAGGCGATATAGTTCGTGTCAAAAACGGTTACGCTAGAAATTTTCTAATACCAAATAAAATAGCCAAAAGAGCTACTAAAGAAGCTATAAAAGAATTTGAGAACAAAAGGGCTGAATTAGAGAAAAATCAATTAAAGAAATTGAATGATGCTAAGGAACTTTCTGATAAGCTGGATGGATTTGTGCTGCAAATATCTCAAAAAGCTAGTGTAGATGGTAAACTGTTCGGTTCTGTTAGTAACATAGATATAGTATACAATCTAAAGAAATTTGGATTTGACTCTATAGAAAAATCACAAATTTACTTATCTGATAATCATATAAAAACTATTGGTGAATTTGTAGCTAAAATAAAACTTCATTCTGATGTAGAAAAAGAAATTTCAATAGTTGTTACTAGAGAAGAATTATAAAAAAAAGAAGTCGGTATCACTGACTTCTTTTTTTAGTGTTTTTTAATTACTTTGATTTAGTATTTTTTTTGCTTATATAATCTGAAGTGCTCTTAGGCGTTGTTTTATCAACTAAAGTAGTGCTTATATTGTTCAATAAAATATGACTACTAACGATAATAAATTAGACTATTTGCGAACACCACCAAATTCTATTGAAGCAGAACAATCTGTGCTTGGTGGTTTGCTAATCGATAATAGTACTTGGGATAAAATAAGTGGAGTTATAACGGCTGAAGATTTTTATAGGCATGAACATCGTATTATATGGAAACATATAGATGCTTTAATAAATTTAGATAGACCAGCAGATGTAATTACTGTAAATGATTCTATAGTAAATTCTGGAAAAACAGATGATGTCGGTGGCATCAGTTACCTGAATGCCTTGGCGCATAATACTCCATCAGCAGCCAATATAACAAGATATGCTGAAATAGTTCGTGAACGTTCTATTTTAAGAAAATTGGTAGCTATCTCTGATGAAATTTCAGAGATAGCCCTAAATCCAAAAGGTAAAGAAGCAAGACAAATATTAGATGAGGCTGAAGCTAAAGTTTTTAAAATAGCACAAGATAAATCTTCTAATTCTGCTGGTTTTCAAGAAATACAACCGTTACTAGCTCAAGTAGTAGAAAGGATGGATGAGCTATACCATAGAGAAGGCGATACTGATATAACAGGCGTTCCAACTGGCTTCATAGATTTAGACAAAATGACATCTGGATTACAGCCTGGTGAATTAATTGTTGTTGCTGGCAGGCCATCTATGGGTAAAACAGCTTTTTCTATGAATATAGGCGAATATGTTGCCATAGAACATGGTCTTCCAGTAGCTGTTTTTTCTATGGAAATGGGAGCCACTCAGCTTGCTATGAGAATGCTTGGATCTATAAGCAAAGTTGACCAGCATAAGATGCGTACTGGTAAATTATCTGAAGCAGATTGGCCTAAGATCACAGATGCAATTCAAGCAATGCAGGATATTCAGTTGTATATAGATGAAACTCCAGCATTAAATGTAATTGAAGTTAAAGCCAAAACAAGAAGACTTTCTAGGCAATGTGGTCAATTAGGATTAATAATCATAGATTATATGCAGTTAATGTCTGGAAGCGGGGAAGAAAACAGAGCTACCGAAATCTCTGAAATTAGTAGATCATTAAAAAGCTTAGCAAAAGAATTAAATTGTCCATTAATAGCTCTATCACAGCTGAATCGTAGCTTAGAGCAAAGGCAAAACAAGCGGCCAGTTATGAGTGATCTTAGAGAATCTGGCGCTATAGAACAAGACGCTGATCTTATACTATTCATATATAGAGATGAGTTCTATAATCAAGACTCTCAGGAAAAAGGAACAGCCGAGATAATTATAGGAAAACAAAGAAATGGTCCTATAGGAACAGTGAAACTTACATTTCAAGGAAACACAACTAGATTCTTGAATTATGCAAGTAGTATGTAAATGACCAGATTTCAGCTATAAAAATTGCTAGTCATTTTTATTGCTGAAACTAAAGAAGAGTGGTCTGCTTTATTTCTCCACGAAATATCAAAAGCAGTGCCGTGATCAACACTTGTCCTAATAAAAGGTAACCCTATTGTTACATTTACACCATGATCAATTCCTAAATATTTTATAGGAATTAATCCTTGATCGTGATATTGTGCCACAACCATATCAAATTTACCTAATCTAGCCATCATAAATACAGTATCTCCAGGTAATGGGCCAGAAAGATATACACCTTCGTTACGAACTATTTCAATAGCTGGTTTTATGACATCTATTTCTTCTGTTCCTAGTACTCCATTCTCTCCAGCATGAGGGTTAAGTCCAGCAACAGCAATATGAGGATTTTCTATTTTCATCATCTTACAAGCCTCATATGCTAGTCTGATAGTATCTATTTCTTTTTCTAAGGTAATAATATTAGAGATTTTTGAAATAGGAACATGTATGGTAACTAACATTACTTTAATCATGTCATTCACCATCAACATTGCATATTTTTTTGTATTTGTTAATTCTGCTAATATTTCAGTATGTCCAGGATATTTAATACCAGCTTTAAATAATGCTTCCTTGCTTATAGGCGCTGTTACTATAGATCCTATTTTCTTATTAAGTGCATCTTTTATAGCAGTTTCAATATAAATATAAGAATGGTAGCCAGCTATTGCGCTAACTATTCCTGGATGGAAATCTTTACTGCTAATGGCGTCACAGCAGTTTATAACGTATAAGCAATCATTATAAGAAGATATGTTTTTTATATCATCAGAATTTATTGTACTTATATTTATACTTTGACCTAACATCTTCGAAGCCATAGACAATATATACTTATCGCCATAAACTACACAAGACGTCAAATGGTTTTTTAGATAGGCTCTAATTATAATTTCAGGACCTATGCCAAAAGGGTCTCCCATTGTAATACCGATCGGCAAATTATGCATAACTAAGCTTGATATTATATATTAATTATAACTATCCAAGATTTATTTTATTTAAAAAACTTAAAACATCTTGAACATGATTATTTACTTTCACAGATCTCCATTCCTGGATAATAAAACCTTCTTTATTTATTAAAAATGTTGTTCTATCTATACCTATGTAAGTCTTACCGTACATCTTTTTTTCTTTAATTACATTATATAAATTACATACAACTCCATCTTTATCTGAAATTAAAGGAAAAGTTAGATTAAGCTTATTGATAAAATTATTATGAGATTCAATAGAATCTCTAGATATACCAAAAACTAGCGTATTTTTTGTTAAAAAATCTTGATAATATTTCTGAAAATCGATATTTTCTCTTGTGCAACCCGAAGTGTTATCTTTTGGATAAAAAAATAAAACTATGTTTCTTTTATTTATATAATCTTGCAATTTAAAAATACCACTAGTACTTTTAGATTCAAATACAGGAGCCAATTTTTTTAAATAATCCATAATTTTAATCTCTAATTATTAGTGCTGTTAATACTTGTCTGTCTTGCATTAACATAGCATTATATGTATATATGGCTGATGATGTTTTCATTATTTCAATTCCTATACCTAGGACTGGTATGCTGTTTATTATAAAATCATTTCTCGCAACATATTTACTGCCAGCTCCTATCAATATAAATTCTACTGGTTTTTGCAAGATTTCTTGGTATCGGAGAGATTCAAGCATATTAATGAGAATCTTACAATCTATGTCAAGTACATTTACTATATCCCATTTCAATATTTTGCCGCTATTACTAAACAATATATTATCTGTGTAAGCGATTCCATTAATATTTATCGAGCCTTCTTTGTAAGAATTTATAACATTGTTAGATGTATAATCTTCAGAATGTAACTTCAAGCATATTTCCTTAAAAAGGTTAAAATACTAATACTTATATGTTTCTCGTGATATTATAAGAACGTAGATGATATTTCGAAAATGCATATATTAGAAATTGATCGCATGTTAAAAGATATAGTTTCCGTGAATGAATATTGTACGCTTATTGTTACTAAATATTAAAAGTAAATTATATGAATTTTTATTTATAATATTTTATAGGTAAAACTAACAGTTAGATATATGGATTCTAAATATCTATAGATTTGTAATCATGTTTTTTTATGATTTTCATATTATGTAGCATATTTTGCCTTAGAGTATTTTATAAAGGATAGGTATATTAAATGAACTCTGTTAAAGTTGGTCTACTTGGTATGGGTGTTGTGGGTAGTGGCACATGGACTGTTTTAGAAAGAAATGCAAAAGAAATAGCCCGTCGCGCTGGTAGTACTATAGAAATAACTAAAATCGCTGCGCTGAATGTTGAACATGCTAAATCACTAGTCAATAATAAAGCAATAATAACTAAAGATGCATATGAAATAATAAAAGATCCAGACATAGACATAGTTGTTGAATTGATTGGAGGTGACGGAGTAGCTCTGGATCTAGTTATGGCTGCTATTGATAATGGAAAACATGTTGTTACCGCTAACAAAGCTTTATTAGCTAAGCATGGTAATAAGGTTTTTGCTAAGGCATCAGAACATGGGGTGATGGTTGCTTTTGAAGCAGCAGTGGCTGGTGGGATTCCTATTGTTAAATCAATAAGAGAAGGTCTAACAGCTAATCGTATAGAGTTTGCGGCAGGTATTATAAATGGCACGACAAATTTTATTTTATCAGAAATGCGTTCTACAGGATTACCTTTTAAAGAAGTTTTAAAACAAGCCCAAGAACTAGGATATGCTGAAGCTGATCCAACATTTGATATTGAAGGTGTAGATGCTGCTCATAAATTAACATTACTAGCGTCTTTGGCTTTTGGTATTCCAATACAATTTGAAAAAGCATATATAGAAGGCATTTCAAATTTATCTTCAGATGATATAATTCATGCAGAAAAATTGGGTTATCGTATAAAATTATTAGCAATTACTAAGCGCAGAGAAGACGGTATAGAACTTAGAGTTCATCCATCTCTTATTCCTTCAGGATGTTTGTTGTCTAATGTGGAAGGGGCTATGAATGCAGTACTTGTAAAAGGTGATGCTGTTGGTCCAACGTTATACTACGGTCAAGGAGCTGGCGGAGAGCCAACTGCTTCTGCAGTAGTTGCTGATTTAGTAGATATCACAAGGTTACATACTGCTGATCCTGAAAATAGAGTTCCACATTTAGCATTCCAGCCTGAGTCATTATGCAACATACCTATATTGCCAATTGAAATGGTATCCACCTCTTATTATTTACGCATGAGGGTTAAAGATAGGCCAGGGGTATTGGCAGACATATCTAAAATATTGTCAGATCTTAATATATCTATTGGGTCAATGATACAACAATGCTCTGATAAGGATAGTGAAGCTGATATCATATTCATAACACACGATTCTATTGAAAAAAACATAAACATATCCATCAAGAAAATTGAATCTTTAGAATTTATGTGTTCTAAGATTACTCGCATAAGAATAGAGGATATTAGCTAATCAATTATAAACACCTACTTATATTAATATTTAGTAGGTGTTTATATAGGAAATTAGTAATTTACTAACTTCGTCACTAGATCCTAATATTACGCTAGTGCGTTGATGTAATTCTTTTGGAACAATTTCTAAAATCCTTTTACTCCCATTAGAGGCAATTCCTCCTGATTGCTCGACCAAAAATCCCATAGGATTTGCTTCATACATTAGTCTTAATTTTCCAGGAATACTAGGATTTCTGGAATCCCATGGATATAGAAAAATACCACCTCTAGTCATAATTCTATGGACATCAGCAACCATCGATCCTGTCCATCTCATATTATAGTTTTTTGATAAAGGACCATCAGAACCTTTTAGACAATCTTGTACATAGTTATATATGCATTTATCCCAATATCTTGAATTAGATGAATTTATAGAAAATTCATTTGTATACTTAGGTATTTTCATGAATTCATTGGTAAGAATCCATTCGCTTGTTTCTTTATTAAGGGTAAAATTATGCACACCCTTACCTAAGGAAATTACAAAATTAGTTTGTGGTCCATATATAGCATAACCTGCTGCTATCTGTTTTATGCCTGGCTGTAAAAAATCATTAATAATTATTTCCTTATTATTAATTTTTCTATTAATTTTCAATATAGAAAATATTGTCCCTACGGAGATATTGACATCTATATTTGATGATCCATCTAAAGGATCAAACAATAGCAAGTAATCACCAGTTTTATAGTTATCTGGTATTTTATAAAAAGCCTCCATTTCTTCTGAAGCTAAGCCAGAAAGACTACCTATGCAATTATTTTCATGTATGATAATATCATTAGCTATAATATCTAGCTTTGTTTGTGTTTCCCCCTGAACATTTATTTTGTTATTTTTCCCAAAAATATCGTTCAAGTTTCCTTTGTCTAATATACTACTAATTTTTTTACAAGAGATTGCTATATTTTTTATTAAATTAAACAGCTGATGGTTATTTATTAGCGATATGTATTTTTCAGACAAGAATTCTAGAAGCAAATTATTATTCAAATCACTCTCCTCATTTAATCTTTAATGATTTCTCAACTATTTCAAAAACATTTCTAGACATATCATTCCTATTATAAATCTCTAAGAGAAATGTTTGTGCTTTATCTTTTAGATTAGGAACCAAACGTGACCAATTATCCAAAGCTCGAACCAATCCAGATGATAATTCTTGATTTAAAGAATCAATAATTATCACTTGATCTGACCAAAAATTATATCCTGAACCGTCTTGATTATGCATTCCTCTTGTATTGTTCATGCAAAATTGAAATATTAAAGAACGAACTCTGTTTGGATTTTTATATGTAAAAGATTTATTAATCATGAGTTCTTTAATATCATTTAAATTTTTCTTCCTAGAAGAAGCCTGAACTGAGAACCATTTGTCCATTACAAGATTATTTGTATACCATTTATTATAGAAAAAAGACAATGCTTTATTGGATATGTCTGAATCACTAAAATCTACAATATTTGACAACAATTCAATACAATTTGTCATGTTTTTAGATTTATAAAAATCTTTTTCAAGAATATTACAAATATCAGAGGCTTCACTAGCCATTATGTATTTTATAGCTAAATTTTTTAACATTCTCTTATTGTATAAATCTATAGAGTACGAACCGTCATGATCTTGATTTTCCGTGAATATTTTTATCCATAAAGGTAAAAGATGTTCTCCTATTTTCTTAATCAAGAAATCACGAGCTAAAGCTATAGCAGATGGATTAATGATAAGTAAACGCTCTGCAATCGTTTTCTCATTCGGAATAGTTAATATTTTTGCTTTATAACCATGATATAAATTTTTATTAACCAGAATTTTATTGTATACGTTTATAAACTTGCTACTAATCTTTAAATCTAATCCACGATTAATTTGATCTAATAAATTCATCACCTGAATCATAGATAATTCTTGGAAAGCTTCCCATTTTGAAAAATAGTCATTATCATGCAAAGATAGAATCTCAAGATCATTATATTTATAGTCATATTCAACTTTTACAGGGGCTGAAAAATTTCTTAATAGTGATAAAATAGGTAAATCAGATATTTCTTCGAAAATCCATTTTTGTTTTTTTTGAAATAACTTTAAGGTAATAGTCTCATTATTTATAGATAAATTTTCACCTTTAGAGATAACTTTATATGAAATACCATTTTTATCAAGTAAAGAAATAGAGAATGGTATAAAAAAAAGGCTCTTTTTCTTTATTTTTTCTTTTTCAGATCCTACCTTTTTACAATGCTGCGATAGGGTTATAGAACAAGTTTTCAATTTGTAGTCATAATTCATTGTTACCTTGACAATAGGTGTTCCAGCTTGTGTATACCAATTCTTAAATCTTTGAAAAGAATTGTCATGATTATCTATATGGTATATCGATTCTACTATATTAATAAAATCGTCACATGTAACTGCTTTACCATCATACAACTGAAAATATTTATCCATTGCTAGAAAGAACTTTTCATTTCCTAGCAAAGTGTGCTGCATCCTTATTATTTCAGCTCCTTTTTCATATACAGTTGAAGTATAAAAGTTACTTATTTCTTTATAACTATCTGGTCGGACAGGGTGAGCCATTGGCCCTGAGTCTTCTGGGAACTGATTCGAACGTAAATATATAACATCATTTATACGTTTTATAGCACGTGCACTATCTGATTTTCCACCACTCAAGTTTCGAGATATCATATCAGAAGTGAACTCTTGTTCTCGAAATACTGTTAAACCCTCCTTAAGGCTAAGTTGAAACCAGTCCCTACAGGTAACTCTATTACCGGTCCAATTATGAAAATATTCATGGGCAACAACAGATTCTATATTATTATAATCAGAGTCTGTCGATATTTCATTGCTTGATAGAATATATGAGGAATTAAATATATTTAATCCTTTATTCTCCATAGCTCCCATATTAAAATCACGCACAGCTACTAACATAAATCTATCAAGATCCAATTCTAGATTATATTTTTCTTCATCCCATTTGATGGCATTTATTAGTGATTGCATAGCCCATTCTGTATAGCAGATTGGTTCTTCGCTATATATTTGCAAGTCAACGCTACGGTTACTTATGGTTCTTATATTAGTTTCTCTAATATTGAAATTACCAACTGCCAGAGCAAATAAGTAACTAGGCTTTGGAAAAGGATCTATCCATTTTGCCTCAATTGTATTATGACCAATATTTTTTTTATATAATAAATTACCATTTGATAGCAGTGTTGAATATTTTTTGTCTGCTCTTAGCGTAACAGTATATCGTGACATAACATCTGGTCGATCAGCAAACCAGGTTATTCTTCTGAATCCTTCTGGTTCACATTGAGTAAAAAAATTACCGTTTGATGTGTATAATCCCATCATTGAAAAATTCTTATCAGGAAAACATTCGCTTGTTATCTTGATAAATGATTTGCTTGGGATATTCTTAATTATCAATATATTTTCTCTAATAATGTATTGATTATCGTCAAGAATTATATCATTAACAGATATATCTAATAATTTTATTTCTTCTCCTTGTAAGATTATATTATTGCAATCTTCGAACCCAGATTTACGTTCTACATACATTGTATTTATTACTTTAGATACTTTTAAATTTAGATCAAATTGTAAATCTATTCGATCTATTAAGTATGGGTATGGTTTGTAATCTTTTAAATTTACTGTACAAAAGGATCTATGATTATTCATTTTTAATAGTTATTATTTCTACTGTTGGTTATAAGTAATACTTCAAATTCTATTTATTAAATATGTAATTTATTTTGTTTTTCTCATATTACATACATAATTGACGAGTATCATGATAAAAACATAAGAAAATCACTATAATAATTCCTTACATAATTTTTATAATAACATTTACTATTTAACAGGCTATTAAATTTTAATATGAATACAAGTAGCGCTAATGAATCATTAAATATAGCAAAATCTAAATTATTAGAGCCATGGAATATAACAGAAAATATAATTACTAATGCTATTAATAACATAATAACTAAGAATGTTGATTATGCGGACATGTATTTTCAACATACATCTCAGGAAAGCTGGAGTTTGGAAGAAGGTATAGTAAAAAATGGTAATTTCTCTATAAACAACGGAGTCGGCATACGAGCATTAAGTGGCGAAAAAACTGCCTTTGCTTACTCTGATTCGTTATCTTATGAAGATATAATAAATTCAGCAAAAACTGTACAAGCAATAACAAATTCTGGAACAAATGGCTCAAGGATATATATTCCTCCTTCAAATGGATACAATCCTAATAAGTTATATAGTAATCACAATCCAATTGATAGCATGAAAACTAGCCAAAAAATTTCTTTATTAGAAAAAATCGAAAAAATGGCTAGAAAAATGAGTTCTAATGTTTCTCAAGTTATGGCTAGCTTATCATCTGAGATAGACATAGTAGTAATAGCTGGTAGTGATGGTCGTTTTATTTCTGATATAAGACCATTAGTAAGAGTTTCAATTACAGTAATAGCAGAAAGCAATGGTAGAAGAGAAGTAGGTAGATCCGGAGGTGGAGCCAGAACTGATCTTTTATATTTTTCTGATGAAATTTTAATGGATTACGTTAAACAAGCTGTTCATGAAGCTTTAATAAATTTAGAAGCTATTCCAGCCCCAGCAGGAGAAATGACAGTAGTCCTGGGTAATGGGTGGCCCGGAGTATTATTACATGAGGCTGTAGGTCATGGATTAGAAGGAGACTTCAACAGAAAAGGATCAAGTATATTTTCTGGACGCGTAGGGGAGAAAGTAGCTTCTAAGGGAGTAACTGTAGTAGATGATGGCACGATTCCAAATCGTAGAGGATCGCTTAATATAGACGATGAAGGAAATATAACAAAGAAAAATATTTTAATTGAGGATGGCATATTAAAAGGGTACATGCACGACATAATGAATTCTAATCTGATGGGGGTGCTCCCCACTGGTAATGGTCGTCGTGAATCATTTGCTCATATTCCATTACCAAGAATGACAAATACTTATATGCTCGGAGGCATGAACGATCCGAAAGAAATTATCTCTTCTGTAAAAAAGGGATTGTATGCTGTTAATTTTTCTGGCGGTCAGGTTGATATAACTAGTGGAAAATTTGTTTTTTCAGCATCTGAAGCATATATAATAGAAAATGGTAAAATAACTAATCCTGTTAAAGGGGCAACTATTATAGGGAGCGGTCCTGATGTTATGCAACAGATATCTATGATAGGTAATGATTTATCACTAGACTCAGGGGTTGGTGTTTGTGGTAAAGATGGCCAGAATATACCTGTCGGTGTTGGTATGCCTACTGTGCGCATAGATAGACTAACAGTAGGAGGAACAGGTTAGTTTATAAAAAATTTAATTTAATTTTCTAAAGAATTTACTCATGTGCTAGAATTAGTTAGAGAAATTTTAAAATATTGTAATTATATCATGGAGCAATATAGTGTCTCATAATACAGATGACCTTCGTATACGTGAAATTAAAGAATTAAATCCTCCTGCCGCTGTAATGAAAGAATTAGAGTGTACAAAGGAAGCATCAGCGGTAGTGCACTCAGCAAGAGAGGCCATACATAAAATATTGTATGGTATGGATGACAGATTAATAGTTGTAGTTGGTCCTTGCTCTATACATGATGAGACATCTGCTTTAGATTATGCTAAAAGATTAAATGAAGTTAGAAAAAAACTTAAGAAAGAATTAGAAGTTGTGATGCGAGTGTATTTTGAAAAACCTCGTACTACTATTGGATGGAAAGGTCTAATCAACGATCCGGATTTAGATGATAGTTTTAATATAAATAAAGGCATACGTATAGCAAGAAGATTATTGTTAACAATAAATGGTTTTGGATTGCCAGCAGGTTGTGAATACTTAGACATGATAACTCCACAATACATAGCTGATCTTGTTTCTTGGGGAGCTATTGGAGCAAGAACTACTGAAAGCCAATCTCACAGAGAATTAGCCTCCGGTTTATCTTGTCCTGTAGGTTTTAAAAATGGTACAGACGGTAATATAAAAATAGCAATTGATGCAATAAAAACCGCTTCACAACCTCACCATTTTTTGTCAGTGACCAAAGGAGGTCATTCTGCAATAATATCCACAGAAGGTAATGAAAACTGTCATATTATCTTAAGGGGAGGCAAAAAACCTAATTATGATGCTGAAAGTATTCAAAACTCATGTGAAGAACTCGGGAGAGCTGGTCTTGCTTCTAGAATTATGATAGATGCCAGTCATTCTAATAGCAATAAAAATCATAACAATCAACCCATAGTAATAGAAAATATCTCTAAACAACTAGAAAACGGAGAGTCAAGAATAGTTGGTGTTATGATAGAAAGTTTCATTGAGTCAGGAAGACAAGATATGAGTAATGTACAGGATCTTGTTTATGGAAAAAGTGTTACTGATGCTTGTATTGATTGGGATACGACCGTTAGTGTCCTAGAACGTCTAGCTAAAGCTGTTAAAACTCGTAGACAAGTTTTAGCGCATGAACATGATTAATAAAATATATAATATAGATTAATAACTTGTTTTTATATAAGTGTTATTTATGAGTTTTAATGTAATTATTTTGCTTTTGTTTAAATCATTTTCGCTAGAATATTACTGGAATGTAGAATTTATTATGTTGTAATTATAAAAATAATTTATGAAGAATAATATTGATATGTTTCTTTTAAATAATGCAGATAACATTAAAAATAAGTTAGTAATAGTAGGGATGTCTGGAGGAGTGGATTCTTCTGTTGCAGCTTGGATTCTTAAACAAAGTGGCTGTAAGGTTGTTGGTTTGTTTATGAGAAACTGGGAGGATAACGAGTCATCTAATTGTACATATAAAGATGATTTAATAGATGCAGCCAGTGTAGCTGATAAAATAGGTATAGATTTTGAATATATAAATTTTTCTAAAGAATATAAAGATAAAGTTTTCTCGATTTTTTTAGAAGAGTACTCATTAGGCAGAACTCCAAATCCAGACATATTGTGTAATTCAGAGATAAAATTTCGAGTATTTCTTGACTATTGTTTGCAACTTGGAGCTCAATACATAGCTACTGGTCATTATGCTCGCATAAGAAAGATGGGTTATAAATACCATCTATTAAAAGCAATAGACCTAAAAAAGGATCAAAGCTACTTTTTATATAGACTAAATCAGGAACAATTATCTCGATCCATATTTCCTCTAGGAGAAATGGAGAAAACAAAAGTTCGAGAAATCGCTAAAAAAATAGGGTTACATAATTTCAACAAAAAAGATTCTACTGGCATATGTTTTATTGGAGAAAAATTATTCTCAACATTTTTAGAAAAATTTATCCCGACAAGAAAAGGAGATATTCTAACTATTGATGGAAAAAAAATAGGGACCCATAAAGGAGTTCATTTCTACACTTTAGGTCAGAGAAAAGGCCTTGGCATAGGCGGAATAAAAAATTATACCTCCTTACACAACTTTGATGCTGGTGCTTGGTATGTAGCACGTAAAGATTTAAAAAATAATATAATTTATGTGGTTAGGGGTAGAGAACATCAATTATTAAACTCAAGTCGATTACAGGCTGCTAATGTCCATTGGATAGATGAGTCGATGCCAGCTATAAAGAACATTACATATCATGCTAAGACTAGATATAGACAAACAGACTCAGAGTGTAAATTATTAAACTTAAACAATGATGAATTAGAAATGGTTTTCACAGAAAAACAATGGGCTATAACACCAGGCCAGTCAGTTGTGATTTATGATGATAATATTTGCATGGGAGGAGGGATAATTTATTAATTCCCGTCTATTAATGTTTTTTATAAATTCTAATAAAATAACTTAATGAATTTAAATATTCTAAGATATAAGGGTAGGCAATATGGATATTTCAAAACAACTTAATGCAATTTCTCCATTAGATGGTAGATACTCTTCGTATGTAGATATTCTTAGACCACTACTTTCAGAAGCAGCTTTTATGGCTCATAGAGTTGAGGTAGAAGTTGCCTGGTTGATTAATTTGGCAGATTCAAATCTTCCAGGACTAAAATGTTTTTCTGAACAATCTAAAGAAAAGTTAAATTCTTTAGTGAATAATTTTTCACTAAAGGATGCTGAAAAAATAAAATCTATCGAGAAAACAACTAATCATGATGTTAAAGCTGTAGAATATTGGTTGAAAGAACAGATAATTAATTCCGGTAATAAGGAATTGATAGATGCTATAGAATTTATTCATTTTGCTTGTACATCAGAAGACATTAATAACGTATCTTATGCGTTAATGTTATCTAGAACACGTGACAATGTTATATTGCCAACAATAAAAAAATTAACCGATAAAATCGCTAATATAGCAAAATTATATAGTTCTCAACCAATGTTATCTAGGACTCATGGTCAACCGGCTAGTCCAACTACAGTTGGAAAAGAATTAGCGAATGTTGTTGTAAGATTATGTCACGCAATTGAAAAAATAAAAAATGTAGTTATATTGGCAAAACTTAATGGAGCAACAGGTAACTATAATGCTCATATAGCTACATATCCAAATATTGATTGGAAATTTTTAACTAAAAATATAATAAAAAAATTAGGGCTTACTCAAAATACCCACACTACTCAGATAGAACCACATGACTGGATAGCAGAATTGTTTGACTCAATATCTCGCGTGAATACGATTATATTAGATCTAGATAGAGATATTTGGGGGTATATATCTTTGGGGTACTTTAAGCAAATACCTAAAGAAGGTGAAGTTGGTTCTTCAACAATGCCTCATAAAATAAACCCAATAGATTTTGAGAATTCTGAAGGCAATATAGGACTTGCTAATTCGTTGCTAAGGCATATGTCTGATAAATTACCGGTATCTAGATGGCAAAGAGATTTAACAGATTCTACGGTATTGCGTAATATAGGAGTAGCTATAGGTTACTGTATTATTGCATGGGAAGCATGTCTGAGAGGTTTAAATAAATTATCAATCAACAAAGATTCTATCGATAATGATTTAAATAACTCATGGGAAGTTTTGGCAGAACCAATACAAACAGTAATGAGAAGGTATGGGATAGAAAAACCGTACGAGCAACTTAAGGAATTAACGAGAGGAAAGAGAATTAATAAAGATGATTTACGTGTTTTCATTACTAAGTTGAATATCCCATCAGAAGCAAAAGAATATTTAATATCTCTCGAACCAAGATCATATATAGGATTATCTGAAGGACTTACCTTGGATTTGGATAATGTTTTGGGAAAGATTAAATAAAAGGGACAGTGGTGGCGCATCCCTGACTCGAACAGGGGACCTGCGGATTATGATTCCGTCGCTCTAACCGACTGAGCTAATGCGCCACTTTCACGACAATTCGATTCTAACATAATTATTTGAATGTATAATAATAATTTTACAAATAAAAATAATAAATATTAAAAATATAATATAGAAAACTCTATGGTGCCCAGAAGAGGACTTGAACCTCCAAGTCATTAAAGACACATGGACCTGAACCATGCGCGTCTACCAATTCCGCCATCTGGGCAAGTTTGAATAATTAGAACAAGCTATCAAACAAAACCTAAGCGATAAATTATATACGGAAATACTAACATTGGCAAAATTAAAAGATACAAAATTAAAAGATATTAACTATACTAATACAAAAACATTACCATATTCTAATAGCATTTGGGCAGATCCACATGTTCCAAGTCGCGAAGATATTTTATCAGTCATAAGAGAAACTGGAGTTATTGTTAAATCGGAACTAATAAATATTTTTTCTATAAAGGATGAAACAACCTTATTAGGAATAGATAAACGTTTATTTGCTATGGAAAGAGATAGTCAAATTACTATAGATAAAGATGTTCTAAGAGAAAATAAAAAAACTAAATTCATATATGGTCAAGTAATATATACAAAATCTGGAAATGGGTTCTTAAAACAAGATATTAACAAAAAAAACAACCTATATATTTCACCAAAAGAAATGATGAAAGTTTTTCACGGGGATTGGGTAAATGTTAAAAAGAAAGTGAACTCAAAAACAAAAAAAAATGAATTTATTATAGTTGAGGTTGTAAAAAGATCCACAAGCAGACTATTAGGGAAAACTATAATAGAAGAAGGTTTATCTCTATGTATCCCTATAAATAATAATATTAATAGAAAAATAATCATAACTAATTCTAGTGATTTTAACTTAAAAAATGATTGTGTGGTTTGTATAAAAATTACCAGACAGCCATCACAACAATTCCAACCACTTGGCGTTATAACAAGTTTTATTGGAGATATACACGAAAATCAAATAGAAAACAAAATAGCTATAGAAAATTTTAATATTCCTAATCTTTTTTCAAAAGAAACTATCAATCAGTCTGAACTTATATCAAGCGATATAACAGAGTATGATTTAAAGACTAGAACCGACCTACGCAATTTGCCATTTATAACCATAGATGATGATAATGCTAGAGACTTTGATGATGCTATTTATTGTGAAGAAATATGTGTTAATCAAGGCAACAGAAAAAAAACCTCATACAGACTATTTGTCGCAATTGCTGATGTTAGTCATTACGTTAAAAAAGATAGCGTTTTAGATAAAACAGCTTTAGAAAGAGGTACTAGTATTTACTTTTCGAATGAAGTGATACCGATGTTGCCTGAAAAATTATCTAATGATATATGTTCATTATTGCCTAGAAAAGATAGATTAGTTTTAGTATGTGAGTTATTAATTTCACCAAAATCATCAGATAAAGAAATCAGAGATAACTGTAAATTTTATGAAGCAATTATAAATTCAAAAGAAAGATTAACTTACAATAAGGTTTTAGATATCAGAAATGGTGTAGATATTACACAAGATGCCTTAATTAATAAAAATATTAATGATCTAGGCAAATTATTTAATATTCTAATAGAGAAACGCATTGATAGAGGCGCAATCGACTTTAATATACAAGAAACTCAAATTTTATTTGATAATAGCGGAAAAATTTCTGATATAGCGCTCAGAAAAAGAAATGACGCTCATCGGATTGTTGAAGAATGTATGTTGTTGGCTAATACTTGTGCTGCTTATTTTATAGAAAAAAATAAATTTGAGTGCATCTATAGGATACACGATAAACCTTCTAGAGAGAGTATAAAAAATCTAAAGATATTCCTAAATCACATAGGAATAAATGTATCAAATAATCTTAACAAACCAAAACATTATCATAATTTACTTGAATTAATATCCAACCATCATAAATTTAACATATTACAGACACTATTACTGCAATCACTACAGACTGCTACTTATAGTGTTGATAATATTGGACATTTCGGACTTTCATATGATTTATACACTCATTTTACTTCTCCTATAAGGAGATATCCTGATTTAATTAATCATCGCATAATAAAAAACATAATTTATCATCATGATAGATGCTCTAATTTAAATAAAACACAACCTGTTTATTCATATGATGAGTTAGAGGTGATAGCAAGTCTTACATCATCTTATGAAAGAAGGGCTTTTGAGGCATCAAGATATGCTGATAATTGGTTGAAATGTGTTTTTGCTCAAAAATTTGAAGGTGAGTCATTTTATGGTGTAATTTCTGCTGTAGTAAGCACTGGTATTTTTGTTACTATAGATTCTTTAAAAATAGATGGTTTTGTACCTATAATAGAATTAACAAATAAATTTAAACTTAATAAAGTATTAAAATACATAGAATGTGATATATCTAATAAACGTTATCAGATCGGCGATACTGTACAGGTAAAAATAAATAAAGTTGTCATTGAATCAGGACAAATATATTTATGTATCTTGAAAGATTTCACTGATAATAAATAGCTTGATTATGTAAAGATTATAGCGATAATTGACATGTTTAGAATAATTCTAATGCATTCTATAAATTTTAGGATTTAAATATATGTCTTCCACGCAAACTATGATTGGTTTCCATTCTGTATTAATGAGATTAAATCAAGACCCTGCTTCTATAAGAATAATATATATAGATAGTAAACGAAAAGACAAAAGGACCTTAGATCTTATTAAAAAAGCTGAGGAAAATAAATGTGAACTATGTTACGTTGAGTCAGATAGGCTAAATAATTTATCTAATGGTGTAAAAAATCAAGGTGTTGTGGCAGCTTGCATCAAGTCTAATACGAAAATCGCAAGTATAGAAGATGTGCTTGATTCTAATAGTGAAAATCCTTTGTTATTAATTCTTGATGAAATAACAGATCCACACAATTTGGGATCATGTTTTCGTTCAGCTAATGCATCAGGGGTCGATGCTATAATATCCCCTCGCGATCGTTCAGCGAATATTACTAATCCAGTAGTAAGTAAAGTGTCTTGTGGTGCCTCTGATACGGTGCCCTATATATCAGTGACAAATCTTGCAAGAACTATGAGATTACTTAAGGATTATGGAATAACACTAATAGGAACTGATAGTAATGCTTGTAAAAGCATATATGAAGTAAATACAAATAGACCAATAGCCTGGGTTGTTGGTTCTGAAGGTAAGGGAATGCGCCGGTTAACAAGAGAAACGTGTGATGAAGTTGTCAAAATTCCTATGATTGGTAATGTAATGAGTCTAAATGTAGGAGTTGCTACAGCCATCTGTCTGTATGAAACAGTACGTCAAAGAAAATTTATAAATATATTGTAACAATTTAGCTAAATAAATATCAAAAACAACATTTTAAATTTATTTATGCTTGACATCGTTATTAGTAACAATGCCTAATAATGGTTATAGATCTAAATTGTGATATTTAAATTTCACATGCAGTATGCATGTTAATGTTTAGTTGAGATTGTAATCAAGCTTCAATACTCCAGTCTTCAAATTTTTAAAGGATAATATAAATGAATAAAACAGAACTCATTGATCACATTGCTGTTAATGCCGGTATATCAAAAGCATCAGCTAATAGAGCTATAGATTCTTTTCTAGATGCTATTAAAAACACAATGAAAAAAGGTGATACTGTAACATTGGTAGGTTTTGGTTCTTTTGCTGTATCAACTAGAGCAGAAAGAACAGGACGTAATCCACGTACCGGTGAAACAATAAAGATCAAAAAAACCAGAGTTCCTAAATTTAAGCCAGGCAAAGCCTTAAAGGAAGCAGTAAATTAATAAGTATTGAAAAATATGCTTGCTATTTTATAGATTAAGTGTAGAATGTGATGTTATCTTGAGTTGTGGCCTTGATTGAGAATTAGGGTGCTTAGCTCAGTTGGTAGAGCGGCGCCCTTACAAGGCGTAGGTCACAGGTTCGAATCCTGTAGCACCCACCAAACAAGAATAAAAATGCCTATAGTTCTTTCATTGAATATAGGCATTTTTATATATTAAAGTTTCCCTAGTATAAGAAATTCCATTAATGCTTTTTGTACATGCATGCGATTTTCTGCTTCATCCCATACGACACTCTGAGGGCCATCTATAACACTTGCGGTTACTTCCTCACCTCTATGTGCCGGGAGACAATGCATAAATAAAGCATCACTGTTTGCCATGGACATCATACTATCATCTACTATCCAATCAGCAAAAGCTTTCGATCTTTTTACATTTTCGGATTCATAACCCATGCTTGTCCAGACATCGGTCGTCACGAGATCAACATCTCTACATGCTTCTCTAGGGTCATTAAATTGCTTTAAATAAGAACTTGAAACATTTCCTACTATGGAACTATCCATCTTGTAGTCGGCAGGAGAGGAAAAGTGTAGTGTAAAACCAAGAATTTCAGCTGCTTGCACCCATGTATAAGACATATTATTAGCATCGCCGATCCATGCTATTTTTTTTCCAACTATAGAGTCTCTATGTTCTAAGAAAGTAAATATATCAGCTAAAATTTGACAAGGATGGAATTCATTAGTCAAACCATTGATAACTGGTACACGTGAATGTTTAGCAAATTTCTCAATTCTAATCTGATCAAAAGTTCTAATCATTACTATATCAACCATTCTAGATATAACTTTAGCTGTATCTTCAATCGGCTCTGATCTTCCAAGTTGAGAATCATTATTTGTTAGATTGATTACGGATCCTCCCATTTGATACATTCCGGCTTCAAAAGAAACTCTAGTTCTTGTACTAGCTTTCTCAAAAATCATAGCTAGTGTACGATCATGCAAAGGCATGTGTGTTTCATAATTTTTGAATTTTGATTTAATCAAACTAGCACGCTTTAACACATAAAGAATTTCTTCTTTTGTTAGATCTTTTAATTGTAGAAAATGACGTATATTGACGTTTTTACAAGAATGTTCTTCCATAGTTATATTACCATTAATAAATAATTACATCTTGCATACTGTTATAAATAATAATAAGTTAAAATGACTCAACAGATTATTAATTAGAATACTATAAATATATACATAAAAAATTATTATAATATTCAATAATATTAATTATACGTAACAAAATATTTTTAATAAAGGATAATAATCTAATGGAATTAGAAACTATTCTTGGAAATAGAGCATGTGATATTATTAAGTAGTTTTAATAATTAGTATAAGATTAATAAAAATTAATAGAAAATTATATTTTCTGCAATCAGAAGAAGTTTTAGATGGAATTAAAAAAATTAACAAATTAGTTTTAGCTTCTACAAACCCTAACAAGATTAAAGAGTTTGTAGATATTTTTTCAAAAAATACCATAGATATAATACCTCAAAGCAAATTTGGTATTAATGCTACTAACGAAAAACATATTACTTTTATAGAAAATGCAATAGAAAAAGCTAGACATATTTCTAGATTAACTAATCTGCCAACAATAGCAGAGGATTCTGGTTTATGTGTTGATGCTTTAAATAATTATCCTGGAATATTTTCAGCTAGATATGCTTTATTAGATAAACCGAATAGCAGGATTTCTAATAATAATTTATTAATACGAAATTTAAATAATATAGATAATCGTAAGGCTTACTATGTAAGTGTTATTGTTTTCCTAAATAATCCCGACGATCCTACTCCATTGATTTCTGAAGGAAGATTGTATGGAGAGATAGTAGATGAGCCGTCAGGAAATAATGGATTTGGCTATGACCCACATTTTTACTTACCAAAATTTGGAAAGACAATAGCGTCAATGACCATGAAAGAAAAAAATTTGATAAGCCATAGATCTATTGCAGTAGGCAAATTAATAAATAAAATTATGCATGCATAGTAACTTCATGATTACAATTCCTATAAAAATAGAAAAGAAAAATAACAATATAAATTCTGATAATGATATTTTTATAAAAACTCTCCCGCCATTATCTATTTATGTACATATCCCGTGGTGTGTTAGCAAATGCCCATATTGTGATTTTAATTCTCATAGTAAAGATCCAAGTAATATTGACGAAACAATATTTCTAGAATCTTTACGATGCGATTTGGAGCAATCACTGGCACTGATATGGAATAGATCTATTATCTCTGTTTTTATTGGTGGAGGAACTCCTAGCATTTTATCAGTTAAAACTATAGATAAAATACTAGAAATGCTAAGAACATATCTAAAGATCTTACCAAATGCTGAATTAACTATGGAAGTAAATCCTGGTACAGTTGATTCATTAAAAATGAAGGGATTTAAAGAGAGCGGTATAAATCGTTTTTCTATAGGTGTACAAAGTTTTGATAACAATAATTTAAAAAAAATAGGAAGAATACATGATAGACAAGATGCATTAAACTCAATTTCTTGTGCACAGAATTTAGTGGAAAATGTAAATATTGATATAATGTTTTCATTACCTGGTCAGACTATTGATAATTTTGTAAATGATTTAAATTTAGTGAAATCATTCAATACTAAACATCTTTCTATATATCATCTTACAATAGAACCTAATACATTTTTCTCAAAAAAACTACCAATAGATCTACCTGCTGAGGATACCTCGTCTGATATGGAGGATTTAATAGAATCAGAATTGGGAGAAATAGGAATGAAGAGGTATGAAATATCAGCTTACTCAAAGGACAGATTCAAATCAATACATAATGTAAATTATTGGACATTTGGTGATTACTTAGGTATAGGTCCTGGTGCGCATAGTAAAATATCTTTTCATAATAAGATAATAAGACAGAAAAGAATTTATAATCCTAGTTTATGGATGAATAAAGCTATGAAAATGAATAATAGCCATATCATTGATAGCATTTATATTTCAAATGAGGAACTTCCTTTTGAGTTTATGTTAAATGTTTTAAGACTAAAAGACGGTGTCAGCAAACAATTATTTAAATTTCGTACTGGGTTGTCTGTTGATATAATGAAAGAAAAGCTGAATATAGCTTATGAAAGAAAGTTATTATCTAAAAACAGTGAAAAATTTATAGCAACACCTCTTGGATGGAAATTTCTTAATGACCTTCAAGCAATTTTTATAAGATAAATACAAATACAATATAAGTACACTATTACTTAAAATTATATTTTATAATCGAATTATAGTTATAAATCTTATATGAAATATGAAATTGCAATGAATAATATAAATATTGAAAAAATTATAGATGTCCATCATTGGAGTGAGAAACTCTTTTCTTTCAGGACAACTAGAAACAGATCATTCAGGTTCATCAATGGACATTTTGTTATGATTGGATTAATGCTTAATGACAGGCCATTAATGAGAGCTTATAGCATAGCTAGTGCTAATTATGAGGATTATTTGGAATTTTTAAGCATAAAAGTCCCCAATGGACTATTAACATCTAAATTAAAACAATTAAAAACTGGTGATGAAATATTTGTGAGCAATAAGTCTGTCGGCACTTTAGTTACTGATAACTTAAAACCAGGAAAAAGATTGTTTCTATTTGCAACAGGAACAGGACTAGCTCCTTTTTTAAGCATAATAAAGGACTACAAGATTTACGAGATTTTTGAAAAAGTAATTCTTATACATTCAGTAAGATCTATAAATGAATTAGCCTATAAACAAATGATAGAAGAACAATTACCAAACAATGAACTGATTGGTAGTGAGGTAAAAGAAAAATTAATTTATTATCCTACTGTTACCAGACAAGATTTTTATAGCAATTCTAGGATAACTAATTTAATAAATTCTGATGAATTCTTTAATAAGACAGGACTATCAAACATAGATTGTAAAACCGATCGTGCTATGATTTGCGGTAGTCCTCAAGCTTTGATGGATATAAGCAAAATCTTAGATGAACTAGGCTTCAAGGCTTCTTCAAATGTAAATGGAGTTGGTGATTATGTAATAGAAAGAGCTTTTGTTAATAATTAATTTTTAAGGTAAATTTTTATGAATAAACAAATAATTCACACTGATAAAGCGCCAGCTGCTGTAGGACCATATTCTCAGGCAGTATCCTGTTCTCCTAACAAAATGGTATTTTTATCTGGACAAATAGGCTTAGATCCAAGCACAGGAAAACTTGAAGACAGAAGCTTTGATCTACAAGTTAAACAAGCTTTTAAAAACATGATATGTGTTATAGAGGCTTCAGGAGCATCTTTAGATAATATTATTAAAACTACTTTATATTTAACTGATTTAAGTAAATTTGAAACAGTTAATAGTATAATGTCTGATTTGTTTCCAAAACCGTTCCCAGCTAGAACTACTTTAGAAGTATCTAGTTTACCAAAAGGTGCGAAATTTGAGATTGAAGTTATACTATCAATGTAAATATAGAGTAAATTATTTCAAGTATTTTTGTAATCCAATATATTGATATTTATCATAAATTGAGTATTATATGGCTATTAAAAGTACTGGAACATATTTAAATCTTAAGAAAAATGGGATTAAATGAACAAGATAGTTTAATTCTTCATATGCCGTTTCGTTATGAAAATGAAACGGCTGTGACAAAAATAGAAACATTACAAAAAAACTCTTATTCTATTGTTGATGGAATTATTAGAGATGTCTATATAAAGTATCATAATAAAAAAAAGAATCTAATTATTATATTGACAGATGGAAGTGGAGATTTGCAATTAAGGTGGTTTCACTTCCATGAATCTTATTTCAAGAATTTTATCGTCGGTAATAAAATAAGAATTGGTGGTGAGATAAGAAAAAACTTCTTAACTACTGAAATTATACACCCTAAAATATACGACCGTCATAAAGATTTATCTAAGTTTTTAACTCCAATATATCATTCAATTAAAGGCATGAGTCAGTTAAAAATTAGAAAAAAGATAGCAGATTTAATTAATAAGCAAAATATATGTGACACTTTACCAGAAAATATAATTAAATCATTTAACTTGATGACTTTTTCTAGTGCTATAAGAGCTATACATAGTCCATCTATAAATATACCAATTAATTCACTATTACAAAAAACACATCCAGCTTGGTTCAGGATAAAATTTGATGAATTATTAGCAAATCAATTGTCTTTAGAAATCTCGCGAAATATAAGAAAAAAAAACAAAGCAAGATCCCTACAGGCAAATAAAGAATTCTGGAATAATGTAAAAAATCTTATAAATATAACTGGTATTGATTTAACAAAAGCACAAAAAAGAGCTATAAAAGAAATATCTTTTGATTTAACTCATGGCTATCCTATGTATCGTTTATTGCAAGGAGATGTTGGTAGCGGTAAGACAATAGTTGCTGTTATTGCTGCCTTACAAGCTATAACAAACAAAACACAAGTAGCTATAATGACTCCTACTGAAATATTAGCAGAACAACATTATTCTAAAATAAGCCTGTGGTTTTCTAGACTAGGAATAAATACAGAATTAATTACAAGCAGTAAATCTATTAGAGAAAGAAATATTATTAAAGACAACGTATTAAATGGGAATATTAGCCTAATTATTGGAACACAGTCCTTAATACAAGAATATATAAAATTCAAAGAATTAGGGTTATCGATAATAGATGAAGAACATCGTTTTGGGGTAGAACAAAGATTATCTTTGTATAAAAAAGGAGCTGAAAAAGAAAATGAAACTATATATCCTCATTTATTGTCAATGAGCGCAACACCAATACCTAGAACGTTGGCCATGGCATTTCTATCAGATATGGAGATTTCTATTATAGACGAGCTTCCTCAAAACAGAAAACCAATAACTACAAAATTAATATCAGATGATCGTCGTGAAAAAGTATTAATGCATGTCGCATCATCAGTTAGAAATGGAAATCAAGCTTACTGGGTTTGTCCGTTAGTGCACGATACAGAGAAAAATGATCTACAAAATGCAGTTAATACTTTTAATCATATAAAAGATAGATTTACAGATTTAAATATTGGATTAATACATAGTCAAATATCTGGCCAAGAGAAAGTGAATACAATGAAATCATTTCGAGATGGCGATTTAGATATCTTAGTGGCTACCACTGTTATAGAAGTTGGTGTTGATATTCCCAATGCCTCTATAATGATTATAGATCATGCAGAAAGATTTGGATTAGCTCAACTCCATCAGTTACGTGGTAGAGTCGGTAGAGGAGATGTTGAGTCCACATGTGTTTTATTATATAAAAATCTTTTATCAACTATTGCAAAATACCGATTAAAGGCAATGTTTGAAACATCTGATGGATTTGAAATAGCAAGCCGTGACTTAAAGATACGTGGACCTGGAGATTTTCTTGGAACCAAGCAGTCTGGAATTAGTCTACTAAAATTCTGCGATTTAGACAATGATGTTAGAATTATAGAACTAGCCCATAGGGCTGCTGACATTATATACAACAAATATCCAGAATTTATGAAAAAACATTTAGATAGATGGCATAAAAGCGTAATCGATTCACAAACAAATAAATAATATATCTTTGTATAAACATTATAACAATAATTTCAAAAATTCCGTGCATTCGACAACACAGTACCATATAATTCTTCAATATTCATTGGAAGTTTTATTATGGGAGAAAGATATTATAGACAATCAAATAGATATCCGTAGGTTTTAAAATAGACTTAATTAATATGGTTTCATAAAGTTTCTTAAATTTTATGAAAGTATTTTATTATATCCTTGTAACAACACACCCCTCTGAGAAAAAATTACTCTTCTCAGAATCTAAGCCTCGTAGGAATTATTTCGTGCGAGAGGAGTCAATTATTATGCAAAGTAGTAGGAGGAGCTTTAGTAAGCACCTAATCTGGATAGCCATTTCAATTCTAGGCGCATCTTCTCTGGGAGTTATTGCTTTAAATCGCGGTGAAACTATAAATGCTTTGTGGCTTTTAACAGCTTCTGTGTGCGTATATTTAATAGCTTATAGATATTACAGTAAGTTTATTGCTGAGAAAGTTTTCCAGTTAAATCCCAAGCGTCTAAGTCCAGCTTGGAGATTTAACGATGGAATAGATTATGTTCCAACCAATAAACATATACTATTTGGTCATCATTTTGCAGCAATAGCAGGTGCTGGACCATTAGTAGGACCAGTATTGGCTGCACAAATTGGTTATTTACCAGGAATGTTATGGATTCTTGCTGGTGTGGTTTTTATTGGAGCTGTTCAAGACTTTATTGTTTTGTTTATTTCAACAAGACGTGATGGTAAATCATTAGGTGAAATCATAAAATCAGAGTTAGGTCCAGTACCTGGATTAATAGCTCTATTTGGTACATTTATCATAATGATTATAATATTAGCTGTATTAGCACTTATAGTTGTTAAAGCTTTAACACACTCTCCTTGGGGAGCTTTTGCTGTATCATCAACTGTTCCGATTGCTCTGTTTATGGGAGTTTATTTACGCTACATTAGACCAGGAAAAATTGGTGAAATATCAATTATTGGGTTTGCCTTGCTAATGGGAGCAATAGTATTTGGGCAAGAAGCCATGACTAATCAAACATTGTCATATATATTTGATTGGGATGGAAAAACTCTTACATGGATATTAATTGGTTATGGTTTCATAGCATCTGTATTGCCTATATGGTTATTACTTGCCCCTCGTGATTACTTATCAACTTTTTTAAAGATAGGAACAATACTAGGTTTGGCTGCAGGTATAATTATTGTAGCACCAGAGATCAAAATGCCTGCATTTGTACCACAATTTGCTGATGGCAACGGTCCTGTTTGGTCTGGTAAATTATTTCCATTCTTATTTATTACAATAGCATGTGGCGCAGTTTCTGGGTTTCATGCCCTGATAGCATCAGGCACTACTCCAAAGCTAATAGAAAACGAGGTTCAAACAAGATATATTGGTTATGGAAGCATGGTGATGGAATCTTTCGTCGCTATCATGGCTTTGATAGCAGCTTGTATAATAGATCCAGGTGTGTATTATGCAATGAATAGTCCAGCTGCTTTCATAGGAACAACTCCAGAAGAAGTTGCACAAGTTGTCTCAAATTGGGGTTTTGTGATAAGACCAGATGAATTAGTACAGATTGCTCAAAATGTTGGTGAGCCAACTATTATTTCAAGAGTAGGTGGTGCTCCTACTTTAGCTGTTTGCATGGCTCATATTTTTCATCAATTAATTGGTGGTCCTTCTATGATGGGTTTCTGGTATCACTTTGCTATATTATTTGAAGCATTATTTATATTAACCGCAGTTGATGCTGGAACTAGATCAGGTAGATTTATGTTGCAAGATCTTCTAGGAACATTTGTCCCTTCATTGAAGCGTACTGACTCAATTTTTGCAAGCATATTAGCAACTAGCTTTTGTGTGGCATCATGGGGATATTTTTTATATCAAGGTGTAGAAGATCCTTTAGGTGGTATAAATACTTTGTGGCCATTATTTGGAATGGCAAATCAGATGTTAGCAGCTATAGCTTTGATAATGAGTACAGTTATTTTGTTTAAGATGAAACGAGACAAGTATGCATGGGTAACAATAATACCAACTGTATGGTTATTGATATGTACGTTATGTGCTGCATGGCAAAAATTATTTGACATTAATCCTAATGTTGGTTTTATATCTCACGCAATGTTATATAAAGAAGCAATTACTCAAGGAAATATATTATTTCCAGCTGGATCAATTTCAGAGATGCAAACAATAATTACCAATGACTACGTAAATGCTACCTTATGCTCTCTATTTATGCTAGTTGTTATAAGCTTAATGTTTTACGGAGTTAAATCTATATTAGAAGCAAGGAGAAATATTAATCCAACATGTATAGAATCTTAGACTATAGGGAAAATTTAAATGTTATTTGATTTTGGTAAAAAGGCTGTGACAGCTAGCAAATACCTTGGTGATACTCTTAGGTTAATGGTTGGAATTCATAGTTATGAAAACTATGTTAACCATATCAAAAAAACGCATCCAGATAAAGAACCGATGACATATGAGGAATTTTTCAAAACATGTCAAGATTCTAGATATGGGTCTAATGGTAATGTTAGATGTTGCTGAAAAAATAATAATTTAAATATTACAGAAGAAAAAGCGTGGCTTTTTAAAGTCACGCTTTTTTATTGGTAATTTATAAAGTACAATTTCAAGAATATAATTTTAAAGTACTTACGATGCGTATATCTAAAAAAGCCCTTACATTTGATGATGTTCTATTAGTACCATCATATTCTGAAATTCTACCAAAAGATGCTTCTTTGTTAACTATGTTAACTAAAAATATTAGCCTTAATATACCACTAGTATCTGCTGCAATGGATACTGTTACAGAATCCAGTCTAGCAATAGCACTTGCTCAAGAAGGGGGAATAGGAATAATTCATAAGAATTTAACAATAGAAGAACAAGCTAAAGAAGTATCATGTGTTAAAAGGCATGAGTTTGGTATAGTTATAGATCCAATAACAGTAACTCCAGAAATGAAAGTAGGGGATGCCATATCTTTGCAAAAAAAATTTGGTATCTCGGGATTGCCTGTAGTAAATAACGATGTTGTTGTTGGTATCATCACAAATCGTGATCTAAGATTTGAAGATAATCTTAATCAGCCACTTAAAAATATCATGACCCCGAAAGAGCGTCTCATAGTCATGAAAGAAGGAGCTACTTTAGACGAAGCTAAATCCCTAATGCATAAGCATAGACTTGAAAGGGTACTTATAGTAAATGATGATTTTAAACTGCGTGGTCTAGCTACTGTTAAGGACATAGTTAAAAATACTGAACATCCAATTGCTAGTAAAGATTCTAGAGGTCAATTAATAGTTGGAGCTGCTGTAGGTATTAATCCGGGCACAGAGGAAAGAATTGAGTCTCTTGTTAATTCGGGTGTAGATGTTGTAATTGTAGATACAGCACATGGACATTCTAAAGGAGTCCTGGATAGGATTAGATGGATAAAAAATAATTTTCCTGATCTGGATATAATAGGAGGTAATATTGCTACTGGAGTTGCTGCAAAAAGCCTAATAGAACAAGGAGTAGATGGTATTAAGGTTGGTATCGGCCCAGGATCTATTTGTACCACCAGGATAATATCTGGAGTTGGAATACCTCAAATAACTGCAATATCAGATGTCTCTAAGGCTATAAAAGGGTCTAATGTTCCTATAATAGCAGATGGTGGGATCAGATATTCAGGAGATATAGCTAAAGCTATAGCTGCTGGCGCTTCTTCATGTATGATGGGAAGTATTTTTGCAGGAACAGAAGAAGCCCCTGGGGAAGTTACAATATTTCAAGGAAGAACCTATAAATCTTATAGAGGCATGGGTAGTATTGGCGCTATGGCAAATGGCTCTGCAGATAGATATTTTCAAAGCAATAAAAACACTGATAAATTAGTGCCAGAAGGAGTAGAAGGAAGGGTTGCTTATAAGGGCAGTGTCATATCAATAATATATCAACTTATAGGCGGTTTACGTGCTTCAATGGGCTATTGTGGTTGCTCTTCTATAAGAGATATGCAAGAGAAAACAGAATTCGTTGAAATTACATCGTCTGGGATATACGAGTCTCATGTGCATGATATAAATATCACAAAAGAAGCTCCTAATTATAGATCAGATTAATAGAAAGTTATAAACAGATAAATTAATATATGAACGAACATATTTTAGTAGTTGACTACGGCTCACAAGTTACACAACTTATAGCTAGAAGAATAAGAGAAATAGGTGTTTACACTGAAGTTGAATCTAATGATATCAGTGAAAAAACTTTACAAGAGCATATAAATAAGGGATTAAAGGGTATTATTTTATCTGGTAGTTTTGCCTCTGCTCATGAGGAAGATTTGAAATTAAAATTACCGCCTTCTATATTTCAGCTTGGTATTCCGATACTTGGAATATGTTATGGAATGCAAGCTATGGCTATGGAATTAGGTGGGATGGTTAATAGTTTAGAAAACAGAGAATTCGGCTACACAGAAGTAATAAATTGTGGAAATAGTCAATTGTTAGGTGATCTCAGTGATTTTACAGAAGACAATCAAAGAATACTAAAAGTATGGATGAGTCATGCCGACACGGTAACTATTTTACCAAAAGGTTTTGATAAAATATCTTACTCTAAAACCACATCATCTATAGCAGGAATGGAAAATACAGATAGAAAACTATATGCTTTACAATTTCATCCAGAAGTTACTCATACTGCAAAAGGATCTGAAATATTAAAAAGATTTGTTATCAATATATGTGGATGTAATCTGAAATGGAATATGCCTGATTATGTTGATAAAAGCATAGAAGAGATAAAATCTTTAGTTGGGAAAGATAAGGTAATATTAGGCTTATCCGGTGGAGTGGATTCTTCAGTAGCAGCTATACTAATACATAAGGCCATAAAAGATCAATTGACATGTATTTTTGTAGATAATGGCTTAATGCGTCTTGAAGAACTGAATCAAGTAAAAAAAATGTTTTCTAATAATATGAAAATGAATATTATTTACGTAGATAGCTCTAAAACATTTATAGATAAATTAGCAGGTATAACTGATCCAGAAGCAAAAAGAAAGATTATCGGAAATGAATTCATCGATATATTTCAAAAAGAAGCCAATAAAATCAAAGATGTACGCTGGTTGGCTCAAGGTACCATATATCCTGACATAATAGAATCATCTCACGGAAAAAAAGTCATAAAATCTCATCACAATGTAGGAGGGCTACCGGAAAAAATGAGTTTAAAGCTTTTAGAGCCTCTTAAACATCTATTTAAAGATGAGGTAAGACGATTAGGAAAAGAACTGGGATTGGATGACGAAATGCTTTTCCGTCATCCTTTCCCTGGTCCTGGTCTAGGTGTTAGAATTATAGGAGAAGTAAAATCAGAATTTTTAAAGCTTCTTAAAAAAGCTGATAATATTTTTATAGAAGAGTTAAAAAATAATATAAATAAAGAAACAAATAAATGCTGGTACGATTCTATATCACAAGCATTTGCCGTTTTTCTACCTATTAAATCTGTTGGTGTAATGGGAGATAATCGTACATATGAGTATGTTATCGCTTTAAGAGCTATAAAAACTAATGATTTTATGACTGCAGATTGGTTTCACTTGCCATTCGATTTGTTGTCGAAAATATCATCGAGAATAATAAATGAGGTTCATGGTATTAATAGGGTTGTATACGACATATCTAATAAACCACCAGCAACAGTAGAATGGGAATAATTTTCCTATGCGTATAATGTATATTATGTAAAATTTTAAGACAGGTATCATTGTGATTCATATTGGATATAAAGTTCCTAATGGAAAGTTAGTAGAAATTGATTTTGAAATAACTGAAGATAAAAAATTTAAAAATGTGCAGATTAGTGGAGATTTTTTCTTAGAGCCTCCAGAATTTTTAGAAATTATAAATAATAAATTGAATGGGTTATCTACATCATTGAACGAACTAGACATAGAAAATATAATAGAGACATCCCTCAATAAAAATGTTGAAATGTTTGGATTCTCACCTATAGATATTGCTATAGCAATTAAAAGAGCTATTGTATGAATAAAGTAAAGAGTCTAGAGGACTGTGAGTGGCAATTAATTCACACTATACCACAAAGCCCAAATTTGCATATGGCGCTTGATTCTATAATTACAGAAGAAGTTAATAAAGGTATACGTTTACCAACTATTAGAATATGGGAATGGGATTCCAGTGCTGTAGTGTTAGGTAGATTTCAATCATTTAGGAACGAAATTAATGAAGAAGCTGCAAAAAGACACAACGTACAGATAGTTAGAAGAATAAGTGGTGGCGGAGCCATGTTTGTAGAGCCAGAAAATTCTATCACCTATTCTATAAGTATTCCAAAATATTTAGTTTCTAACCTTAATTTTCAAGAATCTTATCAATTGCTAGATAGTTGGATAGTGGAAGCACTAAATAGTATTGGAATAGAAGCAATCTATAAACCCATAAATGACATCATACTTACTTCTGGTCAAAAAATTGGTGGTGCTGCTCAAGCTAGATTTTCAAATGCCATTTTACATCATGTAACAATGTCATATAAAATGAATACTAGTAAAATGGTTGAGATATTGAGAATTGGCAAAGAGAAAATATCTGATAAAGGTATAACTAGTGCTAAAAAAAGAGTTGCTGAAAATGGCATAAGTAAAACTGGTATATCAAGGTCCAGTTTTATTAATCATATGATCAATGTTTTTTCAAATAAATATAAATTAATCAATAATATAGATATATCAGAAGATACTATTTATAATGCCAACAAGCTTTGTAAGGAAAAATTTGACAACCACGATTGGTTACATATAGTTAAATAATCATTAGAGTTAAGGAGATATTTTAAACAGATCAAAAAAATTCTTTGTTGAGTGTTTACCTACTTCTTCAATATCTATATTACGTAATTCAGAAATTTTTTTTGCAACATAAATAACATTAGATGGATCATTTAACTTGCCCCTATAAGGTTCTGGTGATAAATAAGGAGAATCGGTTTCTATTAGTAATTTATCCAAGGGAACTTTTAAGGCTAATTCATGAACTGCAAAAGCATTCTTAAATGTAACAATGCCTGATATAGAAATAAAAAAATTTAGGTCGATCGCCTCTTTTGCGACATCCCAACTCTCTGTAAAACAGTGCATCACACCACCTACTTCATCTGCTTTTTCTTCTTTTAATATCTTTATTGTATCAATAGCCGATGATCTTGTGTGTACTATTAACGGAAAACCTAAAATCCTAGCAGCACGGATATGTATACGAAATCTCTCTCTTTGTAATTCTAAATAATCTTTACATTTATAATAATCAAGACCAGTTTCTCCTATCGCTACTATTTTTTTATTTAAAGATGCAATACTACATATCTCATCTATTGAGAATTCTTCATCCACATCATACTCCGGATGGGTTCCTATAGAAGCTAACAAATTATTATGTTTTGATACCAAGCTAATTAAAGAATCAATACTTTTTTTCCCAACGTTAGCAACAAGTGCATGTGTTACTCTGTTAATATGCATAGAATCTTGAATAAGATCGATCTTATTAGAAAGTTCTGGAAAATTAAGGTGACAATGAGAATCTATAAACATATTTATAATTTTTAATTAACCTGTGTCATTATTTTTTGTAATAATACATTAACTAACAGTCTAGCATTAATATTATGATTATTATCAATTAATAGCTTTTTGTTATTCAAATAAAGTATCATCTCTATTATATTGTGCTTTTCTATTTTTTTGGATATGTCGGAAATAGTATCCTCTATTTTTATAAAATATCTAATACTATTATTGAATTTTATTAACATCAAATCAAAATATAATTTCTGAAAAAAATCAATCCATTCAAACAACGATATTTTATCAAAATTATCATCTAAAAAAGAATATAATTTAAAATCTCTTTTTCCAGAAATATGATCAAGAAATCCCATTATCCAAAAAGGACATGGCTCACTCAAGTTATTCTTAATAATAAAAAAAGATTTTAAAGGAGCTCCTCCAGTAAAAGTTAACCATTTTTCAATATCTAATAAATCTAATTTTGTAACATTTCGTAACCAATCTAAAGAAATATTTTTTTTAGGTATTGGTAAATGTATTAATTGACAACGAGATATAATAGTAGGCAATAATTTATGTAGATTATTTGTAACTATCAGAAACACAACTCCTAACGGAGGCTCTTCCAATATTTTTAACAAAGCATTAGAGGAAATTTCATTTAAACAATTAGCAGAGTAGATAATTATGATCTTCTTTTTTCCTCTATGCGAAGTTACATTTAACCAAGGTAATAAATCACGTATTTGTTGAACACGAATTTCTCTAGAATAATTATTGTTTTCTATTATATCTATATATCTAAAGCCCTCTCCTTCTAAAGACATTTCAGATTTATTCATATTCATAGATTCTGGATATATAAGCTTCAAATCAGGATGATTATTTTTCTCAATCAGATTACAAGAAGTGCAACCACCACATGCAATAGTATTATGTTCTGATTCACAAAGTAAGGAAGCGGCATAGGAAAAAGCAAATTCAAATTTCCCGATCCCATTCGAGCCATGTACTATACTTGTATGAATTTTATCTTTATTTTTTAGGTATATCTCAGCTAATTCTAATTGCCAAGGAAGAAAGAATGACATTTTTATTATAAAGATCCTAAAAAATTATCCATTACGCCACTTATACAAAACTGAGTATGTTTTAGATCTCGAGAGGAATCAATTATTTTTACTCTATTAGGATTATTTCTAGCTATTTCCAAATAAGAATTTCTCACTTTATTAAAAAAAATACCATTGTTTTTCTCAAAGCGATCTAATTTTTTTATAAGGGAGATTCGTTGAGTCATTAAATCAAATGGTATATCAAATAATAATGTCAGATCAGGAACTATATTTGTAATTAATAAATCTTCTAAAGTTTTAATAAGATTTGCACTAACACCTTTACCTGAGCCTTGGTATGCGTAAGTAGCATCTATAAATCTATCGCATATTACCCATATATTATTTTTTATTGCTGGCTGTATAATTTTTTTAAAATGTTCAAATCTAGCGGCAAAAATTAACATAGTCTCCGTTTCAGATAACATTTCATTTTCTAAGATGAGATAGCGTATCTTATCACCTAATTCTGTTCCTCCAGGCTCTCTAGTATTTATGACATTTATACCCTTAAAGCGCAGCATATCTGCCAGCCATAAAGAATTAGTACTCTTTCCTGCCCCATCAATTCCTTCTAGGGTTATAAATTTACCTAACAAAATCAAGACCTCTTTTTATAAGAAAATTATATACTTTAGCGTTATGTGACAATAAATCCTCTGAAAAATCGGTAGTACCATCTCCTCTGGATACGAAATAGATATAATTATGTTTTTCTGGATGTAGCGCTGCTATCATAGAACACATACTAACTGATGATATAGGAGTTAAAGGCAAACCTACTCTAGTATATGTGTTCCAAGGGGTATCATTCTTTAAGTCAATATTTTTTTCTTTACTATCAAATAGATCCCCCATACCGTATATAACTGTAGGATCAGATTGTAAACGCATACCTAATTTCAATCTGTTAATAAAAACACCACTTATAATACCGCGTTCATCATTAATACCAGTCTCTTTTTCAATAATAGATGCAAGAATTAAGGCCTCATAAGGAGTATTTATTGGTATATCCTTTTGGCGATTTTCCCATAAACTAGTAATAATCATTTGATTTTTTTTATAAGAAGTCTTTAGTATATCCAAATCAGATAGTCCAGGTGTTACATGATATGTATCAGGATAGAATAACCCTTCTGGGCATAAAATATCAGAACCAATCATTTTCATCAGATCATTATCACTAATATCAATTATTGTTTGTTTGATAATTGGATTATTCTTAAGTTCTTCGCGAAATTGATTAAATTTCCATCCTTCTATAAAAACTACTCTGAAATTATCATTCTGTATACAATCTCCATTAACCAATTTTCTCATTAAAAGAACAGGACTATCAAAGGCTGAGATTTTATAAATACCAGCTCTAAAAATTTTATCAAGTCTAAAAATATAAGAAATATATAAGAATTTATCTTCAGGTATATAGATGCCAGTATCTCTGATGGATTTTATGATATCTCTAGTAGTATCTCCAAATTTAACAACAAACTCATCACTAGTATTTTGATTAATATCTAATGGTTTGATAAACCAAACAAAAGAATCTACTATTAAACAGAAAAAAAGAATAAAAAACAGTAAAAAAAATATAGTGATACTATAAAAAATTCTTTTTAAAAACATTATAAACATTGCTTGATAATATAAAAACATATCTAGCTCAGAAATTAGCATTCCTAGTTTCCAAGAACTCCAAACAACGAACCAGTGCTTGAAACAAACAACATAGATATTGCTCCAAGTATAGTGATTCTTTTAACAGCAGGCCATATATATGCGCCACCGGTTTTTGCCGAAATAGCACCTAATACTCCGAGACTAACAACTGAACTTATTATAATAGTTGGGATAAAAAATTCTATAGAAGCAAACAAAGAAACAGATAGTGGAACCATCGCTCCTAGAGCAAAAGATACTGCTGATGCCAGAGCTGCCTGTAATGGTCTTGCTCTATTATGTAATGAGATACCTAATTCATCCCTAGCATGAGCATCGAGAGCATTATGGTTAGTTAATTCCATAGCAACTTCTTTTGCTAACTTGTTAGAAAGACCTCTGTGTATGTAAATCTGTGCTAATTCTTCTAACTCATCATCATAATTTTTCTTCAAAGAATGCTGTTCCATTTGTAAATCTGCAAATTCGATATCTGACTGTGATTTTACTGAAACATATTCTCCGACAGCCATAGAAAGAGCTCCGGCTATTAAACCAGATAGACCAGCACTCATAATCGAATAATAATCACAATTAGCTGCGGCAATACCAGTCATCAAGCTAGCAGTGGATATTATACCATCATTCGCTCCTAAAACTGCTGCTCTCAGCCAACCTGACCTAAAAATTCTATGATGTTCTTTTGCTGGCATTTTAGCCTATCTTTCTTAAATGTTTAATGTTTTTCTTTTTTCTTTGAATAATACTTTTAATTCTTCTAGATTTTTTTGGATCATTCAATAATGATCTGTAGATTTCTACCCTATCACCATCAGATAATACAGTTTCTATTGGCTTTATTTTACCAAAAATACCAACATTATTCTGATAATAATCAACATCTAAAAAATAATCGCTAAATTTAGAAAGAACTATAGCTTCATTAATGGTACACCCAGTATGCACAGTCAAATTTTTTAGAAAATATTTTCCATCGTTTCCTATATAACATATGGATACAGACATACTAATCTTTTTTTCCATATATATGATTTGCTCTTTCTTGAAACTTACAAATAAAACTATTTGCTATGTGACTAAACACTGGAGATATTACCATGCTTAATAACTTACTAGAAAAACTATATTCAAGTTCAAACTCAACTACACATGAATCTTTCATTTTTTCTGTAAAAGTCCAACCCCCTGATAAATATGAAAATGGTCCATCAACTAATTCAATATCAATTTTATTTGGATATTTATATCTATTTAAAGTTGTAAAACTATTACTAATACCATATATAATCATAATTATTGAGGCTTTTGTTTGGATGTCATCGTGATATTCTATCTTTGATCCACCGCACCAAGGCATAAACTCCTGATATTTGTCAATATTAGCTACTAGATCAAACATCTGATTAGCACTATAAGGAAGTATGGTAGATTTATATATTTTATGCATAGAATGTACACAACACAATAATATATTTTTAGAAAAATTATGAAAATAGCTGACAACAAGAAATTATATCACGATTATTTTATTGAAGACAAATATGAAGCAGGTATAGTACTTTACGGATGGGAAGTGAAATCTATTCGAAATAAACAGGTTCAGATAAGAGATGGGTATATAGTAATACGGAACACAGAATTATTTATTATAGGGATGAATATAACGCCATTGATAAGCGCTTCTAATCATGTAAATATAGATCCTTCTCGCAGTAGAAAATTACTCATGAAAGCTGATGAGATAAAAAGATTGATAGGAAAAGTAGAACAAAAAGGTTACTCTTTATTGCCTTTAAATCTACACTACAAGAAACATTTAATAAAATTAGACATAGCCTTAGGAAAAGGAAAGAAATCATATGATAAACGACAAACTATTAAAGAAAAAGAGTGGGAAAGAGAAAAAGAAAGAGCAATGAAGTATAAACTAAAATAGATAGAAATAAAAACTAAAACTTATGATACCACCCACAAAACCAAAGATCTTGTAGATGGTATCTCTTAACACATTGTTTTTTACTTTCTACTTAGAAGCTAAACGCTGCCAAGTATCAACAACAGTATCAGGATTTAAAGATATTGATGATATTCCTTCATCATGTAACCATTTAGCAAAATCAGGATGATCACTAGGTCCTTGTCCGCAAATTCCAATATATTTATTAGATTTTATACATGATTGTATAGCTCTATTTAGCATAAACTTAACCGCTTCATCTCTTTCATCGAAATCAGCAGCAAGTAATTCCATCCCAGAATCTCTATCAAGACCAAGAGTTAGTTGAGTCATGTCATTAGATCCTATGGAGAATCCATCAAAATACTCTAGAAATTTTTCTGCCAAAATAGCATTACTAGGCACTTCACACATCATTATTATTCTTAGTCCATTCTCCCCTCTTTTTAAACCATTCTCAGCTAATAAATCTATAACCTTTTTAGCCTGATTAACAGTTCTAACAAAGGGAACCATTATTTCAACATTAGTTAATCCCATATCATTGCGAACTTTCTTAAATGCTTCGCATTCCATGAGGAAACAATCTTTAAAATCTTCTGAAATATATCTAGAAGCCCCCCTAAAACCTAACATAGGGTTTTCTTCTTCAGGCTCATATCTCGATCCACCAATTAGTTTCCTATATTCATTTGATTTAAAATCAGATAAACGAACAATAACTGGTTTTGGCCAAAAAGCAGCAGCGATAGTTGAGATACCTTCTGACATTTTTTCCACAAAAAACTTACGTGGACTAGAATAACCCCTGGCAGAAGACTCTACTGCCTTCTTTAAATTACTGTCAACATTTGGATAATCTAAAACAGCTTTAGGATGAACTCCTATATTATTGTTTATAATAAATTCTAAACGAGCTAAACCAACACCACTATTAGGTAATTGTGAAAAATCAAAAGCCAGCTGTGGATTACCAACATTCATCATTATTTTTATATCTATACTTGGCATTTCTCCACGACATACATCTTCAATTTCAGTTTCTATTAATCCATCATATATATAACCCTCATCACCTTCTGAGCACGAAACTGTGACGCTCTGGCCGTCTTTAAGAATACTAGTGGCATCACCACATCCAACAACAGCTGGAATACCAAGCTCTCGAGCTATTATAGCAGCGTGGCAAGTTCTTCCTCCTCTATTTGTTACAATTGCCGATGCTCTCTTCATCACCGGTTCCCAATTAGGGTCAGTCATATCCGTAACTAATACATCACCTGCCTGAACTCTATCTATTTCAGAAGTATCAAAAACTACTTTTACCGGACCTGATCCTATTTTTTGTCCTATAGCTCTACCACTTATCAATACTTTACCAGTAGCCTTTAATTTATAACGTTGCTGTACATCTTTATTAACTTGCTGAGATTGTACTGTTTCAGGACGAGCTTGTAATATATATATCTTACCATCAACTCCATCCCTACCCCATTCGATATCCATAGGCCTACCGTAGTGACGCTCGATTATAACAGCATATTTTGCTAGCTCAGTGACCTCAATGTCATTTAAAGAATATTTATTTCTATCAGATAAACTAACATCAACAGTGCGAACTGCAGAACCATCACTGCGATCATCATTAAATTCCATCTTAATTAGCTTTGAACCAATACGACGACTTACGATAGAATCTAAACCATTTTCTAAAGAAGGTTTAAATACATAAAACTCATCTGGATTTACAGCCCCCTGCACAACCGTTTCACCTAAACCATATGAAGAGGTTATAAACACAACATCAGAAAAACCAGATTCAGTGTCTATTGTAAACATAACACCAGCACTTCCTTTATCTGATCTAACCATTTTTTGTATACCTGCAGATAAAGCAACATCAGTATTATCGTACCCCTTATGAACTCTATAAGATATTGCTCTATCATTATACAAGGAAGCAAACACATGTTTTATTTTTTCTAAAATATCTTTAATACCTACCACATTAAGAAAAGTTTCTTGCTGTCCAGCAAAAGAAGCATCTGGTAGATCTTCGGCGGTAGCTGATGATCTAACAGCAAATGAACCATTTCCATCCACGTCTAATTTCTTAAAAGCATCCCTTATATCTCTTTCAAACTCTTCAGAAAAATCTGTACTCATTATCAAGTCACGAATCTCAGAACCAGCTTTAGACAATTCATGTATATCATCTGGATTTAGATTACGTAATTTTTCAGATATTTTTTTATCTAAATTAGAAGAACTTAAAAAATCCCTAAAAGCATGTGCTGTTGTAGCAAAACCACTAGGAACTCTAACCCCGGCATCTGACAACTGACTGATCATTTCACCCAGAGAAGCATTTTTGCCGCCTACTGAAGCCACATCTGACATGCGTAACTTCTCAAATGGAATTATGTAAGACATTTAAATCACCTATAAAATATAAAAATAATATGATTAACAAACTAAAACTATTAATACGTTTATCATATGATTCTAATAATAATGTCCATTATAATGAAAATTTATAAACTATCACTATTTAAGATCTAAATATAATATGAGATCGCATTTTTTAAAAGGATTTAAATAAATGAATCAAGAAATAATAGAAAGAACTGTGTATCTTGTTTCAGACAGCACAGGTATAACAGCCGAAACATTCAGTAATGCTGTTTTGTCACAGTTCGACGATACCATTAAATTCAAACAAATACACTTACCATTCATATTTTCTATAGAAAAAGCAAAAGAAGTAGTTAGCAGAATTAATCAAAATGCACTTGATACTGGCAATCAACCTATCGTATTTAGCACATTAGTAAATCATGAAATAATGAATACAGTACGCAGTGCGAACGGAATATTTTTAGATATATTTGGCACATTTGTAAGTAACATAGAGCAGCTTATCGGTCATAAATCTAATAATTCTATTGGGAGATCTCATAATGTAACAAATACGGAAAAATATCGTAACAGAATAGATGCCATAAATTTCAGCTTATCGCACGATGATGGTCAATTCGTACATCAATTAAATCAAGCTGATGTTATTTTAATAGGAGTTTCACGTTGTGGGAAAACCCCAACTAGTCTATATCTAGCTATGCAATATGCAATAAAAGCTGCAAATTTTCCATTAACACCAGATGATTTTGAAAGAAATACTTTACCCTCCACAATAATTCCGTATAAGAATAAACTTTTTGGTTTGTCAATACATCCAGAGAGACTATCTGAAGTTAGAAATGAAAGACGTCCTAATAGCTCTTATTCAACTATAGAACAATGTCGTTATGAAGTTACGGAATCAGAAAAAATGATGAGAAGAGATGGTATACCATGGTTATCAACAACTACAAAATCAATTGAAGAAATAGCCACAACTGTTTTACAAGAAATTGGTCTAAATCGTAGATTAGCGTAAGTTAATACTTGTAAAATTGGTAAAATTCTTTATTGGAGAAAAACTTTTTCTATGTTCTTTACATGGCCCATATTTTTTTAATAAAGTAATATGTTCTTCCGTTCCATATCCTTTATGTTTATTAAACAGATAATGTGGATATAGACAATGTAAATTTAACATTTCTCTGTCCCTTTCTGTTTTTGCTAATATGGAAGCTGCAGATATAGCAGGTACGAGATTATCTCCATTTACTATTGTTAGTACTTTATATTCTAACTCTGGAGTTTGATTGCCATCAATTAGAACAATATCTGGCAATATTTGCAATTTTAATACTGAGTTCTTCATAGCAGACATAGTTGCTTGCAAAATATCTAAATTATCTATCTCGCTAGCCTCAATACTAGAAATACTCCAGCACAATGATTTCTGTTTTATTAATTTAGATAAATATTCACGTTTTTTGGGAGAGAGTTTTTTAGAGTCAGCCAAACCTTCAATAGGGGATCTTTCATCTAATATAACAGCTGCAGCATATACCGGTCCAGCCAATGCACCTCTACCAGCCTCATCAACACCAGCAATAATATGTGAAAAATTACTTATATCACTTAATTTATAACAAGTCATTTATTTAAAAGATCTAATATAGTTTCTGATATTAATTTCGGAGTATCTCTTTTTAACTGATGATGGATAAAAATAAAATTACTAATAACTTTATTACGATAATTCTCGTCTGTTAATGCTTTCCAAGTAGCTTTACATAAATTTTCAGGGCTAGCCTCTTCCTGTAGTAATTCTGGTACTAAAAAATCACTAGCTAAAATATTAGGCAATCCAACCCATGGGGTATAAGGATGCTTCTGACCTGCTTTCCATGACATTATTTTCTTGTTTAGTGGTGACAAGACATAAGAAATAACCATGGGCTTTTTAAATAGAGCACTCTCTAATGTTGCTGTTCCACTTGCTAACAAAACCGCATCACTAGCTTCAATAGCATACCAAGATATAGGCTTTCCTGCAGAATGTTCACTTATATCTCTATCACTCAGGCATCTTATATTGGGTACCGAGAATTTCTGTAAAATCTTTTCAAATTCTAATCTTCTTAATTCATCTACCATTGGTACTATAAATTCCAATTTATTATCTTTTTTATGTAACAATCTAGCTGTTTCTAGAAATCTAGGGGTTAGATATTTTATCTCTGATGATCTGCTACCTGGCAATATTGCTAAAACATTTTTACTAGCATTAATATTCAAAATTTTCCTAGCTTCATTTTTATTTGGTTTTAGAGGAATTTCTGAAGCTAAAGGATGACCTACATAAGTTACAGGGATACCTTCTTTCTTATAAATACATTCTTCAAAAGGAAAGACTACTAACATGTGCGATACTGCTTCACGAATTTGATTTATTCGATTATAACGCCATGCCCATATAGATGGGCTTACGAAATGTACCGTAGGAATACCTGATCTCTTAAGTATGTTTTCTACTCTTAGATTAAAATCAGGCAAATCAATACCAAGAAAAATAGAGATAGGATCTTTAATCCATCTGTTTATTAGACTTCTATATATATAATATATTTTAGGAAATCTTATAAAAGCATCAAAATACCCAAAAATAGATAAATTTTCCATTGGAAAAACTGTTTTAAATCCTAAATCTTTTAAATTTTTACCACCGATGCCATCATAAGAAACATTATTAATGTATTTGTGCATATCTCTAAATATACGACTAGCTAATAAATCTCCAGAAGGCTCACCGGTCACAATACCAACTCTAAGAATCATTCTTTTTTTACCTAATAATACCTCTATTTGAATTATTCAAAAAATCTAAAATTATCTTTAAATAAAGAGAGTATTCTGTAGAATTTTCATAAAATGACTGTAACCTTGATTTGGCTTCAATTAAAGACAAACCCTGACGATAAATTGTTTTATATGCTTTTTTGATCTCAAGTATTAAATCTTCTGAAAAATTTCTACGTTTTAATCCTTCTATATTTATACCAACAGGTCGAGACGGATTTCCAGCACATAGCACAAATGGTGGAACATCCTGAATCAAAGAACTATTACCACCCACCATAACATAAGCCCCTATCTTAGAAAACTGATGAATGCCTGTTAATCCACCTATTGTTGCCCAATTGCCTATATTTACATGGCCTCCTAATTGTACTGAATTTGCTAACGTTATATTATTTCCAATAAAACAATCATGAGCAATATGAACATAGGCCATTATCCAATTATCATTACCAATAGTAGTCCTAGATCTATCTTGAGCAGTACCAATATTAAAAGTTGTAAATTCTCTTATTGTGTTACGATCGCCTATTATTAGTTCTGTAGATTCTTTTTTATATTTTTTGTCTTGAGGAACTCCTCCAATTGAACAGAATCGGTACAATACATTATCTTTTCCTATGGTAGTATTTCCATCAATAACACAATGATCCCCTACTATTGTTCCAGAATCTATGCTAACATTAGGTCCTATTACTGTATATGGTCCTACAACAACAGAACTATCGATATTAGCTGAAACATCTACAATAGCAGTAGGGTGTATATTTCTATTCATTTAATTGTCAAGTTTACGAATTGCACACATTAATTTAGTTTCAGCTACAATTTTAGAATCTACCAGAGCGCGTGCTTTGTATTTACAAATAGAACGACTTAAACGTTCAGCATCTACTTCTAAACGTAACTGATCACCTGGAACAACTGGGCGTCTAAAACGAGTTTCATCAATACCTACTAAATAATAGGCTGTATTTATATCAATTTTCCCAAGATTTCCATCGTCAATAAAAGAAAATAAAGCTGCTGATTGTGCCAATGCCTCTACGATTAAAACTCCTGGCATAACAGGAAAATGTGGGAAATGGCCATTAAAAAAAGGTTCATTGATTGACACATTTTTAATAGCTACTATGGATTTTCCTGGAATCATCTCGATTACACGATCGACTAACAACATGGGGTAACGATGTGGTAAGCGTTTCATTATATCTTGTATGTTTAATTCCATTTATAAAATCCTAAAATTTTCTAAGGCAAAGTTGCTAATCATATATCTATCATTTCTTAAAAAATGATTTAATGAGTTTTCTTATTTTTGATAATTTTGAAATAATAGGAGCATTATGCTGCCATTCAGAATGGGTAGAGTATGGATAAATACCTGTATAGCGACCAGACTTCATAATATTTGATATAATTGCAGTAGCTCCAGATATGTGAACATCATCCACAATAGTTAAGTGACCAGAAATCATAGCAGCTCCAGCTATAGTGCATCTTTTTCCTATCTTGGTTGATCCAGCTATACCAACGCAAGCAGCTATAGCTGTATCATCACCTATTATCACGTTATGCCCTATCATGATCTGATTATCTAGTTTCACACCATTACCGATAATAGTATTATCTAAAGCCCCTCTATCTATAGTAGTATTAGCCCCTATTTCAACATCATTACCAATTTCAACATGACCAAATTGATATATTTTATTCCAAACAAAAGTATTGTCATATTTATCTAAAGCATATCCAAAACCATCAGCACCTAATACAACTCCACTATGGAAACATGATCTAGAACCAACTATAGTATTAGGATATAGCGTGACACCGGAGTATAACAGGCAGTTATCACCTATCTCTGAGTTGTTATCTATAACACATCTAGACCCTATTCTAGTGCCTGTTCCAATAATAACACCGCTGTTGATTATACAATAAGGCCCTATCTTTACATTGTCAGCTATAATTGTATCTTTCGATACTATGGCAGAGGGATGGATGCTATAGTCTATATTTCTAGATAATTTACTATTGAACCACTGAGATACTCTCGCATATAATAAATATGGATTGTCGCATACAATAAAATTGCAAACTGGAATACCTTTTATTAAAAATTCTGAATAAATTTTGTTGCTAACAATAACTGCTGAAGCATTGGTATTATTTATATACTTTATGTAACTAATATCATTTAAAAAAGAAATATCACCTACGATAGCTTTAGATAAATTGGCTATTCCTCTTATCAATACAGAAGTATTTGTTAATCTTAATTGCCAATTTATGTTAGATGTGTCAACCAAAGACAATAATTCTTCCAGATTTATAGATTGGTCTTTATCTAATAAAGTGGGCATAAATATTATTTATTTAAACTACTAATAACTTGATCAGTAATATCAATTCTAGGATTTACCGCGATAGCGTCCTGTAATATCAGATCAAAACCATCTTGCTCAGCAATATTCTTAATACTCTCATTTATCATAGAAATCACAGAAGAGAATTCTTCATTTCTTCTTCTATTAAAATCTTCTTGGAATTCACGACGCTTACGTTGCAAATCTACATCAAGGTTATTTAAGTTTCTTTGTAGATGTATCTTATCATTCTCTGATATTACCAAAGATTCCTTATCAAATTTCTCAATCTGAGAACGCAAGCTTAAACTTAGTTTTTGTAGTTCCTCATCTCTTTTTTTAAATTCTATTTCAATTTTCTTTTGAGATGACTTAGCAGGATTAGACTCTTTTAAAACACGATCGGTATTTACAAAACCTATTTTTATTTCTTCAGCAAAAGAATAAAAGGGTGTTATGGAAATAAAAACAAAAATAAAAAGAGTTGTAAAAGTCAGTTTATTTATTATATATCCAGAAAATTTATCAAACGCAAAGTTAAACATAATATCACTCTTAATAAAATAAAAATCAAAGTATTTAAAAACTAGTTCCCATTTGTATCTGTAGATACTGTATATCATCACCCATATGTCTATTCAGAGGCATTCCATAAGAAATTTGCATCATACCAACAGGAGATCTCCATGAAGCCCCTAGACCAGTAGAATAACGCCACCCACAATCAATAGAATCATTGTATTTTTTAATGCTTTTATTAAAAACCCTGCCAGCATCAATAAAGATAAAAGGTCTTAAAACCTTATCTATAGAACTATCTGGAAGAGGTATGTAGAATTGAGCATTAGCTAAAATACGACTAGATCCTCCAATATATTCTCCAGTAAGAAAATCCTTTGGACCTACAGAGGAAGCCCTATAGCTACGAACACTACCTATACCACCAGCATATATATTTTTTATATACGGATAATCTTTACTACCGTAACTTACTCCATAATCAATTAATCCATTAACAGATAATAAATACTTGTCAGCAAATAGTAGATAACGTTGATAATTAGCAGTTACAAGGACATACTTCAAATCAATAAACGAAAAATCTAATTTTGCTCCTTTAAACGATCCAGATCTAGGAAAAATATTACTATCAAGAGTGTCATCTGAAAGCCCTAAATTTATATTAATTGATTTTGTATTGCAACCATACTGATCTAAAAACCTATTGTACACTGATGATAACTTGTTAAAAGAAATAATATTATTATTCTCTAGCGAAAAACCAAAGGATAAAGAACTTGACTCTGAAACTGGGATCCCTAGAATCACCCCTTGCTTCAAAGATTTAATCTTACAATTATTACATTCTCCATGCTGATTATTAATTTTATAGTCAAGCATTGCAGTACTTCTAATTTTCTTATCTAGAAAATAAGGATCCGTATATGATATTGTAGCCGAGCTACTTTCTCTGCTACGATTTAACTGTAATCTTAGATCAGAGCCATTCCCAAATAGATTGTCATCACTTACAACAGCAGAAAACACAATCTTATCCGAGGATCCATATCCAAAGCCAACGTTAAAAACGCCTGTTGGCTTCTCTTCAACATTTATATTTATATCAACAAGATCATTCGAATCAGGGAATTGATTAAATTCCATCGAAACCTTATTAAAAAAACCTAATCTATCTAGCTTTTCTTTAGATAATTTAATTTTTTGATAATTATATATAGATGATTCAAACTGACGAAGCTCTCTTCTTATTACTTTATCTAGTGTGTAAGAATTACCTGTAATATTAATTTTGTTAATATAAACAATATCTCCAATATCCAAACTAAAAACAATATCAACCAAAGATTCTTCTTTAGTTTCTATTAAAAAATTTATATCAGCTAATGCAAATCCCAAACTGCCCAAATATTCTTTTATTGAAATAATTGCATTATTTATATTAGATATAGAGTAAATATCACCTTTCTTAATATTTATTAAATCAAGAGTTTTTTTATAAAATTCATATGAATTACATAGCAATTTTACATTATTAATTTTGTATAACTTTCCTTCATCTATAGTGATCAATATATCAACCATATCTTTATCAAAGGAAAAAACAATTTTTTGATCATGTAATTTAAAATTAGCATAACCATTATCCATATAAAAAATACGTAATTTATTTAAATCAGATTCTAAAATTTCTCTTATAAATACATCATTCTTTGTATACCAAGAAAATATATTTGTAGGACTCGATTTGAATAATTTTAGTAGTGATTTTTCTGAGAAACTTTTATTACCTATTATATTAATACTTCTTATCTTTGCTATCGGTCCCTCATTAATATTAAAAGTTATATCAACAAGATCATCAGAAACAATGGTTTTATCTAAAGATATATCTATACAGTGTATACCTTTCGTAGAATAATTAAGTGTTATTTCATTTTTAATATTGTTTAGAGAGTCTTTGTTAAAAAAAGATCCCTGAGTAATACCAAATTTATTTAACATATTAAGCATATGTTCTTTACTAAAAACATTAACTCCATTAAAACTCACTGAGCGCACAATAGGCATTTCTTTAACACTAATCAATGCAATATCATTTACTATCTTAATAGAAACATCATCAAAAAACCCCATAGCATATATATCGCTTACAACTCTCGATAAATCTTTTTCTGATATCTTTTCTCCTATTTGAAACGGTAATTTTTCAATAATCATAGACTTGTCAATTTTATTAATTCCATCAATACGTATATCATGTAAAATAAAACAACTAGAAGAATATGAGATCCCAGGAATTAAAAATACAACAAATGCTATTAATAATATATTTAATCTAAAGAAAGACATCTTAAGCCGGTCCTAATATGTTAAAGAATGTTAGTAATTATCATAATATTCTCTTAAAAACAAAAAATTTCTAGAATATAAGCGCGATACTGCGATACTTTATTTCATAATAGACGACAAATTTTTATAAGCAAAACTACGAGAAACCATATCTAAGTGCAATATATCATCTAAATTATTTAATAAGTAAGGAGTTTTCTTCTCATACCAATTTATAGATTCTTCTATTATTTTTGGAATACTTGTATATTTTATAGAATCGTTAAGAAAGGCCTCTACTGCTACCTCATTCGCTGCATTTAAAACGATACAATGTGCCTGTCCTAATTTTAACGCATCAAAAGCTAATGATAAACATGGAAATTTCACAAAATCAGGCTGGTAAAACTCAAGCTTCATAAGATCTTTGAAATCTATAAATCCAACTTCATTTTTTGTTCTCTCTGGAAAACCCAAAGCATAAGATATAGGAATACCCATATCAGGTTTGCTTAACTGTGCTATCACTGAACCATCGATATACTCAACCATAGAATGTATTATACTTTGCGGGTGTACCAATACTTCAATTTTTCTTATAGGAATATTAAATAACCAGTAAGTCTCAATAACTTCAAATCCCTTGTTCATCATAGTTGATGAATCTACAGATATCTTGCGACCCATACTCCATTTTGGATGCAAACATGCTTTTGCAGGAGTTATATCTTGCAAACTATCTGTACTATATTCAAGGAACGGACCTCCCGAAGCTGTTAATAGTATACGCCTAACATTATTTTCTATTTTTTTAAAATTAATACTATTTGCATTACCGTATAGACATTGAAAAATAGCACTGTGTTCACTATCTATGGGAATTAGTTCTGCTTTATAATAAGAAACGTATTGCATAAAAAGATCTCCTGCCACTACCAGGACCTCCTTATTTGCCAATAAAATACGCTTCCCAGCTCTAGCTGCAGCTAGAGCTGATGGAAGTCCTGCTATGCCTACAATTGCAGCGATGACCGTATCATAACTGTTGTCATAGGCTATATCCACAAGAGATTGAGAGCCAACCAATAATTTAGGAATAGGATTATCACTAGTCCATTTTTCATAAAAAAGTTCTTTAGATTGAGTACTGGGAACAATAACTACTTTAACCCTATATTTAATGGCCTGAGCAACTAAACAATCTATTCTGCTATAAGCACTAATACCAAAAACCTCAATATCTTCATGAAAATTATCAATAACCTCAAGGGCTTTTTTACCAATTGATCCGGTAGATCCAAAAATAAAAACTCGACGAGATGTACTCAAAACAATACCTCTGATAATAAAAACGCCGTAGGAACAACTGAAATTATCGTATCAAACCTATCATAGACACCACCATGACCAGGTAGAAGATTACTTGAGTCTTTAATTCCTGAATTTCTTTTTAGTAAAGACTCGAATAAATCACCGAATATGGCAATAAAAGATAATACTATTGAAAATAATAATGCTAAAAATAATGACCATCTATCTATTAGAATACTTGAAAAGCTACCGTCAATGAAGCTGCTTATATAAAACCATATAAAAGAAGCACAGATACCTGACACTGCTCCAACAATGGTTTTATTTGGACTAATCTTATACGCTAATTTCTTTTTTCCAATAGATCTTCCTATAAAATATCCAAAGACATCTACTGAACATATAAAGACTAAAAGAGATATCATAAACCATGAGCTGTAACTAATATAGTAGAACACTATAACAAACCAGGCTGAAAAACACAAAAAAACAGAGAAGATAGATATAAATAAACGCTCTGCATTAGAGAATACTCTAGCAAAAAATACAGAGGCAAAAGATAAAAATAACCAGATTATGTTAACAACTAATATTGTCTTATATATAATGCTCTTATATTTGATAATACTACTTGCGCTTATAGACGCTAATGATACTAACACAGCAAAAAAAATATTGGTACTAGAATGCAATTTTTTTGAAACATAAGTAGGAATAGACATCATGAGCCATTCCCACAAAACAAATGATACTATAACAGATAGTAATATTATGAAGTCCTCTTCATGTCTTGATAACAAAGATAAGGCAAAAATTGATATTAGCATTATCGCAGTTAGAATTCTAAGTTTCAGCATTCGATAAACCCACTTTATTTTATTGCCTCAGATCTTTCTCTAGTTGGGCACTCGTCCTTCCGAATCTACGCTCCCTTGTACGATACCATCGAAATGCTTCTTCCAATTCATTAGAACCAAAATCAGGCCAACAAATATCAGTAAAATATAATTCTGTATAAGCTAATTGCCATATCAAGAAATTGGATATACGTATTTCTCCACCGGTACGTATTAATAAATCTGGTTCTGGAGCCCAAGACATAGATAAATAGCGAGATAAAATATCTTCATTTATACAATCTATATTATCTAAGATATCAGATTCTTTTCTTAACATCTTCTTTATAGCCTGTAATATATCCCATCTTCCGCCATAATTCGCTGCTATTGTAAGATAAAGATTATTATTATTAGATGTCTTATAAATAACGCTATTTATTAAATTTTGAAGTCGGTTATTAAATACAGTAATATCTCCAATTATACGTAAATTTATCCCTTTATCTACTAAACTATCTACTTCGTTCTCTAAGGTTTTTATAAATAAATTCATTAGATATTCGATTTCATCAGCAGGTCTGCGCCAATTTTCTGAACTGAATGCAAACAAAGTAAGATACCGAATATCTAGTTGAATAACTCTATCTATGATTTGACCAACAGAACGCACCCCTTTAAAGTGACCTGAAGATCTTGGTAGAAATCTTTTATTTGCCCAACGACCGTTACCATCCATAACAATCGCAACATGCTGCGGAAGATGTTTATTAATCAACATGACTTATATAACAAACCATTACAAACAATAAAGTTTAAAATAGCATCACAAAAAATTTTTATGACGTACTTACTATATGGCCATAACCTCAGTTTCTTTTTTAGATATTATTTGACCTATTAATATTATTTTCTGATCTGTTATTTTTTGTATAGAATCTTGAGATCTTTTTTCTTCATCTTCTGATATTTCTTTATCTTTAACCATTTTTTTTAGAAGATCATTAGCCTCACGTCGAATATTTCGTATAGCTACTTTTGTTTCTTCACCTTCAGCTTTTACAACCTTAACCAAGCTTTTGCGACGCTCTTCCGTTAACGGAGGCATAGGTACCTTAATACTATCACCGAATGAAATTGGGTTAAGTCCTAAATCAGATTCTCTTATAGCCTTTTCTATTATGTTAATCATATTTTTTTCATAAGGCACAACCTGTATATTCCTAGCATCTAATAGATTAACGTTAGCTATTTTATTTATTAAAGTAGAAGAGCCATAATAGTCAACAGAAATATGATCTAGAATACCAATATGAGCACGACCTGTACGAATTTTTGCTAAATTAGACACTAACACATCAATAGATTTAGACATTTTGCTTTCAATAAAACAACGAATTTCATCTGTACTCATAAAAAAATTTATCCTATTAAAGATGAACCAATGTGCCTTCATTCTCACCTATCACAACACGTTTCAAGGCACTAGATTTATATATAGAAAATACATTTATCGGTAATTTTTGATCACGGCAGAGCGCAAAAGCGGTTGCATCCATAACCTCAATTCTACGTACAATTACTTCATCAAAACATATGTGCATATATCTGGTAGCAGTAGGATCTTTTTTTGGATCAGCACTATATATACCATCAACTTTAGTAGCTTTTAATACAATTTCAGCACCTATTTCGGCACCACGTAATGCAGCTGCAGTATCAGTAGTAAAAAAAGGATTGCCTGTACCTGCAGCAAAAATTACCACCTTTCCTTCTTCTAAGTATCGTAGAGCCTTAGGTCTTATATAAGGCTCTACTACCTGATCTATATTTAAAGCAGATTGTACACGAGCATCTATACCGAAACATTTAAGAGAATCCTGTAAAGCAAGAGCATTCATGATAGTAGCCATCATGCCCATATAATCAGCAGTAGCACGATCCATACCCTGAGCTCCTGGAGCAACGCCACGGAAAATATTACCACCGCCTATTACAATAGCTAATTCAACACCTAACTCAATAACCTTCAATATCTCTTCAGTGATACACAAAATGGTTGATCTATTTATTCCAAAGGAATCATCACCCATAAGTGCTTCACCAGAAAGTTTCAACAAAACTCTTTTATATTGTTTATTGTACATGCTTGAAATTCCGATGATTTACATACCAGTAATATACAACTCAACAATCTAACCAACCAAAAAAATAAATTAATAAAACTAACTTTTAGTAATGATAGATAAATTACACAGAACTAACAGCTGCAACTTCTGCTGCAAAATCCACCTCTTTTTTTCTATACCATCTCCAACAACATAAAACACAAAACTATCAACTGATGATGATTTTTCATCAAGCATTTGTTTAACAGTTTGTTTTTCATCTTTTACAAAAGTCTGAGACATCAATGTAACTTCTTTTAGAAATTTTTGTACTGATCCCTCAACAATTTTTTCTATTATGTCACTTGACTTGCCAGATTTTTTTGCTTTTTCTAGAGCAATTGAACGCTCAGTATTAATTTCATCTATGCTAACGCCAGAAGAATCTACAGATTTTGGTTTAGCTGCTGCTATATGCATGGCAACATCTTTACCAACATCCTCATTCCCTGAATGATCTACTAATACACCTATACGACCATTATGACTATACCCAGATAAAGATCCATTTGCAGCTATTCTAGTAAAACGACGGATAGAGATATTTTCACCAATTTTACCAATCATAGATCTTCTGGCACTATCAACAGTATCAGTATCAAAAATTAAATTGCTAAGTTCTAATAAATCAGCTGGATTATTATTTGCTACTATTTCTGCAAGTTTGCTTACAAAAGAAATAAAATCTTTGTTTTTAGCAACAAAATCAGTCTCACAATTAACTTCGATTAAAGCTCCTGATTTCAAATCTTCTGAAATATACAAACCGATCAAGCCTTCAGCAGCTACACGAGATGCTGCCTTATTAGCTTTATTTCCTAACTTTATTCTCAAAAGACCTTCTGCTTTTTTTATATCACCATCAGACTCGATAAGTGCTTTTTTGCATTCCATCATAGGAGCATCAGTCTTTTCCCTTAATTCTTTTACGAGAGCTGCGTTAATATTGGACATATTATTCCTAAAATACCTAAAAATTATGAGTTTTCATCTAATAAAAAACTAAAAACAATATTAAAGATCTACTTCAACAAAGTCTTCTGTGGTTTCTTTAATGACATCAACAATATCATCTACATTTTTTTTGCGGCCTTCTAACACTGCGTCTGCTATCCCTTTGCAATATAAAGAAATCGCCTTAGCTGAATCGTCATTCCCTGGAATAACATAATCAACACCATCAGGAGAATGATTAGTATCCACAACAGCAACAACTTTTATACCTAAAGCTCTAGCCTCTGATATAGCAATTTTATGATAACCAACATCTATAATAAATATTATATCTGGAAGATTATTCATATTTTTAATGCCACCAATAGACTTATTGAGCTTATCTAGCTCTCTATGGAATAATAATCCTTCCTTTTTGATCATCTTATCGGCATTGCCACTAGCAACAATACTTTCCATTTCTTTCAATCTCTTGATAGAAGATTTTACTGTTTTAAAATTAGTAAGCATTCCACCAAGCCATCTAGAATCTACATAAGGCATATTACATCTACTAGCTTCACTAGCTACAAATTCACGAGCTGCTCTTTTTGTTCCAACAAATAAAATATTGCTACCGCTAGATGAAGATTTTTTAATAAATTTTAATGCTTCTAGATACTTCTCTACAGTTTTCTCAAGATTAATTATATGTATCTTATTTCTTTGACCAAAAATATACTGGGACATTTTAGGATTCCAGTATCTTGTCTGATGTCCAAAGTGTACACCGGCCTCTAACATTTCTCTCATAATAGACATTAAAATCTCCAAGGGTTAATTTCTTACAATACGTAAGCATCTAACTAAAAAGACACCCCTGACAACGTATTGTGCGATTTAAAAATTTACACTCAATTATATATTATTTAATATTTCTAGCTGACAATTATACACAAACAAGATAAATATGGCTTCAAGAATTACAATAATAGTTAATTTATTTTATATAAATGAGAATTATTTATTATTATTTGTAAGTAAAACAAAATAATCATTGCAATCAATAATATTGGGATTTAATATCAACTCGTGCGGTTAAAAAATAATTATTACATTAAATCGATGTAAAAATAAAATTTTTAAAAATAGAAAATGGGTATTATTAAAAATAAAAATGATCTGAATAAAATGAGATCTGCTTGCCAAGATGCAGCAAAAATATTAGATTTTATAACAAGTTTTGTAAAACCAGGCGTTACGACTGGATATCTGGATAAATTATGCAAGGAATATTTAACAGATGAGCTGAAGGTAAAATCAGCAACTGTTGGTTATGCTCCACCCGGACATTCACCATTCCCAGGAGCTATATGTACTTCCGTAAATCATCAAGTATGTCACGGGATTCCTGGTAATAGAATTCTAAAGAACGGAGACTCATTAAATATAGATGTTACAATAATAAAAGACGAGTGGTACGGAGATACTAGCAGAATGTATCATGTCGGGGATCAGTCTATACAATCGTTAAGACTATCGGAAATAGCATATGAATGCATGTGGAAAGGCATACAAAAAGTAAAGAATTACGCCAGATTAGGAGACATAGGACATGCCATACAAAAACATGCTGAAGAAGCAGGTTTCTCTGTAGTAAGGGAGTTTTGCGGCCATGGAATTGGGAAGAACTTTCATGAAAATCCACAAGTTCTTCACTATGGAAAACCTAATACTGGTGAATTACTAAAGACTGGTATGTTAATTACAATAGAACCAATGATAAACGCAGGAAAGAGAGGAGTAAAACAACTGTCGGATGGATGGACAATAGTCACATGTGATCATAGTCTATCTGCCCAGTGGGAGCATACAATTTGTGTAACTGATATTGGATATGAAGTTCTGACAGTGTCATCAGGGACACCCAAACCACCATCATTTATTGATAATCAAGATATATTTTAAATAAATCTGTTATAATGTAGTCGTCATGTTAGGTGACTTGGTTAGATTTTGAATATGCAAAATATTTTAAGAGTGGGGAGAAATTATCACCATGTATTCTTTCTAGAATTTTAACTAATTCGCAATTAGCACGATATCCAACGAGACCAAATATTCATTTAATTTTCAATTTACTTAAATTATGCTACTTCCAGAATTCTTATCTCCTTTGACAAAAAGTTTTTTATTCACTTTTGGAACATTGCTTCCTTTTTTAAATCCACCAGCAATTGCTCCGATATTTCTTTCTATGACAGAAAATGCATCACCAGATACAAGATTAATGCTAGCAAAAAAAGTTGCTAGCAATGTAGCTATAATGCTAATAGCTACACTGTTAATAGGTAATGCAATATTAGCCTTGTTTGGAATATCTTTACCAATTGTAAGGCTAGGTGGTGGTACATTAATAATATTTAGCGCTTGGAGTCTAATAACTTCTTCAGACGAAGATAATGATAATGATAGTGACAAACAGGAACTAATGAGTTTAGAACAAGCAAATTCTCGTGCGTTTTATCCTCTGACATTCCCTGTGGCTTTTGGGCCAGGTGCTATATCAGGAGCGATAGCAGTAGGAATTTATCTAATTGATAGCACCAATATCAATGCAATGACCCTAAAATTCTCAGGATCTGTTTTAGCTATACTTTTACTATCATCTATACTTTATATATGTATGAAATTTGCAGCGCAAATGTTAAACAAATTAGGAGAAAGCGGTACTGCTGTATTTATGAAACTTTCTTCTTTTATCATGCTTTGCCTTGGCGTTCAAATTTGTTGGGCTGGCGTGAATGAACTAGTTAGAACTTTTCTGTAATTTAAAATTTTATATTAAGATGATTACTTATACCAAGACTAAGATTTTATAGAGCCCATCATGCAAACAACTTATCGTAATAGATTATTTATTTTGGTTTCTATACTTTGCTTCACTTCAATATCTGCGGCACTTATATCTCAGCATGTGTTTGATATGAAGCCATGTTCTTGGTGTATCGTACAACGTCTAATTTTTTTTATAATAGGAATTGTTTCATTTGTAGGTTATTACATAAGAAGCGATATATTGTCTAGAATAATAGCAATAGTTATATCAATATTAAGTATATTTGGCATATTTGCTGCATATATGCAAAAAGTATCTTATTCAGAAAGTCTGTCATGTATGACGACGCCTGCTGACACAATAATCAGCAGCACAGGATTTGATTCATCAATTCCCTGGCTATTTAACGTATACTCATCATGTGCAGACGACCCTGTTTTCTTATTCGGAGTTGAGTATTTTGTATGGAGCTTATCTCTATTTATAATACTAGCAGTTATAGCAATATCAGCTGCTATAAGAAATACCAACTAATTAGCTAGCATTTTGCTTATTTTATTGTTCTTGTTATGTTTGAATACTCAGAAGAGAGGCAGTATGTCACAGCAAAGACATACTGCCTCTTTAATTAAGATACTCTACTATTACTTAGATTAGATAGGTAATCAGAATCTATATCGCCAGTTATATATTTCCCATCAAAACAAGAAGCATCGAAACTTGTAAGAGAATTATTTATATCAGTAATAGATTTTTTCATGTCATCAATATCTTGATAAATTAACGCATCTGCTCCTATAAATTTTGCTATTTCCTCATCTGTTCTATTAGCAGCTATAAGCTCACTCTGAGTAGGCATATCTATACCATAAACATTTTGATACTTTATTTGAGCCGCAGCTGAAGCAAAATAAACCTTATTTGCACCAGATGAACGTGCCATGTCTACAATTTCCTTGCTAGTAGTACCACGAACAATAGAATCATCTACTAATAAAATATTTTTATTCTTAAACTCAATATTTATAGTATTTAATTTTTGTCTTACTGATTTCCTACGCATAGCCTGGCCAGGCATAATAAAAGTTCTTCCTACATATCGATTTTTTATCAGACCTTCACGATAATTAAGATTCAGAGAATGAGCTAATTGCATTGCTGCAGGACGTGAAGAATCTGGTATTGGTATAACTACATCTATATCTCCAGCTCTTACATATTTAGTTAATTTCTTAGCTAAATATTCCCCCATTTTTAATCTTGCATCATATACAGGGACTCTATCTATAAAAGAATCTGGACGTGAAAAATATATGTACTCAAAAATACATGGTGATAGTTTAGGATTATCTGCACATTGCTTACTAAATAAATTACCATCTAAATCAATAAATATAGCCTCACCTGGATCCACATCACGAATAAAGGTAAATCCATTACCCTCTAGAGCCACTGATTCTGACGCAACCATCCACTCAGTACCTCTATTTGTTTCTTGTCTTCCAATACATAATGGACGTATACCATTAACATCACGGAAAGCAACTAAACCATAACCTGAAATAATTGATACAACAGCATATGCCCCTCTTACCCGTCTATGTACCCCTGATATAGCTTGAAAGATTGAATTTTCATCAAGCACAACTCCATGAACAGCCGACTGTAATTCATTAGCAAATACATTTAGCAGAACTTCTGAGTCAGAATTAGTGTTTATATGTCTCAAATCAACCCTAAACAAAGATTCTCTTAATTCTTGCCAATTAGTCAAATTACCATTATGAGCAAACATGATACCAAAAGGTGCATTAACATAAAATGGTTGTGCCTCTTGTTCACTAACATTAGATCCTGATGTAGGATATCGTACCTGTCCTATACCGCAATAACCTGGTAGAGAAAGCATATTATGAGTACGAAATACATCCCTGACAAGACCATGAGATTTATGAAGATAAAACTGCCTATTATCAGATGTGGCTATGCCTGCTGCGTCCTGCCCCCTATGTTGTAAAAGTAACAAACTATCATATAACAGCTGATTTACTTGACTGCGTCCAACGACACCAACTATTCCACACATAAATAATTCCTAATGATATTAAGATCATTACTATTTGAATCATTAAATCTCTGTAAATAGCAATTCCTTAATTTTATAAACTAAATCCATAGTTGGCTTTACGAGAACTGAATCCATAAACCAACACTCTGTGGACAACATGCTACAGCATAATAATACTAACAATATTAATAATAAACCACGCAATGCTCCAAAAACAATACCTAATGTACGGTCAATAGATGACATTCCAGTCTTAATAATAAAGAATGATACAAACATATTAATAAAAAAACATGCTAATAGAACAGCAAAAAACACTATTAAATACGATAAACAATTACTCAATAATGCAGAATCTATATGTCTTTCAATAAAATAATTTACATCTGGAGCAAGCAATATAGTTAATAAAAACGATATAAGATAAGAAAAAAGAGAAAATAACTCTCTCGCAAAACCACGAAAGTATCCAATAATGCAAGAAGCCAGTAATACACCAACGAAGATATAATCAAAACAATTCACTTTCTTACCAAATAAATATACATAATTAATTTATGAGTATGTGCATAAGATCCAATCTTATCGATAAATACTAAATTAATTAATTTAGTAAAATTTTAAAATTAAAATTATAAAAATATAGTTTTAAAATTCAAAAATATAACCTCAATTGTAAGATAACAGAATTTACATAATTAAACTAGATACCCCAGGTTATAGCAAAAAATATATGTTGTTGCTAATACTTTAAATTATAATGTACTGTCTAAAAACACTAGCTCAAATACAATTGATAAACATCACTAACAGTTAAAAAAGATCCGAATACCAGTATACGATCATTCTGATTAGAATTTTTGAGTGAAGTATTAAATGCATTGACTACACTAGAGCAACAGATTACATTTGCTGATTTTAAATTATCTTTAATAATATCAAACAACAAATCTGAAGATAAACCTCTGGGTCCTAGAGTACTACAGCAATACCAATAATCAACATAAGGATCTAATATTTTCACAACCTCCGATATATTTTTATCCTTTAACATTCCTATAACAGCATGTGTCTTAGAAAAAATATTATTGCCTGCTAGATTTTCCGCTAAAGAAATAGCAGCATGTGCATTGTGAGCAACATCTAAAATAATGGTAGGGTTTTTTTTAATAATTTGAAATCTGCATGGCAAAAAAGAATTTAATATCCCCTCGCATATATTCTTATATGAAATATTTAATCTATCACTGACCGATTCTATTGCAATCAAAGCTGTTGAGGCATTTAGTAACTGATACTTTCCTAGCATTTTAGGATACGGTAATTCATCAAAATTACTATACTTACCACGATAGGACCAAGTATCATTGCTATTAATTGAGTATTTAAAATCACTATTAACCAAAAGCAAGTCTGCTCCTATTTCATTAGCATAATCTAATAAAGACATTGGAGGATTTATATCACTGCAAATAGCTGGTTTATTTTTTCTATAAATATGAGCTTTTTCGAATCCTATAGAATCTCTAGATTCGCCCAACCATTCAACATGGTCAAGTCCAATACTTGTAACAATTGAACAATCAGAATCTATAACATTAACGGCATCTAAACGCCCTCCCATTCCAACTTCAAATATTAAAACCTCTAATTTTTTAATTGAAAACAAATAAATAGCAGCTAAAGTAGTGAATTCAAAGTAAGTTAAGGAAATATCACCTCTCACTTTATCTATGAAATATAGAGAATCGATAATATCATTATCACTTACATTAATGCCATTGATTCTGAATCTTTCATTAAAAGAAACAATATGTGGAGAAGTATACAATCCAACAGTATATCCAGCTTTTAATGAGAAGCTTTCTAGAAAGCCACAAGTTGAACCTTTTCCATTTGTGCCACCGACAGTAAATACTACTCCATCCATTTTTATATTTATAAGTGAAGCGACTATTTTAACTCGATCTAGATTTAAATCTATACTAATTGGATGAATTGACTCTATATACTTCAACCAATCAGACAATGATGAATTCTTTTTATTCACTATAGAAATCTTATAAGGATTAAATTAATTAAAACATTCTTTTTGTATATTAATAAGTTTTGATATACCTTCTTGTGCCAAATCTAGCATTGAATTTATATCGTCCCTAGAGAGTAATGATTTTTCTCCAGTAGCTTGGATCTCTATAAACCTACCTTTAGAATCCATAACTACATTCATATCAACATCACAATTACAATCTTCTAGATAATCCATATCTAGCAATAATTGCTTTTTTGATTTTCCAACAGAAACAGCCGCTATATTATTACAAATAGGATTTTTACTTATAAGACTATTATTAAGCAAATAACTCACGGCGTCAAAAGCAGCAACACAAGATCCAGTTACACTTGCACATCTAGTTCCACCATCTGCTTGTATAACATCACAATCGAAGTGAATAGTTCTTGCACCCAGTAAACGTAAATCGAACATAGATCTAATACTTCTACCTATGAAACGTTGTATTTCTTGTGATCTTCCTGTTTGTCTACCATAAACAGATTCTCTATTAGATCGAATTTTTGTAGCACTAGGTAACATACTGTATTCTGCTGTAACCCATCCACAATCCACATGTTTTTTTACAAAATCAGGCACATTTTCAACTATAGTAGCAGTACATAAAACATAAGTATTACCTGCTTTAACAAAAACTGAACCAGCAGCTTGATTGGTAAAATTTCTTATAATCTCAAAATCACGTAGTTGATTAAAAGAACGATTAGAAACACGATTAAATTTCATATTATTTTCGTTAAAATAAAACATCTATCTAAAAGCTCATTAAAAAATTAATGAGCTTTCTTTAATTACTAATCTACCCAAGCACGAGCATTGCTGAACATTCTCATCCAAGGGCTATATTCATAATTTTTGATCCATTCGGATGGAGCCCATGATAGTGTTACATTCCTTAATACTCTTTCTGGATGAGGCATCATAATAGTGCAACGACCATCTAAAGATGTCACAGCAGTAATACCTTCAGGACTACCATTGGGGTTAAATGGATAATTCTCTGTTTTGTTCCCATAATTATCTACAAAACATGCAGATACATATGTGTTTTTTTGATTACCTGATTTCGAATAATCTGCATAGCCTTCTCCATGAGCAATAACTATAGGTATTCTAGAACCGTCCATACCATTGAAAAATATAGAAGGAGATTTTAATATTTCTATAGTTGATAAACGAGACTCGTATCTCTCTGATTTGTTTCTAGTAAAACGTGGCCAATCTGTAGCACCTGGAACAATAGAAGATAATGCTGATATCATTTGACAACCATTGCATACTCCCAAAGAAAAAGTATCTTTTCTAGAAAAATATTCAGAGAATTGATCGTACATTAAATTATTAAATAATATAGTACGAGCCCAACCTTCACCAGCACCTAATACATCACCGTAACTAAATCCTCCAACTGCAACTAATCCCTTAAATGAAGATAAATTAACACGACCAGACAATAAATCAGTCATATGAACGTCAACAGCACTAAAACCAGCTTTGTTAAAGGCCCAAGCCATTTCTACATTACTATTACAACCTTGTTCTCTAAGTATCGCAACTGGAGGTCTGGAAGCATTAGAAATAAATGGAGCAGATATATTATCTCCCATATCGAATGATAAGAATGGATTTATACCAGGATCAGAAACATCATCCCATGTGTCAAATTCTAACTTAGCACATAACGGATTATCTCTTCTTTTAGAAATATTAAAGCTTACTTCACTCCAGATCTTTCCTAAAACAGAAAGCTTCTCAGACCATATTAATTTATTTTGATAATTTATATGTATATTATTATCTGCATTTATGCTGCCTATAATATGAGAAGAAGAGCTTAAATCAAATTTTCTTATATGGTCGATAACTTCATTTTTATAGTTACTAGGTATCTGAATAACAGCTCCTATCTCTTCTGAAAACAAAACTCTTATCAATGTATCATTCAAACTTTCATTACTGAAATTTTCTTTATTAGGTATAATAGAATCCAGATTTATAGATAAACCAGAATGACTAGCTAAAGACATCTCAATCAGAGTAGTAATCAAGCCACCATCAGAACGATCATGATATGACAGAATCATATTTTTGCTAGATAGAACACTTATGAGATTAAAAAAAGAAGCTAATTTATCAGGTGATATATCAGGAGCCTCATTACCAATTTGATTATATACTTGAGCTAGAATTGAACCACCCATACGATTTTTAAAATCACCAAGATCAATAAATACCAGTAAACTATCAATATCATTAACAAGATGTGGAGTTAAACTCTTGCGTACATCGTTAATTGTTGCAAATGCTGTTACTATAAGTGATACTGGTGAAACAACCTGTTTTTTCTTATTATTAAAATCAAAAATAGTCTTCATGGACAATGAGTCTTTGCCTACTGGTATAGATAATCCAATGCATTTACAAAACTCACTAACAGCTTCAACAGTGTCATACAAATCTGCATCCTGCCCATCAAAGCCACATGCTGCCATCCAATTTGCTGATAATTTTATATCATCAAATTTATCTATCCCTGCAGGTATCAAATTAGTAATAGCTTCTGCTAATGCCATACGACCAGACGATGGTGCATTAATTACAGCGATAGGAGAACGCTCTCCTATCGCCATAGCTTCTCCAGAATGTTTTTCATAATCTGACACTGTAGCAGCAAAATCTGAGACAGGAACCTGCCAAGGACCAATCATTTGATCTCTACATACCATTCCGCCAACACTACGATCACCTATAGTAATCAGAAAAGATTTACTGGATACTGTAGGATGCCTTAATACCCTAGGAATTGCTTCTCTAATTAAAATATTATCAAGAACTAATTTTTCGTTCACTCTAATACTTCTATTAATGGTACGCTGTAATTTAGGTGGCTTGCCCAAAACTATATCTAAAGATATGTCCACAGGATTATTTTTTAGAGAAACAGCTTCACTAGGAAGATCATCCATTTCTATTTCTTTGTCAACATCAACAACTTTAAGAATACGATCATTAGTAGAAACCCCAACCACTGAGTAAGGGCAGCGCTCTCTATTTGCTATATTGTCAAATAAAGTTAAATCTTTCTTTTCAATTGCAAGAACATATCTCTCCTGTGACTCGTTAGTCCATATCTCAGATGGTGACATACTATGTTCTTCTATAGGAATTCTTCTAATATTGAAAATAGCTCCCATTTTTGAATCATTCACCAATTCTGGAAAAGCATTTGAAAGACCCCCAGCGCCAACATCATGAATAGATATAATTGGATTATTATCAGCTAATTGCCAACAACGATCTATCACCTCTTGTGCTCTTCTCTCTATCTCAGGATTTCCTCTTTGTACAGAATTAAAATCAAGGTCCTCGGAATTGCTACCTATATCAGTGCTAGAAGCAGCACCACCACCTATCCCTATACGAAAACCTGGTCCACCAAGTTGTATTAATAAAGCGCCATCTGGAATATTTTTTTTGTGAGACAAGCTGTCATTAATAATACCAAAACCACCTGCTAGCATTATAGGTTTATGATATCCCCAATGAATATCATGTATTTTTTGTTCAAAAACTCTAAAATAACCTAAAACATTTGGTCGACCAAATTCATTATTAAAAGCAGCCCCACCTAACGGACCATCTATCATAATAGAAAGAGGTGAAGAAACTCTCTTTGGAGTATCTTCATAAGAAGATTCCCAGGGTTGAACTGAATCACTAAGTCTTAAATTGGAAACAGTAAAACCAGTTAGACCTGCTTTAGGTTTGGATCCGCGTCCAGTAGCTCCCTCATCACGAATCTCTCCTCCAGCGCCAGTAGAGGCCCCTTGAAAAGGAGCTATTGCTGTAGGATGATTATGTGTTTCTACTTTCATCAAGATGTTTATATCAACATCTGAATTAACATATTCAGCTATTCCATCCTCATTAGGTATTTTAGGATAAAAAAGTGAAATATTTCTACCAGTCATGATAGCAGCATTATCAGAATAGGCTACAACTGTTCCCTTAGGCTGAGCTAAATGAGTAGCTTTAATCATTTCGAAAAGAGAATAATTTTTTCTATCTCCATCAATTACCCATGAAGCATTAAATATTTTGTGCCTACAATGTTCGCTGTTAGCTTGAGCAAACATTATTAGCTCAACATCAGTTGGATCCCTACCAAGAGTACTAAAAGACTTACTTAAATAATTTATTTCTTCATCTGACAAAGCTAGACCTAGATTATTATTAGTTTCTTGCAGAGCACTAATTCCATTTGACATTAAAGGAATAGTTACAAGATCTGAAACACCAGAAGTTTTGAATAATAAACTGATATCGAAATCGTTTTTAATTATAATCTCAGTCATTCTGTCATACAAAAGACTATACAGCTTATCTAAATCTTTTTCATTAAAGATAACTTTTCGATCTGTTTCAATTATAAAATGAATTCCACGTTCTATACGATTTACTTCATAAAAACCACAGTTATGAGCTATTTCTGTTGCTTTACTAGACCAAGGAGAAACGGTGCCTACTCTAGGGATAACTGTTAATTCTAATATATTTTTATCATTATCTATGGAATTTCTATCAAAAATATTACCTCCATATGTCAACAATTCACTAAGTCTAGATAATTTTTTAGCATCGAGAGCTCTCTCAATACAAACAAAATGATCATAGTAAGATGAAATATTAGATACACAAAGATCAGAATCTTTGAATCTATTTAAAAGCTGATCTATACGAAAACTTGAAAGAGCAGCAGAACCTGGAAAATATTGTACTGTTGACACGATATAATTTTCACCTTCTTGTAAAATTATAAAATAATATCCCTACAACGAATTATTCTATCAGCAAAATCTATGCATGACTCATAGAATGATATAATAACAAGATATAAAATACCTCATTATTGCCTTTTATTGTATATAAAAAGCACTAAATACTAGAATAAAATTGACAAAAATTAGTAATTTCGAAAATCGATAATTTATTAAACAACGAAACTGAATTATAAATACTTGATAAAAAATATAATAAAAATTACTTATCTATGTAATTTAAATAATTTAATTTAGGTATTAAATTAACCACATTTTTAGTAGTAGAGCTTGCAATTTCACCAATACTACAGTTACGTAATCTTGATAAAACTAACGCTATGTCAACTATCTCACATGGAGTATTAAAAATATCTTTATCATTAGTAAGCCAACTTGGTAACATGTAAGGAGAGTCTGTTTCTAATACTATGGAATCCAGAGGTAATGAGCTTGCATTATGACGTACTTTTGTGTTTCTTTTATATGTGATGGATCCGCCGAAACCAAGTAAAAAACCAAGATTGATAAAACTAATTGCTTGCTGATAACTACCACTAAAAGAATGAATAATTCCGCCACTATTATGTCTTTTTTTTAAGAGACTAAGCACAATATCTTGTGATTTTACCGAGTGTATGATTAAAGGTAAGCTAAATTCTTCGGCTATTAAAAGTTGCTTAACAAAATATTCTTTTTGGAAATAAATATTGGCATCATCATAAATTTTACGAAAATCCAATCCTATCTCTCCAACACCTATAAATTTTTTATCGCTAATAACATTGCTTATGGTTTTATATAATAAATTTAAATCACTATGAGAATTTAGATTTATACTTAACGGATGTATGCCAAGAGAGTAAAAAACACCTTCGTAATTATGAGCTAAATTTTTAATGATATCGAAATTATTGATATTTGTAGAAGGCGCAATAATAACCTTCACTCCAGAAGATTGCGCTCTTTGATAAATTCGGCTACTAACAGATCTGAATATAACATCATCCAAATGACAATGTGTGTCTATTAAAAACATTTGATGTGGTTCTAAATAAAAGATAAGTTTCCATATTCCAAGCACATTTTTCTATCAGCCATAGAAGCAAGATCCAAGTCATGAGTTGCCATTATAAATGAGGTACCATATTCATTTTTCATTTCTAGAAAATAATCAAACATTAACATAGAAGTTTTTTTATCTAGGTTTCCAGTCGGCTCATCAGCAATAACACAATTTGGTCTAGTAATCAAAGATCTTGCTAGAGCAACTCTTTGTCGTTCTCCTCCTGATAATTCTCCTGGAGATTTTTTCTCTTTACCTTTTAATCCAAGTTTATCTAGTAAATCTTTAGCAAGTTGACGAGATTCCTCGTATGAATTATTGCGAATAATTACAGGTAAAGCTACGTTATCTAATACATTAAACTCTGATAACAGATGATGAAATTGATACATGAAACTAATATTATAATTATGAATCCCATCTCTCTCACTTTTAGAAAAGTTAGCCGTATCAAGACCGTTTATGATCACAGAACCAGAATCTGGCGAATCTAAAAGACCAATTATATGCAATAAAGTACTTTTCCCTGAACCAGAAGAACCAATAATTGCTACTACTTCAGACTTATATAATGAAAAATTAATATTGCTCAAAATATTAATTTTATCATTATGATCACTATAAGATTTACATAAATTGATTACACTTAAAATACAATCATTTTTATTTAACACGATTTAACACTTTTGCAGGTTGTAATCTAGACGCTCTATAACTAGGCAAAATAGTTGCAAATAGGGACAATAAAATAGATAAGCAAGCTATTGCGAATATGTCATTAATTCTAATATCAACAGGAAATTTGTTAATAAAATATACATCCGACGGTAAAAAATCTACTTTCATGATACTCTCAATAAGGTTAACACAAAAATCCAAGTTTTGTAGTATAAGAATACCTGAAACAATACCTATAAACGTACCAATTAAACCAATAATCAATCCTACTAAAGTGAATATAGTTAGTATTTTGGAGGCGCTAATACCTATAGTCCTCATAATAGCTATTTCACTCTCTCTATCTTTGACAACCATAATCAAAGATGAAAAAAGATTAAAGGCAGCTACAGTAATAATCATAGATAAGATTATAAACATCATACGTTTCTCTGTCCGAATCGCAATAAATAAGTTCTTATTACTATAAGACCAGTCTTGTACTAAAAACTTCCAGTCTAAACTATCTCTAATTTTCTTGCTTATATATGGAGCAGTTTGTATATCATCTAAGAGTATTCTTATCCCACATCTACAATTATCTGAGAATAATTCATAAGCATTACTTATATCTATAAACACAACATTTGCATCATAATCATAATATCCAGATTTAAATATACCTGTCACAAGGAACTGTTTCGTCTTTGGAGTAAAAGAATTAATATTAGATAAAAAATCTGGTGATAAAATGCTTAGCTTATCTCCTAAACCTAAGTTCATTATCATGGCAAGCTCATTGCCAATAATAATGCCATTAGATTTGTCTAATTCAAGATCATTTGAATCACCAAAGATAATACTTTTCCCTAAATCAGATACATTACAATAGCTTTTAAAATCTATGCCAGTAACTTGAATACCCCTAGCTTTAGATAATCCTGATACTGATAATATAATAGCTTGGGATGATATAAAAGAGGAATATGCAGATATACTATTATATGAACTTTTGCCAAAAATCTTATTCATAAAATCATTCTTCAAATCATTATACTGAGACTTACTAGAAGAAATTTCTACATGAGATGTTACAGAAAGAATCCTATCTTTTATTTCTTTCTGAAAACCATTCATAACGGAAACTACTACCAATAATGCAGCAACTCCTAATGATATACCTATCACTGAAGAAACAGAAATAAATGAAATAAATTTATCATCAGTTTTTTTTATTATTCCAACATACTTTGCTGCTATCCATAACTCATAAGGCAATCTGAACACAATATGCTCACCACTAAGTAAATAAGATATCACAAAGCAATATAAAAACTAAACTTTGTGATAATGTAATAAAAGTCATCAATAATATTTTACTAAAAATGAACATTATAATACCAGGGTTTATTATTCCTAAAGAAATGCATATTAAATTTTCAGAGTTAATCCAAACTTATGCACCTAATTTATATAAGTTTATAAATGAATCATATGTTAAATCAAATTTATCTAATTTTATAGAAGAATATGGATGCACGGCATTTGAATCATGGAAATTAAAAAATTGTGGTTTTAAGAATGAAAAGAACAAGTTATTTTCATCAGGTTTAGGACCTCTTCTAGCTGAAACAGAACCAAGTGATAATTGCCCAGTTTGGATACTAGAATTAGTTCATTTAGATATTGGTATAAATGGAGCAATGATTTCAAATCCAACCATAAACCTAGACAAGAAAGAAAGTCTCTCTTTGCTTGAAAGCATACTACCTACTGTAAGCAAATCAGAATTTAGAATTGAATTTATATCTGCAGAAAGATGGCGTCTATTCTCATCAAATAATATTGATATTAAATCATTTAGCCCAAAAGCAATAGCAGGCAGCAACATAAATAATTTTCTGGATTATACGTATAAGCTAAGTAGTTGGAGAAAATTATTAAATGAAATACAAATTATATGGAACAAACATATTGTAAATACTAATAGAACTAATAAAGGTATAGATACAATAAACTCATTATGGTTATATGGTGGAGCAAAGTCATGGGATTTTAAGAAACATGGCAGCATAATATTAGATGATCTGGAAAACATAAAAATATATAATAATATTGAATTATGGATAGAAAAACTAGCAAATATTGATCTTTCCCTAAAAAGTTATTTTCTTGACAAGAATAATAAGAAAAAAAAGACATAACACTAACTTTATTGGGTACAAATAGATGTATTGAAATATCTCCACTAAGAGATTTTAATATACTTAAAAAAATAATTTATGGCAGAAAAAATAAATGGCAATATTACCTAGAATAATAATAAGATCAACAGAAAAAGAGCCAATTAGCATTTTAGAAAGCTTTGGAATACATCCTTTGTTAGCAAAGTTATGGACATCCAGAGGAATTAATAATATAAATCAAATTAAGTATGATTGGATATCACTGATACCACCAAATTATTTAAATCAAATAGATAATGCCGCTAGACATTTAACTGATGCCATTACAAAAAATAAAAATATATTAATAGTAGCTGATTATGATTGTGATGGAGCAACAGCATGTGCTGTAGGAATCAGAGCAATGCGAGCAATGAAGGCGAATGTTGATTTTATAGTCCCTAATCGATTTAAAAATGGCTATGGCCTATCTACAGACATTATCGAACAAATATTATTAAATAGAAAATATAAACCAGACATAATTCTCACAGTAGATAATGGAATATCGAGTATTGATGGAATAGAATATGCAAACGAGAATAATATTCAGGTTATAGTTACAGATCATCACCTTCCAGGAACCAGGCTTCCTAATGCATTATCCATAGTTAATCCTAATCAACCTAACTGTAATTTCCCATCTAAAAATTTATCAGGTGTAGGTGTAATATTTTATCTAATGATAGCACTCAGAGCGGAAATGCGTAGACGAAATATATATCACAATAATACAGGACCTAAGTTAAATGAATTAGTCGACTTAGTAGCATTAGGAACCATTGCAGACTTAGTAAAACTAGATGCTAATAATCGTTTAATGGTAACACAAGGATTAAATAGAATAAGGAGCGGTTATACTAAACCAGGCATAAAGGCATTATTTAAAATAGCAAATAGAAAAATAGATAATGCTGACAGTTGTGATTTAGGATTCTATATAGCACCACGTCTTAATGCAGCTGGACGTTTATCTGATATGAGATTAGGAATATTGTGCTTAATAACAGATGAATACGATGAAGCAATAAGAATAGCAACAGAACTAGATAGTATTAATAAATGTCGTAGATCTATAGAAAATAAAATGAACGAAGAGGCATTATTAGACATAACAAATAATGAGTTCGAAGAAAAAAACACAATATGTATTTATGATGAAAAATGGCATAGTGGTGTAGTTGGCTTGGTTGCTTCAAAATTAAAAGAAAAATTTTGGAAGCCAACAATAGTATTTGCAGACTCTGGGAATAATGAAATAAGAGGATCCGCAAGATCTATAATAGATTTAAACATAAGAGATATATTAGATACAATAGCTAATAACCATAATAATTTAATAAAACAATTTGGCGGACACGCAATGGCTGCAGGGTTAACATTAAATAGTAATAACTACACTGCATTTAAAGAAATATTTGAAGATACAGTAAAATCAATAACTAATAACAGTAAAATGATTCCTACAATTGAAACAGATGGCTCTCTTGAAATTGAATATGCGAATTTGGAAATTTCTCGTCTATTAAGAATGCAAGTATGGGGATCAGGTTTTCCTTCACCGATATTTATTGATACTTTTAAAGTGATTTCACAAAAAACAATTAAAAACGCTCACAAAAAATTAATAATAAAAAGAGAGGGAACAGAATTTGATGCTATCTGGTTTAATCATACAAATAATTTGCCAAACAATATAAAAGTGGTATACAGAGTTGATGAAAATACATGGAATGGCAAAAATTATTTGCAATTATTAATCGAATACATATATCCATTATGAAAGGATATCTATCCAGAAAACTTATTTGTTATTGGATATCTCCAATCCTTACCGAAAGAACGTTCACTTATCCTTGTTCCAGGTGGTGATTGATAACGCTTGTATTCACTAGATTTTAATAAACTAAATATTTTTAAAACAACATCTTCACTATAACCTAAATCTATTATTTCTTTTTTAGTTTTATAATTTTCAATATGCAGCATCAATATCTTATCTAAAATATCATAAGGAGGTAAACTATCCTGATCAGTTTGATTAAATTTTAATTCAGCAGTTGGAGCTCTCGATATAATTCTGCTAGGTATGATTTCTTTATTCCTATTACACCATCGAGCCAAGCGATACACCATTCCCTTAGAAACATCCTTAAGAACAGAAAAACCTCCTATCATGTCACCATAAATAGTACAATAACCAACACTGGTTTCAGATTTGTTACTAGTACTTAGCACTAACTTACCGCTAGAATTAGATATTGCCATTAGTAAAACGCATCTAATACGAGCTTGTATATTCTCATACGTAAAATCTTCCGTTGCATTATTAGATGGAGCTAAGCATGATAAAACCCTAGTAAAAGATGAAACTATATCATCGATATTGATTACCTTATAATCTATTTTTAGATTATAAGCTAAGGATGATGCATCTTCTATGGAAATTTCTGATGTATATAAAGATGGCATCATAATAGCGCTAACTTTGTCATAACCAACAGCATCTACCGCTATTAAAAGAGCTAATGCCGAATCTATACCACCTGACAATCCCAATAATACCCCAGGAAATCCATTCTTATATATATAATCCCTAAGACCTAAAACCAAAGCATTCCAAATCATATATTCTTCAGAATTTTCGGTAATAGAAGAAATAGTTTTTGTAACCCCTAATTCATAATAACCATAATCTTCATGCCAAGAACGTAGTTTCTTTAAATAATCACCTTTGCTGTTAATTATAAAAGAAGACCCATCAAAAACTAATTCATCTTGACCTCCTACACTATTAGTATACACAATATCGCAATTTAATTCCTTGGCAGATTTCTTAGCAACATCAATTCTTTTATTTTCTTTACCAATATCAAAAGGAGAAGCATTTAGCACAGTTAAAACGTCAATCTGCATACTTTTATACATTCTTATAACATCCGGCGACCATAAATCTTCACATATAATCACCCCTATTCTAATACCTTTAATAATAAATGTAGAAGGTATATCACCATTACTAAAATATCTCTTTTCATCAAATACCGAATAATTAGGTAAAGCACACTTATAGTAAGTAGATATTAAATTACCTTGATATATTAATGACGCTGCATTATATATTGATTTAGAGATTAAGCTCACGTGACCGACTAATAAATATAGTTCCTTAAATTTTTTTGATTCATTTATTAATCTATTTAGAGCTCTATTCTGACATTCAATGAAATCAATGTTAAATAACAGATCTTCAGGAGGATAACCTGTAATTACCAATTCAGGAGTAACTAACAAGTCAACATTGTCATTAGAAGCAGAACTAGCTGATAATATAACCTTATTCGTGTTTTCTTCAATATCTCCAACACAAGAATTTATTTGTGCTATTGCGATCTTAACTGTACTCATAAATTACTCTGTTCTTGGTTAAATAAAAAATCAAATAACTCCAGAAGGTTTTTGATATATTAGCAAATTAAACTTAGGTAAAATAGTAATTAGATGATCAAAAACATCTCCTTGTATGCGTTCATGTTCGATCCAAGCTGTTAGCGAGGTAAAACAATATATTTCTAATGGAACACCTTCAGGTTTCGGCTCCAGCATACGTACGACCATAGTCATGTCTTTACGTAATTCATGATGTGACTTTAGAAAGGCTAGTGCATAATATCTAAAAACACTAATATTGGTTATATTAGTATTAATACTTTCAGATTTACAGTCAAGTAAATCTGATCCATGTATTTTGGAATTAAAGTATCCATCTAGTAATTTAAAACACATTAAGGAACTAAGTTCATTGATGCTCAAAAATTTTATACTATTAATATCAATGTTTATACTTCTTTTTATACGTCTGCCTCCAGACTCAAACATTTGTCTATAATTTCTATAACTTTCAGAAAATAATTTATAGGTTGGGACTGTAGTAAATGTATTATCCCAATTTTGAACTTTAACAGTATGCAAAGCTATATCACGCACAAAACCATCAGCGTTAGATTGGGGCATTTCAATCCAATCACCTATTCTTAGCATATCATTACTTATAAGTTGAGTGCTAGCTACTAATGACAATAGAGTATCTTTAAATACTAACAACAATACTGCCGACAAAGCTCCTAAACCAGAAATCATTAGCAAAGGAGAGCGATCTATCAATATAGATAAAACTAAAATAATACATATAACGGCAAGTAATAATTTTCCTATCTGTATATAACCTTTAATAGAACGAGTCTGAGCCATCGTACTAAAAGAATATCTGTCTTGTACTACGCTTAAAATACCTCCTAAAACCAAGAAAAAACATAGACAGACAGATGATCTAGCTAAACGACCTACAAAATCAGCCAACTTATCTATATGAGGAATTAAATCTATACCTCCTGAAACAACAAAGAATGGCACTGAATATCTTATATACTTGTATACATTATATTTAGCCAGTGCATTATTCCAATCCTCATACCCACCAAGCACTAATAGCCTATTAGCAATTGATAAGACTAAATACCCCACAAGTATCTGTAAAAATAACGATACTATTGTCAATATCAAAATACCAAGAATACTTTGAACCCAACAATGCTGAGGAAGATAATATCCAAAAAACTCAAAAAAACTATTTAATTCCATCAGAAGATCTTAATGATATATGATTCTAAAAATTCCAATAATTGCTATAAAACTATTTATTAACTGATAATGGAGGCAAATCGGTACAACATCCAATAGCAGATTCAGCAGCCATACCAATAGATTCAATTAGAGTAGGATGTGGATGAATTGTTTTTGCTATATCAAAAATATCTGCTCCCATCTCAATTGCTAAAGCCACCTCTCCAATTAGATCACCAGCGTGAGACCCAACAATACCTCCACCAATTATACGTTCACTTTCATAGTCAAAGATTAATTTTGTTAATCCTTGTTCAGCACCCATGGATATAGCTCTACCAGAAGCACCCCAAGGAAAAACACCTTTCTTTATCTTTATCCCTTTTTTCTTAGCATCATCTTCAGTTAAACCAACCCAGGCTATTTCTGGATTAGTATAAGCAACAGAAGGAATAGCTCTTGCATCAAAAAATACGTTTTTTCCAGAAACATTTTCAGCCGCGATATGGGCCTCATGGACTGCTTTATGAGCTAACATGGGATTACCAGTTACATCACCTATAGCAAAAATATTATCCACATTGGTGCGCATTTGATTATCTACTACAATAAAACCATGATCATTTATAACAACACCAATTTTTTCTAAACCAATATTAGAACTATTTGGTTTTCTACCAATTGCTTGTAAAACAAAATCATAACAATTACTATTTTTGGCATCTTTACCATCAAAATAAACTTTAATACCTTCTTTTGTAGACTCGGCACTTATGACCTTGGTATTTAACATGAGACTATCAAAACGATTGGAGTTAATTTTATACCATGCATTTACTAGATCTCTATCTGCTCCAGTCATTAAACCATCAGATATTTCAACTAAATCAACCCTAGATCCTAATGATGAATAAATAGTACCCAGCTCAAGGCTTATTATACCACCACCAATTAATAACATTTTTTTAGGAATATTTGATGATAATTTTAAGGCTCCAGTAGAATTTACTATTCTGTCATCTTTTGGAAGAAAAGGTAGACTTATCGGACTACTACCGGTAGATATTATTGCATACTTAAAACGAACTATAGTTTCAGGAGATTCATCATTAGATTTAACACGCAAACTTTTTGAGTCAATAAATTCTCCTATACCATTAATTACACGAACTTTTCTCATTTTTGACATGCTAGTCAATCCATCAGAAAGTTTTGATACAATAGAGCTAGTATAGGTATTTAATTTTTCTGTATTTACATTTATTTTTCCAATATTAATACCCATATCGCTTAAATGCTTTGTGCTATCTAATAAAGAAGAACTATGTAATAAAGTTTTAGTAGGAATACAACCAACATTCAAACAAACACCACCTAAGGAAGAATGTTTTTCTACCATAACTGTTTCTAGCCCTAAATCTGAAGCACGAAATGCTGCAGAATAACCTCCTGGACCAGAACCTAGTACTAATACATCACAATCTATTTTAGAAATATCATGAATATTATTATTGATCAATGAATTAATATTTTCATTTTCAGAATCAATATTTTGATCGATAGTAATTTCCATGAAATCAGTACCAGCTTTAACTATATCTCCATTCTTTACTTTTATGTCTCTGACAATCCCTTTGCAGGTAGATGGCACACCCATCACTGATTTCTCAGATTCTAAAGTTATCAGGTCCTGTCCATTATCTATGGATTCACCTATCGAAACTAAAACCTCTACTACATGTGCTTCAGTTATATCGCCCAAACTTGGCACTTTTATTGTATAAATATTGCTCATATTAATTTAATATATTGTTTACAAAAATACACGACGAAAATCGTTCAGAAGACTGCATAAATAAACATTAAATCTAGCAGCCAGCGCTCCATCAACAACTCTGTGATCATAGGATAATGATATTGGCATTATTAACTTTGGAATAAACTGATTTCCATCCCATATTGGCTTAATAAAGGCTTTCGAGACACCAAGTATAGCTACTTCAGGTGCATTAATTATTGGAGTAAATGAAGTGCCACCAATCCCACCCAGCGAAGAGATAGAAAAACACCCTCCCTGCATTTCTGCAGGCAATAATGTCCCATTACGGGCTTTTTTTGATAATGATGTGATATCTGAAGATATCTCAAGCAAGCCTTTTTTATCGGCATCGCGAATTACAGGAACTACTAATCCATGATCAGTATCAACTGCTATACCTACATTATAGTAATTTTTTAATATAATATTATCTCCATCCAGAGAAGAATTCATATCTTGGAATTTTTTCAATGAAGCTACAACAGCTTTTACTATAAATGGAAGCAACGTAATCTTTGTAGCACAACCATTATTACAATTTTCCTGGTTTATTTTCTTGCGAAATAATTCTAGATCAGTTATATCGGCTTCATCATTATTAGTAACGTGCGGTATGCTAACCCAATTACTATGTAATCTTGATGCAGATATTTTTTTAATACGACTCAATGGCTTAATATTAAAATCACCGAACTTTGAAATATCAACTTTAGGTACATTAAAACTTGTTGATGAGATATTATTAGTACTCTCTTTATCAAATTTGTCTCTTATGATGTTATTAATATCTTCATGTAGAATCCTGCCTTTCTTCCCCGAGCCAATAACATTAGAAATATCTATCTTCAAATCTCTAGCTAGTTTTCTAACAGAGGGAGAGGCGTAACTAATAGTATTTTTATTATTTTCAAATGAACTTATCTGCTTATTTATAGCATTATCATGATTGAGATTAATATTATTGGTGATTTGCGTTGAGGATTTATGTAGATCATTTACATTAATAAAATTATCACTAGAAGTTTTTAAATTTTTACTAGACTCTACTTCCAATGATAAAATGGGAGAATTCTCTGATATTTTATCACCAACCTTAACAATAATAGATTTAACTATACCTTCTATATTAGAAGGAACCTCCATTGAGGCTTTTTCTGATTCAACAGTGATCAAACCCTGTTCTATACAGACTTTGTCCCCGACTGAAACCATTACCTCTATTACCTCAAAATCTTTAGAATCGCCAATATCTGGCATATTAAATTGTATAACTTCACTCATATTTTTATCCTAGACCCTATGAGGATTAATTTTATCAGGATTAATACCATATTTCACAATAGCCTTACTTGGTATATCAGATCCTATTTCTCCATTATAAGCTAATGCTTTTAAAGCGCTTAGAACAATATAGTGGCGATCAATTTCAAAATAATCTCTCAATTTAAAGCGGAAATCTGATCTACCAAAACCATCAGTACCAAGCACGTAATAATCTCTACCTTTAGGAATAAATGATCTTATTTGATCGGCAAAAGATTTCATATAATCTGTAGAGGCTATAATAGGACCTGATGAATCTAAAAGTTTTTCTGTCACGTAAGGAATTTTATGAGAATCTAGTGATTTTTGTAATAAATTATAACGTTCTACATCTAAACCATTACGTCTTAATTCTGTAAAACTAGTTACACTCCAAACATCAGAAGAAACACCCCACTCTGATTCTAGTAAATCTTGAGCAGCAATAGATTCTCTTAATATAGAACCTGATCCTAGCAATTGAACTCTATGTTTAGAAGATCCTACTGATCGGAACTTATACATTCCTTTCAATATACCATCCTCATCACCATCGATCAAACCTGGTTGCTGGTAATTCTCATTCATTAGGGTGATGTAGTAGTATATATCCTCCTGATTCTCTACCATGCGCTTTAGACCATTGTGAATAATAACAGCTAATTCATGCGCGAAAGTAGGATCGTATGATATACAGCTTGGTATTGTGGATGATATTATATGACTATGGCCATCTTCATGCTGCAACCCTTCCCCATTAAGGGTAGTTCTACCAGAGGTTCCTCCTAGTAAAAATCCTCTTGCCTTCATATCTGCAGCCGCCCATGCTAAATCACAAACTCTCTGAAATCCAAACATAGAATAGTAAATAAAGAACGGAATCATTGCGTAATTATTTGTAGAATATGAAGTAGCAGCAGCAATCCAAGAACTCATTGCTCCTGCCTCATTAATACCTTCCTGCAGAAGCTGTCCATCACTAGTTTCTCGATAATACATAACTTGATCTTTATCAACTGGTTCGTATTTTTGACCACCAGGTGTATATATTCCTAGCTGTCTAAATAAACCTTCCATCCCAAATGTTCTAGATTCATCCGCTAATATAGGAACAACTCTTGGTCCTATATCTTTACTACGTAATATGCTATTCAAAATACGAACAAAAGCTTGAGTGGTTGATATCTCACGACCATTAGAAGTAGGATCAAGTACAGGTCTAAAAGTTTCTAGAGATGGGATTTTTGGGATATCATCAGATTTTTGACGTCTGCGCGGAATATAACCGCCAAGAGCTTGACGATGATCTCTCATATATTTCATTTCGGGAGAATCTTCTGGTGGCCTGAAGTATGGTAAATCTGCTAATTTTTCATCAGGCACAGGAATACCAAAACGATCTCTAAATTCACGTATAGATTCTAAATCCAACTTTTTATGCTGATGAGTTGCATTTCTAGACTGACTGAAGTGACCTACTCCGTATCCTTTTATAGTTTTAGCTAGTATTATGCTAGGCTGTCCTAAATGTTTGTAAGCAGCATTAAAAGCGGCATAAACTTTATTAGGATCATGTCCTCCTCTGTTTAATCTCCATATTTCACTATCACTCATATGTGAAACAGCTTCTAATAATTTCGGATGCTTTCCAAAAAAATTCTCTCTTACAAACTTACCATCATTGGCTTTATAAGCCTGATACTCCCCATCAACAGTTTCTTGCATTACTTTTCTAAGTATCCCGTCTTTATCATTATCTAATAAAGAATCCCAATATCCACCCCAAATCAGTTTTATAACATTCCATCCTGCACCGACAAATATTCTTTCTAGTTCTTGAATTATTTTTCCATTACCACGTACTGGTCCATCTAAACGTTGAAGGTTACAATTTACTACAAAAATTAAATTATCTAGATTCTCTCTCGATGCTAAAGAAATAGCTCCTAAAGATTCTGGTTCATCCATTTCCCCATCGCCACAAAAAACCCAAACTTTTCTATCACTGGTATCAAGAATACCTCTGGCATGCAAATATTTCAGGAATCGAGCTTGGTATATTGCCATAATTGGACTTAAGCCTACAGAAACTGTAGGAAATTGCCAAAAATCTGGCATTAATCTAGGATGAGGATATGATGGGAGGCCATTCCCATCAACTTCTTGACGAAAATTATCCAGATGGTGCTCGGATAAGAATCCTTCCAAATAAGCTCTACTGTATATACCAGGAGAAGAGTGTCCTTGGAAATAAACTAAATCACCGCATTTTTCTGCGTTATCAGATTTCCAGAAATGATTATATCCGCAAGCAATCATAGTTGCTAAAGAAGCAAACGATGATATATGTCCACCCAAACTACCACCGTCTTCTGGATTATGACAATTTGCTTTAACAACCATTGCCATAGCATTCCAACGTATATAAGCATTTATTCTAGACTCTATTTTTAAATTGCCAGGATGAATAGACTGTAAATGAACTGGTATTGTATTGACATAGTCAGTATTAAATGAAATTGGTGTTTTTATACCGAGACTACGTAATTTTTCAACTAAACTATCTATTAAATTACGAGCTTGTTCTGGCCCCTTATTATTCAAAACAGCTTCTAATGATTCTAACCACTCTTTCCGTTCTTGATCATTATCGTCTTCTGTTTTATCTGAATTTTGATACAAAGAGGACATGCTATATATCTCCAGGTTTGATTAGTATATCAAACAAAATAATAATTTAAAAAATAACACTAGTGATAACAATCTTATGTTTGAGTTATCACTCAATGATAAAAACATTAATAAAACAAAACTTTAAATAAAAATATAATTTCACATAATTATATATCTTTAAGTTTAATTGTACTCATAAATCAAAATCTATTTTTAAATTTAATTTAAAATAAGAAAGATGCTATATTATCTGAAAGCTATCTAATATTTACAATATTTACAATATTTTAAATAAATACTTATACCAAATAAACTTAACTTAATAAATGTATAATTTAATTCAACCAAATAGGTTAATAAGCATGGAAACTAAAATCATAGATGGTCTTGCATTATCAAAACAAGTATATGTTGATCTAAAAAACAGAATAAGAAAACTAAAAAACATTGGAATAACACCAGGTCTAGCTGTAATACTTGTTGGCGAGAGCAGTGCCTCTCAAATATACGTTAGAAACAAAGTTAAGGCGTGCGAAAAAATTGGAATAATATCCAAACAAGAAAATTACCAAGAGAATATAGTAGAGAGCGAATTGCTAAATCATATTTACAGACTAAACAAGGACACTAGTATAAATGGAATTTTAGTGCAACTACCACTACCAAAACATATTGATACTCACAAAGTAATAGAAGCAATAGATCATAATAAAGATGTAGATGGGTTTAATGTTATAAATGCAGGACTATTGATGACAGGTAATCCATTATTTTGTCCATGTACTCCGTATGGGATAATGCAGATCCTAAAAAATGAGAATATTAATATACGAGGATCAGAAGCTGTTATAGTCGGGGCAAGCAATATAGTAGGGAAACCTATAGCAATGCTTATGCTTCAAGCAGGAGCAACGGTAACAATATGTAATTCAAAAACAAAAGACCTTAAATCACATACCAAGAGGGCTGACATACTTATAGTAGCTGTTGGAAAACCAGGAATGATAAATGGATCAATGATTAAACCTGGAGCTGTATTAATAGATGTTGGCATCAATCGAGGCTTAGATAATAAGATATGCGGAGATATAGACCTTCCATCAGTCAAAGACATTGCTGGCTATATTACTCCAGTTCCAGGAGGAGTTGGGCCCATGACAATAGCAATGCTTTTAACAAATACCGTTGAATCTGCAGAGAGATCGATTAAGGACCAATAAATATCTACTACTATGCATAAATCAATCGTTGCATACAGCGTATTTATGCATAGATATAGAATCCCTATAAAATATATCAACCAAATCTATAATCAAAAAAACACTTGAAATTTAAAATATATTAGCTGCTATAGAATTTTTTCAGAATCTTCTCTGCAAAAATAAATTGTCAATTATTTGTAATTAGATTTTCATCTATCCATTTATTAGCAAATATTTCTGCTAGGCTAACTGCTTCATATAAAGAATCGCAATCTCCTAGATAGGAGAAAACATTATCAATCTCAGAACCACTATCTGATGTTATTGTTAGAAATACACCATAACCACCAGTATCCATAGCAGCAGTCGATATATCTACTAATATGTCGTCTTGGCTGTAAAAACACATAACATGACCACCTCAACTATAAATAAAAGACTAGCACAGAATTCTTTACAATATCTTGCATAAAAAAACATGATTTAACTATTCAGAATCTATAATTGTATCTTTTAATAAACAAATAATACCCTCTATTTCTTTATTCAATATATTTAATTCAGAACCAGTTAAACTCACAGCATAGTTTAAATTATAATAAGAACAGTCTTTCACTTTGGATAGTAAATTCTTTACTCTATGAATAGTAAATCCTTTATTATAAAGTAGATCTCTGATGCGTCTTATCAAGAATAATTCACTCCTATTATAATATCTTCGATTAAATTTTTTATTTCCTGATTTAGATGGCATAAACTCTCTATCCCAGTACCTTAGAACATGTTGTTCAATTCCACATAAATCTAAAACTTCCCTTACCGTATAATAAGGTTTTAAAGGAATAGATGGTAAATTTCCTGGCATCATACAAAACTCAAATAAAATAAATGTTAATTAACAGCTACAATTGTAAATAGAACAACTATAATCCATTTTTATGATTTATATTTTTCTTTAACTTATTGCTAGCGCGAAAAGACACGACCCTGCGAGCAGAAATATTGAATTCTTTACCAGTTTTTGGGTTTCTTCCAGGACGTTGCGGTTTGTCCAATAAGTTGAAATTACCAAAACCTGATAATTTGACATTGTATCCATTAGATAGAAATCTAACCATTTCATTAAAAAAAAAATCTACTATAAATCTTGAATCACGCTTTGTTAATCCCGTTCCCTCAAATAGTAAATCAACTAGTTTGGCTTTAGTTAAAGTGTTAAATTCTGACACTATAACCTCCTTCTTAACTTAATGAATTATTATGCACGCTGGCTAACATTAAAAACCTGAATAAGCTTATTTAATATAAGACTCATGCATAAAGAAATTCTTGCTTCATCTAAAGTAGACACATCTTGCATATAAAAACGCATGGTAATACTCTTTTGTTTTTTGGCTGGATCTTTAACATCGTTCCATATATCGAATACTATAAAATCTTTAATGATCGAAATATCATCATTAGTTTCTATTAACTTATCAATTTCATCTTTAATTGATCGGAATTCAATAGCGTAATCCAGCCATATAGATAAATCTCTTGTTACCACTGGCTGCCTAGAATATTGTTTAAAACAAGGTAACTTTCTTTTCATCAAATATTTCAAATCAATCTCAAAAACAATAGGAGGAGTTACCAAGCCAGCATCAAAAGTTATTTGAGGATTTATCTCTCCAATCCAACCAATAACGCTACTATCTTTTAGAACTAAACTAGCACTACGACCAGGATGTAATGCATTATGAAAAGATTTCTTAAATTCTATATCTAAATATATATTTCCAAATAAGGACTCAACATCAGACTTAACATCATAGAAATCAACTAATCTTTTCTTTAATCCCCACTGTTCTTCAAAAACAGAACCCCAAACAGCACCAGCTAGAAATACTGATTGACGAATTCCTTTTATGTTTTCATGACTATCACTTACAGAATCATCTCTAAAAAAAACTCTACCTATCTCAAAAACCCTAGCACGAGTTAATTGTCTATTAGCATTGTGTATTATATTGTTAACTATTCCAGCAATTAAACTAGATCTCATAACAGATAAGTGGCTAGATATTGGATTAAGTATCTTTATCGGATCTAGATTATTACAGTAAACACGCTCCCACTCAGAATCCACAAAGCTGTAATTTATAACTTCTTGATAACCTCTATCAACCATTAAATGGCTAAAATAATGTCTATCTAGTTTTCCTTCAGGAGCAGGTAGCATTTTTACAGAGGCTAATGGAGGAGAAGTTGGTATGTTTTCATAACCATACATTCTTGCTACCTCCTCAATCAAATCTTCTTCTATTGAAATGTCAAATCTATAAGAAGGAGGATTTACGGTAAAAACATCATTACATTCCTTGAAGTCAAAACCTAATTTTGTAAATATAATGCAAATTTCTTCGCAATTTATATTTATACCCAGCACTATCCTACAACGAGATAATCTCATCTCCACAGGATCTCTGCTAGGAATCTCTTTAATAATACTAGAAACGGGACCAACGACACCACCGCAAATTTCTACTATTAGACCAGTTAAAGTGTGAAGAAAATCTAATACCCTAGAATAATCAATACCACGTTCAAATCTATATGCTGATTCAGAGTTTATTTTATATGATCTGGATTTCCCTGAAATAGCATTAGGAAACCAAAAAGCAGATTCAAGAAAGATGTTCTTAGTATCTCTGCGAATAGATGTATTTTTATTACCCATTATTCCTGCTAAACAGATAGGGCCATCATTATCACTCACAACACCTATTTTCTCATCAAGAATTATATTCTTACCGTCTATTAGATTTATGCTCTCGCCATTTTTAGACCAGCGAATATTTAAACCGCCATTTATAGAATCTAGATCATAGATGTGGGATGGTATTCCAAATTCTAGCATTAAGTAATTAGATATATCTACTAATACAGAGACACTTTTCTGTCCGGAATTTTCTAGCCTAGCTCTTATCCAAGCAGGAGTATCCACATTCGAATCTACATTGCGTATTACTCTACCTGAGTAATGTCCACATAATCCGTCAGAAGATATATTGACTGGCAAAAAATCATCTATAGATTCTGATATAGATTTATATTTCGGTATATTAATACTAGCATTAGTTATAGCAGAGACCTCTCTAGCCAAACCAAGAATAGAAAGGCAATCAGCTCTATTGGGAGTTAATTTTATTGTAAATATATTATCTATATTTAGTATGTTATTTAGATCAACCCCTGGAACAAAATTTTTATCCAGTGTCAGTAGGCCGTCAACATTATCAAAAACCCCTACCTCCTCAGAAGAAGATATAATTCCATTAAACTTTATATCAAGCGATAGGGGTTTATATCTATTGAAAATAGGAGAATCTGAATCTATGTAAAACATAGGAACAACCATTCCAGATCTAACTGAAGAAACATGACAAATAGCATAACAAATGCCATATGAAGAGCCACAATCTACTTTATATATATAGAAATCATCATGATTCTCTGACAAATCAATCAGATCTAATATTTTAACAGATATAACTTTGTTTGAGAAAGTCTTTGCAGAGTGAGATATACTCTCAACCTCTAGACCATTCATTGTTAGTTTTTCAGCTAGATCATTGCTTGTAATATCAGGATTAACTATAGATCGTAGCCATGATTCTGGAAATTGCATTATAAAAAACCAATTTTAATATCTAATTTGACGCAAAAAACGTAGATCATTTTCATAAAAACAACGTAAATCACTAATACCGTAGCGCAACATTGTAAGACGTTCCAAACCAGAACCAAATGCAAAACCCATATAATATTCAGGGTCTAAGCCAAAATTACGAATTACATTTGGATGAACCTGCCCAGAACCTGATATCTCTAACCATTTTCCACGATTAGCTCCGGTATTAAACATCATATCTATTTCTGCTGATGGCTCGGTGAATGGAAAGAACGAAGGACGAAATCTTATTTTCAAATCATCATCCTCAAAAAAACATTTTAAAAAACTAGTATAAACACCCTTGAGATCAGAGAATGATATGTTTTTATCTATCCATAATCCCTCTACTTGATGAAACATAGGCGAATGGGTGGAATCACTGTCTACCCTATATGTTTTACCAGGTGATATAATCTTTATTGGAGGCTTATTAATGCTAGAATGTCTGACTTGCATAGGACTTGTATGGGTTCGCAAAAGAAGCTGTAAATTATTTTTGTCTTTCAAGTCTATGTAAAAAGTATCTTGCATTGAACGTGCTGGGTGTCCTAGTGGACTGTTTAATGCTGTAAAATTATTCCAATCATTCTCTATCTCTGGACCATCAACAATATCAAAACCTATTGAATGGAATATTCTCTCAACTCTTTCCCAGCTGCGCATTATAGGGTGTATAGAACCAGTGCCAAAGCCTCTGCCTGGCAATGTAACGTCAATAGCCTCAGAAGATAAACGAAGTTCTAATTCTTTATTTAGTAATCTGTCCCGACACTGAGAAAGCAAAAATTCTACCTTCTTTTTAGCAGAATTTATAATAGCGCCATAATTTTTTCTATTCTCTGAACTTACGGTACTAATCTCCTTAAACAAAGAAGCAAAAACACCATTCTTTCCCAAGAAATGAGCTTTAGCCTTATCTAGGCTACTAGAATCTTTAGCAGATTCAAATGCATCCTCAGCCTGTTTAATAATATTATCTAGTGATAAATTCATTTGATAAGCACTTTGCCCCTGTAAATATAACAAAAAATATATTTGCAAGGGAGCATTAATTTATAAAATATCTTTTACCTTCTGAACCAAGAAAGAAAACCCTTTTTTATCGTTTACAGCCATATCTGATAAAACTTTACGATCAATCTCTATCATGATTCTCTTTAGGCCAGCCATAAATGTGCTGTAATTTAGATTATGTTCTCTTACTGCTGCATTTATACGGGTAATCCACAATGATCTAAATGTACGTTTTTTATTTCTACGATCACGATATGCGTATTGTCCAGCACGCATAACTGCTTGTTTAGCTACTCTAAAGACATTACCACGGCGACCAAGGTAACCCTTAGCTGCCTTTATTACTTTTTTATGACGAGCGTGTGCAGTAACACCACGTTTGACGCGAGGCATATTAGTTCTCCATTAATTTAAGCGTAAGGCATCATGGCTCTAACTAGGGCCACGTCTGAATTATGAACCGCTGCAGATCCGCGTAACTGACGCTTTACTTTAGCATTTTTCTTTGTAAGAATATGACGCTTAAAAGCCTGTGCCCTCTTTATGGAGCCGCTACTGCGAAACTGGAAACGTTTTGCTGCGCCTCTTTTAGTTTTCATTTTAGGCATAATTGTCCCTAAAAATATTGTTGTTATATAGCAAGATTGGTGACCATATATTAAAATTAAAACTTTAATAATCAAAAATGGAACTTTAACCAAATTGCCACTTATAAAAAAACAAACACTTAATCGTTATCAACTAAGTGCTATCCTATTATAGCATGATCATTATAAAAACTATATGAATATGAGAAAAATCTATTTATTGTTTTCCAATTCTTCTATGCGTAATTCTAAGTTAGCAACTAATTGATTTAATTTAGATATCTCTTCTCTAACAATATCTAAAATTTCTATTTGTGACTCTAAATCTTCATTCGTAACTAGATCTAATTTAGATACGGCATTATTTACTAAAAGACTTACCCCATTTTCTATATCTTTTTTTAAACTAGAAGCACCACTAACAATACTATTCCCTATATTTTCTTGTAACTCCTCAAACCATTTATTTTTTTTCATAACATTAAATCCTAAGAAAAATAAAAAATTTATGAACGTTTAAAATATAAAACAAATATCAATAAATGTTGTAAAAATAACCTTAAATGTTGGAATAACGATATAATTATTAGAAAATTATTACAAGTATTGCTTAGTCTATTGACTAGATAAAGGAAAGAGTAGCATTATCACAATGTTGGAATGTTTAATATTGCTAGTTAGATTGTTGCATGCGTAACAATCTCCTGGCTTTCTATTCATTTCTATTTTTTTATCTGCAAGCATGTGATTTAAAGAGGCAGTCTGCATGTCTAGTACAAACGACACATTTAATACCGATCGTAACCAATCTAAATCAACAGGAACCGTAAAATGGTTCAATGATGCCAAAGGTTTTGGTTTTATTACTCCAGATAATGGTGGAGAGGAGATATTTGCTCATTTCTCATCAATTCAAATGGATGGTTTTAAAACATTAAAAGAAGGCCAGAAAGTATCTTATGAAACTGTTCAAGGTCCTAAAGGAAAACAAGCACTTAATATTACATCGGCATAAAACAACACGGGTAATCTCCTAGTTGTTATATTAATTAGATATTTATTGAAATTTTGTTTTATTATTTTTAATAATTGTTTAATAATGAAAGGACGACAGCATTAGTTTGTTGACGTCCTTTTCTAGTTAATAAAACACAACTTGTCTAAACAGCAAAATTAGAATCCACGAATTCCCAATTTATTATTTTCCAGAAATTATCTAAATATTTAGCTCTAGCGTTGCGATAGTCTATATAATAAGCATGTTCCCATACATCACAAGTTAAAAGGGCCTTATTATCAGTAGTGATAGGGCAATTTGCATTGCTTGTATTAATTATTTCTAAAGATCCGTCTGTTTTTTTGACTAGCCAAGTCCATCCAGATCCAAAATTACTTAATGCCGATTTGGTAAAAGCTTCTTTGAAATTTTCAAAACTACCCCACTTAGAATCTATTGATTTTAATAAAGAGTTAGAAGGTTGCTGATTAAAAACAGGGCTAAGACTATTCCAATAAAAATTATGATTCCATACTTGAGCGGCATTATTAAATATAACACCAGTAGATTTCTTAATAATTTCTTCTAAAGTTGATCCTTTTAACTCATTGTTAACAATGAGATTATTAAGGTTATCAACATATGCCTTATGATGCTTCCCATAATGAAACTCTATAGTTTCTTTAGAAACATACGGTGATAAAGCGTTTACATCATAAGGTAAAGGTGGAAGATTATAAATCATAGCTATAAAAACTCCATTTAAAAAACTTTATTTAACTTTACTACTATGCACTATGGTTTCTATAAAACCATCTAATACTTGAATCTCTAGTTTCTGCCCTTGTGACACACAATCATAATTTCTAATAACATTGCCATAAGTGTCACGAACAACAGAATAACCTTTAGATAAAATGTTCTCTGGATTTAAAGCATGAAGACCAACTATAACAGAATGAACTGCTGCTTGTTTTGAAGAAAGGTATCCACTATAAACCCTTTTAAGTCTATCTGCCAACATCAAAAATCTCTTTTCCTCAATACTAATGTTTGGGGTATTAAAATGCAAACTATTTGCAATTAAATTAAACATCGACCAATTATTAGATAAATTACTCCTAGAACAAGAAATTAACATTTTTTTTAATAGATTAACCTTTTCTAGGTTAGTATTGATATTTGTTAAAGGCGACAAAACTTTCCTAGATAATATGTCTAAAGATTGGAAATAATTATTTATTATATGTCTTTGAGATTTACTTAGGCGCTTCCAGCAAAACTGAATTTTACTCATCAGGTCAAGAATATTAGGACAAGAAAGCTCAGCAGCGGCTGTGGGTGTTGTAGCTCTTATATCTGAAGCAAAATCAGCTATAGTAAAATCGGTTTCATGACCAATTCCACTTATTATAGGAATGTAACTATTAGCTATAGTGCGTGCTAAAGACTCATCATTAAAACACCATAAATCCTCTAAGCTGCCACCGCCTCGAACTAATAAAAGCGTATCAACTTCTAGTCTATTATTGGCGATAGTAATTTGTTCTAATATTTTTTTCGCAGCATCTACTCCTTGCACAGGAGTATTGTATATAACAATTTTAACATAAGGGGCTCTTCTTTTTAACGAAGACAGAACGTCTCTAAGAGCAGCAGATCGTAGAGACGTTATTATCCCAACGGATATAGGTATTAATTTTGGTTTACGATTTGCTTGATTAAAAACACCATCTTCGGATAATTTATTTTTTAGTTCCAAAAATTTTTCATATAATCCACCAACCCCAGATTTTCTTATAGAAATAGATTGTAATTGATAATCACCTCTAGGTATGTATAAAGAAGCATTTGCACAAATCTCTAGTTCATCACCGTCTTTTGGTATCTGTTTTATTGTGCTAGTTCTGCCTTTGAACATAACAACCCTTACTGAGGCGGCACTATCTTTTAGGGTAAAATACCAATGACCAGAGTTAGCAATAATAAAATTAGAAACCTCTCCCCTAACCCATACTAAAGAAATTTCATTCTCAAGCAATAAACTAATTTTTTTATTTAATTCCGAAACAGTGAAGATATCATCTAAATCACTATCGCTATCATTTTTCATTTAATTAACCAATTATAACTATCCACAGGGCAATACAATATATAAATATCGTATATATCCTAACAAAAAATAATTAAATAATCTTAAGAAGCAAATAAACATATCGTATCTTATTGATAAATATAATTATTTCACAAAACTGTATAATTATTGTACAAACCACTTGAATAATAAGCAACACAATCCATTCGCAAAGTTAATAACAGAATTATCCACAAAATCTGTGGATATATTCTTTATATAAATTTCTATATACAATAGTTACGTAATTTGTCAGATATTTTCAGTATTTATTTTCATTTTAGGCAACAAAAAATATCTTTAATTTAATTATGAGCTCTATGAATTATAATAAAGTGAATGAATATATACATAAACAGTGGATGAGAAAAGGCTTACTAAGCAATATTCTATATCCAATTTCACAGACAATAAAGTTCTTATTATTTATTAAAAATTATCTATACAAGTCAAAAATACTAAAAGTTTTTAGAGCTAGAATACCTATTATCGTTGTAGGAAATATATACATAGGAGGAACTGGGAAAACACCAGTTGTGATATCAATAACCAAAGAATTAAAAGCTAAAGGCTGGAATCCAGGTATTATAAGCAGAGGTTATGGTGTCAGGATTGGAAATACTGCAAAAGTAGGCTATAAAGATGTAGATTACTCAGAATTCGGTGATGAACCAACATTAATTACAAAAAAAACAGGAGCTCCTATTTCAGTTCATCCTAAAAGATGTATTGCAATAAAATCACTGTTACATAATTTCCCAAATATTGATATTATTATCTCGGATGACGGATTGCAGCATAGTTCAATGGAAAGGGATTTTGAGATCATAGTTCAAGATAATAGAGGGATAGGAAATGGGAGATTAATACCATCTGGACCATTAAGAGATTCTGTGCTAAGACTTGATCAAGTAGATCTAATTGTAAGCAATAGAATAAATTGTAAAGAAATGATTAATAAGAGTATTTGTCTTGAAAAGAGTAAACCTTATCATATAGATATGTATCTGAGACCTGAGTTTGCTTTTAATATAAGCGGGTTAAAAAATAATCGCCCAATAAGCTATTTTAATCGCAATAACTATCATAGAAAAATTGTTGCAATATCAGGGATAGGAAATAATGAAAGATTTATTAAGACTCTTAATGATTGCATGATATACCCTTCGTCACACATAAAATTAATGGACCATTGTAAACTTAATAACTTTTCATTTTGTGATATATCAGCCGATGCTATTTTAATAACATCAAAAGATGCTGTTAAATATTCTGGTAGTAAAGATCCCAGGATTTGGGAAATAAGTGTAGCCGCAGAATTTTCAGACAAAGATTTTTTTAGTTATTTATCAAATCAAATGCATCAAGCCAGCATGAAATTAAAAGATCATTTATAATATGCAGAACAATTCAAATAAATAATTTAAAATAACTCATTATGAAAGATAACTTTATCGATGTGCTTATTTGCCCTAAATGCGGTGGGAAACTAGTTTATAATAAAATTAAAACTGAGCTTATTTGCAATGCTGATGCAATAGCATTTCAGATACGTGACGGTATCCCAATAATGTTGTGCGACCAAGCTAGATCAATTCAAGACATATAACATGGTTATTAAAGAATCAATTAAAAATAAGTCAATAGCAGATTTAAATAATGATTTTATAGTGATTATACCTGCTAGGATGTCTTCTACTAGACTACCTGGTAAGCCACTAAAAGATATATGTGGCCTACCGATGATTGTCAGAGTAGCTCAACAATCATCATTATCTAAGGCTAGAGAAATCTACGTTGCAACAGATAGTCAACAAATTTATGATACCGTTAATAAATATGGCTTTAAGAGCATAATAACATCACAGAATCATCAATCTGGAACAGACAGATTATCGGAATCTGTAAAAGCACTAAAACTAAAAAATAAAGAGATAATAGTAAATGTACAGGGAGATGAGCCATTAATAGAACCAGAAATCATTAACTCCGTTGCAAAAAAACTAAAAAATTCTAGTTCAGCCAATATATCGACATGTGCCTTTAAAATTAACGATGAAAAAGATATGCTAAATAAAAACATTGTTAAAGTAGTTTGTGATCTATCAAATAACGCACTATACTTCTCAAGGTCAGGTATACCATGGATTAATCGAGAACTGGATAATACATATGGGTATAGACATATCGGAATATATGCTTACAAAGTATCTTTTTTAAAAAAATATCCATTTATGAAAAAAGGGAAATTGGAAAGACTAGAATCATTAGAACAGCTAAGAGCTTTAGAAAATGGTTATAAAGTAACAGTTGATATTGTTAATAGAGAAATATATTCAGGAGTTGATACTCTTGAAGATTTAGAAAAAGTAAGAGATATATTTAGTAGGAAAATGCAAATATATTGCCAATAGTTTTTATATTTTATAATAATTTATATTAAAATTCAGGAGTATTCATGCGTCTAATATTGCTCGGACCGCCAGGAGCCGGCAAAGGCACCCAAGCAGCTTTTTTAACAAAGCAATTTAATATTCCTCAGATATCCACTGGGGATATGTTACGTACAGAGATTAGAGCTGAGACAGAATTCAGTATTGAATTAAAGAAAATAATAGACTCCGGGAGATTAGTGCCAGATGAAATCATTATCGAATTAGTAAAATCTCGTCTTAAGAATCAAGATTGTGCAAATGGCTATTTATTAGATGGTTTTCCTAGAACTATTCCGCAAGCAAATGCTTTAAAAAATGCAAAAATAGAATTGAACTATGTAGTAGAAATCCAAGTTCCTGAGAGTAGTATAATAGAGAGGATTAGCGGAAGAAGAGTACATGTCACAAGTGGTCGCAGCTATCATATAACATTCAATCCTCCAGTAGTACCAGAGAAAGATGATATCACAGGAGAGGACTTAGTACAGAGAGAAGATGACCGTGAGGAAACTGTTAAACACAGATTAGAAGTATATAAAAAGCAAACTAGACCATTGGTTGAATATTATTCGGAATGGTATGAAAATGATCCATACAATGCTCCTAAATATGTAAGAATATCTGGGATTGGATCAGTTGAGGAAATTAGCAAAAGAATTTTTTCTTGCATAGTTGAATAAATATTCAACTATGCTTTTAGCAAGTTTTGATTAAATAAGAACAAATTATAGTTATATGGAATTAATTAAAAAAGTCTGTATTAATAACCTGTATTATTTAATGCAATATTTAAATTAAAGATAACTTTGGATTATGATTTTGAAAGGAACACTACGATCTATAATAACTGTAAGTGTTTTTACATTACTATCACGTATAACTGGACTTGCTCGTGACATAGTAATAGCAAAAAACATAGGAGCAAATTCTCTAAGTGATGCTTTTTGGATAGCTTTTCGAATACCAAACATGCTCAGAAAGATTTTTGCAGAAGGTTCATTTGCTCAGGCATTTATACCTACGTTGAGTCTAGCGAGAAGCGAGTCAAAAAGTGAAAATAGTTTAAGCGAAAATATTCACAATTTGATCACTAGAATGGCGCTTTTACTTACAACTTCTTTAATAGTAATTACTATACTTGGCTTAATCTTCACTCCTTTAATAATTAAAATATTTGCTAGCGGAATATGCAAAAATACCAATGATACCAATCAGTTCAATGCAACTGTACTAATGACAAGAATAATGTTCCCATATGTTATTCTTATTTCTCTAACAGCATTTGCCTCTTGTATATTAAATACTTGGAAGAAATTCTCTGTACCTGCTATTACACCAGCATTACTTAATATTTCAATGGTTCTGACTTGCTTAATATTTGCAAAGGAAACAATCCAACCAATATATGCTTTATCCATAGGAGTAATAGTAGGAGGCATTGCACAACTTTCTATACAATGGATAGCTATATCAAAAATAAATTTACAACCGTCTGTGTCATTTGATTTTGCTAGAGCATATAACGACAAATATGTAAAAAATATAATAAGAAAAATGATGCCTGCATTAATTGGTGTCTCTATATCTCAAATTTCTCTTTTAATAAATACAAATATAGCTACCTGGCTAGCACCAGGTAGCTTAACATGGCTAACTTTAGCAGACAGAATAGTAGATTTACCAACTGCATTAATAGGATTGGCATTAGGTACAGTAATGCTACCTGATCTATCAAGATCATATGTCAGTAAAAATCAAGATAAATATAATTTATTAATAAATAATAGTCTTAAAATAATATTGTTATTTGGAGTTCCTTCGATGGTATGCATGGTAGCAATACCAAATGGATTAGTAACTGTGTTATTCCATTATGGAGAATTTAATCAAATAGATGTATGTAATACAAAATCAGCTGTTCTAGCATATTCGATAGGATTGCTAGGAATGATGACTATTAAAATATTATCTTCTGCATTCTATGCGATGCAAGATACCTTAACACCTACTAAAACTGCATTGATATCGTTGTTTCTTGCGCAAACATTAAATATATTCCTTGTGCCATTATACTCTCATATAGGTATAGCTATTTCTTACAGCGTTGGTGCTACATTGAATTCTATATTTATGCTATTTCTTTTAAAAAGAAATAATGTATTTAAATCATATAAAAATGGATGGATAATTATCCTATTGCGTTTAATACCAGCATCAATTCTAATGGGAGTTTTTCTGAATTTCTTTGATCATAAAATTAACTGGATTGAGCTACAATCGAATGTAATACAAAGATTTTCGATACTATCATCTATACTAATAGTAGGATTTATAATATATGTTGCCTTATTATTTATATGTGGCATGAGATCGAAAGATTTTTTTAATTTATTTATCACAAAAAAAGAATATTAAAATACTTGTATTTTAATATAAAAATAAACATATAATTATAATATTTAATAATTGAATAATTATTAAACATTATAAAATATTTTTTATAAGCAAAAAATATTTTACTTAAATTATAAAAACTTTATAATTGACTACTTTATAACTTTAAATTAAAAAGAATTAAGGAAAAATGGCTAATACATCACAAGCTCGTAAACGTGCACGTCAATCAGTAGAAAGAAATAAACATAATTCTAGTTTAAGATCAATGTTACGTACTGCTATAAAAAGAGTAAATCAATCTATTGAATCGAAAGATAAGAGTACATCTGAGAATATTTTAAGAAAAGCGACAAGCATAATAGATAGAATAGCAGATAAAGGTATAATTCATAAAAACAAAGCTGCGCGTCATAAGAGTCGTCTAGCAACGTCTGTTAAAAACATGTTATTAAGCTAGTAATAATCTTATAAATTTTTAATCATATTTTAAATATCTGTCATTTGTTGTTATTTTATGACATGCCGTATGGTTATTTTTATATGAATATAGCAACCTGGAATGTTAATTCTTTAAAAGTACGTTTAGAACAGGTATTAAATTTTTTAGTTCAGAATGATATTGATGTTCTATGTCTACAAGAAACAAAAATTACTGACGATAAATTTCCATATGAATCATTTAAGAGCTTAGGCTACAAGAGCTATTGGCTTGGGCAAAAAACATTTAATGGCGTAGCTATCGTCAGCAGATATCAATCCACAAAAACTTCATATAATCTATACGGCAATATTGAAGAACAAAAAAGATTAATATCCGTAACTATTTCATCAGAAATTGGAAAAATTTGTGTTGTGTGTGTATATTGCCCTAATGGTCAAATGATAGACAGCGAAAAGTATGAATATAAAATTAAATGGTTTGATAAATTAGCTGATCTAGTAAAAAATGAATTACTAAAAAATGACCATCTTATAGTGCTTGGTGATTATAATGTAGCTCCTAAAGATGATGATGTTTATAATTCAGAGATTTGTAAAGACCAGATATTAACATCCAGTACTGAGCGCAAATCATTCAATAAACTTATACAGCTAGGTTTAGTAGATGCCTTTAGATTATTTAAACAACCTGAAAAATCCTATAGTTGGTGGGATTATAGAAGATTATCTTTTAAACGTAATATGGGATTCAGAATAGATCACATATTACTATCATATTCCTTGAAAGAATTTTGTAAGACTTGCAAAATAGACAAATCGTTACGTGGATTTGAAAAACCATCAGATCATGCGCCAGTTATTGCTGTAATTAGCAATAACCTATATGAATGAAATGGGGCGGTAGCTCAGTTGGAAGAGCGTCGCGTTCGCAATGCGAAGGCCGGGAGTTCGATCCTCCTCCGCTCCACCATTAAATATTATTGAAAAGCAGTTTCCATAAACGTTCTCAATTTTCTAGAGTGCAGCTTCTCCGATGGCATATCCCTTAAATACTCAAGAGTTCTTACACCTATTTCTAAGTGTTGGCTAACCTGTTTTAAATAAAAATCACTAGCCATACCAGGTAATTTCAATTCCCCATGTAATGGTTTATCTGAAACACATAATAAAGTACCATAAGGAACGCGTAAGCGAAAACCATTAGCTGCAATAGTTGCTGATTCCATATCAAGCGCTATCGCGCGTGATTGAGCAAAACGTTTTACAACCTCAAGCTGATCATGCAATTCCCAGTTTCTATTATCAATAGTAACCACTGTACCTGTTCGCATGATACGTTTTAGATCCCATCCCTGTAATCCAGATATTTCTGCAACAGCCTTTTCTAATGCTACTTGGACTTCTGCTAATGCTGGAACAGGAACCCATAAAGGCAAGTCTTCATCTAAGACATGGTCATCACGTACATATCCATGTGCCAACACATAATCACCCAAGCGCTGTGAATCACGTAAACCTGCACAATGACCTAGCATTAGCCAAACATGTGGTCTTAACACGGCAACATGATCAGTTATAGTTTTAGCATTTGAAGGCCCTACTCCAATATTTACCAACGTGATTCCTGAATGATTAGGTCTAGTCAAGTGATATGCAGGCATTTGAGGAGTTCTTATACTCAAATTTTGATTCTGATCAGATCCATCATTGCTAGTAATGATGTTTCCAGGCTCTACTAATGATGTATAACCACCTGTGCCATCCATTACTAACTTCTTTGCCATTTCACAAAATTCATCAACATAGAATTGATAATTGGTGAATAAAACATAATTTTGAAAAAAATGAGGAGCAGTAGCTGTATAATGCTGTAGACGCTGCAGAGAGTAGTCTATACGGGCAGCAGTAAAAGGAGCCAGGGGTTTTATATTATCCCCTTCCTTTTCTCTCCATGTACCATTAACAATAGCATCGTCAGTAACTGAAAGATCTGGAACATCAAATATATCTCTTAATGGTCTATTTATGGACTTAGTATCACTATACTTAACATGAGCCCCTTCTGAGAAGGCAAAGTGCAATGGTATTGGAGAGTTAGACTCGCCAACACTAACAGGAACACGATGATTATGGAGTAATTGATTAACTTGATCCACTAAATAAGATCTAAAAAGCTTTGGCCTAGTAACAGTAGTTTGGTAAATGCCTGGCTCAGCAACATGTCCATAAGAAAATCTAGAATCTATAGAATCATGAGTACTAACTTGTATCCTTATAGCTGGATAGCAGGATCTCACACGATAATCTATATTGTTGCCCTGCTGATTAATTAATATATTACTAAATTCATCACGTAAGAATTTAGTATTGCGTTCGTATATTTCGATTAATCGATCAACAGCCAACTCGGCATCCTGAAAAGTGTCGAATGGGAAGCGCTCCGGAATTTTGAAATCTTGCTTCTGCATATTTTCCATAAAAATTGAGTCCATGTAACCTACCTAAATTTAAAGTAATTTAAATACAATAAGCAATAAGCTAAAAATATTATAAAAAACAACTGCAATAATTCAACAAATTAGTTATGTTATAAATTATAAATACAAAACTATAAAGTACATATTTAAATATAACATAACTCCTATAATTGTTTTGTATAATATGAAATAATTATGGAAGCTAAAACCCAGATTAATAAAGATTATAGAATAAAATTAATTTATATGAGCAATAACAATTTATTTATTGTAACAGCACCTAGTGGTTCTGGAAAATCTAGTTTAATAAAAGCATTGCTGAAAGATAATAAATCGATATCACTTTCCGTATCTTATACAACAAGAAAACCTCGAGTAGGCGAAAGAAATGGGGTTGATTATTATTTTGTAACAATAGAAGATTTTTTAAAAATGCGTAATAACAACGAATTTGTAGAATGGGCGGAAGTGCATAATAATTTCTATGGGACGCATAAATCTTTTGTGAATAATAGAGATGTTAAAAATAATGACATTGTAGTGGAAATAGATTTTCAAGGCTCAGATCAAATAAAAAATTATTACCCAGATGCAATCAGGATTTTTATCCTTCCACCATCAATAGAGGAGCTAAGAAATCGCTTAATTCTTCGTGCACTAGATTCTATGGAAGTTATAGAAAGAAGATTATCTGTAGCTAAAAGTGAAATCATGCATGCTAAAGATTATGATTATGTTATAATAAACTCTGATTTCAATTTGGCATTATCAGAAATAAACTATATCATCAAATCAACAAAATTGAGATTTCAATATCAGTATCTTAAAAATAAGAATTTGTTTAATAAACTAGGCATTGCTTATTAGCTTAATAGATGACAGGATTGTCTTATATTATTTGAAGTATAGAGTCATATATTTAACAGTAGAGGCGAACTAAAAAAATGGCGCGTATAACAGTAGAAGACTGCTTAAAAAATATAAATAATAGATTTGATCTTACATTAGCAGCAGCATACCGTGCTCGTGAATTAGCACAGGGCCATGCTCCAAAATTAGAAAGCAAGGATAAGCCTACAGTTCTGGCTCTGCGTGAAATAAGCAGAGGACTTTCAGGACTGGAAATGCTATCTAAAGTCCCTGGTTAACTTTAATGTTCAATTATGAGTTCAAATGAATTCAGGACTATTTCCAGTAACTTATTAAGATTTTTTAAGTTTCTGAATTTTTGGAATAAAGATTACTTCAAGTTACAGAGCAATCTTGGTCATTTTTTACTTATTAAAAATAATTCTTTCTTATCTTTACTTAAAAAACTAAAATTACATCTGTCTAAAAAGGACTTACAATTAGTTTGTGAGGCTTTCATTTTTGCTGACAAAGTACACTCTGGTCAAAAAAGAGACAGTGGTTCTCCTTACATATCACATCCTGTAGCTGTAGCCGAGATATGTTCGCAATGGAAACTAGATAAAGACGCAATGTCTGCAGCATTATTACATGATGTTATGGAAGACCATGGTATATCAAGATTAGAATTAGAAACAAGATTTGGTAAAAATGTGGCATCATTAGTTGATGGATTATCAAAATTTGACAAAATAAATTTCAATAATAAACTTGAGCAACAAGCCGCAAATCTACGAAAGATTTTAATAGCTACAAATAAAGATATTAGAGTAATTCTTATAAAAATAGCTGATAGATTACACAATATGCGTACTATAAATGCTATAACTAACCCAGATAAAAAAAGAAGGGTTGCTACTGAAACATTAGAGATATATGCCCCAATTGCTTATAGACTTGGTTTGAGCATTACGCATAAAGAATTACAAGATTTAAGTTTTGCTGTAATTTATCCGTGTAGATTTAAGATAATGTATAAAGCTTTATTATTTGAGAGACAAAAACACAACAAGTTAAGCGATAAAATAAAGTATGATATTTATAAAGAAATATCAAAAAATAATCTAAGTATTGAAATCAGGAATGGTAATGCGGATTCATTGTTCAGTATTTATAAAAAAATGTCATCACACAGTATTCCTTTTTCTGAGATTACCAATACATACCGCTTCAATATTACCACCGATAAGGTATCAGATTGCTATTTAGCAATGGGGATTATACATCAATCATATAGGCCAATACATGGAAAATTTAAAGACTATATAGCTATGCCAAAAATAAATGGATATCAATCCTTACATACTACTGTAATTAATTCAAATGGTATAAAAATAAAATTTCAAATTAAAACCAAAAACATGGATAATTTAGCTGAAAATGGAATCACTAATTTTTGGATACAAAAACGAGATAATATTGAATCTAAAGGCCAACCAGAAAATTGTAAATTTCAATCTATATTCAATATAGAAGATAAAATATATAATCCAAAAGAGTTTTTAGAATATGTGAGAATTGACCTTTTTCAAGATTCTATAAATGTTTTTTCATCATCAGGAAAGATCGTTACTTTACCAAAAAATTCTACTGTCATAGACTTTGCATATGCTATTAAAATTAGCCTTGGTAATACATTGTTGATTGCTAAAATTAATGGAAAATGGTGTTCACCTTGCAAAAAATTAAATAATGGCGATATAGTAGAAATAGTAACATCAGAACAATCTAATCCTGATATCAAATGGCTTGAATATATAAAATCTAGAAGAGCTATTTATGAAGTTAGAAGATATTTAAGGTCAGTTGAACATGATGAAGGAATACATTAATAACTATCACTTGTTAATAAAAATTAATACATCTGTCTATAGAAACCTGTAAAATTATTAAAAACAAATCTAAAATTTAACTAAATATACATTTATTAAATTAATAGCATACTTTTTAAAATTAATAAATCTTACTTTAATTTTGAAGTTAAAATACTAATAAATCCCAGCTAGCCCCTTAAAATGAAATTCATAAAAAAAATTGAACAATCCTGCGATAGAAATAATTCACTATTGCAAGTCGGATTAGACCCTGATCCAAAACGTTTTCCTAAAGAATTAGCAGGAAATAAAAAATCTATATTTGAATTTTGCAAAGGTATAATAGAAGCAACCGCAGAATACATATCTAGTGTTAAGATGCAGATCGCCTATTTCTCTGCTTATAGGGCTGAGGAAGAGCTAGAAGAAATATGCGCATACATAAGGAGTAATTATCCTTATTTACCTATTATTTTAGATTCAAAACGAGGAGATATTGGCGATACATCAGAAAAATATGCAATTGAAGCATTTGAAAGATATAAAGCTGATGCATTAACAGTAAATCCATTTATGGGATTAGATTCTATAGAGCCATATTTAGAGTGGGAGGATCGCGGCGTGTTAGTTCTTTGTAGAACTTCTAATCCAGGTGGGTCTGACTTCCAATCATTAAAAATAATCGATGGAACTCCTCTATACCTACACATAGCAAGAGTAATATCAGAAGAATGGAACATAAACTCACAATTTGGGTTAGTGGCTGGTGCTACATTTCCGAAAGAATTAGCTTTAATAAGAAAAACTATTGGTGAAGATATGCCAATACTTGTACCTGGAATAGGAGCTCAGGGCGGAGAGGTATATTCTACGGTAGTATCTGGCACGAATAATAATTGTTCTGGAGCAATGATAAGTTCATCTAGAGCAATAATATATGCATCTAATAATGATAATTGGAGAGAAGCATCCTCAATAGCTGCAAAGAGATTTAGAGATGATATAAACCTATCCAGAAAAAAGAAAATGCATTTAATAAGATCAAAACTTATAGACAAAAGCAACTAATGCTATCGTATAAAATGCAGCTATCAAATCATCCATCATTATACCTATTCCACTGCTAACTTCTTTATCTATTTTATTTATAGGATATGGTTTCACAGTATCGAAAAATCTAAAAATCATGAAAGAAATAAACTGCACATGAAAAACATTGGGAACAACCAATAAAACTATATTAAAAGAAACAATCTCATCCCATACTATACCTACATGGTCGTGAGCTCCTAATTCATTATCAACTCGTTTGCAAGCAATACAACCATATATAAACCCTAATAACACAATTGAAAATATTGCATAATTACTCATCAAATGCCAAGGAATTATATACCATAATAACCAAGCAAAAACGGTACCCCATGTGCCAGATCCAGGTCTGATTAAACCACTACCAAACCCGAATGATACTAGCCTTTCAGGCTTCTTACAAATCCAAGAGAAGTTTGGAAAACCTACAGAATAACGATTTTTCATAATATAAAAACAAATCAAGTAAATATAACAAATTAAAATAATTATAGAAAAATGTAAATTAGAAATTGATTATATATCAAATAAAAGACAGGGAAATAAATTAAGGTATTACAATCGCAATTAAGTTAATTAACTATTTCTAATATCACTAGCTAATTTATCTAAGACACTATTTATAAATTTAAAACCATCGGTTCCACCGAATGATTTTGCTAATTCAACTGCCTCATTTATGGTGACTTTATATGGAATCTCAATGTGATTTATTAACTCAAAACTACCCATCAATAAAATTGCATATTCTACCGGTGATATTGAATCTAAAGATCTATCTATATAAGGAGTAAATTTTTCGCATAGCAAATCATGATTATCTAAAACGCCATTTATAAGAATTTTAAACCAATCATTGTCGATTAAATTACTTTTGCCATTATCATGTATATCGTCATGAATTTCATTAACATTTTTATATTTATTTCCAGATAAAAGCCAAGCATAAATACCTTGAAGAGCAAGTTCACGAGCAAGACGACGAGCTCCTTTATGATGAGCATTACGCATATAATCCAACCTCTTTAATTAGTTAAAAATTTACTCATCTTCATATTTTTGATCAGCTCTAAGTTTTATTATAAGATTAGACATCTCCACTGCAGCTCTAGCACAATCATAACCTTTCTTAGCAGCCCTTATATTTGCTTGCTCCTCAGAATCAACAGTAAGAACCCCGTTAGCTATTGGTACACCAGTACTTAATGAAACATTATTTATAGCAGATGACATTTCATTACTAACAATCTCGAAATGAAAAGTATCGCCTCTAATAACAGCACCCAAAGCAATCATCGCATTAAAATCATACGTTTCTAACATATGTGATAATGCAACACCTATTTCCAAAGCTCCAGGAACTGTAACTAGTACAATATCATCACTAGAGACTCCTAAATTAGTAAGTTCTTCAATGCAATAGTCCAATTCAATTTGGCTGATATCACCATTAAATCTTGATCTAACTATACCAATGCTAAGACCTTTACCATTTAAATCTGGATCAATGCTGTAAATATTCATGATATAAAATACACCCAATAATTAAAATTTATAAACAAAAACCATCTATGTAATCTACATGATTAAGATCGTTTTTAATGAACATTAAATACAGATCAGATAATATTTTTCATGTTTTTGACACCTATGTCACGTAAAATCTGATCACTTATACCACAACTATACGAATCAAGGCTATTAATATTTACATTATTAGCATCTTCTGAATTTAATATTTTATTAATTTGCTCTGATATATTATTGTTATCTATTGATTGGCAATTTATTAACACCAGTACTCCTGACAAAGAATTAGATATATTTTTCAGAGCATTATTAAAACTTAATGGTTTTTCATTAACATCCATAATATCTACTATGGAGATTGATTTATAAATGTAAACCAATGTTTCATGGGTTTCCCTAGGATCTCCGCTAATTAAAGCAATATGCAAGGATTTGTCATGAAATAAATCCTTATAAAAAACTAATTTAAAAGTTCCTTGAAGAGTTTTTATATTACGATGCCCTATTCTGCTTATTATAGACTCATTCTTAATTCTGTATTGTACTAAATCATATATAGTGCCTATTTTTATATTATGTTTTTGCGAAAAACTTATTAAATCTGGGAGTCTGGCCATTGTCCCATCGTCATTTAAAATTTCACAAATTACAGATGATGGTATTAATCCAGCTATTGATGTTAGATCACAACCAGCTTCAGTGTGGCCTGCTCTAACTAGTACTCCACCAGGTACAGAACGAACAGGAAATATATGACCTGGCTGCACAATGTCATCAGGAGTTGTATCTGATGATATGGCAACTTTAATAGTATGTGCACGATCCGCAGTAGAAATTCCAGTATCAATACCACATGCTGCTTCAATAGATTGAGTAAAGTTTGTGCCATATCTTGATCTATTTCGATCCGACATCATCGTCAAACCTAACTTATTACAATACTCATTTGTTAGCGTGAGACATACTAAACCTCTACCATACTTCACCATAAAATTAATAGCATCTGCAGAAACAAATTCCGATGCTATAAGTAGATCTCCTTCATTTTCTCTATCTTCTTCATCTACTAATATAATCATGCGTCCTGATCGTAATTCATGAATAATCTCTACAGTAGAGGATATATGTAAACTCATCTCATCTCTCTTTCGATTTAAGTATATCGTGTGATTAGATAATAAAACAATAAAATGACTTCTAGAAATATTATTTATAAAAACCATGATAATAAAAAATTAATTCAACAATGCATCAACGAACTCAACAGCTTTAAAGTCATATAAATCAGATATGCCTTCACCTAAACCTACCCAATATACAGGTATAATTTTTTCATTATTTTCAAACATATCAGATATAGCAACTAATATTCCACCTTTGGCAGTGCCATCTAGTTTAGTAATAATCAATCCACTTAAATCAACTATATTATTAAAAGACTCTAGCTGCGTCAAAACACTCTGGCCCATATTACCATCCACTATCAAAATAGATTCATGAGGAGCATCCCTATCTATCTTAGAAATAACTTTTTTGATTTTGCCCAACTGAGACATTAAGTTTTGATTAGAAGCTAGGCGGCCTGCTGTATCTATGATAATGACATCAATATTTTTTGATTTGCCATAATGTATACTATCGAACACAACTGAAGATGGATCGGAAGAATCCGTATGAAAAACCGGTATATTGTTTTTATCTCCCCAATTTCTCAATTGCTCACAAGCTGCGGCACGAAATGTATCAGCAGCCACAAGCAAAACAGATAAACCTCTACTCTTAAAATAATATGATAATTTCGCAATAGAAGTTGTTTTTCCCACTCCATTAGAACCAGAAGTTAAAATTATAAATGGTTTCTTGTCTATGTTAATTATGCCCTCTAAAGGCTTCAATTGATCTATCAAAATAGTCCTGAGTAAATTTTTAATATGTACAGGATCTGATATTCTTTCTTTCTTTACCTTATCTTTTAATTTTGATAAAATTTTTTCCGTGGTTCTATAACCAACATCAGATGTTATTAATATATCTTCTAAATTTTCAAATAAATCTTCATTATCCTTAAAATTATAAAAAATTGTACTTAATTTCTTGCTAGTATTAGATAAACTTTTCTTCAAAATACCAAACCAACTATTATTAAGATTCGAATATTCTAATTCTTTTACTAATATCTGTTTATCATCATCTGTATGATTTAAACTATTATTCTTAATAGTGCTCTCGTGGTTATCGCTACTATCTTGTTCTTTTTCTAAATAATTATTTGAATCAGTACAATCTGGTAATTCTTTATTACTAACTTTAAATGATTTTTTTTTAAAAAACTTAAACATGATCAAAAACTCTACTCGTATTATATCTGGACAATATAAGAATACTAAAGTTACATTCCCAACTATGCAAGGACTAAGACCAACGCCAAACAAAGTAAAAGGTACTTTGTTTAACTGGATAAATAATCATTGGGATAATAATTTCACAGATAAGAATGTTCTTGACTTGTTTGCAGGAAGTGGATCATTGGGATTTGAGGCTGCTTCCAGAGGAGCTGGTTTTATACAAATGGTAGATAACAATAAAGAAACCATCATGTTTATAAAGAAAACAATTAAAAAAATCAAAGCTGAAAATATAAATGTTTATTACGGCGAAGCTATTGATTTTATATGCAAAAAAAACACAAAACAATTTGATTTAATATTATTAGATCCTCCTTTTAATAAAAATATTTTAAACAAACTATGGGAGCTGATACCTGTAGCTATAAAAAAACATGGGCTAATATACTCGGAATCAGAATTAGACTTAATAATCCCAGAAAAATTCAAATTATTGAAAAGCAGTAAAAGCGGCATAGTGCATTCAAAATTAATGCTTTATAACAGTTAAATATGATAAAAAATCTTTATTTAATTATTAATAACATCATCAACATGATCAAGCAATTTTAACTTATACTTATTTTTAAGAAATCTTAATGTCGCAAGCCATTCAGATTTACCGGTGGAATGTATCAATGAGTCGCTTATTTGTTTATCTATTAAAGGGTCATCATTTTTTTTGTTTAAAATATTTTCTAAATAAACTAATAAAATACCTGAGTCTACATTAACCTTGCCATAATACGGTAAGCTACTTGTTGGCATAGACATTACAGCATTTACTAATTCTTTTGGCAACCTAAAATCTGATTCAAATCTAGATATTTCAATTTTTTCAGAAAACTTACTTTTATCAAATTTATTATTTTTAGAAACACTCTCTATGTATCTATTAACATCATCCATGGCAAGAACTCTGACTTTATCTTCCAAAACAAGAGATCTTATTTTACCAGAAACCTCAGACAATGAAAAAATAGAGGAAGCATTATACTTTAATACCTTTACTACTATAAAAACTGATGGTGATACTTGAACTAATCCAAAATAATTTTTATCAAGTGAGGCTTCATTAGAAAAAATTACGCTTAAAACTTGATAATTATTTAAATAATTATTTTTTACAATACTCTGATATTTGTCATCAATAGCTACTCCATTCTTTGTTAATCCTCTTAAAGAAGAAACTTTTACCCCTATATCTAATGCAATAGATTCAATGTCATAATCTTCGTTGTATATTAATTCCCTTACACGATCAATTTTCTCACAAAAACATTTATGTCTATAATCTTGTTGTATTTCAATGATTATTTTGTTCTTAGCATCTTTGAACGGTAACACACGAGGTAAAGATATTTCATTTAATCTAAATATATATAAACCACATGAGGTCTCCAATAATTTTGAATGCTGTCCTTTAGCTAATTTTAAAATAGCATCTTTAGCTTCTTGACCTAATGCTTCTAATATTTCCTCCTCTGTACTTAAATCATAATTTGTATAAACAAAATTTGAATTAGAGCTGTCTTTAGAAAAAAGTATACAATCTGGGTTTCCGTCTAGCTTGTTTAGAACAGTTTTGGCTTCATTAAATAAATCTAACTTTTCTTCATTTGTCTTAATATCATCAAAAGAGAAAAAAATACTTTCAAAAGAAAATTTCCCTGGCACAGTGAACTTATCAAGATTTTTTTTATAAAAAGACTTAGCCTCACTATCGTCAATATCTAAGTCTTCATTACAGTTAACCTCATCTATTACTATGTATTCAATATCAACATTCTCTGGTTTTTTAAAAAAATCTTTATTTTTTAGATACCATGAATTAATTTCTTCTGGGCTAATGTCAACAAGAGATTTATAGCTATCAAAATTGTACATTCTAGTACGTATTACTCTTTTCTGTGTCATGCTATCTAAATATTTATTTAATATAACTTTTGAAGCTATGCCAGAAGAAGCAATAGAATCTGTAATTTGTTTAGCAGAAAGAAATTTTCTTTGGTTGTATTCAAACTCAGCAGGAGTCATCCCGTAGTTCGATAATACTTTTACATAATTATCATTTGAGAAATTACCTTTGCCATTACCCCAATCTAATGAGGATATATAGTCTCTAAGCCTCTCATCAGTCACAGATATATTCATGTCTGAGGATACTAGGCTTAGCAATTTAGTATTGATCAACTCCTCTAGAAATTGTTCTCTCATCTCAGGAGTATCAATCATATTCATATCTGTACAATTTCTTACATTTGAACGCAATTGATCCAAGAATCCAGAATATGCAATATTAAATTCTCCAAGAGTAATATAAATATCTCCAAACTTAGCAATTTTAGGATCATCTTGTTCATATTTATAATTAAATACTCCTGAAAAAAATATAGCAGGAGTTATTAAAAAAAACAAAATTAAAAGTATGAAACGGCTCTTATTACGAATAAATTCAAACATAAAATATTTTGATATACCAAAACTATAAAATCGACTCTATAAAAATAGCTGCGTCGTTCTAAGAATACAATAAAGCTACAAAAACTATAAATCAAATACAGTTATAGATTCTACATGGCTAGTATGAGGAAACATGTTAATAATACCAGAGCATACAACTCTATAGCCGCCATTAATAACCAATACAGATGAATCACGAGCCAGAGTATGAGGATTACATGATACATAGACTATCCTGCGAGGCTTTCTACTTTTATCCAAACTGGCTATTAATCTAACTACCAGATTAGCCCCACTTCTTGGAGGATCCATGAGCATTATATCAAAATGATCTAGTCTATTAAAAAAATCATTATTCAAGGAAAACAAATTTATCTTTATGAAATTAACAATCCCACTCATCCCGTAATTTAAAGCAATATCACGTGCCCTACATATTAAGCTATCATCTATGTCAATACCAATAACTTTATTGGCTATTTTTGCCATTGGAAAGGTAAAATTTCCTAACCCACAGAACATATCCAGTATATTATCATACGGCCCTATCTCCATTAACCCTATAACTTTTGATACCAATATGCTATTAACATTATGATTAATTTGAGTAAAATTTTTAGGCCTAAAAGGTATTGAAATCCCGAATTCTGGTAGAGAATAGCTAGTATCTTTATACTTACTATCACCAACTCTATAGATACTATTGTTAGATGAGTGTAACCATACATCAACAGAATTAATCACGCCGAAATTAACTATGCTCATTATATCACACTTAGAAGGACTGTATGAATTATATATAAGTAATGATACGTTGTTATCACCAACGGCAATTTCCACTTGAGATATAAGTTTTCTTATAGTTAGTCTATAAATCATTTCTCTTATAGGATTTAATATTGTATTAATTTTTTCTGATAGCACTGGGCAATCTAAAATATCAATAATATGATTACTTCTTTTTTCATAAAAACCTAGTATCACTTTATCATTATTTTGCAAAAACTTTACAAATAAACGAGACCTTTGCCTATAATGCCATGGTTCACCATATACAGGACTAAATAAGAAATTTGGTTTTATTTTTCCTATATGATAAAAACTATCTTCTAAAACACGTTGCTTTATTGCTACCTGTGCCCTATCGTCTATATGTTGTATAGAACAACCACCGCAAACATTAAAATGCTTACAACGCGGAATTACTCTATATGGTGAACTAGATAATATTCTTGTTAGAATAGCAATATCATAAGATGACTTTCTTCTAAAGATTTCGAATTGTACTAATTCACCTGGCAAGACACCATCTATAAAAATCACCTTACCGCTTTCGTCATGTGATATACCCATTCCTTTAGCATCAATAGATTCAATAAGTAACACTTTCTTCAAATTATGTTCCAATAATATTATTTACATTTATTTTTATAATGCTCAGCTTGATAGATTAATTTTAATTATCCCAGGAATTAAGAAATGATCTCCAATGATCACCATCAAGTGATGATATTTTGTTTTTTGCTATACTAATTTCATTTTTATAAGATTCTTTATTTAGATGACCTCTAAAGAGACAAAATCTACAATACAATAACCATGTATTAATAACATCTGTTTCACAGTAAGAACGTATCTCAGAAATTTTATTATCAGACCAATAGTCCCAAACCTTGCTACCATCCATTCCAATCTTTCCTGGGAATTTGCATAATTTTGCCAATTCGTTCATTGAAACACCAGAACGTCCATTGTATTTAGATAAAACATCCATCAAATCTAAATGCATACTATGATAACGATTGATATAATTATTGAACTTTAAATTGCGATCGTTGTTATCACCAGTATCCCAATATCTAGGAGCAGAGATACAATTTATCATACTTCTGTAGTGTATTACTGGAAGATCAAAACTTGTGCCATTCCAACTAACTAACCTTGGAGAATACTTATCGATAATAGCAAAAAAGAACTCTAAAAGCTTGCTCTCATGATCAGAATGCTTGCCTAGGGTTTTTACATAAAAGTCTTTATTGTTCCTAAAAACACAGCTAATAGCAACTATTTTATGCAAATGCAGCGGTACGAAATTATTACCGCACAATTCTATACGTTTAGCGGTAAACGAATCCAAAACTTGCTGATCAGATAAACATGCATCATACACACCTATTTTTTTTATAGATTCAATATCAGGAATAGTTTCTATATCAAATACTAAGACAGGGATCATTTTTTAGGAAGATAATTCAGAGGATCAACAGGCAAACCATTTTTACGAATCTCGAAGTGCAATTTTGGATAGTCAGAATCACTATCTCCTATTTCAGCTATCTTATAGCCTTTTGTAACTTCTTGGCCATTATAAACAAATAGCCTGCTATTATGAGCATATGCTGTTATAAAACCTTGATCATGACTCAAAATTAGTAATTTTCCTAATCCACGAACGCCGCCGCCGCTATATACAACTTTACCACTAGCAGCAGCAAAAACTGGTTCTCCTATAGTACTAGATATATCTATACCTCTATTCTTTAAATTAAAATACTCTTTGATTATTCCATCACAAGGCCATTCCCAAAGTATTTTAATATTTGTGTTGGTCTTGGAGATCGGATTCTCAATTTTCCTTATATTAGTGCTATTTGTAACAATTGACTCCTCATAAGAGTTATCTACTGATGGTATATATAACAAACTACCAGTATTAAGCTGACAAGAGCTATCAAGATTATTAACTTTTTTTAGCAAATCAACATCTATATCGTAAAGTTTTGATATTTTATATAAACTATCACCTTGTTTAACTATATAAGCATTTATAGATTGTCTCTCATTAATAGAAACTTCAAATATAGGAGCACATTTGAATTTAATAACTTCCTTACTGCATCCAGAAATTAGCAAAACCAACGATAATGCACTAAAAAATAAACGTCTTGTTAATATGTTTATAATACTTAACATATAAATCATTAAATATCTCATGTGAATACAACTAGTGGAGTTCTCATAATTATTTTCAAATATTTATGGCCCATTCATTTATTTTATCTAAGCTATTCATTACAGTTAAATCAATTCCTAATGGCGTAATAGAGACAAAATTATTTGATATGGCATTGAAATCGGTTCCATCAGATTTGTCAGAAATCTCTCCTACTGGTCCTATCCAATACACAATTTCATTACGAGGGGTTTTATGTTTTGTAGATAATTGTGATGGATGTCTCTTACCTATTCTCGTAGCTTTTATACCATTAATATGGTTTATGCTGATATTAGGAATATTAATATTCCATAGAAATGGTTCTTGAAAAGGGTTTTTAATAAAATTAACCACTATGTCATGTAAAATCATAGTAGCTGATTCTAAATTTTCCCATCCTTTTTCAACTAAAGAAACAGCAATCGATGGAATACCAAACATGTAAGCCTCTCTAGCTGCCCCAACAGTACCTGAGTAAAGAACATCACTACCAAGATTAGCTCCATTATTAATACCTGAAATGACAAGATCAGGTAACCTATCTAACAAACCAGTCATAGCTAAATGGACACAATCAGTTGGAGTGCCATTTATAATCATGTAATTATCTGAATCAAAATGAACATTCAGCGGCCTACTAAGAGTAATAGAGTTTGAAGAGCCACTGCAATTTGACTCAGGGACAACTACTGTTACATCTGCTATACCAGCCAATGCATTAACTACAGCCTTCAGACCAACTGAAGAATAACCATCGTCGTTAGAAATTAAAATATGCATTAAAATTTTATCCTAAGAAATAGTATAATTGATACGTTGATATTTGATATCAATATATCTTATATACTTAAATCAGAATTATAGATCAAAAACATTATTATGATAGACAACAACTACATAAATATTCATTTTCTTATAATAGCTATTTCTTCCTATATAATTGGATCAGTACCATTTGCAATTTTAATAAGTAAGTTTCTAAAATTAGAAGATCCTAGAAACTTTGGATCCAGGAATCCTGGAGCTACAAATATGCTAAGAACAGGTAATAAAACAGCAGCTATAATAACATTGTTAGGAGACATGGCAAAAGGATTAATAGCTCTAAAGATAACAAACATAATTTATGGGGGATGTTATTCAGAATTAGTCGGCATCTCTGCTGTATTTGTAATATTGGGGCACATATATCCAATTTTTGCTAATTTCAAAGGAGGAAAGGGAATAGCAACATTTTTTGGTATAATAATTGCGACAAATCCTTTATTATCAGTATATTGTGCAATATCTTGGGTATTAATAGCTTATATATGGAGATATTCTTCTCTAGCTTCTATTGTGACTGTTACTTTATCTGTAATATACAATATATTCGCATATGAGTTAGGCAATGTGGATTGCGCAATACTGGTATCTACCATAATATTAAGTACAATACTAATCTACAAGCATAAAGAAAATATTAAAAAACTAATAAATGGCACAGAAAATCGTATAATCATCTAATTTATCATTTATTAATATCCTCAATACTCCATCTTGATCTAACCTGGTTGTAATCAGAAATATTTGTAAAATCCACCAGACCAAATTTTATTTTATATGCAGCAGTGAATGCTATCATCGCTGCATTATCAGTGCATAACTCAATGCTTGGCAAATAAACATTACCACCTAGATTACTTAGCGCATAAATCAATTTACTTCTTAAGACCTTATTAGCACTGACACCACCAGAAATAGTTACGTTGGTTACTCCAGTCTTTTTGACAGCAAGAATTACCTTGTGGACTAGTATATCAGTTATAGCATCCTGTACAGATGCAGCTATATTCGCTTTTGTTGAATAATTGAAATTATCATTTGATTTTAGTTTTTTTATTCTTAACATAACAGATGTTTTCAATCCACTAAAACTAAAATTAAAATCATTGGTTTTTATCATTGGTCTTGGCAAATCAAAATAACTACCATCACCATCATCTGCTAACCTCGATAATTCTGATCCGTTACAAGGAGTTAGACCTATTAACTTAGCAATTTTATCAAAAGCTTCACCAGCCGCATCATCCAATGTATCACCAATCACGCAATAATTACAAAAACTCTTAACTAGAACAATCATTGTATTTCCACCAGACACCAATAAACTGATAAAAGGAAATTCCAAATCTTGATTTGTGATTAAAGGAGATAACAAATGCCCTTCAAGATGATTTATTGGTATAGATGGTATGCTTAAGGACCAGGCAATAGACTTAGCAAAACTAGATCCAACTAGTAAAGATCCTAACAAACCTGGTCCAGCCGTATAAGCTATAGCATTGATATCGCTGAAATCTAAATCCACATCACTCATAGCTTTCTTGGTTAGTCTTACTATATGGCTTAGGTGGTCTCTGGATGCTAATTCAGGAACTATTCCACCATAATCAATATGCGTATCCTTTTGAGTATGAATAACGTTAGAAATTAATCCCAAACTCGTTGAGAAAATCGCAACGCAAGTATCATCACAAGAACTTTCAAAACCAAGAATTATCATTTCATCATCTTATAATATCAAATATTTTCAAATAACAAACAAACTTAATAAATATAATAGCATCTCAAAAGTATTTTATATCACTGTACATAATACTATATAAAACTATCTCAATAAGTAAATAGCATAATAATATTTGGTGATATTAATATATAATGAAATATTATTATTTTTATAAAAAAGGATATATAAATGAGCGTAATAGAACTAAACAAAAAAATATTTAATGAAACCATAGAAAATAATGACACAGTAGTTATAGATTTCTGGGCTCCTTGGTGTGGTCCATGTAAGAGCTTTGCCCATGTATTTGAAAATGCAGCACAACAGAATGATTCAGCTTTATTTGCAAAAATAAATGTAGATGATGAAAAAGAACTGGCTTCAGAACTTAAGATCAGCGCAATACCAACTATAGTAATATTTCATAAGAAAAAACAAGTTTATGCAAAACCAGGGTCTATAAGTATCAATAAAATTAATGAGCTTATTCAAAACGCGCAAAACGAAAAATACTAAACTACACTTACATGATTTTATGTAAAAATCTATCAATTGATATTTAAATTTTTTCTTGGAAATATCTAAAGGCAACATAGTAATGCACTGCCTTTAGATATTTTATTAATCGTATTCTTCAGAGAATCGATTTTATCTTTTTGAACTTCGATAATAAATTCACAATTACTGTTATTGAAGTGATTAGATACTATACTTACACTATTGTCTAAATTATAGATAATGTGCATATCTTTAACTGCTATCGTACATTTTATTAGTAATGTATCCTTTATTTCAATAAAATTACTATGAGATAAACAACCTGTGACAGAAGCTTTATAAGCTCTCATAAGGCCACCTTTTCCTAACTTTATGCCTCCAAACCATCTAGTAACTAATACAGCAACCATGTTGAGATTTAATTCATCTATTGCCTGAAGTATTGGTCTACCTGCAGTACCATGCGGCTCATTATCATCAAAGTAACGATATGAATCGTTTATACGATAAGCCCAACAATTATGATTTGCAAGATTATTCTCATTATAAGAAAAAAAAACATTGGCTTCAGAAATACTACTGACAGGAACGGCTTGAACTAAGAAACGACTCTTTTTCACTATATACATATACCTATAGCTGGTATTAATGGTTCTCATAATTATAAGTTATTATGTAGCTGTTAATAATTTAGTCGTTATTTACTCTTTTTTCTGCGTAAATCATAAAAAAAATTTTTCATTATGTAACCACAATCATTTAATGAACTGCCATCAAAAACAGTTGTATGGTGATTAATTTCCTTGATGCTTGTTATGTCTAGAACCCCACCACAAGAGCCAGTTTTAAAATCTCTAGCTCCATAAACAACTTTAGATAATCTAGAATTTAAAATAGCACCCATACACATTACACACGGCTCTAAAGTTACATACATACTCATGCCATTTAATCTATAATTACTGATCTTATTAGATAATAGTCTTATAGCAACAATCTCAGCATGTGCTGTTGGATCGTTATCTGTTATTGTTCTATTATATCCGAAAGAAACGGGAACATGATTACTATTAACTATAACAGCACCAACAGGAACTTCTCCTTTACAATAAGCTATTTCCGCTTGCCTCAATGCTAAAGAAAGCATTGATTTATCAAAATCATTTAATAAAATCACAATATGTTAAGCCTATATTATTCAATATACTCTGACCAGCAATTAGGGGTTTCATAAAGGCAAACTTTTTTTAAACTTAAGTTATTCCTATAGTGCTTACTATAAACTGGTTTCAATTTCTTGAAAGAAATAATTGCCAAGTTTTCAACAGTAGGTACCTTGTCCAAAATTACAGTTTTATGGTTAGGTAGAGATTTTAGTAGATTTAAAATCTCATAATCATCGTAAGATACTAAAAATGCATGATCCCAAATATTTATGATATGTTCTAGGGCTAAAAGCTTAACATCAGCAAAATCCATTAACATCCCATGGTCGCTACTCGAGGATTCTTTAGAAACCTCACCTTCCAGTGTAACTATTAACGAATATCTATGTCCATGAATATTACTACATTTTCCATTATGATTTGGTATCCTATGTCCAGCATCAAATTCTAATTTTCTTGAGATTGAAATCATGGTATTCCTATGTATTTATGTGTCTGAAGACTTAATCTCCACTTTGGATTATTTTTACAATAATTAACAGCTAAATCAATATTTAATGCTAAATAATCGCTATACATTGGTTGTAAATAAAAATGCTGGAAATTCATATCAACAAAATTATCTGGACAAATATCATTTTGAGGAAAAACTAATTTTAACTCATTACCCTCTCTTAAAATCATACGATTTAAGTCTTTTGGACTAACACAAATCCAATCCACATTCTTAGGAGGAATAATACTTCCATTGGTCTCGATACCAACTTCAAATCCATTGTTATGTAACTCGCTTAATAGAGCACTATCTAACTGTAATAATGGTTCTCCTCCAGTTAATACAACATAACGGCCAAAATATTCTTCTCCCCATATTCTGGATATTTCTCTAGCAAGCAGGCTAGCAGATCTAAATTTACCCCCATTACATCCATTTATACCAACAAAATCAGTATCGCAAAATTTACATACCGCATTAATACGATCTAAATCATTACCATTCCAAAAATTACAACCTGTAAATCTACAGAATACAGCAGCCCTTCCTGTATAGAATCCTTCACCTTGCAATGTTTTGAAAATCTCTTTTACAGAATATGTCATTAAATACCCGCTAGAATAAACTTGGTGGTTGAATTTATTTAAAACAAAATATAATTCTTAATTATCAGATAAAGAATTCATATGTTTCTTATTATTTATTTTAGATATACAAATAAATTTTATTTTATTAAAAAATCAATTCTATAATTAGAATGTAAATTATAGAATTAATAATTAAATTGTTAATTATTGTAATGAACAAGATTATAAACTTAAAAATAACAGAATAATATGACACGGCATTATAAAGAAACCTATCTATTAAAACATGTATAACATCTGTAATATATTACTAATTAATAAATACCTATAATAAATGGAGTTTAATATAATGAACATAGAAAATAAAAATCAGGTCATTACAAACCTTAAAGACTATGAGCAAAGAGAATTAGATCTTCGGAGGTATCTTGAGTACGATAAAAAAATAGAAAGATTGCATATCATAAATGCTGAACTAGAAGATCCTAATTCATGGAACAATATTAGTTGTACTCAAAATTTAAATAAAGAGAAAAAATATTTAGAAAACATTATAAATACTCTAGAATTACTACACAACGAAATAAATGACTCCATAGAACTATTTTATATAGCTGAAACGGATAATGATTTTAAAACAATAAAATCTATAGAAAATAGTATGTGTGTACTTGATAGCAAAATAAAAGAGATGGAATTTTGCAGAATGTTCGTCAACAAAACTGATCAGCTAAATTGTTTCTTGGATATACAATCAGGAGCAGGAGGAACAGAGGCACAAGATTGGGCGTCGATGCTATTAAGGCAATACTTAAGGTATTCTGAAATAAAAGGTTTTAGCTCTGAGATTATATCAGAATCATCAGGTGAAGTTGCTGGAATTAAATCGGCCACAATTAGAATTGTAGGAGAATATGCTTTTGGTTATTTAAGAACTGAGACAGGGGTACATCGCCTTGTCAGAAAAAGCCCGTTTAACTCTTCAGGTGGAAGGCATACTTCATTTGCAAGTGTATTTGTATACCCAGAAATAGACGATTCTTTTGATATTGTCATTAATCCTTCTGATTTAAGAATAGATACCTATAGAGCAAGTGGAGCTGGAGGACAACATATTAATAAAACTGATTCTGCCGTACGTATTACACATAATCCTACTGGTATAGTTGTTCAATGTCAAAATGATAGATCTCAACATAGAAATAAATCAGAAGCTATGCAAATGCTAAAATCCAAACTATTTGATTTAGAGATGAGAAATAGATTAGTTGAACAAAAAAAACTGGAAGACTCAAAAACAGACGTTGGATGGGGAAATCAAATACGTTCATACGTATTAGATAAGAGCAGAATTAAAGACCTAAGAACAAATGTAGAAGTATCTAATGTGCAAAAGATACTTGATGGTAATTTAGATGTCTTTATACATGAAAGCTTAAAAATGGGCATCTAGATAAATTTATAATAAACTATTAGAGAAAAATTATGACTAATAAGAATGACTCTATAAATTCTGATCATGAAGAAAACAGACTTATCTTAGAAAGACGATTAAAACTTAATAAATACAGGGAAATAGGTTTTTCATACCCTAATAATATTACTCCGACTGAAAAGAATATAGATATCATAAACAAATATAAAGATTTAGATTCTGATATTATTAATTCGAAAGATATAAATGTTAGGATTTCTGGACGCATGATGCTGAAAAGAATTATGGGCAAAGCAAGCTTTTCAACAATTCAAGATAGCACAGGACGTATACAGATATATATATCCCAAAAAAATGTTAATGATGAAATATATAATAATTTTAAACAATTTGACTTAGGTGACATATTATTAATAGAAGGAAAAGTCTTTAAAACAAATAAAGGAGAATTATCTATAAATGTTAAATTGATATCAATCATATCAAAAGCAATAAGACCATTACCTGAAAAATTTCATGGTATATCTGATCCCAATATAAAGTATAGACAGAGATATGTAGATCTAATAGTAACAGAAGACACAAAAAAAACCTTTGAATTGCGTAGCAAAATAATAACTAATATTAGACAACATATGTCTAAAGAGGGTTTTATAGAAGTAGAAACACCAATGCTACATACAATTCCAGGTGGTGCCTCTGCTAAGCCATTTACCACTCACCACAACTCTCTCAATATGGATATGTATTTACGCATAGCTCCAGAGCTGTATTTAAAAAGACTAATAGTAGGTGGTTTTGATAAAGTATTTGAATTAAATCGCAACTTTAGAAATGAAGGAATAAGCCCAAGACATAATCCTGAATTCACAATGATGGAGTTTTATGCTACATATACAGATTATAATTGGATGATGAACTTTACTGAAAAGTTAATATGCGAAATATCAATGGCTATAAATAAAAAGAATTATTTAAATTATCAAGATAAAACTATAAATATCTCAAAACCATTTGAAAGATTGAATATATGTGATGCCATTTGTAAATATAATAAGAAATACAACATAGAGCAGCTGAATGATTATGAGTTTTTACAAAAAGAAATAGAACATATTGACAAAAAAATCTCACAAGATTTCCTAAAATCTTCCAAATTAGGAGAACTACAATTATGTCTTTTTGAAAAAACAACAGAAGAAAAAATCTGGGATCCAACATATATAATAGACTATCCTGTTGAAACTTCACCGTTAGCAAGACAATCAGACATTAACAAAAAAATAACAGAAAGATTTGAATTATTTATCGCTGGTAAAGAAATAGCCAATGGATTTTCTGAGTTGAATGATCCTGAAGAACAAGCAAGAAGACTATTAGAACAAGCAGAAAATAAAAATAATGATTCAGAAGATAATCATAAAATGTTTTTTGATTCCGACTACATAACAGCATTAGAATATGGCATGCCCCCAACTGGAGGATGTGGTATAGGAATAGATAGGCTAGTAATGCTAATAACAGATAAATCAAATATAAAAGACGTAATACTATTTCCTCATTTAAGAGAAAAAATATAGACTAAACAAGAACACATATCTAAATCCTTAGATATGTGTTAAATAATCTAGTTATATATTTTCTTTAGCATGGTTTATAGTATATCTGGGTATCTCAATTGATAAATCAGATTTAGAGACCTTGCACTGACATGATAATCTAGAGTTTGAAGATAAACCCCATGCTTTATCTAGCATATCGTCTTCTAAATCAGACGACTTCTCTAATGAGGAAAAACCATCTCTTATTATAACATGACAAGTTGTGCATGCCCCTACCATACCACATGCGTGTTCTATGTTAACGTTGTTATCTAACAAAACTTTACAAATAGAAACATCTTCAGGAGCATTATCTATAATAATACCAGATGGACATATATCCTTATTAGGTAGTACAGTTATCTTTGCCATATATTTTTACTATATTTATCAATTTTTTTATCTAATAAAGCATTTCTAAGAGATTTATTAATTCTTAGTTTTAAAAGATCATCATTTAATGATGAAAAATAATCCACATCATTTTTAAGTTATCAAAATCAATATTACCAACCTTCAACAAATTATTTGCGCTAATAATTTTACTCTTCACCTCAGATAACTCATTTTCACTTATAAGATCAGAATCTGTATTAAGTATTGTGTTTGTTGATTCTAATAAATTCTCTAGTTTTAATTTTAATTTGTAGAATATTGAAGAATCTTCTTTATCTACCGATTTATTATCGTCTGATAAAAGTAAACTTCTTATCTCATCATGTGACATTTTACTCAAATTATTAACTATTACACTTGATCCCAGGCCAGTCATTGACTCCTTGGCAGATACTAGTAATAAACCATCTGCATCTATCTGAAAAGTCACATTAACTCGAGCTTGGCCAGCCGGCATTGCCGGAATATTATTTAATTCGAAATAAGCTAAAGAACGACATTTAGATACTAAATCACTCTCACCTTGAAGAACATGGATCTTCATCGCAGTTTGTCCATTTTTCATAGTAGTAAAATCTTGAGAGTGAGAAACAGGGATTTTACTGTTCCTACGTACTATTCGCTCTACCAATCCACCAGCAACTTCTATACCTAATGACAAAGGAGTAACATCTAATAGTTGCCACTCTTTACTCAAGGATTCTCTATTCAATAACATATCACCGTATATAGCTGCACCAATAGCAACAACTTTATCTGGATCAAGATTGAATAATGGCTCTTTCTTAAAATATTTAGCCACAAAATTACGTATTATAGGCATTCTAGTAGATCCGCCCACCATTATGACCCCAGAAATATCATCAGTCTTTAATTTAGCATCAAGTAGTAAATTTTTAATGCATTTAGATATTCTAATAATTAAAGGATCCACCAATTTGTAGAAAATATCATTGCTTATCTCTATAGGATTTCCTATTTCTGATGGCAAATAAAACATAGATGAATCACTATATGATAAATGTTCTCTTGTTTCTCTTGCTGTTCTTATTAAACCATTTCTTTGTTCAAAAGAAAATTCTTTACTAGGAAATAAACTCATAACATAATTAACTATTGCCAAATCAAAATCATCTCCTCCTAGTGCATTATCACCTGAAGTGGCTATAACATCAAAAACACCATCAGTAAATTTTAAGATAGAAATATCAAAAGTACCACCACCTAAATCAAATACAGCATAGATGCCTTCCTTAGTATTATCAATACCATAAGCAATTGCAGCTGCTGTAGGCTCATTTATTAAACGAACCACATTTAGGCCTATTAGAGTTGCTGCTGCCCTGGTATCTTGTCGCTGAGTTTCATTAAAATAGGCAGGCACAGTAATAACAACATCTTTAACATCTTTTCCTATTTTGTACACGGCTAGCTTATATAGATGATCCAGTATTTTGGATGATATTTCTAATGGCGTAAACTCACCGTATGAAGTATTTATTTTTAAAACACCATTCTTGTCTAATAATTTATAAGTAGAATGCAGAAATTTTGAATCATCAAAAGATCTTCCCATAAATTTTTTAAAGGAAGATATTATTTCATTGCTTTTTAATTCCATAGCTTGATGACTAACTAAAATTTTGCCATCATTTAGAAAACCAATAATTGACGGGAACAGTGATCTATTAAGATCATCACATAAAACCTCTGGAATATCATTATCATTTACAAAAGCAACTAAAGAATTTGTAGTTCCTAAATCAATACCAAGAATTGTTTTCTTAGATCTTTCACAAGGTAGATCATTAGGTTCAGATATTTGTAATAGTTCCATCTGTTTAGACTTTGTTTGTGTTAAATTAATATTGCAATAATATGAGAATATTCTAGTCAGCAAGAACAAGAATTTTTTCTTCAATGTTATTATAAATTTTATCAATAAACATTAGCTCATTGATTAAAATACATGAATTTGCATAATCGAAATCTTTATCTAGCAACTTAGACAATGATATAAGCCTTTCATCTCTTTCTTTACAAAGAGTTATTCCTAATTTTTTTAAGCCATCAAGATCTCTAATGTTATATAAATCATCAACAGATTCTCTCCATACTAATTGTTGCTCAAGGAAAATAATACTAATATCAGATTTTTTATTACAGTTAAAACCATTGATTTCACATATATGGCTAGCACGTAACACTGGATCTTTTAATATCTTGTAAGCTTCATTTACAAAAGATGCCAGTTCTACAGAAGATCTTAGATCTCTATCATCAGAATTTATATATCTATCTGGATGCACAATACAAGATAAATGTTTCCAGGATTTTTCTAATTTATCTTGATCTATAGAAAATGAAATAGGCAATCCAAATGTATTAAAATAATCTAATCTTCGCATAAATAAAATTAATTCTTATACCATAAAAGATTTACCACAGCCGCATTTGGATTTTTCATTAGGATTTATATACTTAAATCCTTCTTTAAATCCATCTCTAACATAATCAAGTATAGTTCCATCCAAGTAAATTAAACTATCAGGGTCAATAAAAATTTTTATACCAAAATTTTCAAAAATTATATCATTTTCATTATAATCATCAACATACTCTATTTTATAAGAAAGACCAGAGCATCCGTTTATTTGAACTTTCATTCGCAAACCTATGCCTTTGCCTCGTTTTTTTAGAAAACGATCTATATGTGAAGCAGCATTCTTAGTTAAATCTATAGACATTTCGTATCTCTTAAATATTAATCTATCTTATTTTTTAACTTATAATCACTTATAGCTGATCTGATGGCATCTTCTGCCAATATAGAACAGTGTATTTTCACAGGAGGTAATGCTAATTCTTCAGCTATCTGCATATTACTAATTTCTTCTGCTTGTGTCAGTGATTTACCTTTAATCCATTCTGTTACCAAAGAACTAGAAGCAATAGCAGAACCACATCCATATGTTTTAAAACAAGCATCCTCGATAATGCCATCACCATTAACCTTTATCTGCAATTTCATAACATCGCCACAAGCAGGAGCCCCAACCATACCAGTACCGACAGACTCATCATCTTTACTAAAAGATCCAACATTACGAGGATTTTCATAATGATCCAAAACTTTATCGCTATAAGCCATAAGTAATATCCTTTCAAAAACTCAATATCAATGAGATGACCAATGCACAGATTCCAAATCCATACCACTTTTAACCATTTCCCATAAAGGAGACATGTCTCTTAATTTATTAACATGTGTATTCAATTCTTGAATAGCAAAATCAATATCATCTTCACAAGAAAATCTACCTAGAGTAAAACGAATAGAACTATGCGCTAATTCATCACTTCTCCCTAAAGCACGCAGTACATATGATGGTTCTAGACTAGCTGATGTGCATGCGGAACCACTAGAAACGGCTAGGTTTTTTAATGCCATAATTAACGATTCACCCTCCACGTAATTGAAACTTACATTCAAATTATGTGGAACGCTATTTTCCAGACTACCATTTATATAAACATCCTCAATATTAGAGATTCCTTTCAATAATTTGTTTCTTAGTGAAGCTATACGCACATTATCTGTATTCATATCTGTCTTAGCAATGCGAAATGCTTCTCCCATTCCAACAATCTGGTGTGTTGCTAATGTTCCTGATCTAAGTCCTCGTTCATGACCACCACCATGAATTTGTGCTTCAACACGTACCCTAGGCTTGCGACAAATGTACAAAGCGCCAATTCCTTTAGGACCATATACTTTATGAGCAGAAAATGACATCAAGTCAACAGGCATTTTTTGCAAATCTATTACTAACTTGCCGGATGCTTGAGCTGCATCCACATGAAAAATAATCCCTTTCTCTCTACATATTTTTCCTATTGCTTCTATATCTTGAATAACACCAATCTCATTATTAACTAACATTACTGAAACTAACACAGTATCTTTTCTAATAGAGTCTCTAAAGTAATCAAGATCTAGAAGTCCATTACTCATAACGTCAAGGTAACTAACATCAAATCCATGTTTCTCAAGGTTACGACAAGTATCTAGAACTGCCTTATGTTCTGTCTTAATGGTAATGATATGCTTACCTCTTTCAGAATAAAAATTTGCAGCACCTTTTATTGCTAGGTTATTAGACTCAGTTGCTCCAGAAGTCCATATAATTTCTCGTGGATCTGCATTAACTAAATTTGCAACATCTATTCTAGCTTTCTCTACCGCATCCTCAGCTTTCCAACCAAAACTATGGCTTCTAGAAGCAGGATTTCCAGGATTATCATACAACCATGGTATCATTTTCTCCACTACCCTTGGATCTACAGGCGTGGTAGCGGAATAATCCATGTAGATAGGGGATTTATTTTTTTTGCCATAATAACCTTCATGTCTTCTAAATAACTATATTCTTATACAGTAGTCAAATTACATCCTAGATTTTTTACTATATATACTTCTTGGTCCTTTTGAGGTGAATGTTTTAAACCATTACGATGAATTAGCATAAGGTCTAGTAAAGAAATCGAATTAAGATAATCAAACATTTGTCTATTTAAATCAGACCACAGATCATGCGTTAAACATTTTTTATACTCACCGGTTAATTTGTCTTTTATGCAATTAACCCTTCCACTGCAACTTGTAGAATCTATACATTCATCAACAGCAGATATAATATCTGCTAAAGTTATCTTATCTGGCAATTTAGCTAAATAATAACCACCGCTTGGACCACGCATGCCTCTTACTAAAGAACACTTCCTTAACTTAATGAACAATTGCTCTAGATAATATAGTGAAATATTATTACGCTTACTAATAGAAACTATACTAACCCTCCCTGCAACTTGATTCAATGCTAAATCCAACATAGCAGTAACAGCGAAACGACCTTTAGTAGTTAACCGCATCATAAAACCCCATAAGCAACTCCATGTGGCTATTATATCACAATTCCAGAGTATTTCTATAAGGAATTAATTAACAAAAAATTTTAAGTATATTTAAAGATTCAGATAATCTACTAAACCATTACAAGCATCTTCAATATAATCTATAACTAGTTTAAACCCATAACGTGCACTGTAATAAGGATCAGGAATTTCAAAATTATTATAATAATCGGAAAAATAAGTTAAAAGTTTTACCTTATAGAAACATTCATGAGGACAAATACCTTTTATGTATTGGATATTTTTATAATCCATTGCAAGTATAAAGTCAAAACAGAAAAAATCAATATTTTCTAATTGCCTTGCTACATGATTGCTAATGTCGTATCCCCTTAATAATGCTTCTCTTATCGAACGATCATCAGGTTTTCTTCCAATATGATACGGATGAGTACCAGCAGAATCAACATTAAAATTTCTTCCCATCTCTTTTTTTAATAGTAATTTTTTAAATACACCTTCTGCGGTTGGAGAACGGCAGATGTTACCAGTACATACGAAAAGAACATTTTTCATGGCAATATCCTAAAAAACAATAATATTTCAGCTAAATAAAAGAAGTTCTTTTAGCGCATTCAAAGAGTCGCGAACTTCGGCAGCTTTTTCAAATTCCAATCTATTAGCATGATCAATCATGGACTTCTCTAATCGTTTAATCTCTTTTGATAATTTTTTATGAGACTTAATAATTTTTCTATCAATATTAACTAGTGATGGTTTATTATTAATCACTATTCCATCTATAAGATCTCTTATATCTTTTTTAATACCAGTCGCTTTAATGCCATGTACAGAATTGAACTCTAATTGCCTCTCTCTTCTTCTTTGAGTTTCTTCTATAGCTTTTCTCATAGAATCTGTTATTTTGTCAGCATACAATATCGCATAGCCATTAATATTTCTAGCAGCTCTACCTATAGTTTGAATTAGACTACGCTCTGATCTTAAGAAACCTTCTTTATCAGCATCAAGTATTGCGACTAAAGAAACCTCTGGTATATCTAAACCTTCTCTCAGTAAATTTATTCCTACTAAAACATCAAAGGATCCAATGCGTAAATCTCGTAATATTTCAGCTCTTTCAACAGTATCTATATCCGAATGCAAATATCTTACTTTTATACCATTTTCCTTCAAGAATTCAGTTAAATTTTCAGACATTCGTTTTGTTAGAGTTGTAACAAATATTCTTTCTTTCAATATAATTCTTTTTTTTATTTGATGTAAAAGATCGTCAATCTGTGTTTCCGCTGATCTAACTTCTACAACCGGATCAACCAATCCAGTTGGTCGAACTAGTTGCTCAACCACATTACTAGAATGTTTTTTTTCATAATCAGAAGGAGTTGCTGAAACAAAAATACATTGCTTGACTATATTTTCAAATTCATCAAATTTTAAAGGTCTATTATCTAATGCTGATGGCAAACGAAAACCATATCTTACTAATGTTTCTTTTCTAGATCTGTCTCCATAATACATACCTGACAACTGACCAAGAGTTATATGACTCTCATCAATGAAAATAATAGCATCAGACGGCAAATAATTCATTAAAGTACTTGGAGGAGCCCCTGGTAATGAATTAGATATATGTCTAGTATAATTTTCAATACCTTTGCAAAAACCTGTTTCCTGTAACATCTCTAAATCAAATCTTGTTCTCTGTTCTAAACGTTTTGCTTCCAATAATTTATTGTTGTCTGTTAAAAATTCTAATTGTTGCCTTAGCTCTTCTTTTATAGTATCAATAGCTGATAATATTACTCCTCTGGGAACAGCATAATGTGATACAGGATATAAAGCAAAACGAGGGATATCCTGAACTATTTTACCTATAACTGGATCAAATAGTGATAATTTCTTTATCTCATCATCAACCAGGTAAACTCTCAGGGCTAAATCAAAGTTCTCGGCTGGAAAAATATCTATATATTCACCACGAACACGAAATGTAGATCTAGAGAATTCTGTATCATTTCTGACATACTGCATATCTACCAAGTTTTTCAAAAAATTATTTCTTGATACTAAATTACCTAAACGTAAAGAAAAGGCCATAGAGTTATAGCAAGACATATCACCAATACCATATATACAAGATACAGTACTTACTATAATGGTATCAGACCTTTCTACTAAACTTTTAGTAGCAGATAAGCGCATCTGCTCTATATGAGCATTAATGCGAGCATCTTTTTCAATGAATATATCCTTTGATGCTATATATGCCTCTGGCTGATAAAAATCATAATAAGAAACAAAATATTCAACCGCATTTTTAGGAAAAAAATCCCTCATTTCTGAATATAATTGTGCTGCTAATGTTTTATTAGGAGCTAATATCAATGATGGTCTGCCAGTTCTTGCTATGATATTAGCCATAGTATATGTTTTACCGGAACCAGTAACGCCCAATAGAGTCTGGTAACGCAAACCACTTTCTAAACCATTTATTAATTTATCGATTGCCTCTGGCTGATCGCCTGCAGGCTGATAAGGCTGAAAAAGATTGAATGGACTGTTTCTAGAAAAAGCTACAAATCTATTATTTGTCATGTTAGACTCTAAATTGTAAAGGGATTGTAAATTCATTATACTAAATCTATAACATTGACGAGCATCATGAAAGATATATTTAAATCTGTCAAACTAGCAGCTAGTGATCCTATATTGGGACTAAATGAAAAATTTAATTCGGATAGTAGGCCAAATAAGGTAAACCTTGGAGTTGGTGTATACTATGACAAAAATGGCAAAATTCCTTTAATGGAAGCTGTTAGTAAATCTGAAGAATTTCTTGCATCAAAAAAATTATCTAGAGGTTATTTGCCTATTGATGGTATTTCTAGCTACAATAAAAATGTAATGAAATTACTACTTGGAACCAACTCCAGTAAAATTGAAGAAGGACGTTCACTAACAGTACAAACTCTTGGTGGAACTGGGGCTTTAAAAATCGGGGCGGATTTGTTGCATCAATTGTCCCCGGGTGCTAAGGTCTTAATAAGCGATCCTAGCTGGGAAAACCACAGGGCTATATTTGAAAAATCAGGGTTTGTAGTAGATACTTATTCTTACTATGATCCAGATACTAACAATATTGCATTTGATAAGATGCTTGAAAATTTAAAGACTGCATCCAGCGGAACGATAATAGTACTGCATGCATGCTGCCATAATCCTACAGGTATTGATCCTAGTGAATCACAGTGGAAAGATATAGCAAAAATAATTAAAGAGCGAGATTTAATACCATTTCTAGATATTGCATACCAAGGTTTTGGAAATGGATTATCTGAAGATGCGCATGTTGTTAGAATGTTTGCAGATATGGACATACCATCATTTATCAGCTCTTCATTTTCAAAATCATTTGCATTATATGGGGAACGTGTTGGTGCTTTAACAATAACCACTAACAGCAGAGATGAATCTAATAGAGTGCTCAGTCAAGTAAAAAGATTGATAAGAACTAACTATTCAAATCCACCTACACATGGCGCCAGTATAGTCAATCATATATTGAGCTCTGATGATCTTTTTGAGACATGGAAGCATGAATTATCTGGTATGAGAGATAGAATTAAGCTAATGCGTAAAAAACTTGTTGAGGAAATTAGCAAATATAGCAATAAAAAAGATTTTAGTTTTGTATTAAATCAAAGAGGAATGTTTTCTTATTCTGGACTAACATCGCACCAAGTTGATATGCTGCGTGAGCAACATGGTATCTATGCTGTATCTAGTGGCAGAATATGTGTTGCAGCGCTAAATGACAAAAATGTCGAGATCGTTGCATCAAGCATAGCACAGGTTCTAGAGCGATAGTTAAGATATGAGCAGGAATCATTTATTTTTCCTGCTCATATAGTAAATAGTCACTAATGTTTTGTTATTTTATTATTATTTTTTTTGTATTTTTATTACTAACTATACCTTTACTTGAGGCATTCATAAGCTCAGGAGCTCTTTCTAAAGATATTTCAAGAACTTTATCTATCCATTTTACTGGTATTATCTCTAAACTTCCTTTTATAGAATCAGGCATCTCAGACAAATCTTTTATATTATCATTAGGAATTAAAACTGTCTTTACTCCTCCTCTACGAGCTGCTAGTAACTTTTCTTTTAGACCGCCAATTGGAAGAACCTCGCCTCTCAAAGTAATTTCACCTGTCATAGCAACATCAAATCTTACTGGTATTTTTGTTAATGCAGAGACCATGGCAGTAGCAATAGCTATACCCGCAGACGGACCATCTTTAGGAGTAGCTCCTTCAGGGACATGTACATGCATATCCCTTTTATCAAAGATATCATCTTGTAAGCCAAATGAACCCAATCTAGATCTAACTACAGTACGAGCAGCCTCTACAGATTCTTTCATGACCTCACCCAAAGATCCTGTACGCAAGATATTTCCCTTTCCAGAAACATCTGCCACCTCAATAGTTAATAAATCCCCACCAACTTCAGTCCATGCTAGACCAGTTACCTGTCCAACTCTATTTTCATGATCTACAGAATCAAAATTATATCGACGAACACCCAAATACTCTTCTAGACCATTTGAATTAAGCTCAATTAGAGAATTAGTCTGGTTTTTCTCACTGTTTTCTAAAATTTTCCTTACTGTTTTACGACATATTTTACTTATCTCTCTTTCTAAAGATCGAACACCAGCTTCTCTAGTATAATACTGTATTATTCCTATTAATGCAGAGTCATCTATCTTCAATTCATTTTCTAGGATCCCATTGTTTTTCATTATCTTTGGTAAAAGATGATACCTAGCTATATGCAGTTTCTCATCATCAGTATAACCAGATAGACTTATAATCTCCATTCTATCAAGCAATGCAGGCGGTATATTAAACGTATTACTGGTAGCTACAAACATTACGTCAGAAAGGTCAAAGTCTACCTCTACGTAATGATCTTGAAATGTATTATTTTGCTCTGGATCTAATACTTCCAACAAAGCTGAAGCAGGGTCGCCCCTAAAATCCATACCTAGCTTATCCACCTCATCTAATAAAAACAGAGGATTATTAACACCAACTTTTGATAAATTCTGTAAGATTTTTCCTGGCATTGATCCAATATATGTTCGACGATGGCCTCTAATTTCAGCTTCGTCCCTAACCCCTCCTAAAGCCATTCTCACAAATTTGCGATTAGTTGCCTTGGCAATAGATTGTCCTAATGAAGTTTTACCAACACCAGGTGGACCAACTAAACATAAGATAGGAGCCTTTAATTTTTTAACTCTTTTCTGCACAGCAAGGTATTCAATGATACGATTTTTTACCTTCTCTAGACCATAATGATCATTCTCTAAAACACTCTCAGCATTGACGAGATTTATATTAACTTTACTCTTTTTTTTCCAAGGTAAATTTATGACAGTTTCTATATAATTACGAATTACGTTTGCTTCTGCCGACATTGGAGACATTAATTTTAACTTAGATAATTCCGAATCTATTTTTTTAGAGGCTTCCTTAGATAAACTTGTTGAATTAATCTTCTTTTCTAGATCCTCTAAGCCGTTATCTTCTCCCTCACCAAGTTCTTTTTGAATAGCCTTAAATTGCTCATTAAGATAGTAATCTCGCTGGCTTTTCTCCATTTGTTTTTTTACACGACCACGTATCTTTTTCTCGACCTGTAGAATATCTATCTCTATATCTATATAAGATAGCAATAATTCCATTTGCTCTGATAATGAAACAGTTTCAAGTATACCCTGCTTACTTTCCAACTTGATAGGCAAATGCGCAGCTATTGTATATGCTAAACGTTCTGCATCTTTTATATCAAATAATGATGAAATAACTTCTGAAGGTATTTTTTTATTAAGTTTGAGATATTCATCAAACTGTTCTGTTAGGGCACGTCGCAATGCTTCTAATTCTGTTTTATCACTATCGACATTACTTATGTAATCAATATTACAAACAAAATGGGTATCTATATTATCAATAGCTAAAATGGATACACGTTGGACACCTTCTACTAAAACTTTAACAGTACCATCAGGAAGCTTAAGCATCTGTAAAATGTTAACCAAACAACCTATATTATATAGATCTCCAGCGTCAGGATCATCTTTGCTAGCAGATTTCTGAGCTACTAAAATTATTTTCCTGTCAGCTTCCATAGCTATTTCAAGAGCTTTTATAGAGCGAGATCTTCCAACAAATAAAGGTATAGCCATATTTGGGAAGACAACTACATCTCTTAACGGTAGCAACGGTAAACCTACAGATTCTGAGTGAACAGGCTTGCTGTCCGACATAAGCGCATCCTTGAGATAATAAAAATATTAGTTTATGAAAATAAAAATTTATTTGATACTTGAACTTTAATCAATAATGATAATATTGGTGCCAATAGACACTAATTCAATAGCAAAAGGTAACAAAACCAAACAAAAACTTAGATAAATAAAAACTATACTCGATTGTTTCTTGTAACGATAATTTTTAATTCATCCTCTTCCGCAACATCTAGAACAACCTTACATATATCTTTGTTATCAGGAATATCGTACATTATATCAAATAAAGCGCTTTCAACTATGGATCTTAAACCTCTAGCGCCAGTTTTTCTAGTTAATGCCTTATGAGCAATAGCGTGCAAAGCTTTTTCAGTAATTTCGAGATCAACATTATCAAAAGAAAATAATTTTTGAAATTGTTTAACAATAGAATTCCTAGGCTCCACTAGGACTCTAGCCAAAGCAACTTCATCAAGATCATCAAGTGATGCTATGACAGGTAACCTACCAACTAGCTCTGGTATTAATCCAAATTTAACCAAGTCCCTTGGTTCAACTTTATTAAAATTATTAGAATCATCGTTTCTTGAAAAAACATTCGCAGAAAAACCTATACCAGATTTTTCTGATCTGGATCTAATAATTTTGTCTAAACCATCAAAAGCTCCTCCTACTATAAACAATATATTAGTAGTATCAACTTGAATAAAATCTTGATTTGGATTTTTTCTTCCTCCTTGTGGAGGAACTGATGCTACTGTTCCTTCAATAAATTTCAGCAGAGCTTGTTGCACCCCTTCTCCTGAAACATCTCTAGTTATAGATGGATTCTCAGATTTTCTAGAAATTTTATCTATTTCATCTATATATATAATTGCTTTTTGAGCTTTTTCTATATCATTATCGCAAGTTTGTAATAACTTATGAATAATATTCTCAACGTCTTCTCCAACATAACCAGCTTCTGTTAATGTTGTTGCATCTGCTATTACAAATGGAACCTCTAGAAATTTTGCTAGCACCTGAGCCAACAAAGTCTTGCCTGATCCAGTCGAACCCAAAAGTATAATATTACTTTTAGCCAGCTCTACTTCATTATCGGTATCAGAACTACTAATATCATTTATGCGCTTATAATGATTATACACTGCAACAGAAAGTATGCGTTTTGGAATATCTTGCCCTATCACATATTGATCAAGATGGCTTTTAATTTGTCCAGGTGTTGGTAGATTAAATTTAAGATCATTATTTATGTTAGTTGTTGATATATGAGATTCCTCAAGCATAATCTCATTGCATAAATCAATACATTCATTACATATGCATAAAGACGAAGGACCGGATATTAGACGCTCAACCTCATTTTGTTTTCTTCCACAAAAAGAACAACAAACTTCACCATCCAAAGATTCACTTTTTACTGACATAAATCACATCTCTAAAATATAAAATTAGCAATAAAACATAAAAGATTTTGAATAAAATAAATCATCATTATCCAATGGCACGATTTACTAATATCTTATCAATCAATCCATAATTCAAAGCATCACTAGCCGACATAAAATTATCTCTATCAGTGTCATTAGAGATTTTTTCCATATTTTGTCCAGTATTTTCTGCTAATATTTTATTCAAACGATTACGTAATCTAAGTATTTCTTCAGCATGAATTTGGATGTCACTTGCTTGACCTTGTGCTCCACCTGATGGTTGATGTATCATCATACAAGCATTAGGAAGGGAAAACCTTTTACCTTTTGTACCAGAGGCTAATAAAAAAGCTCCCATGCTTGCAGCAATTCCTACACACATAGTAGAAATATCGGGCTTAACAAAATTCATCGTATCAAATATAGCCATTCCTGCATAAACAGAACCACCAGGAGAATTTATATAAAGAAAGATATCCTTGCTTGGATCATCTGATTCCAAAAATAATAACTGAGCAATCACTAAATTAGCAGAATAATCTGTCACTGGTCCAGATAAAAAAACAATCCTTTCTTTTAAAAGCCTAGAATATATATCATAAGCACGCTCAGATCTTCCAGATTGCTCAATGACAGTTGGAACATAATTAAAATTTGATATTCCTAAATAGTCTGTAATTATATTTTTATTTATCATTGTATTCCCATCAGATCTTCAAATGAGAGAACTTCATCAGTAACATTTGCCAATGAGAAAATATAATTAACTAAATTATCTTCTAGAATTAACATTTTACTATCAGAGTAATGTTTTTTATCTGAAAGATATTGCTTAATTAGCTTTTCAGAATCTTGGTAATTTTTTGCAACTGACTCGAAATATTCATTGATCTGTTCATCTGTTGGTAATAAATTATTTTTATTAGACAACTCAGATACTAACAATCCAATACCAACTCTATTTTTCGCTTCTTCTGAAAAAAGATCTGGGGAAATATTTTCCACATTATCTGCACCGTTTTTTGATTTAATATGATTTTTGAATTTATTCAACATATTATTCTTTTCATCTTCAATCAAAACTTCAGGAATGTCAAAACTTATTAAGTTTGAAAGAACATTCATAACAGATTTTTTGTTTCTATTTTTTAATCTAAAATCAATATCACGTTTTAAACTATCTAATATCTCTTGGCGAAGCATTTCAATATTGAATGATTTATCATGACTAAATAACTTAGCGAATTCGTCATTTAACTCCGGAAGAATATTTTCACAGACATCTATAATTTTAATGCTGAACTCAGCTGTTTTACCTGAAAGAGTTTTATCTTGATAGTTGTCTGGAAATGTTACATTAAAGACTTTCTCGTCATTATCAACCATTCCAAGTACAGCATCCTCAAACTCAGATAAAAGCTGCCCATTACCGACAACAAAAGAAAAAGAATCTGAGTTGCCACCCTGGAAAGGCTTGCCTTTTATTGTTCCAAGAAAACTTAATGTTACCTTGTCCCCTTTGGAAATAACTTTACCTTTTTTACTAACAAAGGATGATTTTTGCTGGCGCAAAAAATCTATAGTTTTATCCACATCTTTATCTTTTACCTCTGAAACATATCTAACGACATCAACATTAGCAAAATCAGGAATAACAACTTCTGGATAAATTTCAAATGTTGCTTCAAAGGTTAATACATTATTGTTCTCAGTGGATTTTGTTATAGGAACAATATTTGGAATCCCAACTATATTAAGATTCTCTGATTTAATAATTTTTTCGAATACATCACTCAATTCACTACTAATAATATCTTGTCGTATGCTAAAACCATGAGAGCTCTCAACCATCTTGATAGGAGCCTTCCCTGGTCTAAAACCAGGGATTTTTGTTTTCTTAGCAATGTCCTTTAATTGTTTCTGAAACTTATTCTCTACATTTGCAACAGAGACTTCTAGAACTACACGACGCTTCAAACCAGAAAGCGATTCAATCACAGGCTGCATTTAAAAATCCATTAAAAATAAATAGTTAAAAAAATTACTAACTCTGGAGAGTTTACAGGAAAGTTTTAATATTATAAATTTTTTCAAAATTATATTATATTAGATACAAATAACTCAAAAACTTCAATAAAGAAAACTATCAAAAACTAATACTTTTTTATATTTCAAAAATTAAACCTGTATCTAGTTATTACTCGACAACTAATAAAAATAAAGACCACTTCCATAGTCACAGAAGCGGTCCTTATGCGTAAAAATATTTTATCTATGTATAAAATATATTCTACTATTGCAATATTTGAATCTTTGTTGCTTGTAAACCTCTAGGTCCATTAGTAACCACAAAGCTTACTCTCTGATTTTCTTCAAGAGATTTAAATCCAGTACCTTGGATTTCAGAAAAATGCACAAAAAGATCCTTGCCTCCAGATTCAGGGGCTATAAAACCATAACCTTTTTCGGCATTAAACCACTTTACTACTCCAGTTTCCAACATATTATATTTTCCTTGAAACACATAGGCCTAAGCCTCAAAAAACACAATCAAGGAGAGAGCCAAAGAACAATAACCATAACCTGAAGTAGGCAAAGCACTGAACAAAAAACCTCAACAACCAAAATCGTGTTGTAATACTATCCTAATCTTCTAAAATCAAGTCAATAAAATTTCAATATTTAGTGCTAATAATGCAACAAATTATGTATTTAGAATAACTAAGAAGCAAAAACTAACTAGTTATCAAAAAATCACTAATAGCAAATAAAGTAATATAATAGTAAAATTATATAAGAAGTACTATTGAAACCACTTTCATTTATAATGAATAGAAAAATAGCATAAAACAATAGCGAGAGCTATGGTAGATATGCATAATGATAAAAAGTGGTGCGAAGGAAGGGACTCGAACCCACACGCCTTGCGGCGCCAGGACCTAAACCTGGTGCGTCTACCAATTTCGCCACCTTCGCTCATCCATTGGTGGTATTATAGCACTTTAATGACCAGAATTGTACATTATGAACAAAAGATTAAATAAATTAAATCCTTATCCGTTTGAAAATCTACGTGCTCTTTTAAAGAATGTAGATATTGAAAATGAAAGCCACGATGCTATTCCTATTAATTTATCTATAGGTGAACCCAAACATCCATCACCACCCATAGTAAAAAAAACAATAATAGAAAATTTGTCAGGATTGTCCGTATATCCATCAACAAAGGGAGATATAGTTTTAAGAGAAGTTATTTGTAAATGGATAAAAAATCGTTATAAGATAGAATCTGTCGATGCAGAGTCACAAGTCTTGCCTGCATTAGGGTCTAGGGAAGCATTATTTTCATTTACACAAATTGCTATTGATTCAGATTCCGATCCAGATCCCATAGTGATATGTCCAAATCCATTTTACCAAATCTATGAAGGGGCTACTTTTTTAGCTGGCGCTAAACCTTATTATATAAACTTAGATCAAGGTAGTAATTTTTCATATGATTGGGATAGTGTTCCAGAAAATATTTGGAAAAAAACAAAATTAGTATTCGTGTGTTCACCAGGAAATCCAGCAGGCAATGTTATTAATCTAGATGAATGGAGAAAAATATTTCACTTGTCTAGTAAATATGGCTTCATCATAGCTTCAGATGAATGTTATTCAGAAATATATGACGAAACAATGACCCCCCCTCTTGGCGGTATGCAAGCTGCTGATATTATCGGTGTAAAAGATTTTAAAAATCTAGTTGTATTTTCTAGTTTGTCCAAAAGATCAAGTTTACCAGGTTTAAGGTCAGGATTCATAGCAGGCGACTCGGAGTTGTTAAATAAATTCCTTCTGTATAGAACATACAATGGAAGCGCAATGGGACCGGTAGTTGTTAGTGCAAGTATAGCAGCTTGGAATGATGAAATTCATGTACAAGAAAATAGAAAGCTATACACAAACAAAATAAGTACAGTTCTACCTATATTACAAAAAGTTTTAGATGTATCGAGACCACAAGCCTCATTTTATTTATGGGCAAAAACTCCTATGTCAGATACTATATTCACGAGAGAACTATATAAAAAAACAACCGTTACTGTGCTTCCTGGAAGTTTTCTGGCTAGAGAATCTTTAGGAACAAATCCAGGTAATAACAGAATAAGAATTGCCCTGGTTTCTTCTTTAGAAGAATGTGTCGAAGCTGCAAATAGAATTGTTAACTTTGTGAAAAACAGTATCTGAAACATTAATATCTTTTATTTATACTAATTATTATGACTAATACAAAATTACAAAACACGATTGAAAATCTTTGGGACGATAGATTAAACTTATCTCCTACAAACTTAAAAACTGAAGCTTCTAATGCTGTTAAAGACACCATAGAATTGCTAGATTCTGGCAAACTAAGAGTTGCGGAAAAAATAAACGGTGAATGGATTGTTAATCAGTGGATAAAAAAAGCAGTACTATTATCTTTCAGAATAGAGGAAAATAAAACTGTAAGTAATGGATCAATGTTATTTTATGATAAAGTTCCACTAAAATTTTCTGGCTTTGATGACAAGAAATTTATGGAGTCTGGATATAGAGTTGTTCCGGGAGCGATAGCAAGAAAAGGATCTTTTATAGCTAGTAATGTAGTTTTAATGCCATCATATGTGAATATAGGAGCTTACGTAGACGAAGGTACTATGGTTGATACATGGGCTACGGTTGGGTCATGTGCTCAAATAGGTAAAAATGTACATCTTTCAGGTGGAGTAGGCATAGGTGGGGTTTTAGAACCTTTGCAATCAAACCCAACTATAATAGAAGATAACTGTTTTATCGGAGCACGATCAGAAGTAGTAGAAGGAGTAATTGTAGAAGAGAATTCTGTCCTGGCTATGGGAGTATTTATTTCTCAAAGCACAAAGATTTTAGATAGAACAACTGGAAAAATCATTTATGGAAGAGTTCCATCTGGATCAGTTGTTGTTCCAGGATCAATACCTTCTTCTGATGGATCACATAGTCTAGCATGTGCTGTAATAGTAAAGAGAGTAGATGCTAAAACTAGATCAAAGACAAGCATAAATGACTTATTGAGAACATAATGACAAATAATCTGTCAGTGATTGATATTGTAAACAATCTAGTTTCATTAAAGTCTATTACTCCAGATGATGCAGGATGTCAAAAAGTAATATCTGACATCCTGACGGATATTGGATTTAAATGTAAGACAATAGCAAAGAATGGTGTAACTAATCTGTGGGCTAGACGAGGCACTGATAATCCACTATTCGTTTTTGCTGGACATACTGATGTAGTCCCTGCTGGCAAGATAGAAGAATGGGCTAGTGATCCTTTTGTCCCAACTGAGTGTGATGGTTATATATATGGACGAGGAACCTCTGATATGAAGGGGTCTATAGCTGCTTTTTTAGTGGCCGTTAAAGAGTTTGTAGAAAAGTATCCACAGCATAATGGATCTATTGCTCTCCTTATAACCTCAGATGAAGAAGGAGACGCAGTTCATGGTACATCTTTAGTTTGTAAATACTTAAAAGAAAATAATGTGTCAATAGATTTCTGTATAGTTGGAGAGCCTACTTCAGAAAAGAAAATTGGAGATATGTGTAAAAATGGTAGAAGGGGTTCATTATCGGGCAATCTTGTTATAAAAGGAATTCAAGGACATGTAGCCTACCCACAACTAGCATTGAATCCAATACAAGCATTCTCTCCTGCATTATCAGATATACTAAACCACAAATGGGACCTAGGAAATAAGCATTTCCCACCTACCACATTTCAGATATCAAACATTCACTCTGGTAATGGAGCAACTAATGTTATACCTGGTGAACTAGAAGTGAAATTTAACTTTCGTTTTTCAACTGAAAATACTCCAGAGAATCTAAAAAAATTGGTTCATTCTATATTAGATAAATACGAATTAAGTTATAAGTTAGATTGGATGCTCAATGGAGAACCTTTCATAACTCAAAATGGATCACTTATAGATGCCATAAAAGAATCTATATTCGAAGAAACAAACATAAAAACCACACTATCCACATCAGGTGGCACTTCAGATGGGCGGTTTATAACAAAAATCAGTAAACAGATAATAGAATTTGGTCCTTGCAATGACACAATACATAAAGTCAATGAAAGAATAGATATATCGTCTCTAAATACATTAAAGAACATATATAAATTAACATTAGAAAAATTACTCTTATTATAACTTATGATGATCAACTATTCTTGTATAAATCGATTGAGAACCTTGAGAGATATTATTAGATATACAACAACTATATTTAATAAATCTGGTATTTTTTTTGGTCATGGAAGTGATAATGCATATGATGAGGCCGTGTATCTCATATTGCATTCATTGAATTTAACTGCTGATAATCTAGATATATTCTTAGACTCTAATATCACAGAAAATGAAATAAGAAAAATTCTGCATTTGATTAGTAAAAGAGTTGACCTTAGAATACCTGTTTCATATTTAACAGAAGAATCCTTATTGCAAGGGTATAAATTTTATATAAACAAAAATGCTATAATACCAAGGTCTCCGATTTCTGAAATAATACAAAATTGTATATATCCTTGGGTTAAAGATCCAGAATCAATTACTAGTATTCTGGATTTATGTACTGGCTCAGGGTGTCTTGCCATACTGTCTGCACTTTCTTTTCAAAGATCTATTGTCACTGCAACTGATATTTCTGAAAAAGCTCTAAAAATAGCTGAAAAAAATATAAACTACTATAATCTGCAAGATAGAATTAAAATAATAAACAGTAATCTATTTGATGATATACCAATCAGTCAGTATGATATCATTATATGTAACCCACCTTATGTAAATACTCAATCTCTCAATAACCTGCCTGAAGAATACTTACATGAACCGATAATAGCCCTTGATGGAGGTGAAGATGGTATGAGTATTATAAAAAATATTAAAAAAGTTAAGATATTCTTAAAAAGAGAAGGAATTCTAGTCCTAGAAATAGGTAATGAATATAATAATTTTATAAAACATTTTCAAAACATTAATCCAACATGGATAACTACTGCTAATACTGAGAATAGTATTATGTTGCTACATAAAGAACAGATACCATAAATGAATGAAATCTAGTTTTTAACTTCTAATTTAGCTACTGTTAGAGCTAGAGTTTTCATGCCATGATTTTGAAAATTAATTTGAGCTTGTGCCGAACTTCCACTACCAATCAATTTTACTATAATACCATCACCAAAACGATTATGACTAACCGATTGACCAATCGAAAATAATCTATCATTTACAATTGATCTTTTATTGGAAGAAATAGAACTATAATTAGAACTATAATTATTGACTAAATTGTTCTGATTGGGTTTTGTATGCTCAACACTTGATTTTTCTTTAAATCGTCTACTTGAATTATTTTTATAAATAGCTCCAGACCTAGACCATTGAATATGATTCATATCTATTTCATCTAGGAAACGAGAACTTGAAGAATAACGAACTTGTCCTCTCAGCATACGACTATTTGCCATAGAAATATATAGCTTTTCTTCTGCCCTAGTTATTGCAACATACATTAAACGACGTTCTTCCTCCAATCCGGAATCTTCGGACATGCTATTTTCATGAGGGAATAACCCTTCCTCAACACCTGTAATAAAAACCACCTTAAACTCTAGACCTTTAGAGGCATGTACTGTCATTAACTGTATAGAAGAAGCATGATCACCAGATATATTTTCATTTGCTTCTAAGGATGCATTTGAAAGAAATGATAATAACGGAGTAGAGATAATCCCATCATCTATATTTGAATTCATAGATAATGAATTGTTGGCAGGGGTACTATCACACTTTTCATCTATAGAAAAAACGGTAGCTGCAGTTATAAGCTCCTTCAAATTTTCTAAACGATCCTGCAAATCTTTCTCACTCTTATAATACGACCCCAGCCCACTACGTTCTATAGTGTATTCTATTAATTCAGGCAAGGTAAGCCTATTAGAATTAATAATAAGATCATCAATTAAACTAGAAAAAGATGATATACTAGCACCTCCTTTCCCAGGTACATATCTGGCCGAATCTCTTAAGCTTAAATTATTTGATCTTGCTAATTCTAAATGATTTTCTATAGTGCGTGCTCCGATGCCACGTGATGGAAAATTTACTACTCTTAACCAGGCATTATCATCGTTTGGATTCACCACAAGTCTTAAATAAGCTAGAGCATGCTTAACCTCTTGGCGTTCAAAAAATCTAAGGCCACCATAAACTGTGTATGATATATTACTAGAAAATAAAGCATGCTCTATAACCCTAGATTGCATATTGCTTCTATATAAAACGGCTATGCTACTAGCATCTATACCTTTTCTAATAAGATTCCTTATTTCTTCTACTATCCAATGAGCTTCGCCAACGTCACTAGAGCTCTCAACAACTCTAATTAGCTCTCCGTCTCCTTGATCTGTCCATAAGGTTTTCCCAAGACGACCTTTATTGTGCTTTATTAAAGAATTGGCTGCTCCTAGTATATGTCCAAAAGATCTATAATTTTGCTCTAAACGAATCACAGACCCCTTAGCATAAGTCTTTTCAAACGACGACATATTATCTATATTTGCACCGCGAAATGCATATATAGACTGATCATCATCACCAACTGCAAAGACAGATGTCTGTCTCCCAATAAGTAAACCTATCCAATTATATTGTAATTTATTAGTATCTTGAAACTCATCTATTAGTATGTGAGAAAACTTGTCATTATAGTATCCTCGAAGATTATCATTATATTTTAAAAGTTCATAACACCTTAGCAATAGCTCAGAAAAATCTACCAAATTATTTTTAAAACAATAATCCTCATACAATTTATAAAAATCTAACAAATCACGATCATAACTTCTACGAGTGTCTACACTAACATATCTAACACCATTTTCTTTATTAGAATTCACAAAACGCTGAAAATCTCTTGGTTGGTATTTTGAATCATTAATATTATTAATTTTAATTAGCTGTTTGATTAGTGATATTTGATCCGATGTATCTATGATTTGAAAATCCTTAGATAGATGTGCCTCATTGCAATGAATTCTAAGCATTCTGTGACACAAACTATGAAAAGTTCCTATCCAAAGTCTGCGTGTATCTATATTCACCATTTTCAAAACACGAGAAATCATTTCACGGGCAGCTTTATTGGTAAATGTTACAGCTAGAATATTGGATACATCAACCTGATTAGTATCCAATAACCATGCTAATCTTGATGCTAAAACTTTGGTTTTACCACTGCCTGCACCAGCTAAAATTAAGGCATGTGAAGAATCAAGAGTTACTGCTTCTTTCTGTGCTTTGTTAAGTTCTTCTAGAATCATATTTATGATGAGATAATATTAAAATAATTTCCAAGGACAAATAGGTATCAATATCATGATCCTAATGAGACTATAATACAAAATTGACAATAAACTAAATTAGAATATTCAAAAACATATCAGAATCTTTAGTGGTTTTAATTAAGATATAAAGACTTGCTGTAAAGCTATATAACCTTCATTTATAACAATACATAATTAAAAACACATTAAATACAATTACTAAAATTTTATGCTAAGCAGAGTAATCATACAAAACACGTTATTCTAACTTACTATATAGGATAGTGTAAAAAGTTGATTTTATAATTTTACTCTTACAACTAGATGAGAAATTTCATAAATCCAGAAAAACGAATAGCAGAATATTACTATAAAACATTAGCTAGATATAATATAAATTGGCATGAAATTTCTAAAAAATAAGTGAGCTAACAATCAATTTAAAAATCGGAGCTGTAAAATTATAGGAACAATGATTAATATTCCAAATAGAAATTATGTTTCCATAATACAACATTAAAAACTAACTAATAATTAATTAGCATGAAATTAAATCATAAATAAAATAAGCCATTATGATCATTCAGGATTATAGCTTTATTATCATTATTCAGAGTAACTTCACCTAAAGTTAACCAATGAGCCACGGAAGGTAAAACTTTGTGTTCAACCATAAGAACCCTTTCTGCTAGTGTTTTAACAGTATCGTGAGTAAAAACATTAGTGTAGCCTTGAGCTATTATTGGGCCACTATCTAGCTCTGGAGACACGAAATGTACAGTGCAGCCATGAATGCGCACACCACTAGCAATAGCGTTGCTGTGCGTATTTAAACCTGGAAAAGCAGGCAGTAAAGAAGGATGTATATTTATTAACTTTCCATAGTATTTTTTCACAAAGGAGTGACCTAGTATTCTCATAAAACCAGCTAGCAAAATATAATCTGGAGAGTATTTGTCTATCTCTGAGCTTAAATCACTGTCAAATTTATCTCTATCAGAATAACTACTACTGTCTAAAGATATACTATTTATGTTATTGTCTTTAGCCCAATCTAGCCCAGATGCCCTAGGGTTATTAGAGATGACAGCACTTATATCAGCAGACCAATTTTCATTTTTACAAGTCTCGACTATTTTCTGCATGTTGCTGCCTCGACCTGATATAAGTATAACAAATCGGCTTTTTTTATTAGAATGTTTAGTCAAAATAAAATCTTCCTTCTTATTTAATATATGAACTATCTATTTGACTCTTATAAATCAAAGTTACTAACTGTGAAAGAAAAATTATACATAAGTAGACATATTAAACCTAATGATAAATTCAAACCTTGTGCAATAACAATAGGGAATTTTGATGGGATTCATCTAGGACACAAAAAAATCCTTTCCTGTCTTTTTAATGAGGCTAAAACTAGAGATCTATTACCTTCAATATTAACGTTCTATCCTCATCCAAAAGAATATTTTTCAGGGCAAAAACAAAAAAATATTTGTGGATTTAGAGATAAATTTTCGATGTTGGCTCAACAAGGAATTCGCCAAATTATAATAAACAAATTTAATAAAGATATAGCAAAAATATCTGCAGAGAATTTTATTAAAGATTACCTTATCGATATATTAAAAGTACGTCTCGTAATAGTTGGAGAAAATTTTAGGTTTGGTCATAATCGAACTGGAAACATAAATACACTAAAGGAAATAGGAAAATCAAATTCATGTTTCGAGACTATTTCTATAGAAATGTTGAGAGATGGAGAATATCATAATATATCTAGTTCCAGGATACGATCTATATTAAGCAAAGGAAATATAAGCGCCGCCAACAAATTATTAGGAAGAAGGTTGTCAATTAGTGGACACGTAATACACGGAAATAAAATAGGAAGAACCATAGGTTTTCCAACAATGAATTTAAAAATTCAGCAAGATTGTGCTATCAGCACTGGTACTTATGCTGTAGTAGTCCATGGATTAAAAGGTAAAGCATTACCAGGGGTAGCATTTTTAGGAACTAGAAAAACACTAGAAAACAATGGAAAGATGTTGCTTGAAACATACTTATTGGATGAGAAAGTAAATGCATATGGTGAAATTATATCAGTTGATCTTATAATGAAACTTAGAGATGAAGAAAAATTTACTAACATGAGTACTCTTATCGAAGCGATAGAAAAAGACGTACAAGACGCACGATATTATTTTTTAAAACATGGACTATAAAAAAACACTTAATTTACCTGAAACATCTTTCCCTATGCGTGGAAATTTAGCGCAGAGAGAGCCTGTGTGGGTAAAACAATTAGAAGACAAACAAATATATACAGCTATTGAATCCGCATGTAAAGACAGAGTAAAGTTTACTTTACATGATGGCCCTCCTTATGCAAACGGGGATATACACCTTGGACATGCTATTAATAAAATCCTAAAAGATATAATAATTAAGAGTAAACTGATGCTTGGGTATAATGCACAGTATGTTCCTGGTTGGGATTGCCATGGTATGCCTATAGAAATTCAAATAGAAAAGAAATATGGCAAAAATCTAGAAACTAAGGAGTTGCAGCAAAGGGCCCGTAAATATGCAAGCCAACAGGTCGAAAGACAAAAATCCGAATTTAAACGTCTTGGTATATTGGGACACTGGGATAATCCATATTTAACAATGAACTTTAAAAATGAAGCTAATGAGCTTAGGGTGTTAGCTAAAATTTTAAAAAATGGATATCTTTACAAAGGACTGAAGCCTGTTAACTGGTGTTTTGATTGCGGATCAGCTTTATCTGATGCAGAGGTTGAGTACAACGACCGCCTAGATACTTCTATATTTGTATCCTTCAAGTTTACTGAAAAAGATAAATTATCAAGAGCTTTTAATTTAGACAAAATCCAAGAAGATGGAGGTATTGTTATATGGACAACAACTCCTTGGACCATACCTGTTAATCAATTTATAAATGTACATCCTGATTTAGAATATTCCCTGGTGCGAGTTAAGCCATCATTTATTCATGGTTCTTTAATAATAGTAGCAAAAGACAGAATTAATTACTTTATTGAAAAAACAAATATTAAAGAATTTGAAATAATAGCCACTACCAAAGGAAAATATTTACTGAATTTAGAATTTTTACATCCATTATCCGAGACACATAATTTTTATAATAGACGATCTAAGCTATATCTTGCTAATTATGTAACATTGGATAATGGTACAGGTGTAGTACACTCTGCACCAGCGCATGGCGTGGAAGATTTTGCTGTTTTTAAAGAAAATGGCTTTCAAGACAAAGATATACTTAACATGGTTAATAGCAATGGCAAGTATGATAAAAACCTACCAGTTTTTGGTGATAAAATAATTTGGGATGCAAACAAAGAGATACTAGATCTTCTAGAAAAAAACGGATCATTAGTAAAATCTGAAGACTATTCTCATAGTTATATGCACTGCTGGCGCCATAAAACACCAATCATATTAAGAGCAACACGTCAATGGTTTGCTGGAATGGATATCAAGCATAATGATATAACAATTAGAGAATCAGCTTTATCAAACATTGACAACATAACATTCTACCCTACATGGGGAAAAGAACGTTTGAAATCTATGATAGCTAATAGACCAGACTGGACACTCTCAAGACAAAGAAAATGGGGTGTGCCTATAGCTTTTCTAGTAAACAAAGAAACTGATGAAATTCACCCTAGAACTATAGAAATTCTAGAGAAAATAGCTCTAAGAGTAGAGAAAGGTGGTATAGAGGAATGGCAAAAAATAGATATAAGTGATCTGATAGATGAAAGTGAAGTAGAGCTTTATAGAAAAAATCAAGATACATTAGATGTGTGGTTTGACTCTGGGTCAACGCATGCCACTGTAATAGGAGGTCTTAATAATGACATCGATGGTTCTCATAAAAATATACTGAGCTGGCCTGCCGATTTATATCTAGAAGGCTCAGATCAACACAGGGGATGGTTTCATTCTTCTTTGTTGGTTGGTTGCATGCTGTATGGAAAATCACCTTACAAATCAGTCTTAACACATGGATTTTTTGTGGATCAAAATGGCCGCAAAATGAGTAAATCATTAGGAAATATAATATCACCTAAGGAGATATGTAATTCTCTAGGAGCAGAAATACTAAGGTTATGGGTTGCTACTACAGATTATTCTGCAGAAATGCACATTTCAGATGAAATACTTGATAGAGTGGTTGAAAGCTACCGAAGAATGCGCAATACAGTAAGATTTCTCCTTGCCAATCTTAACGATTTCGATAGAGCTGAGCAATTCATAAAGTTTGACAATCTGTTAGAAATAGATAAATATTTTCTGTGCGTAACATATCAAATACAAAAAGAAGTGATTTGTCATTATGAAAAATATGACTTTCATACAGCAATATCTAAATTACAAAATTTTTGTTCGGAAGAACTAGGGGCATTTTATTTAGATATTTTAAAGGATAGATTATACACCACAAAACCAGATAGTTTCGCTAGAAAATCTGCTCAGAGCGCCTTATCAGAAATTGCTCAATCTTTGATAAAGATGCTAGCTCCTATACTATCATTTACAGCAGAAGAAGCATGGAAATCATTGCTAGAAACAAAAGCAATAGATTTTAATACAAAAATGAATAACAATATTACAATATTCACTGATGTATATAATAATTTAGGGCTTGATAATAATGATTATAGCTTGCTGGTTAAAAAATGGGATCGTATTAGATTAATTAGAGACTTAACACAAAAAAAGATAGAGGAAATACGCAATACTGGTAAACTAGGATCATCCCTGCAAGCTGAAGTAAATATATATGTGAACTTGTCTGATAAAAAAATATTAGACAGTTTAAAAGAAGAATTGAAGTTTGTATTAATTGTATCAAAAGTATTAGTTTATAAGCATGATAGTAATGATGTAATAATTAATGTCAATGTATCTAGCAATAAGAAATGCGAACGTTGCTGGCATTATACCGAAGATGTTGGATGCAATGATAGATATAAAGACCTATGCATCAGATGCGTGGAAAACATACTATCGTCAGAATCTACCTGTATGTAGTCATAATTTTGTGCTTATAGAGGATATGAATTATGACTAATAATAGTAGGTGGCGGCTTGTTAATTTTATCAGTCTTAATAATATATTATATGTTATTGGTGTGCTTCTCTTCGTTTTTCTGGACAAAGGAACAAAAGCATATTATAACAACCATTTATCTTACGGCAGCAGTTTAAATGTATTTCCATTTTTAGATTTAACGCTGATATATAACGATGGAGCAGCATTCGGGTTGCTATCAAATCAGCAAGTATGGCAAAAATATCTACTTATCTCTATTGGAATTGTTGCATCGATATTCATAATGATATTTATACATCGATTAGCCAGTGATAAAAGTGATTTGTCTATTAAAATAAGGTTTGCTGCTATATTAGTACTTAGTGGTACTCTTGGAAATGTTTCTGATAGAATAGTCTACGGATATGTAATAGATTTTATATCCTTGCATTACCACAATTTTTACTTCCCAGTATTTAATATAGCAGATATTATGATAAGCATAGGTTTTTTGATTTTTGTTACAAATGATTTTATGTCAAAAAACCAAAATACATATGAAAGCTAGTGAATTCAATAAATTAATAAAATGCTAGATCTTGATAAGAAACGTATAGTCTTAGGAATGACTGGTAGTATATCTTGCTATAAAATAGCAGAATTAACTAGAAGACTAATAAGTAATGGGGCAATCGTAGATATTGTAATGACAAGATCTGCTCAAAAATTCATTACTCCAATTACAATGGAGGCTTTGTCAGGTAGGCCTGTATTTAGTGACGAAAATGAAGATAAATTTTATAATGGCATGACTCATATAAGTCTAGGCCGTTGTAATGACTTAATATTAATAGCGCCAGCAACTGCAAATTTCATAGCAAAAATAGCTAATGGAATAGGCGATGATTTATTATCAACAATTTGTTTAGCTAGGAAATGCCCTTTGTTTATAGCTCCAGCTATGAATAAAGAGATGTGGGATAATTCCAGCACACAAAGAAATATTAAGCAACTAATAGAAGATAAAATAAATATTATAGGACCAGAATCTGGAAAACAAGCATGTGGCGATATTGGTATAGGAAGATTATCTGAAACTACTAGTATAGTTAACGAAATAATAGCCTCACTACAAGACAAGTTATTAAAAGGAAAAAAAATACTTATAACTGCTGGACCAACTATTGAACCGATTGATCCTGTTAGATTTATTAGTAATAGATCCTCAGGTAAGACAGGTTATGCTATAGCAAGAGCAGCAAGCGAATTAGGAGGGATAGTAACAATGATTACCGGCCCAACATCATTAGAGATTCCTTATAATATTGAATGTTATAAAGTAACAACAGCTGAAGAAATGTATGAAACTGTTATGAATAATGTTCGAGCTACAGACATATTCATATCTGTAGCTGCTGTTTGTGATTGGAAAATAAAAAATTTTAGTAAAAATAAAATCAAAAAAGATAATATTTTGAAAACTATTCCTAATATATCATTAACTTTTAATAAGGATATACTGGCAGAAGTAGCTAGAATTGATAATGGTCCTTGGTGTGTAGGATTTGCCGCCGAAACAGATGATTTAGATAAAAATGCTAGACTGAAACTACTAAGCAAAAAAGTACAACTAATAGTAGGAAATATAGCTAGCGAAACATTTGAGCTGGATACAACAACATTGGTACTTTTTGACTCTAATGGATCATATAAATTCCCTAAAATGAGTAAAATGCAAGCAGCAAGAAAATTAATGCTTGAAATTCACAATAGAACAAAAATAGTTTAGTTAAAAATATGAATAACATTTCTATAGAAATAAAAATATTAGATGATCGAATAATAAAATTATGGGGGCCTCCAACCTATCAAACAGATCTTGCAGCTGCTATAGATCTATACGCTTGTATAGATAGTACAATAAAAATAAAACCTGGAAATCCTGCTCAGTTATTATCATCTGGGATATCTATTCATATAAATAATAAAAATATTATGGCAATGATATTACCAAGATCTGGATTAGGGCATAAGAAAGGTCTAGTGCTGGGAAATACAGCGGGGGTAATTGATGCAGACTATTCAGGTCCTATATTAATAAGTGTTTGGAATAGAAATAATATAGAGTCAGGAATAGATATAGATATCGCACCAGGAGAGAGAATAGCTCAAATGATATTTATCCCCATAATAAGACCTGATTTTAAAATAGTTGAAAATTTCTCACATCAAAATACCAGAGGAGAAAAAGGTTTTGGATCAACAAATACTTGATAACTATTTAATTGGCTCAATCTAACATTTATTGAAAAAATTAACAATAGCATCCATCGCTTCTTCAGAGTCTATTCCAATAGTCTCTATTTTGATGTTTGCTCCATTACAAGCAGCTAACATCATAACACCCATTATACTTTTTGCATTTACTCTACGAGAATTACTAGAAATAAAAACATCACTTTGGAAACCACTAGCAATATTGGTCAATTTGATAGACTCAGTTGCGTTTAACCCGTATTCATTATTGACAGTAACATTTTTGGCTAACATAATACACACTATTTATGAATAAATTTAAATATAAAGACTAATTTACTTTTTTCTCTAAGAACTCTACTAAGATATTTGCAATATCAAGTCCAGTTTGATTTGAAATCTCTACAAAACATGTTGGGCTTGTTACATTTATTTCAGTTAAATATTCACCTATAACATCTAAACCAACTATATAAAGACCATGTCCATATAATTTATTGTAAACAGTATTAGCTATACTAATATCTCTTTCAGATAGTTTCTGAGTTTTCCCTTTTCCTCCAACTGCAAGATTGCCTCTATGTTCGCCTGATAAAGGAAATCTGGCTAAACAGAATGGTATTATTCTATCTCCAACGATTAGTATCCTTTTATCACCATTGGTTATATCAGATATATATTTCTGTGCCATGACAGTAGTTCTACCGTTATTTGTGGAAACCTCTAAAATAACATTTAAGTTTGAATCACCATCTTTTATTCTAAAGATACCAACTCCGCCCATTCCATCAAGGGGTTTGACTATTATATCATTATGTGAATAATAAAAATCTTTAAGTAAGTCTACATTACTGGTAACTAAGGTAGGGGCTATTATCTCAGGAAATTTCATTATAGAAAGTTTTTCAGGATAATTACGTATAGCACTAGGGCTATTAAAAATTTTTACACCTTGTTTTTCTGAAATTTCTAATAAATGTGTAGTATAAAGATATTCTAAATCAAAAGGAGGGTCTTTACGTAGTAATACTATATCAAAATTATTCAATGGCACCCTATAGTAAGTATCAGTAATGGTCCACCATATTTTTTCATTTAAATTGTCGTTAATGCAAATAGACTTAGTATTCGACTTAACTATATTATCAGAATCAATAAAGATATCATTCTGCATTGCAATGCTAACACGATGTTTTTTATCAAGCAAAGCACGCATTATAGCAACAGAAGTATCTTTATACGCCTTCAAAGAATTTATAGGATCGATAATAAACAAAATATGCATAAAAATAACCTTAGGTCGACATGGCTCGTATAAAACAGAAATACACGAGCCACTCGATTATAATAGACCATCAGAATATTTTCTATTCTGTTGATAGGTAATAACAATATCAATCTTTATTAGGCGTAGTCTTTTTATTAGGGGCAAGCATCATTACCATTTGCCTTCCCTCTAACTTTGGCATGGACTCAACTATGACAGAATCAGACAAATCCTTGCGGATTCTCTCTAGTACACGCATACCCAACTCTTGGTGAGCCATTTCACGGCCTCTGAAACGCAGTGTTACCTTAGCCTTATCTCCCTCATCCAAAAAACGTCGTAGATTTTTAAGCTTAACATTATAATCACCTTCATCTGTAGAAGGTCTAAATTTTACTTCTTTTACCTGAATTACTTTTTGTTTAGCTTTTGCCTCAGCCTGACGCTTCTGTTCTCTGTACTTAAATTTACCATAATCCATCAATCGGCAAACTGCAGGAATAGCATTAGGTGCGATCTCAACAAGATCAACCTGATGCTGTTCAGAAAGACGTAAAGCTTCAGAAATCTTTACGATCCCTAATTGCTCCCCATTTATTCCTATAAGACGCACCTCGGGGATACGGATTTCACCATTGATGCGATTAGTTTTTTCGGTGACGATATTAAAAACTCCTAAAAAATATTTATCTTATGACCTAAGAAGATACCATACACTTCTTAGATATCTCTGAATTCAAACGAATCATAAAATCTTCCAAACTCATAAGTCCAAGATTTATAGAACCATGACATCGAACTGAAATATTACCATTATTTTTCTCATTTTCACCAACCACAATAATATAAGGTGTCTTTCTTAGACTATGTTCACGAATTTTACGTCCGATTTTTTCATTACGCAAATCAACCTCAACCCTGAATTCTTTATCGAACAAGACAGAATAAATTGATCTTGCATATTCAATAGATTGTTCAGAAATACAACATACAACAACCTGGATTGGAGCTAACCATAGCGGCATTACACCAGAATAATGCTCAATTAAAATACCTATAAAACGTTCTATAGATCCTAATATGGCTCTATGAATCATAACTGGATTCTGACGACAATCATCACTGTTGATATATTCAGCATTCAATAGATTAGGCATTGAAAAATCAACCTGCACAGTACCGCATTGCCAACTTCTACCAATAGCATCTTTAAGAGTATACTCAATCTTCGGGCCATAAAAAGCACCCTCCTCTTTGTTTATGGAGAAATCACAACCAATACTATTTAAACTGTCCATCAGGGCTGATTCTGCCTTGTCCCATATAAGATCACTACCTATTCTTTTTTTAGGCCTAGTTGCAACACTATAAGTGATATCATTAAAACCAAAATCCATGTATACTTTTTGCAACAATTTTGTAAATAAAGTACATTCTTCAAGTAGCTGGTTTTCTGTGCAGAATATATGTCCATCGTCTTGCGTAAAACCACGCAATCTCATTAATCCATGCAGAGAACCAGAAGATTCATTTCTATGACAATTTCCAAACTCTCCATACCTAATAGGAAGATCTTTATATGAATGCAACTTAGAATTAAATATTTGTATATGACCTGGACAATTCATTGGTTTTAAAGCATAAGTTCTGTTTTCAGAATTTACAGTGAACATATTTTCACGATAATTATCCCAGTGTCCTGTTTTTTTCCATAATGACACATCTATTATCTGAGGAGCTTTTACTTCTTTATATCCATTTTTAGAATAAATATCCCTCATATAATATTCAATTTGTTGCCATATTAATAAACCATTAGCATGCCAAAATACTAAGCCAGGAGCCTCTTCTTGAAAATGAAATAAATCGAGATCCTTGCCTATTTTACGATGATCATTATTCTCTGCAAGCTTCAACATTTCTACATACTTGTCTAGATCATCTTTAGTGGCCCATGCTGTTCCATATATCCTTTGTAACATTTCATTATTACTATCTCCATTCCAGTAAGCACCAGATAGTTTTAATAATTTAAAATACTTTAAATATCCAGTTGATGGCACATGTGGGCCTCTACATAAATCTACAAAACTACCTTCTTTATAGATAGAAATTTTTTCATCTAAAGGTATTCTGGATATTAGTTCAACTTTGTATATTTCGTTTTGATTTTTAAAGAAATCGATAGCATGATTCCTATCCCATTCCTCTCTAGTAATATTTTCATCCCTAGATGATATTTCTATCATTCTTTTTTCGATCATTTCAAGATCATCTTCGTTGAACGATTTTTTACAGGAAATATCATAGTAAAAACCATTTTCTATAACTGGACCTATTGCTATCTTAGCATCTTCAAATAATTCCTTGATAGCATAAGCAAGTAAATGTGCTGTGGAATGCCTTAATATAGATAACCATTCACTATCATTCTTTTTTATCAATCTTACTTTAGCATTACTTTTTATAGAGGCACTAGTATTTAATATCTCTAATTGCTTCCCATCAATGTCTACCTGAGCAGCAACTATTTCTCCGGCGTTGAAATTAGCATCTATAATTAATTGTGAGATTGTAACCTGACTTTTATACCTAAGTTGAACACCATCTGGAAAGGTAATTATTATCATCAAATATCCGTTATCTAAAAATTAACCGTTAATAAAAATGCTAGTAATACATTTTGCCAGACACAATAAAAAAATTATATTTATATAATGGTAAACAAAATATGCATGCTAGAAAGTAAAATAATTTAAGTTATTGACTCAGATAAGATAACAATTTGCGTTATAAATATTCCATAAGAAATATTACCAATGAACCACCTATACATCATACCAATGATGAACAAACAAATTGCTAGCATTAAGATCATAAAATAATGGTAGGCGGTATTGGACTCGAACCAACGACCTCTACGATGTCAACGTAGCGCTCTAACCGCCTGAGCTAACCGCCTTCATAAATCTGTAATTCTATATCTTATTTAAAAAATCTGCAAATAAAAACATAATACACATTGTTGTAATATTATTTAACTAGTAAATCATATATTCACTGCATTAATTATTTCTTGAATTTTAGCAGAAGACTTTATACCCGGTTCTATCTCTACCCCACTACTTATATCAATAGCCCACGGATGCAAATAATTTATAGAATCAACAATGTTATTTATGGATAAGCCACCAGATAATATTACAGGCCTTTTACATACTGATTGAGCGCATACAGTCTTTAATATACTATGATCAAAAGTCTTTCCGCTTCCACCATAACCATAGCTATAACTATCAAATAACCATCCACAAGCACTATTATACTTTAAACACTCTTCTAATAAAAGATTACTAGAATCTAGTTTCGGAGAACCAACACGGAAAGCTTTTAAATATTTCTGATTAAAGCTATCACAGAATTCTGGAGTTTCATCACCATGAAACTGTAAATAATCAGGACAAACAGCATCTTGAATCTCGTTAATCATGTCTTTTGATGCATTAACAAACAAGGCAACCAGATCCACAAATGGAGGTATCTCTTTTTTTAATTTAATTGCTCTATCTATCGAAATGAAACGTTTACTTTTTTCATAAAAAACCATGCCTATAGCATCTATTCCCAAGTTTACAGCAGATATAATATCTTCCTCCCTTGTGAATCCACACACCTTTATTCTAACTCTATTATTGATCATAATAACTACTAATTATTCTAGAAATGCATAAAAATTTGATTATCACAATTTTCCTTTATGTGAAAATCAGATGGATATTCAACGTTCATTAAGTACAACCCATTAGGAGAAAAAGTTGGAAAACCTTTTGTTCTATCTTTAGCCAATAATAGCTCTTTAATTCGAATAGGATCTATATTCCCTCTTCCAACCTGAATTAATGAGCCTACTATATTACGAATCATATGGTGAAGAAAAGCATTAGCCGTTATACTAAAAACTATAAATGGTCCTTTTCTATTAATGTCAGCATTATAAATGGTTCTAACAGGAGTTTTAGACTGGCACTGTGATGACCTGAAGCTGCTAAAATCATGTTCTCCTACCAAAAAATCAATAGCATTTCTCATCAAATCAACATCCAAAACATAGAAGCTCCATCCAACCAATTCATTATAAATAGCTGATCTTACTTTAGAACAATATATAATATAGAAATATGTTCTAGATATAGCGCTAAAACGGGCATGGAAATTATTATCTACAAACTGAGCCCATTTTACAGAAATAGAATTGGGTAGAAAAGAATTAACACCTCTGACCCAAGATTCAATTTCCCTGTTTAAATCTGTATCAAAATGTATAACCTGATTAACAGCATGAACCCCTGCATCAGTACGTCCGGCGCAAACCACTCTGGTTTTTTTAAACCCAGAGAAATTATACAAAGCATTTTCTATAATATCTTGTACTGCGCAAAGATTTAATTGAGTTTGCCATCCACAAAAACTAGCGCCATTGTAAGAAATGCACATAGCAATTCTATACATACTAAAAATACTCTTTAATTTTTGATGAATAAATATAAAATTTTAAAAATATCACACAATAAGGCACAAGTTCCCATAGCTAATACCCTATTGTGTTATAAAAACCTACGCCTCTTCTAGAACTATGCGTAGCATACGTCGCAAAGGTTCAGCAGCTCCCCACAATAATTGATCACCAACTGTAAAGGCACTGAGATATTTTGATCCCATAGATAATTTTCGTAGTCTACCTACAGGAATATCTAAGGTTCCAGTTACTGCAATTGGAGTTAATTTTGACATAGTCTCTTCCTTATTATTAGGAATGACTTTAGCCCATTTCGTGCCGGTGCTTATAATATCTTCTATTTCTTCTAATGGAATGTCTTTTTTAAGTTTCAATGTAAGAGCTTGACTATGACATCTCATAGCTCCTACACGCACACATAATCCATCTATACTTATAGAATCAGATTTGCTACGACCAAGAATTTTATTAGTTTCAGCTCCAGCTTTCCACTCTTCTCTAGACATTCCATTGCCAAGATCCTTATCTATCCATGGTATTAGGCTACCGCCCAGTGGAACACCAAAATTGTTTTGCGGCAAATCACTACTTTTTTGAAGACATAAAACTTTCCTATCAATTTCAAGAATCGCCGAAGCGGGATCATTTAATAAATCAGATACCGAATTATTTATAAACCCAAACTGATTCAACAACTCACGCATGTGTTGAGCACCACCACCAGAAGCTGCCTGGTAAGTCATTGAAGTTGCCCATTCTATAAGATTATTATTAAATAATCCAGCTAACCCCATAAGCATACAACTTACAGTACAGTTACCACCTATAAAATCTTTAACGCCTTTTTGTAAAGCAGAGTCTATGACAGAACGATTGACAGGATCAAGGATAATAATAGCATCATTATTCATCCTGAGGGTACTAGCAGCATCTATCCATATACCAGTCCAACCATCTTGTCTAAGTTTACTATGTACCTGTGTTGTATAATCTCCACCCTGGGCAGTAATAATAATTGGTAATTTTTTTAATTCTTGAATATCATAAGAATCTTTTAATTTTCCTGTGCCATCAGCCCATTCTGGAGCATTAGCACCAGGGTTACTACTAGAGAAAAAAACTGGCTCTATAAGAGAGAAATCTCCTTCATCTCTCATTCTTTTCATTAGAACAGAACCAACCATTCCACGCCATCCTACCAAACCGACCGCTTGAACCATTTTTATTCACTCTTGCGAAATAAGTTTTAAACAAAATTAAATAATGAAAAATTTAACTCATAAAACACAAATAAATTTTCATAAGTGTTAAGGCAACCTTAATTCATTTATAACAGCATTACCCATTTCAGATGTTCCTACTTTGGTGGTACCATTTTCATAAATATCAGCGGTACGCAATCCATTAGACAAAACCCTTTGTACTGCTTTATCTATCAAATCAGCATAATTAGATAAGTTAAGTGAATATCTTAACAACATAGAGGCAGAAAGTATGGTAGCTAAAGGATTTGCTATTCCTTTCCCTGCTATGTCAGGAGCAGAACCGTGACTTGGTTCATACAGTCCCTGATTATTAGAATTTAACGAAGCAGAAGGTAACATGCCTATAGATCCAGTCAGCATTGCTGCCTCATCTGATAATATGTCGCCAAATAGATTTCCTGTAACAATTACGTCAAATTGACATGGGTTCTTTACAAGCTGCATAGCCGCATTATCAATATACATATGAGATAACTCTACATTAGGATACCCTTTAGCAGTATCAATGACTATGTCTCTCCAAAATTGAGAAGTCTCCAAAACATTAGCTTTATCCACACTACATAATCTTTTGCGACGCTTCATTGCTGATTCAAATGCTAATTTAGCTATCCTTCGAACCTCGGACTCCGCATACCGCATAGTGTCAAAGCCCTCTCGCTCTCCAATAAAATTACCATCATTTGCATTTCTAACACCTCTAGGGGTTCCAAAATACACATCACCTGTTAATTCACGAACTATCAATAAATCTAATCCAGAAACAACTTCAGGTTTTAAGGTAGATGAATTTGACAACTCATTATATAAAAAAGCAGGCCTTAAATTAGCAAACAAACCTAAGCTCTTACGCAGACCTAGAATTGATTGCTCCGGGCGTAACTCTCTAGGCAAGTGATCATACTTCCAGTCGCCAACAGCACCAAAAAGCACAGCATGAGAATTTTTTGCTAAATCCAAAGTAGACTTAGGTAGAGGGTGCTCAAATTTATCAAATGCGGCTCCTCCTACAAGAGCTTCCTTCATTTCAAAGTTCAAACCTAATGATGATAAAACACGAACTGCTTGCTCAACAATCTCAGGCCCTATCCCATCACCAGCTAAAACAGCAATAGTATTAGTCATATTACCTACCAAATAACAATTATTAATTTATAAACAGATAATTAAATATTTAACCAAGGATATTTTTTTAAATGAATATTTTCAAACTCTCTAATATTTTCTTTATGTTGTAATGTAAGGCTTATATCATCAAGTCCATTAACTAAACAATATTTTCTGAATGGTTCTATATCAAAATTTATCAAATTAGCGTTATCTGTTATAACAACTTGATTAATTAAGTCAACTTTGATTTTATAACCAACTTTATTCTCTACTGATTTAAACAAAGAATCTACATCATCTTCAGGCAATACTATAGGTAACAAACCATTCTTAAAACTATTATTAAAAAAGATATCAGCATAAGATGGGGCTATAATCACTCTAAAACCATATTGAGTAAGAGCCCAAGGAGCATGTTCTCTACTTGATCCACAACCAAAATTTTTCCTAGTCAGTAGTATAGTAGCACCTTTATATCTGTCCTTATTAAGGACAAAATCTTTGTTTAAAGGACGCTTACTATTATCCATTCCTGGTTCGCCATGGTCCAAATATCTTAACTCATCGAATAAATTTGGACCAAAACCTGTACGTTTAATAGATTTTAAAAATTGCTTAGGAATAATAAGGTCCGTATCAACATTCTCTCTGTCTAACGGAACCACTAGACCTTCATATACATTAAATTCTTGCATAGTGTATTAATACTTAATTATAAAATTCTCTATAATCTACAAAATGACCAGCAATTGCTGCAGCTGCCGCCATAGTAGGGCTTAATAAATGAGTTCTACTACCTTGACCTTGACGACCCTCAAAATTACGATTGGAGGTCGATGCACAACGTTCTCCAGGATTTAATTTGTCAGAATTCATGGCTAAACACATAGAACAACCTGGTTCTCTCCATTCAAAACCAGCATTGATAAAGATCTTGTCAAGACCTTCTTCTTCAGCTTGCTTTTTAACTAATCCAGAACCCGGAACTACCATGGCTAATTTAATATTAGATGATATTCTCCTTCCATTAACGACAGAAGCTGCAGCACGTAAATCTTCGATTCTGGAATTGGTGCAAGATCCTATAAAAACCTTATCTATTTGTATATCAACTATAGGTGTATCTGGCAAAAGTCCCATATAATCTAAAGCCCTCTCTATGCTGCTTCTTTTTACAGGATCTTTCTCATTATTAGGATTTGGAACTTTAGCACTAATAGGAAGGACCATCTCCGGAGATGTTCCCCAAGTTACTTGAGGTTGTATTTTGTTAGCATCTATATTAACAATCCTATCGAACATAGCCCCATCATCACTATGCAAACTTTTCCAGTATTCTACAGCTTTATCCCACATCTCGCCTTTTGGAGAAAATGGCAGATCCTTAAAATAGCTTATTGTCTTAGAATCTACGGCTACCATGCCTGATCTTGCACCAGCCTCAATGGCCATATTGCAAATAGTCATTCTGCCCTCAACAGACAAATCATAAATAGCCTTACCAGCAAACTCTATTGCATATCCTGTGCCACCAGCGGTACCTATCACACCAATAATATAAAGAATAATGTCTTTTGCAGAACAGCCTTCAGGTACTACACCTTCTACATTTATTAGCATATTCTTATTTTTCTTCATTAATAAGGTCTGAGTTGCTAAAACATGTTCGACATCTGATGTTCCTATACCAAATGCCAATGCACCTATCGCTCCGTGAGTGCTGGTATGAGAATCACCGCAGACAACTGTCATTCCTGGTAATGTAGCACCTTGTTCTGGACCAACAACATGAACGATTCCTTGTCGTAAATCATTCATTTTAAATTCAACTATGCCGTATCTTTCACAGTTATCATCTAATGTGTCTACTTGTAGTTTAGATACAGGATCATCTATTCCATTATCACGATTACTAGTTGGAACATTATGATCTGCCACAGCTAAATTAGCATTTATACGCCAAGGTTTCCTACTAGATAAAGACAATCCTTCAAAAGCTTGAGGGCTAGTTACTTCGTGTAGTAAATGTCTATCAATATAAATTAAACTAGTACCATCTGATTCGCTTCGGACAACATGCGCATCCCAAAGTTTATCATATAGAGTTTTTGCCATAAAAACCTCTTAAAAACAACAATTAAATTATAAAAAATTTATAGATAATACATAAAAGTATCTATAAACCACACTGACCTCTATATCTCAAAACATGATCCATGAGAACTATTGCCAACATAGCTTCTCCTATAGGAACTGCTCTTATTCCCACACAAGGATCATGCCTACCAAATGTTTGCACCAAACATTGTTTATTTTCTCTGTCCACAGATTTTTTCACTATTCTAATACTAGATGTAGGTTTAATAGCCAAAGAAACAATAATATCTTGACCAGTTGAAATACCACCTAATATTCCACCAGCATTGTTAGTGAGAAATCCATTAGGAGTAATTTCATCACCATGTATTGATCCAAGTTGAGATACACAATCAAAGCCAGATCCTATTGAAACACCCTTTACTGCATTTAATCCCATCATTATATGAGCTATATCAGAATCCAATCTATCATAAATAGGCTCTCCCAAACCACATGGCAAGTTCTCTGCTATTATTTCTATACGAGCTCCAATGGAATTACCATCTTTCCGTAAATCATCCATGTAACATTCTAGTTCTTGAACTATTCTTTTATTTGGGGAAAAAAAAGGATTATCTATCTCATCCCAAGACACGAAAGGTATTTTTATGGATCCTAATTGACTCATGTATCCACGGACAATAATATTTTTATGCTTTAAAAGCCACTTTTTAGCGATTGATCCAGCAGCAACAGTAGGAGCAGTTAATCTTGCTGAAGATCTTCCTCCTCCCCTAGGATCTCTAATTCCGTACTTGTGCCAATATGCATAATCAGCATGGCCAGGTCTAAAAGTGTCTTCTATATTAGCATAGTCCTTACTGCGAGCATCTGTATTTCTAATAAGCAAACCAATAGGAGCGCCGGTTGTTTGCCCATTATATACTCCTGACAAGATTTCAACTTTATCCTCTTCTTGTCTTTGAGTAACATGGCGTGATGTACCAGGGCGACGTCTATTCAACTCATTTTGAATATCAGAAACACTGAGCTCCATACCAGGTGGGCATCCATCAACTACACAACCAATTGCTGGACCATGAGATTCGCCAAAATTAGTTACACAAAATAACTTACCTAAAGAATTACCAGACATGTTTTATCGCATAAAATGTGTTAAATTATTCACCTAATTACTATTAAATTACAACCATAGCATACTGCTCTCTAAAAGGAATAGTCTATTGATAATTCTCATAAATCATCAATTTACGAGGCAGAAAGCTAGAGTATTATGACTAATAGAATTAAGCACTAGAATCAAAAAAAATTTGTTTTAAATTTTACAAAATGGCGACTTTCTACATATTACATTCCATGCTGCAGATATTAGTCCTGGGTTATTATTTGATAAAGATACTGTGTCAGATAACATTCTGCGCCACAAACCAGCACCAGGAAAACCTTTAAACAAATTCAGCATTGGTTGAACTATAACACGAAGTGGTACCCCTTTGTTTATTTCCTTATAAGCATAATCAATCAAAATATTTATTAGATTATCATAATTAAATCCAAGTTTTTCTTTGTAAAAAGTAGAATCTATTTCTAATAAAAAAAGTGGGTTAGACATAATGCAACGTCCAATCATAAAACCATCAACAAAATTTTCTGTGTCTATTATAGAATTTATATTGCATATACCTCCATTTAAAACAATTACCGCATCTGGAAAATCTTTTTTTAAGTTGTACACATAATCGTATTTTAAGGGAGGAATATCTCTATTCTTTTTTGGAGAAAGACCGTTTAAAACAGCATTTCTTGCATGAACTATGAATACATTACAACCAGCATCATAGATTCTGCCAACAAAATCCCTAACAAATTGATAAGAATCAGCATAATCTATCCCAATACGATGTTTTATTGAAACAGGAATACTAACAGAATCCATTATAGCTTTTAAACAATCTACTACTAAATTAACATCTTTCATTAGATGTGCACCAAACGAACCATTTAAAACTCTATTTGATGGACATCCACAATTTATATTAATCTCGTCATACCCACACTTCTCTCCGATAAGAGCTGATTTTGCTAAATCTACAGGATCATTACCTCCCAACTGAAGAGCAATAGGATGCTGAGACTCATCAAAAACCAAGTGTCTAGAAAAGATATCTTTACTTCTCATTAAAGTAGCAGTAGTAATCATCTCCGTATATAAACGAATATGTGGATTTAAACATCTATAAAGAAAACGGCAATGTCTATTAGTTACTCCTAGCATAGGAGCAACGCAAAATTTCCAAGCATCCCTATTAATATTTTCCACTCTATACTTTTTTACTTACTTATAAGTTACTTTGATCTTTATAATATCTAATACTATTTAAAATCTCCTCGTGTGCACTCTTACTGTCTTTCCATCCTTTTATTTTAACCCATTTCCCTTTTTCTAGATCCTTGTAATGCTCAAAAAAATGTTGTATACGTCTTATTTCATTTTCCGGAAAATCCTTGTATGAACTTATACTACTATAAGTAGAATATATCTTGCTTATAGGTAATGCTAATATTTTTGCATCAATGCCTGCCTCGTCCTCCATTTCCAACATCCCGATAGCGCGACATTTAATAACAGACCCTGTTTGCACAGAAAATGGTGTAATTACAAGCACATCAGATGGATCACCATCCTTAGAAAGAGTTTTAGGTATATATCCATAATTACACGGATAACTCATTGATGTAAGGATAAAACGATCCACAAAAATGGCGCCAGTCTCCTTATCAACTTCATATTTAACTGGCATTGAATTCATTGATATCTCTATAACCACATTGAATTCTTCCGGAATATTATTACCGGGTGTAACATTACTTAAGCTCATAAAACATAACCTTTTAAATAATAAAACATTCAACTACTTCAAGCCCTTATTTATTTTTTCATCATCTGTATCATCAAAAAATAGCACAGGCAAAGGATCACTATCAAAATATTGATCATCTGACACTTGTTTATTATTGTTATTTATTTCCTTATTGGAATACTCAAACTCTTCCTTATTATTTGAGTCATTAGCTAATCCATTCAGTGAAGACCTATAATTATTTATTATTTCTGGAACAAATAAACTATCAGTGTTATTTAAGGACTTAAATAATTGAGCTATAGATTCTTCTTCTCTATCAAGGCATTTATACATGATACCGAACAACAAATGAATTTGGGAATCGTCTCTTATATTCAAACTTTTAGAGAAATAATAATCAGCTTGCCCCCACAACTGTGAATGTAAACATAAAATACCTAATGCATTGAACAAATCCGGATCATTTCCATAAATCTCTATCCAGGACTCAATTTTAGATAAACGTCTAGGTATTCGAGATAATTCGCATTTTGTATATTCATATAAGAGTTTATTATTAAGCTTCTTGGAAAGGATTAGTTCTAATAATTTTTCCGATTCTGAATAATCACCCTCACTAACAAAGGCTCTAGAGGCAACTAAGGCTATCTCAGGCAATAAGCGTTCATTATAGCTAAAATTTCTCCATTGCTGTTTCCATTGTAAACCTTTATCTATCAAATCTTTTAAAAGTTCTGCTCCAGACTTGTTTATTACATCATACAAAGAATCCTTATCTATACCATTGTCGTATAACAATAGTCGAGCGGTATCAATTACTTTAATATGATTTCCTAACATAATTTCTACTTTTAAAGATAACTGCAGAATAATAGAATACTGAATATCAATTATACCGTTAAGCCTTAATAAGCATTCAGCAGCATCTTCTGGCAGGTTCATATCTATAAGAATAGAAGATTTTAATGTTAGTATATCCTCTAGAAGTTCTGAATTGCTATTTGACAAAACCTCTGCATATCTTACCATTTCAATGGATTCATCATTCTTGCCTAGTAAAAAATATGTTTTAGCTAAGGATAGCGCAACAATAATTTTTGATCGTTTATCAATATCGGAATCTATCAGTTTTGAAAAGACCTCTGAGGCCTCAGTGAATCTATTCTCCAAAAAGAACATCCATCCCTGCTCAATACTTCTTTTATTAGACTCAAATAATTTCTTTTTTCTATATGAAATAATCCTAGGCCAAATATTAAAAAAATAATGGAATAATCTTAATGTATAAGATAAAAATAAATTCAGGAATATTACTATAAAAAATGCAGATAGTAGAGATAAACGTAGGCGCCAAGAATTAAATACTACAATAACATAATTATCATTCTGTCCAAAAACAGATGAGCATAACAAAAAAACACAGCAAAACATAAGAAGTTTATAAAACCAGGAACGCATATATCAAGTACCTATTTAATTATTGATAACATATTTTTTTATGCTATTTAAGCTTCTAGATATATCAGGAAGTTTATCCTCAATATTTAAAGAATTAATATCACTGGCTATAGCTAAAGCTTCCACCACATTAGTTGAATTAACATCAAAAAACATATTTATTGTTTCTATAATACAATTTATACTGGACTTTAATAGAAATGGTTGTTTCATAACTAAAGAAAATTGTGCTATAGATACCTGCTGGATCAGCAATAGATTTATATTTTTAAAACTAATGTCTGGCAAATCATCAACTTTACTTAACTCTAAAACATTAGGGAATCTAGTTATTAAAGATTTGGTGATTTTAGAAAAATCATCAAAAACTTTATTTATCCAAAAATACTGAGAATTAGCTGGCGGCCCATCGTTGTTTTTTTCGGTTTCAACTATAATGTCTACATGTTTACTCTGTGGTAAAAATTTTTTATCAGGAAAGCCCATCTTTATCAAATCAAGTAATCTATTGAGACTATTAATTCTATCTACAAAATCAACAACATGAATCTTACGAAGTGCAGATAAATCAATCTTAATATCTTCTATCAGTTTATTAAATAATAAATTATTAGGAGATACTTCATTTATGAATAATAAAATAGATTCCAGAGTTGACGCTGCTCCTTCAATATTATTACCAATTGATAACTGACAATTTGCGATAAACAACAATCTGTCTATCTCCCTTATAACTAATTCATCTTTTGATGAATTAGTTAAGTGAAACAAATAATCTTGTTTATGTTTTATATCATTAAGCGCCTTATTAACCTTATATAATAAATCATTATCATGATTTATTATTTTTTCTTCCAATGAATTAATTTTACTAATATTCTCTAATTTTTCGAATTCAATATAATTTATTACTTGCCTTTTAATAGAAAAGAAAAGAAACATAAAAACAAAAAACAGGAATATGACTAATGATATTCTTTTTAAATAATGCATATTTAATTACATTTCCAGTATTCAAAAACTTATAATATGATTATGTTTTTACAAAACAGAGCAACTAAAAACTTAATAAACTAAATATCCTTACATGCTGAAATAATAGATTCGTTATAAGGCAAACACTCTTTTATAAAAATCTCTGAAACTCTACGTTTTAGAAAATAATCTGATAAAAAATTGTAGATCCTACGATGAGTAACTATAAATTTACAACTGTTAAACCAATTACTAAGATTTAGAATAGTTATATTTCTAATAGTAGCTTCCACGCTCTCTGTGCTAGTAAATAACCATATAACTGTAGAAGTTGATCCAACCGATATTGATTTTAGTTGCTCTGAATCATTGTAGGACCATTCTATATTATCTCTTGAATATACAGAGCATATATCAACTTCACAATACTTAGAAACTTTATTAATAAGCCAATCCCTACCAGTAGTTCCCCTAACAAAAAGAAATCTTTTGCCATACAAAGACTGATTTCTTAGAACTTTCCATAAAGATTCAGAATCTAGTTGTGCAGCAGAAGAATCAGGACTAAGTATTGTCAATAAATCCATGTTAATAAAATTACAAGAACGGAAACTATCAGCAGTTGCAGAGCCTACTGTAACGATTACCGTCTTGGTAGGCCATGTTTTTATAGGACCATAAATTTTATTTAATTGGATTAAATAAAATTTAACAGCATTACTACTTGAGAAAAAGATAAAATCATAAATTTCTGGTAAAGGAACATTCTGCAAATCTAAAGATACAATTTTCAAAGAAGGAAGGGATAGAGATTCAAAACCAATATCACTAAGTCTATCAGACAATATTTTGTTGCTATTTGGTCTTGTTAGAATAAAAACTTTTTTGGCAAGCATAAATTCCAATATTGCAGAGATTTATAAAAGTTAAATAAATTAATTAAACACTATGCAAAATCTTATAAGCACCTTTACTTAACAAATCATTAGCCACACTCTCACCAAGATTCTGCCAATTATCAATACTAACAGACCCATTGGAACGGATAACTTCTTTACCATCTATAGAAGAAACCATTGCTTTTAGAAAAATATTACCATTTTCTATATAAGCATTAGCAGCCAATGGTACCTGGCACGAACCTCCTAACACCTTCATTACAATTCTTTCTGTCTTTACGCATAATTCAGTATCAATACAGGATAGAGATGCTACTAAATCTCTAATATCGCTTCTATCATTTCTAATCTGTATTCCTATTGCACCCTGACCAGCTGCTGGTAAACTAATGCTAGTATCTATATAAGACGATATGCGATGACCTAGATTAATCCTTTCTAAACCAGCTGCGGCTAGTATTATTCCAGAATAATCTCCAATATCTAATTTCTTAAGTCGGGAGTCAACATTCCCTCTCAAACATTTAACAGAAATTTGAGGGTATGCCGATTTTAATTGAGACTCTCTACGTAAACTCGAAGTACCTACAATTGCTCCAAAGGGCAATTCATCTAAAGATGAATACTTATTCGATACAAAAACATCTCTAGAGTCATGTCTTTTTAGAATGGAACATATATCTAAGGAATCAGTCATCTCCGCAGGAACATCTTTCATGGAATGAACTGCCATATCAGCATCACCATGCAACAAAGCCAATTCAATCTCTTTTACAAATAAACCTTTACCACCAACTTTAGCTAAGGCCCTATCAAGTATCTTATCTCCTTGAGTTACTATAACTAGAAAATCAATCATGAACTCTGGATATAATGATTTTATAAGATCACGAACATACTCCGCCTGCGCAGAAGCAAGTTTGCTAGCACGAGTAGCTATAGTTATTTTTTTATTCATTATACTAAAATTATAAAAATATTATTAAACATATATCATAAATAGAGAATAAACCTTCTAATGAAGTTATCGATTAATAGCTAGGCTAAACAATTTAACAATAAGAAGTACTCGACTGTCATGATAACTATATATATACTAAATAGCTGAGGGGCACTCCCTCAGCTATTTTACTAAAGAACAGACTTAAGTAATTTACCCATTTCTGATGGATCTCTTGTGGTCCTTATACCGCACTCTTCCATAACTTTAAGTTTAGCTGAAGCTGTATCAGCTCCACCAGAGATTAAAGCACCGGCATGACCCATTCTTTTACCAGGAGGAGCAGTAACTCCAGCGATAAACCCAACAACTGGTTTTTTCATATTATCCTTAGCCCAAATAGCAGCATTAACTTCATCAGGCCCACCGATCTCTCCAATCATAATTACAGCATCGGTTTCCGGGTCATCATTAAAAAATTTCAATATGTCTATATGTTTTAGGCCATTTATAGGATCTCCTCCTATACCGACAGCACTAGACTGACCAAGTCCGAGCTCAGTAACTTGTGCTACAGCCTCATATGTTAAAGTACCAGAACGACTAACAACACCTATACGCCCTTTTCTATGTATATGTCCAGGCATGATTCCTATTTTAATCTCATCTGGAGTAATAAGACCAGGACAATTAGGACCGAGCAATAAAGTTTTACTATTAACAGAAGACATTTTGTTTTTTACTTCTAGCATGTCTTTAACTGGTATTCCCTCAGTTATACAGATAACCAATTCCAAATTTGCTTCAACTGCTTCCAATATGGCAGCCGCAGCACCTGCCGGAGGAACATATATAACAGATACCGTTGCCCCTGTGTGTAACTTTGCTTCTTTAACTGAAGAGAAGATTGGAATACCTTCAAAATCTTCACCCGCTCTTTTAGGATTAACTCCAGCGACAAAAGCGTTTTTACCATTTCCATACTCACGGCACATACGAGTATGGAACTGTCCTGTCTTGCCGGTAATACCCTGGGTAATCACTTTGGTATTTTTGTTTATTAAAATCGACATTTGTAAAAATCCTTGGCAATTTTTATTTAACAGCAGAAACAACTTTAGTTGCAGCTTCAGCCATAGTATCAGCACTAATAATAGGCAATCCAGATTCAGCTAGCATTTTCTTTCCTAGTTCCTCATTAGTACCCTTCATTCTAACAACCAAAGGTACTTTCAGATTTACTGCCTTGCATGCTTCTATAACACCCTCAGCTATAACATCACAACGCATAATTCCACCAAAAATATTAACAAGAATGGCTTTTACGCATTTATTTTTTAGCATAATTTTAAAAGCTTCTGTTACCTTGGATGCAGTTGCTCCACCACCAACATCTAGGAAATTTGCAGGCTCACCGCCAAACAATTTTATTGTATCCATAGTTGCCATAGCTAAGCCAGCACCATTTACTAAACAACCTATATTTCCATCTAGCTGAATATACGCAAGATCAAATTTACTAGCCTCGATTTCAGAAGGATCTTCTTCATCCAGATCCCTGTAATCAAGTATTTCAGGATGACGGAACAAGGCATTAGAGTCGAAGTTAAATTTCGCATCTAAGCAAATTATGTCTCCACTACCGTTTAATATCATAGGATTTATTTCAACTAAAGATGCATCTGTATCGCAATATGTTTTGTACAGTTTTATGAATTCTGATGACGCTTTCTTTACAGATGACTCTGGAATACCTATACCGCGTGCTAGATTTTCTGCCTCTATATTTGTTAGTCCTTCTGATGGATTCACAAATACTTTCAATATTTTTTCTGGGCTTTTCGCTGCAACTTCTTCTATATCCATCCCACCTTCGCTAGAAGCCATAATACAATTTTTCTGAGTACCTCTATCTGTTACTATACTGAAATAGTATTCTTTTTTTATATCAGCACCTTCTTCTACTAAAAGTCTACGAACTTTTTGACCATCAGAACTAGTCTGATGAGTTACTAATTGCATTCCGAGGATCTCTGATGAGATTTTTTTAACCTCATCTAGGGAACGTGCTAATTTTACACCACCACCCTTACCTCTACCACCTGCGTGAATCTGTGCTTTAATAACCCAAGCTGCACCGCCAAGTTTTTTTGCTGCAGAAACAGATTCTTCAACAGAGAAAGCTGGGATACCGCGTGGAACAGTCACATTAAACTGCCTAAGCAATTCCTTGCCTTGATATTCGTGAATTTTCATGTGTTACCTGTCATGACTTGTTAAATAAGAAAACCAACAGTCATCTCTGACCTGACTAAATATAAATCATCTAAATATATGAGTGCTATATAATTTTTTCAATCTATACCATATCGATAATTAAATCTTACATGCAATTGTTCCAAAATAATAAACACTCACAAACACCATTGGTAAGTATACAGCAAATATATGTTCTTCAGAAGATCAAAATATTAGTAATTATTTAAATCTAAGAACTATGATAGAATCATCTAATTAATACTAGCCATTGATTTTATAACTTTATATACAACATCTTTGGCGAATCCTCTATTGCTTAAAAAACGAGCACATTTAGAATAAGTTTTAATATCTGACGAGATGCCTTTTGGAAATTTTCTTTTCATCAAAGAATAGGCTCGGTCTAATTCACTATCCTTCAAAATAGAGATTTCATCTAGAATTAGATCGATATCAATACCATTATTTTTTAGTAAATTAATTATAAAACTATATCCGTAGTTCATAGAATATTTATCTATAGTATTATCCACAAAACGTTTATCACAAATGAATCCCTTGGTCTTTAGATATTCAATAGCATTATCTATTTCATACTGATTATCACAGTAAATACTTAACTTTTTACGCAAAGATTCTTGTGAATAATCTTTCCTGGATAAATACTTGATAGCTAACGAGATTAAACTATTAACCACAATTTTTCACAAAAAATCTATTACGAAACATATCTGTCATCACTATTATCACAAGAAAGAACCGTACGATTTGTAGCTATACAATTGTCACGAATTCTTTTTTCAATTTCTGAGACAATATCCCTATTGTTTTTCATATACTCACGAACATTATCTTTTCCCTGTCCTATCCTATTGCCAGAGTAGCTATACCATGCCCCAGCCTTATCAATGACTCCTGTTAGGACACCTAAATCAATTATTTCGCCTTCACGTGATATACCATGACCATACATAATATCAAATTCAGCTTGTTTAAAAGGTGGAGCTACTTTATTTTTTACAACTTTTACCCTTGTCTCGCTTCCTATAACTTCATCGCCTTTTTTTATCGAGCCAATACGTCTTATATCTAGACGAACGGATGCGTAGAATTTCAAAGCATTTCCACCCGTAGTAGTCTCAGGGTTTCCAAACATGACTCCTATCTTCATTCTTATTTGATTTATAAAAATCACCATACAATTTGTTTTTTTTATAGTAGCCGTAAGTTTCCTTAGGGCCTGACTCATTAAACGAGCTTGTAATCCAGGCAATGAATCACCCATATCTCCTTCTATTTCAGCCTTTGGCACTAAAGCAGCAACTGAATCAATAACAATTAAATCAACAGACCCTGAACGCACTAATGCATCCGCTATTTCTAATGCTTGTTCACCGGTGTCAGGTTGCGATATTAAAAGATCAGGTAAAATAATACCTAGCTTTGATGCATACTGAACATCTAAAGCATGTTCTGCATCGATAAAGGCACACGTTCCGCCTATTTTTTGCATTTCTGAAATTATTTGAAGTGTTAAAGTGGTCTTACCTGATGATTCTGGGCCATAAATTTCTATTACACGACCTCTAGGCAAACCTCCAACTCCAAGGGCTATATCTAGACCCAATGACCCTGTTGAAACAACTTGTATGTCATTCTGTATATCATTATCACCATAACGCATAACAGAACCCTTGCCAAACTGTTTCTCAATCTGAGACAATGCAGCTGAAAGAGCTTTTTCCTTATCAGATTTTTCAACCTTAATGTTTTTTTCACTCATATTTAATCCTGAAGACGATCATTAACTGCGTAACAAACACTTATAACTAAAAAACCAACTTTGATAAACATCACTATAAACAGTAAAAAGGAGAATCATCAGGTCCAATGTAAGCAGGTAAAGACCATTGCACATCCTTTAGTGAATTATCAATCAAATGATCTACACCTAACAGTATTGCGAATATTGCCATTCTTACTGGAATTCCATTATCAGCCTGACGGAATATTGCTAAACGGATATCATTATTTAAATCAGTACTTAGATCATTAGCACCAGGACGACTATCACGAGGTAAAGGATGCATCACAATAGTATCTTTTTTACATTTAGAATTTATTTTAGAGAGATCTATTTGAAATCTTTTATCAAAGCACTCATCCATTGGATTTTCAAACCGTTCTTTTTGAACACGGGTGGCATAAACAACATCAACTCCATCTAATCCTTCTTCCAAAGAAGATTTTATATCTATATGATTACCATTAACCGAAGCATAATTAACTATGTTGTCAGGCATTTCAAGCCCAGGTGGAGAAAATAATGATATTTTTAATCCTTTGTATAAAGAAAGGAGTTTTAGTAAAGAATGAACAGTCCGACCATATTTCAAATCACCAACCATTACTACACAAGATCCATCAATACTCTTACCCAATCTGGAAAACTCTGTACGTATAGTATATAGATCCAATAAAGCCTGACTAGGATGCTCACCAGGACCATCTCCACCATTAACAACTGGTATATTTGTAGCACTAGAAAACTCAGCAACTGATCCTTGTTCAGGATGACGAACCACCATTATATCAACATAACCACCCATTACCCTACTTGTATCATAAATTGATTCCCCTTTAGCCATAGAGGAAAATGTAAAACCAGTAGTGTCGCATACAGATCCACCCAAACGACAAAAAGCAGCTCCAAAACTAACTCTGGTACGGGTACTAGCCTCAAAAAATAAATTTCCTAAAACAGCACCTTCTAGTATCCTAGAAACCTTTTGGCGACGAGAAATAGGTTTCATAGAATCAGTGACTCTAAAAAAATCTTCCAAAGAATCTCTATTAAATTGATCTACTGACAAAAGATGATTTTTACCATTTATTGCAATACTATCTCTTAAGGAATATTTAATAACATTACCTGTATTACATAGTAAATGTTTAGATATAAATGCTTCTATTGCACCAGGCATACGTAGAAAACCTATTGAATCTTCTTGTAGTAACCATGAATCTAGCGTACACAAATTAACTCCCAACTTAGCTGCAAGAATATTTTTAGTAATATTCAACTTTTTAATAACAGAAAATAGGAATTCTTGTTGAGAAATAATCATTTATCAATAGCTCCGTAATTATTACAAAAGTAACCTTTTAAATAAAGGAATCAAGCGAAATATCTCTAAAACAAAAGAAATTGCTCTTATAAAAACAAGTTTATAACTGAGAATCAAGAAAATTTAACTAACATTAACTATTGGATTCTACCAGTCAAAGATTATCTGATTCAATAAGAAGATTATTAGGGAAAATTAAAGCTTACACAGAAAAGAAGTTTAGACATAACAGAATGGTTGCGGGGGTAGGATTTGAACCTACGACCTTCGGGTTATGAGCCCGACGAGCTTCCAGACTGCTCCACCCCGCGCCAGTTATTTGTTGATTATATATTGATTTTCTAAAATATACAATTGTTTTTTACAAAGCACATTTAAAATATAAACAAAAAATAATAGTCAGAAATTATTAAATATAAATAAGATTTAAAGTTGCACATATACAATACTAATCATCAATATACTTTTGTTCTATAAGTAATTCTACAATACAATAATCTCAAATAGCAAAGTATTAATAATAAATCATTTATAACAAAATTATTCCTTAGAGTACATTATGGCAGGACATAGTAAATGGGCTAATATCCAACATCGCAAAAACCGTCAAGATGAAAAAAAGGGGAAACTCTGGACTAAGATAATTAGAGAAATAACAGTAGCAGCAAGAAATGGCGTTACTGATATTAACTCGAATTTTCAATTGCGAGCGGCCCTTGGTAAGGCATCGGCAGCAAATATACCAAAAGATAATATAAACAAAGCTCTACAAAGAGGATCTAAAGAATCAGACGGATACGAAGAGATAAATTATGAAGGTTATGGAATCGAAGGATCTGCTTTTGTTGTAAAAACATTAACAGATAATAAAATAAAGACAGCTTCAGAAATTAGGCATGCCTTTACAAAAAATAGTGGTAATCTCGGACAAGATGGCTCCGTTTCTTTTCTTTTTCGTAGTTGCGGAAAATTTATATTTTCAACTGCCTCCTCATCTGAAGAAAATATATTCAACATAGCTTTAGAAGTTGGAGCAGAAGACGTTGTTAAACTAGATGAAAATACAATAGAAGTAACGTGCTTACCTGAACAATATATTAAGTTATGCAATGCATTTGATAATGCTAAAATAGCAATTGAGAGTAGCGATATTATTATTGAACCATTAATTACAGTAAAATTAAATCAGGAAAAATATATAAAAATACAAAAACTAATAATGGATCTAGAAAATTTAGATGATGTACAATCTGTATATACTAATGCTGTATTGGCAGATAATAATTAGTTTCGAATGATAAACTCCGTATAAGTCAAGCGCAACTAATAAAATAAAATGTCAAGTCTTATAACATATTTGAGCACAAAAAATGAAAATATTAATAGTTGGGTCTGGAGGTCGTGAGCACGCATTAGCATGGAAAATTGCTCAATCACCTCGAGTAAGTCAAGTATATATTGCCCCAGGAAATGGAGGGACTTTTTATTCTAAAGTAATAAAAAATATACTGATAACTGATATAAATGATCTAGCTAAGTTTGCTATAGATCAAGATATCAATATAACAGTTGTTGGACCAGAAGTACCATTATCTGATGGCATAGTTGACGTTTTTAGATCTAAAAATTTAAAAATTTTCGGTCCTACAAAAAGTGCTGCTAGATTAGAGAGTTCGAAGGATTTTGCTAAAGAATTTATGGTTCGCAATAATATTCCGACAGCAAAATACTCTACCTTTACAGATGTTTCTATGGCTAAATCATATGTACAAAAAGAAAAATTGCCCATAGTTATAAAAGCTGACGGCTTAGCTGCCGGCAAGGGTGTTGTTATAGCTCAAACAATAGAAGAAGCTTATAACACCATAGATGATATGATAGGTGAAAACGAAAACTCTTTAAAAAAAGTCGTCATAGAAGAATATTTAGTAGGGGAAGAAGCATCATTTATAGTAATGTCTGACGGAAAGAATATATTTCCTTTAGCAACAAGTCAAGATCATAAACGCCTAAAAGACGGAGATAATGGCCCCAACACAGGAGGAATGGGAGCATATTCTCCTGCTAATCTGGTAACTCCTGATCTTCATTGCAAAATAATGGAAGAAGTTATTATCCCAACAATAAAAGGCATGTCTAAAGAAGGAAATACTTTTACTGGATTTCTATATGCTGGAATAATGATAGGAACAACTGATGGATCAGATAAATGGGTAAAAACCCTAGAATTTAACTGTAGAATGGGTGATCCAGAAACTCAACCTATAATGATGAGAATGAAGAGTGATTTCATCGATATTTTAGATCATGCTATAAATGGAACCTTAGATAAAGCAGAAATAATATGGGATGATAGATTTGCTTTGGGTGTTGTTTTGGCTGCTTATAACTATCCTGAAAATCCAAGAACAGGAGATGAAATCAAACAATTACCTCTGGAAGCTGAAAATATGATGATCTTCCATGCTGGAACAAAAATTTCTAATGGCCTTCTCAAAACAAATGGCGGTAGAGTAATGTGTGTTACAGCTTTAGGAGATTCTGTGAAAAAAGCTAGAGAAATAGCATACGATACGATAGCTAAAATAAATTTTAATGGGATGCAATACCGGAAAGATATAGGATGGAGAGCTATTAAATGATTTATTGAGGTCAATTCGGGATATTTATAGGAATTAAACAGTTTTGCAATAAAATATTATGATCATTTAAGGCTGTAGTGGCTATCTACAGCCTATTTGATAGATAATCTTTAAATAAAATTTAACATGAAATAGACTCATCAATTTCAAATAAAAATATTATGATGTTTTATAAAAATACATTAATAAATATAGAATATCGCAGTATATTTAAGTAGAGAATGATAATGAAAAAAAGAATAGGAGTATTTGGAGGAAGTTTTGACCCTGTGCATATTGCACATATCAATTTAGCAAAAATAGCTCTTGAGTCTTTAAGTTTAGATGAAGTACATTTAGTGCCGGTATTTAGTCAATGTCAAAAATATAAACCACAGGCAACAACTACAGACAGACTAAATATGTTAAAACTAGCAACGATAAATGATACTCTTTTAAAAATAAACGATATTGAAATAAAAAATAATAAAATTAGTTATACAATTGAAACTATCAAAATTCTTCGAAAAAAATACGACTGTACTATTATATTAGGCTCTGATCAAATAAATAATTTTTGCACTTGGAAAGACTGGGAAGAAATTATTGAAAATGTTAATATAGCTGTTGCACAAAGGTCAAACGTTCCCATTGATTTGTCATATGAACTAGTATCATCTATGTGTAAACTACATAAATGTATTAGTTTACTACCTCTAATTCAAACAGAAATATCCTCCTCCATTATAAGAGAATATATTTTTAAGAAAAATGAAGAATCTATTAACAATATGTTGGATCCATTGGTAAGAGAATATATAAGAATAAATAATTTATACAAAAAAATGAGAAAAATTAATGTGTATCGATAAACTACAGCAAAATATTATTGAAATTCTTGAAGATTTAAAATCACAAGATATAGTTATATTAGATACTAAATCTAATACTATTTTGTTTGATAAGATGATAATAACTACCTCAAGTTCTAATCGTCATGGCAGGGCAATTGCTACTAATCTATATAAAACAAAAAACAAATTAAACAAATCTATAAAAATTGAGGGTGTTGAAAATGGCGATTGGATTATTGTTGATCTGGAAGATATAGTAGTACACATTATGCAAAAAGACTATCGTGATTTATATGATCTAGAATCATTATGGAATAAATAAATTTTATAATGAAAATTATTATTAGTGCTATTGGAACCAACATGCCTAATTGGGTAAAAACAGCATGGCAAGAATATTCTAAAAGAATATCAAATCAATATAAAATAGAACTAAAAGAGATTAAGTCAGAATCAAGAAAAAATGGAAAAAGTAATTCTAAGATAATAGCTATAGAAACGAAAAGACTTATATCATCTATTCCAGAGAATGGATATTTTTCGTTAGTTCTTGATGAAAAAGGTAGGGATATCAATACAAAAGAATTAGCAGATTTCTTTAATAATTGTCATCTATCTGGAAGCAATATAGCATTTATAATAGGCGGTCCTGATGGATTAGATCATTCTATAAGAAAAACATGGGATGATACCATAAAAATATCATCCTTTACTTTACCACACTACATGGTTCGTATTATTCTAATAGAGCAAATATATAGAGCGCTAAGCATTTTGAACAATCATCCTTATCACAGAGAATAGAACTCATGATATTTGGAATGAGATACATAGTCTAGCTATAAGCTTTGCCAGACTATATAATTGATACTGATATTCCTCCACATAAAATATTATGTGAAGGAACTCAATTTTCTAGAAGCCTGACGATAACCTACTTTCGCAGACGAGATGTCTACTATCATCGGCGCAAAGGCATTTAACTGTCCTGTTCGAGATGGGAAGGAGTGGAACCACCTTGCTATGGTCGTCAGGCAAAACCTGAACTTAGTGATTTAATTTCACTACAAATAATCTAAGAAGAAGCATTTTAACAAACAGATGATGATTGTGTATCTTTTGCAAAGCATTATCATAATCATTTTATAAAATAAAATCAATTTCAGCCTATAACAACCTGCAGTGTTATAGGATCAAGCCTCACGGGCAATTAGTATCGGTTAGCTTAATACATTACTGTACTTACACACCCGACCTATCAACGTCCTGGTCTTGAACGACCCTTTAGGGGGATCTAAGTCCCCGGGATACCTAATCTTCAGACGAGTTTCCCGCTTAGATGCTTTCAGCGGTTATCTCTTCCGTACTTAGCTACCCGGCTATGCCATTGGCATGACAACCGGTACACCAGAGGTACGTCCACTCCGGTCCTCTCGTACTAGGAGCAGGCTCTGTCAAGTATCCAACGCCCACGGCAGATAGGGACCAAACTGTCTCACGACGTTTTAAACCCAGCTCACGTACCTCTTTAAATGGCGAACAGCCATACCCTTGGGACCTACTACAGCCCCAGGATGAGATGAGCCGACATCGAGGTGCCAAACACCGCCGTCGATATGAACTCTTGGGCGGTATCAGCCTGTTATCCCCAGAGTACCTTTTATCCGTTGAGCGATGGCCCTTCCATTCAGAACCACCGGATCACTATGTCCTGCTTTCGCATCTGTTCGACGTGTCAGTCTCACAGTTAAGCACGCTTATGCCATTGCACTAACAGCACGATTTCCGACCGTGCCTAGCGTACCTTAGAACTCCTCCGTTACTCTTTAGGAGGAGACCGCCCCAGTCAAACTGCCCACCATGCACTGTTCCAAATCCGGATAACGGATCAAGGTTAGAATCGCAAACAATCCAGGGTGGTATTTCAAGGATGGCTCCACACAACCTAACGGTCATGCTTCAAAGCCTCCCACCTATCCTACACAAGATTATTCACAATTCAATGCAAAGCTACAGTAAAGGTTCATGGGGTCTTTCCGTCTAGCCGCGGGTAGATTGCATCATCACAAACATTTCAACTTCGCTGAGTCTCAGGAGGAGACAGTGTGGCCATCGTTACGCCATTCGTGCAGGTCGGAACTTACCCGACAAGGAATTTCGCTACCTTAGGACCGTTATAGTTACGGCCGCCGTTTACCGGGGCTTCGATCAAGAGCTTGCACCCCATCAATTAACCTTCCGGCACCGGGCAGGCGTCACACCCTATACGTCGACTTTCGTCTTTGCAGAGTGCTATGTTTTTAATAAACAGTCGCAGCCACCGATTATCTGCGACCTCTTCATGCTTTGAACGCAAGTTCATCACAATAATGAGGCATACCTTCTCCCGAAGTTACGGTATTAATTTGCCGAGTTCCTTCTCCTGAGTTCTCTCAAGCGCCTAAGAATATTCATCCCGTCCACCTGTGTCGGTTTGCGGTACGGTCTTGTACAGCTGAAGCTTAGAGGCTTTTCTTGGAACTACTTCCAATCACTTCGCAAAACATGTTTGCTCGTGCCACACCCTTGAATCATGTAACCGGATTTTCCTAATTACCATCTATAATGTAGCAACAGGGATATCCAACACCCTGATGATTTTCTGCAATCCGTCCCCCCATCGCACTGTACAATGGTACTGGAATATTAACCAGTTTCCCATCAGTTACGCATCTCTGCCTCACCTTAGGGGCCGACTCACCCTGCGCCGATGAACGTTGCGCAGGAAACCTTGGACTTACGGCGAGGAGGCTTTTCACCTCCTTTATCGCTACTCATGTCAGCATTCGCACTTCTGATACCTCCAGCATCCTTTACAAGACACCTTCGCAGGCTTACAGAACGCTCTCCTACCGCGTATATTAAAATATACGCCCGCAGCTTCGGTTTATCGCTTAGCCCCGTTACATCTTCCGCGCAGGACGACTCGATCAGTGAGCTATTACGCTTTCTTTAAAGGATGGCTGCTTCTAAGCCAACCTCCTGACTGTCTATGCCTTCCCACTTCGTTTCCCACTTAGCGATAATTCGGGACCTTAGCTGGCGGTCTGGGTTGTTTCCCTTTCGAGTCCGGACGTTAGCACCCGGTGCTCTGTCTCCCACGCTGTACTTGTACGTATTCGGAGTTTGCCATAGTTTGGTAAGTCGCCATGACCCCCTAGCTATAACAGTGCTCTACCCCATACAGTAATACGTGAGGCACTACCTAAATAGTTTTCGGAGAGAACCAGCTATTTCCAGATTTGTTTAGCCTTTCACCCCTATCCACAGCTCATCCCCTAATTTTTCAACATTAGTGGGTTCGGTCCTCCAGCACGTGTTACCGTGCCTTCAACCTGGCCATGGATAGATCATCTGGTTTCGGGTCTACACCCAGCGACTATATCGCCCTATTCGGACTCGCTTTCGCTACGCCTCCCTTATTTAGTTAAGCTTGCCACTGAATGTAAGTCGCTGACCCATTATACAAAAGGTACGCAGTCACGGAACAAGTCCGCTCCTACTGTTTGTATGCATACGGTTTCAGGATCTATTTCACTCCCCTTCCGGGGTTCTTTTCGCCTTTCCCTCACGGTACTGGTTCACTATCGGTCGATCACGAGTATTTAGCCTTGGAGGATGGTCCCCCCATATTCAGACAGGATTTCACGTGTCCCGCCCTACTTTTCTTACGCTTAGTTCCACATCAAAGATTTCGTCTACAGGGCTATCACCTACTATGGCAGAGATTTCCATCTCTTTCGACTATCAATAATGCTAAAACGTAAAGGCTGATCCAATTTCGCTCGCCACTACTTTCGGAATCTCGGTTGATTTCTTTTCCTCGAGTTACTGAGATGTTTCAGTTCACCCGGTTCGCTTCTACTGACCTATGTATTCAGTCAGTGATACTCCTTTAAAGGAGTGGGTTTCCCCATTCGGATATCTGCGGATTACAGCTTGTTTTCCAGCTCCCCGCAGCTTTTCGCAGGATACTACGTCCTTCTTCGCCTGTGATCGCCAAGGCATCCACCATATGCACTTAGTAACTTGATCCTATAACACTAAAGGCTATATAGATAATTGACTTTATTTAAATGTTTATGAATATTCCAATTAAACTTGGAACTTTTTTGCAATCACAACCCTATGTCTATTAATTAAAATAGAACATCTTTCGTTGTGCTTCTTCTAGATTTTTAAAGAACAAATAGCTTATTTAATAAAGCTTAAATCTTATACTTAAATGCCTATGTATAAGATTTAAACTCTGTGTGTGGTGGAGGTGAACGGGATCGAACCGATGACCTCCTGCTTGCAAAGCAGGCGCTCTCCCAACTGAGCTACACCCCCAAAGTATCGAAAGGTTTTGCCCAAACATTTATGGTGGGTCTAGTTGGACTTGAACCAACGACCCCCGCCTTATCAAGACGGTGCTCTAACCAGCTGAGCTACAGACCCATACCTATTACTGATCACACTATATACAATGCAATATAAAATCAATAGATAATCTGTCATAACCAGCGCTTACTAACAATCACAGCTATTTTAACAACCGATAATTGTGGATACTTAATACTTAGTTTTAATGCTCTTAAAGGAGGTGATCCAGCCGCACCTTCCGATACGGCTACCTTGTTACGACTTCACCCCAGTCATGAATCCTACCGTGGTAATCGCCCTCCTTTCGGTTAGGCTAACTACTTCTGGTAAAACCCACTCCCATGGTGTGACGGGCGGTGTGTACAAGACCCGAGAACGTATTCACCGCAGCATGCTGATCCGCGATTACTAGCGATTCCGACTTCACGTAGTCGAGTTGCAGACTACGATCCGGACTACGATCGGGTTTCTGGGATTAGCTCCCCCTCGCGGGTTGGCGACCCTCTGTCCCGACCATTGTATGACGTGTGAAGCCCTACCCATAAGGGCCATGAGGACTTGACATCATCCCCACCTTCCTCCGGTTTGTCACCGGCAGTTTCATTAGAGTGCCCTTTCGTAGCAACTAATGACAAGGGTTGCGCTCGTTGCGGGACTTAACCCAACATCTCACGACACGAGCTGACGACAGCCATGCAGCACCTGTGTTCTAGTTCTTTTTCAAGCACTCCTAAATCTCTTCAGGATTCTAGACATGTCAAGGGTAGGTAAGGTTTTTCGCGTTGCATCGAATTAATCCACATCATCCACCGCTTGTGCGGGTCCCCGTCAATTCCTTTGAGTTTTAATCTTGCGACCGTACTCCCCAGGCGGTCAACTTCACGCGTTAGCTGCGCCACTAAGACCCGAAGGTCCCAACAGCTAGTTGACATCGTTTAGGGCGTGGACTACCAGGGTATCTAATCCTGTTTGCTCCCCACGCTTTCGTGCATGAGCGTCAGTGTTATCCCAGGAGGCTGCCTTCGCCATCGGTGTTCCTCCGCATATCTACGCATTTCACTGCTACATGCGGAATTCCACCTCCCTCTGATACACTCTAGTTCGGTAGTTAAAAATGCAGTTCCAAGGTTAAGCCCTGGGATTTCACATCCTTCTTTCCGAACCGCCTGCGCACTCTTTACGCCCAGTAATTCCGATTAACGCTTGCACCCTACGTATTACCGCGGCTGCTGGCACGTAGTTAGCCGGTGCTTATTCTGCAGGTACCGTCATTCATGTTGGGTATTATCCAACACTGTTTCTTCCCTGCCAAAAGTGCTTTACAACCCTAAGGCCTTCATCGCACACGCGGAATGGCTGGATCAGGGTTTCCCCCATTGTCCAAAATTCCCCACTGCTGCCTCCCGTAGGAGTCTGGGCCGTGTCTCAGTCCCAGTGTGGCTGGTCGTCCTCTCAGACCAGCTACGGATCGTTGCCTTGGTGGGCCATTACCTCACCAACTAGCTAATCCGATATCGGCCGATCCAATAGCGTGAGGTCCGAAGATCCCCCACTTTCCCTCTTAAGGAATATGCGGTATTAGCTACGCTTTCGCGTAGTTATCCCCCACTATTGGGCACGTTCCGATATATTACTCACCCGTCCGCCACTCGCCACCAGACCGAAATCTGTGCTGCCGTTCGACTTGCATGTGTAAAGCATTCCGCTAGCGTTCAATCTGAGCCAGGATCAAACTCTTCAGTTTAATCTCTGTATTTTTTATACGTAATTTAAGTCTGATTTAGACTTAGAATACGTCGCTACCCAAAAAATGAACGGGGTCTTAGAGTATTTCTCTAAAACCATGTACATTATTGAGTACTTTTATCTAATTAGCTAAATGTAAAATCTTACATTCTAAAACTAGCATCAAGTACCCACAATTATCGATTGTTTGTTGTTAAAGAGCATAGTCCTGACAATTAATTACTTATCAGTTGCAGAAAAAGAATTCTCGCTCTTAATAAGAAAAATGTCAATATTTTTTTGTTGTCTAAAATTTTAAAACAACACAAACCTTTAATTAATGATTTGAATATGTCATTTTACAATGATTAGTATACTACCATAATTATTAACAACATAATTACTTTCTTTACCATGAACGATGATATTTTTATTAATGTTACCTCTTTTGAAACCCGCATTGCAATAATAGAAAATGGAGCAATCCAAGAATTACATATAGAACGCAACTCACAAAAAGGAAGAGTTGGCAATATATACATGGGAAAAGTTATCAGAGTATTGCCTGGGTTACAAAGTGCTTTTATAGACATCGGATTAGAGCGATCAGCATTTATACATATAATGGATTTGCAAGAAAACCGTAAAGAACGATTAAATTCTACAAACATAACTCAGATAGAAAAACTAATCTTCCCAGGTCAAACTATAATAACACAAATTATAAAAGATCAGATCGGTTCAAAGGGAGCTCGCCTAACAACACAAATTAGTCTAGCAGGAAGAGTGTTAGTATATTTACCAAATGAGGATCGCTTGGGAGTTTCACAGAAAATAAATTCAGAAGAAGGTAGGACTAATCTAAAAGATCGATTGAAATCGCTCATTGATAAAGAAAATGGAGGATATATAATAAGAACCAATGCAGAAGATGCATCAAATGAAGAAATTAGGTTGGATGTGAAATATTTAAATAAATTATGGAGTGATGTTTTATCACATTCTAAAAACAAATCAGAACCATGCATCTTACATGAGGACTTAGATATATCTCAGAGGGTTATAAGAGATATAGCAACTCCATTAACTAAAACGATACGCGTAGACTCCTTACAATTAACAAATAAGCTACTAGAATGGTCAAAAATATACGCCCCTTTTGTGATAAGCAAAATTCAGTATTATAAAGAAGAACGACCACTATTTGATCTTGCAAACATAGATCAAGAAATAACAAAGGCTTTATCTAGAAAAATAGATCTAAAATCAGGTGGATATATAATAATTGATCAAACAGAGGCAATGACAACTATTGATGTAAATACAGGTAAATTTGTAGGAGGTAAAAATCTTAAAGAAACAATTTTTCGTACTAATCTAGAAGCAGCACAAGCAATATCTCGACAATTACGCTTGCGTAATCTAGGAGGAATAATAATTCTAGATTTTATCGACATGGAAGATGCTAATCACCAAGAAATTGTCTTGCAAGAGATGCAAAAATACTTATCTAAAGATAAAACAAAAACCACCATTAGTGGTTTCACTAAATTAGGTCTTGTAGAAATTACAAGAAAAAGAACTAGAGATTCATTAAGGAACCAATTATGTGAAAATTGCCAAGAGTGCAATTCTCAAGGATATATAAAAACGGCAAAAACTGTATGTTACGAAATATTAAGGGAGATATTACAAGAATCAAGGCAATTTAACCCAAAAGAATTTCGTATTCTGGCATCACAAAAAATAATAGATCTATTTTTAGAAGAAGAGAGCCAGCACCTAACAAAGTTAGGCGATATTATACATAAACCTATATCATTATCAGTTGATAACAGCTATTCACAGGAAGAATATGATATTATATTGCTGTGATGGGTTTATTTGCCGTAAAATTGCATATTGTATAATGACGAATAGAGACCATTACTATTATTTAAAAGCTCTTCATGATTCCCTGATTCTTCAACAATCCCAGAATTTATTATCAAGATACGATCCGCATTACGTATAGTTGACAAACGATGAGCGACTATTAATGTAGTATGCCCCTTATCTAGAAGCTTCTCTATAGAATTCTGAACTTTTCTCTCAGATTCATTATCTAATGAAGAAGTTGCTTCATCTAATATCATAATTTGTGAATTTTTCAAAATAGCTCTTGCTATAGATAACCTCTGGCGCTGACCGCCTGATAACCGAATATCCCCAACCTTAGTATAAATACCATTCGGTAATTTTTTTATAAAATCTAATAAATCAACTGCATCTAATGCGTTATAAATTCGATCAATATTAATTTCAAATGGAGATCCATACCCTATATTTGCAGCAATAGTATCATTAAATAAAAAAACATCTTGAGATACAAAAGAAATATTAGACCTCAAGCTATGTAAATCATAATTATTTACATTAATTCCATTTATTAAAATTTTACCATGACTTGGATAAAGAAAACGTGGTAACATGTTAATCAAGGTAGTTTTACCGCTTCCAGATCTACCTACCAGAGCAATTGTTTTACCAGGATCCAATACAAAAGAAACACCTTTTATAATATAATCACAACTATCACAATATTTGAAAAATACATTATCGAATTCTATTCGACAACCTACCTTACTCTTATTAGATAATAATAATTTGCCATTGTTCATTTCTTCTTCCATGTCTATTAAAGAAAAAACACTTTCTGCAGAAACAATCATTTTAGGTAGTTTGCCAACAACATGCGTCAATCTACGCATTGGATCAGGTATCTGTGCTAGAGCCATTATAAATGAAATAAAACTGCCAGCAGTCATCATATCATTTTGTGCTTGATTTAACGCAATAGCTATTATTATAGACACTGATATCGCAATACACATATGGATTAATGGGCCTAAAGCGGCATCTGCAATTGCAGTTCTTAAAGCAAATTTTCTTAGTTTATCTACTACAATGCTAAATCTACGTCTTTCTTGATCATAACCATCAAATAGCTTAATAATTCGTTGACCATCAATAGAGCTAACAACTAAACTAGTGAAATCTGCATTCATATCTAATGCATTCTTACTTATTACACGTATTTTTTTAGTAAGTATTTTTATTATTAATACTATTATAGGCAACATAAATATGACAATAGTAGTCAAAATCCATGAAATGTATAATAATACTGCTAGAAGAGCAACTATTACTAGTGACTCCCTCACTATGGCAGCAATAACTTTGACAATTATGTTAGTAACACTACTTGCATCTATAGTAAAACGATTTAAAAGTCTGCCTTTATCCAGATGAGAATAATTTATATCCGATAATTCCAGAAGTTTTGAAAACATGTTTATACGCATATCATATAATATTTTGTTTGCTACATATGCCAACAAATAGTCACTAAGAAAATTACACCCCCCTCTTATAGATATAAGAAAAATCAGGATTACTGGGATGTGCAATAGAAAAAATCCTTCAGGAGAGGAAAAACCATCATCCATAAGCGGCTTCATCATAAGAGATAAAAGCGGTTGTGTAACAGCAGAACAAACCATTAAAACAAATGCTGCTAATAAACCAGACCAATGGCTCCGAGCAATCCTACTAAGTCTTCTAATTAAAAAAAAATCAGTCATTATATAGAATGCCAATCAAGTAAAATTTACAATTTAGCTGTGCTAACTGCATGATTAAAAACACATTTAACAAATCCCAGACAACTACATGAATAGCAAATTTTAACAAAGATACAAATTCCATGCACACAATGTATTACATTAAGAAGCTTATTTATTTGCAAATAATAAACATACGGTATTTTATGAGAAATCTAATGCTTATTATGTTAATATAAATACCGATTTATTTTTCGTTAGAAATCTAAAAAATACTCAGATTATAAAAAATGTTTCCTACTTAACGAAGATGCTTTATTTTTAAAAATTGATAAACAGCTCATGATATAGAATGAGTAAGTTGATAACTTAATACATATCATCATTGTATAAAGCTATGCAAATTTATATTAGTAAATAATATCAACAGATCCTTTGCCTTCAATAAAAGAACATAATCTTGATAAAAATTCATTATTCACTGTAACTCTCCATATATCACCTAGTTTTACAGTACATGAGAATTTGCTATCTAAATTTGTATATGCTAAATATATAGGGACAAGGTGTTTTTCTTGTTCTCTTTTAAAACAGAAATTCTCCAATAAGTCACGCAATAACTTTAAATCAATTTCACTATCTGTAGATATTCTTATAGCCCTAGACATATAAGTTCTAATATCATTGATACTATATATTTGTTCTACTATAGCTCGCAAATTATTTGAGTACGCATCATCACTGACAGCTACTTTAGCTGCTATTAAATTATCTTCACGCAAATCATTTTTGTTCTTCTCATAAAAATCTGTATATATTACTATCTCTACTTGAGCGGTCTCATCGTCAATCAAAGCTATAACCATCTTTCCACGACGAGTTGTTATAATTTTTATGGAAATAATTATGCCACATACCCACTGTAATTGTTTGCTTGGCCTTATTTTTGATAAAGTATTAGGAACTATCTGTCTTACTTCGTCACGCCAATATTCAAATAAATGACCACTGAAATGGTACCCCATTGCAGTCTTCTCTTCTGTAAGCTTGGTTAGCAAATCCCATTCTGTTATATTATTTTTTTTCTGTTGCAAACTAGGCATTTCTTTTTCATAATCATCTTCAAATAATGAAGATTGATTAATATTTGTATTCCTATGTTCTGCTATTTCCAATGCCGTATTTAATGAAGCTAAAACTTCAGATCTGTTAGAATTAGTAGAATCAAAAGCTCCTGATTTAATTAATGATTCTATTGCACGACGATTTAAAATCTTAAACATTCTATAGCAGAAATCAAAGATATCACTAAATGGTCCTTTATCTATCCTAGATTTCACAATATCTTCAATAGCAGATTTACCTGTTCCCTTAATTGCTCCCAAGCCATAACGAATAGCGATTTTATTATTTCCGTCAGATGAATCAATGACTGGATTAAATCTAAATTCAGAAAGATTTATGTCTGGCGGAAGAATTTTTATATTATTTTTTTTGGCATCATGAAATATTGATTGTATTTTATCTGTATCATCCATATCAGAAGACATGGTGGCAGCAAAAAATTCTGCTGGATGATGAGTTTTTAACCAAGCAGTTTGATATGCAATTAAGGCATATGCAGCTGAATGAGATTTATTAAAACCATATCCAGCAAATTTCTCCATCAAATCAAATAATTTTATAGCTAGGTCTGAATCATAACCATTACTAATGGCCCCTTTTTCAAAAATAACACGATGCTTAGACATTTCCTCTGGATCTTTTTTACCCATTGCTCTACGCAATAAATCAGCACCTCCAAGAGAATATCCACCTATTATTTGCGAAATAAGCATAACCTGCTCTTGATAAACTATAACTCCATAAGTACTTTTAAGAACACTTTCAAGATCCTCGTGGAAATAGTTTATACTTGACAGGCCATGTTTACGATTCACGAAATCATTTACCATTCCTGATTCTAATGGCCCGGGTCTATATAAAGCAAGAACAGCAATAATATCTTCAAAATTACTAGGTTTTAATCTTTTTAATAACTCTCTCATCCCTTTTGATTCTAGCTGGAAAACAGCCACTGTATTACCTTTAGATAATAGATCATAAGTACCTTTATCATCTAATGGTAATGACATAATAGAGAAATTATCCATTCCTTTATTACATTGCCGAACATATTTGACTGACCAATCAAGAACAGTTAAGTTTCTAAGACCTAAGAAGTCAAATTTAACAAGACCAGAGGACTCAACATCATCTTTATCAAATTGAGAAACAACACTATTTTCTTGACCTGGTTGACAATATAGTGGGCAAAAATCTGTCAGCTTTCCAGGTGCAATTAAAACACCTCCAGCATGCATACCTACATTCCGCGCTAAACCTTCTAATGGTTTGGCAATATCTATCAATGTTCTAACTTCTTCCTCTTTCTCATATCTATCTTTAAATACAGCGTCTGAATCTAAAACTTTAGATAGAGTCCATTGTTCGGATACACTAAAAGGAATTAATTTTGACAAGCCATCACATAATGAGTAAGGCATCCCTAAAACTCTTCCTACATCTCTAATAACAGCTTTGGCTCCAAAAGTTCCAAAAGTCGCTATCTGACTAACAGCATCATAACCATATTTTGATTTCACATAGTCTATAACACGATCACGATTATCTTGACAAAAATCAATATCGAAATCAGGCATCGATACACGCTCAGGGTTCAGAAAGCGCTCAAAAAGCAAATCATAATCCATGGGATTGATATCAGTGATGCCCAAAGCGTATGCAACTAAAGATCCAGCACCAGATCCACGACCTGGACCTACTGGAACTCCATTCTTTTTACCCCAGTTAATGAAATCTTGTACTATTAAGAAATATCCAGCAAACCCCATCTGATTAATGGTTACACACTCCTCACGTAGACGATTGTAATATGCATTTTTACTATCATCATTTATTTTATCAATACCAAGGAAATCAAGTCTTTTCTTTAATCCTGCTTCTGCCATAGAAACTAAGTAATCACTCAGTGAATATCTAGAATCTATCTCAAATTTTGGTAAATTAGGAACTCCCAAACGAAGAGTTAAATTGCAACGTTTAGCTATTTCAATAGTATTGAATATTGCTGAAGGTATATCAGAAAACAGATCAAACATTTTTTTCTGAATTAAAAAATATTGCTCTTTCCTAAATCGACTAATTCTTTTTGAATCTGAAAGATGAGAACCTTCAGCTATACATACTCTAACTTCATGAGATTGGAACTCACTATTTCTTAGAAATTGAATAGGGTGAGTAGCGACCACAGGTAAATTTAATTTTGAAGCTATTTCTAATGCTGCATGATTATAATTGTCCTCCCCAGGAAAACCTACTCTCTGTAATTCTATGTAAAAAGAATCAGGAAACATTAATTTCCACTGATTTGCTAAATCTAATGCCAAAGCATAATTATTTATTTCTAGAGCATATGCAATATCACCTAGAGGACCTCCTGAAAGGACTATTAAGCCATTATTACCAGATAACCACTCCTTACGTAGTTCAGCTCTACCGTTATACTGATTACATAAAAAAGATTTCGTAAGCAAAGAACATAAATTTAGATAGCCTTCCTGATTACAAACAAGCAATAAAATCCGAAAAGGCCTATCTCTATTTTTATCATTAGTTAGCCAAACATCACAACCAATTATAGGTTTTATACCTGAAGCGCGAGCAGTTTTATAAAATTTTATAATGCCGAAAACATTAGATAAATCTGTTAGGGCAACAGCAGGTTGATTAGAATCTTTTACTAAATTAATCAACTCTTCTATTCGAACTATACCATCTACAATAGAGAATTCTGAATGTACACGTAAATGCACAAAAGATTTAAAATCATAAGACATAAAAAATACCAGTTCCTTTACTGATCACTAGCTAACGTATATTTAATAATCTTTAAATCAAAATAACAAATAAGTTTAAAGTTAAAATAAATTGTTTACACAATATAAAAATAACTATTATTATCGTATTTTATATTAATAATTTGTTATTACATTATATTAATTAGGTATTGTATATATGGAAGCAGATAGATATAACACATGTGAGAATCCGCAAACACAATTCGTTAGGTGGTTTAGAGAAGTTGCGCCATATGTGCATGCATTTAGAGGGAAAACCTTTGTTATAGCTTTCGATGGAGATTTGATTCAGTATGGAGCACTTAATACTCTTGTTCAGGATTTGTCTTTATTATCAGCTTTAGGAATTAAACTGGTGCTAGTACATGGATCAAGACCTCAAGTCAACGATCAATTAAAGCTGAAGGGAATATATAAAATATTTGACAGAGGACTAATGGCTCCAACAGATGCAGCAGCTCTAGAATGTGCAAAAGAAGCAGCTGGTGAAATACGGTTAGATATTGAGGCATCTTTTAGTCAAGGATTACCTAATACCCCAATGTCTCATTCAAAAATCAAGGTGATATCAGGAAATTTCGTTACAGCAAGACCTGTTGGAGTACTAGATGGAGTAGATTTTCTACATACTGGAAAAGTAAGAAAGATAGATGTAGAGGCAATAAATTTTGCAATTGAAAAAGTATCTTCTGTTGTTTTATTATCTCCATTAGGGTTTTCACCTACAGGTGATGCGTTTCATTTAGCTCTTGAAGAATTAGCAACAAGCACGGCTGTAGCACTAAGAGCAGAAAAACTTATATTCTTATCAAATTCTAATGGAGTTCCCAATGATGACGGATCTATAGACACAGAATTGGCAAGAGCGGATGCCGATGTACTTATTAAATCTAACAATCTAGATGGAGAAACATGTGAATTTCTAAAATATGCCTCATTAGCTGTAAAAAAAGGAGTAGCAAGAGCTCATATACTTTCCTACTCCTTGGATGGTAGTGTACTATTAGAAATATTTACGCATGATGGCGTAGGAACCATGGTTGTTGAAGATAATCTTGATGACCTAAGGCCTGCTACAATAGATGATGTTGGGGCAATAATTAGTCTGATAGAGCCTCTAGAAACAGATGGTACTTTAGTCCCTAGACCAAAAAGTCTAATAGAACGTGATCTGGAAAAATTTACTGTGCTTGAGCATGATGGTGTAATATATGGCTGTGCTGCATTATATATGTTTCCTAATGAACAAATGGCAGAACTAGCATGTTTAATAGTTCATCCAGAATGGCAAAGTACAGGAGAAGGAGAGCTTCTATTAAGGCATATTGAATCTAGGGCCAAAAGTTTTGGCGCTAGGCGCATATTTGCACTTACTACAAAAACTTCTCATTGGTTTTTAAAAAGAGGATTCGTTCAATGTGGAATACAAGATTTGCCAAAAGAGAAACAAACTAGTTATAACAGATCACGTAATAGTCTGATTTTTATAAAGAATATTAAACATGACTAAACTGCTATAACAAGAAATACATTTTTTTATCAATTTATTTTAGGCTATTATTTATGGGTAGAATTGTTAATTGTATCAAATTAAAAAGAGAGCTAGCAGGTCTAGATAATATTCCTTATCCAGGACTTCTTGGAGAGCGCATATTCAATAATGTATCTAAGGAAGCTTGGCAAGAGTGGATAAATATCCAAACCCGCCTTATAAATGAGAATCGCTTGAACCTAGCTGATCAAAAGTCTAGAGAATTTCTTAAAAACAAAATGGAAACTTTTTTATTCGAAGACCAGAATATTGAAATTGACGGATACACCCCATTGTCTAATGACTAATATCATATGAGGAATCAACTTCTGCGAATTAGTTGTATTCCCATTTCTGTAGCCAAAATCAATACATCTGCCCTATTTATTGCAAATAAACCATTTGTGACAACACCTGGGAAATTATTGATCTCTTTTTCTAAATTTAATTGATTTTGTATACGTAAATTATAAACATCAATTATCGAATTTCCATTGTCAGTTATAAAACCATCTCTAAGTATCGACTTCCCTCCTAATGAAGCTATTCTCCTAGAAACAGAATTGATAGCCATAGGTATAACTTCTATAGGCAAAGGAAAACTACCTAAATGCTCAACTAGTTTACTCTCATCTGCTATACAAATAAATTTATCTGACACAGAAGAAATTATTTTCTCTCTAGTTAGAGCTCCGCCACCACCTTTTATCATGCAAAGAGATCTATCTATCTCATCTGCTCCATCTATATAAAAAGGTAAGCTACTAACATCATTAAGATCCAAGACTCTTATCCCACAAGATAATAATTTAAGTCTAGTCCTCTCAGAACTAGCCACAGCGCCACCAATATTGCTACGAAAGACCGCTAGCTCATCAATGAATAAATCAACTGTAGATCCAGTTCCAATACCAATAAAAAAATTATTATCTAAAATGTAAGGCTTTATAAAATCTATAGCAGCCCTAGACACTTTTTGTTTTAAATCAAGTTGCCTTTTATTAGTATTCATATAAGCATCATCATAAAAAATGTATTTTAAAATTAATCTTTATGTATATCTTCAGATAATTGGACTGCTTCAGTATTATCAGGTAGAATTTCTAAAGACTTCAAGTTGTTAAGCATAGCACGAGATCTTACTTCTGTTTGGCCTAATTTATTACTAGCTGTATCTAAAGTTTTCTTAACGCTAGCCAAAGACTCACCAAATTTACTAAATTCTGTCTTGACTGCCCTTAATATATTCCATACTTCTGATGACCTTTTTTCAATTGCAAGAGTTTTAAAACCTATTTGTAAACTGTTAAGCAAAGCCGCTAAATTACTTGGCCCAACTACATTTATATGAAGATTAAACAATTTATCAAATAGCCCTGGATAGCGTAAAACCTCTGCGTAAAGACCTTCTGTTGGAAGAAACATTATTGCAAATTCTGTTGTATAAGGCGGTTCTATATATTTTGATGAAATATTACGGGCCTGTAATTCTAGTGCTTTTGCTAAAGCGTTAGATGCTGATTTAGAAATTTCCATATTGGCGCTATCATTTGCCTCTATCAATCTTTCATACTCTTCTTTTGGGAACTTGGAATCTATAGGGAGCCATATAGGGGATGATTCTTTGCTGGAACCTGGTAGTTTTATAGCAAACTCAACAAATAAATCCTTATTAGGGATAATCTTAACGTTACGCCCATACTGATCTGGAGTCATAATATCTTCTATTAATCTTGAAAGCTGTATCTCTCCCCATGTGCCACGAGTTTTTACATTATTCAAAACCCTCTTTAAGTCACCAACCCCAACGGCTAAATTTTGCATTTCACCTAATCCTTGATGAACTGCTTCTAATCTCTCAGAAACCTGCTTAAAAGACTCTCCTAACCTCTTCTCCAAAGTTGAGTGAAGTTTTTCATCAACAGTATATCTTATTTCATCAAGTTTTTCTGAGTTGCTGTTTTGTAAGATTTGTAATCTATTTTCTAAGGTATACCTAATTTCTTTAGTACGTCTATCATTAATCTCTATTAATCCCTGCAATTTTTCTGTAAAACTGTCAGAAAATTTCATGAAAGATGAGGTTGTTTCTGAACGATTTGATCTGGCATCACTACTTAAAGTATCTCTCATAGAGTCCTGGAAAGACTTAAAATCGACCTGGAAAATCCTTGCTAGTTCTAATATATCATTACGATATAATCTGTGTGACTCTATTATATCCTCGTGCAAGCGACGTTCGAAACTTGAAAGTTCATTAATAATATTTTCTATGTTCTCAAAGCTGAAATGCTTTAATTTAATCAACGTTTTTATAGCGATAAAGCAGTTAATTAACATAAAAAGATATAGCAAGTATAATGAGATACAATTAATTGTCATTGGTTATCAGCACAAATATTACGAAAAACAACTATATCGCACTATTTTACAATTAAAAAGAAAATTAGAATGATTGCTATTTACTTTGTTATATAAAACCACATAAATATAACGCTGAATATAAAAAATTAAGATCTATTGATATTTTTTATAGACAAAATCTTTGATATATAAAAAATATAGCTCTCTCTAAAGACAAAAACCATATTTCATACTGTTTTAGATATCATTTTACCAGGAATATTTAATTTAAATAAAATGCTTAAGGTTGCACACCAACACAAACTACTGTCAATTATTGTATAATCTTTACAGATGATAAAGTTTTTTATAAATAAAGAAATGATGAATATACCTTATATAACAAATAATTTATAATCAACATTATTTTAATAGCGTATTTTTACATATTAAATGGTATAGTAATTGCTTTTGTTTGAATTGAGAACAATAAAACAATTTAGATAAATATATAATATTCTTTTAAGAATTAGTATGCATGAAGATTTTAAAAAACAAGTGAGATGTGCGTATGTCTTTTATCCATATTTTATAGAGTACTTTGGGACAATATGAAGACATTCATTTTTTAGAATATCTCTGTTTGATTTTTTAAAAACTTCTTTTGATTTTTCAGGAGTAGATGAATGCGAAATGTTTGGCTTAATTGGATTGCATTAGCCGTATTAGCGGTAATAGCTGTTATGCCTGCATCTGCGGCTGAGACTAAGTTAAAACTAGCTCACGCTCTATCTAGCACTTCTCATTATGGGGCGGGGGCTAGTGCTTTTGCTAACTCTCTAGAGACTGTCAGTAAAGGTAAATTTATAGTAGAAAAATTTCCTAATAATAAGCTAGGTTCTGAGCATGAAGTGATAGAGGGATTACAGTCCGGTAAGATTGACTTAGCTGTTATATCAACTAGTGCTGTTATGGATTTGATACCAGAAATAGGCATGTTCGATATACCGTTTCTAATGCATGATCTACAGCATGCCAGGAATGTATTAGATGGACCTATCGGGAAAAATATTCTTTCTAAATTTCCAGAAAAAGGAATTGTTGCTTTGGCATGGGGAGAACAAGGATTCCGTCATCTAACAAACAATGTCAGACCTGTTTTAGTACCAGAGGATGCCAAGGGTTTGAAAATACGCACACCTCAGAATTCTATACATGTAGCTGGATTCGATTATATAGGGATATTACCGGTACCGATGACTCTAACAGATGCTATTAAAGCTCTTAAGGATGGAAGTATTGACGGACAGGAAAATCCACTATCCGTGATAATTGCAACGCAAATGTACAATATGCAAAAATATTTATCTCTCACCGGGCATGTATATGCGCCAGCTTTAATACTAGTATCATCAAAATTATATAAACAACTATCATCTACCGATAAGAAATTTTTTCAGAAATCTGGACGTGCTGCCTGTTTGAAAATGCGTGATTTTGTAGACGATATCGAGAAAAGAAGCCTCGATAGATTGAGGAAGGAAGGAATGCAAGTAACTGAAGTAGAAAGAGCTAGTTTTGCAATGGCGATGGAACCAGTTTATGTTGAATTTTACAAAAAATTTGATAAAAGAATAATAGACGCAATACCATTTCAAAGAAAATTCCAGTAATTGATAATAATTAATTAAAATACTAACACCATAAAAATAAACATTTATTGGTGTTAGTAAATAGATGGTTAATACATTGATTTTATAATCTTGAAAGAATCTTCTAATCTATTAGAGGTTAATATTTCTAAGCCTTCTATTCTTTTTATAGGTTTATTTGATGATGGTATTAAGGCCATATTAAATCCAAGCTTAACAGCCTCCTTTAAACGATCTTGACCTTTTGATGCTGGCCTGATCTCACCTGCTAAACCAACTTCTCCAAATGAAATCATCTTTAAAGGTAATGGTTTGTTAACTAATGATGAATATATAGCTAGCAATACTGGTAAATCAGCAGATGGTTCTATAATTCTTACACCTCCCACAATATTTACAAAAATATCTTTATCACTAGTTGGCAGTTTTGCCTGCCTATTCATAACAGCAAGCAACATTGATAAACGGTTAGAGTCAAAACCAATTGTAAGTAATCTTCTATTAGATGTGCTTGAGGTATTTACTAACGCTTGTATCTCAATTAATAATGGTCTTGATCCTTCTTGAGTTACCATAACGCATGAACCAGAAACTTTATCCCTATGTTTAGACAAGAATAAAGCGGACGGATTTGCAACACCTAACAAACCTTGATCAGTCATCTTAAAAGCACCAATCTCATTAACTGGACCAAATCTATTCTTAAAAGATCTAATAATACGAAAGAATGAATGATTTTCCCCTTCAAAGTATAAAACTGTATCTACTATATGTTCTAATATTCTTGGTCCTGCTAATGATCCATCCTTAGTAACATGACCTATTATTAATACTGTAATGCCAAATTGTTTTGCCATTCTTGTGATTTGTATAGCACAATCCCTAACTTGAGAAACAGATCCCGGTGCAGAACTAGATAAATTGCTAAACATGGTCTGTATTGAATCGATTACAACAATTTGAAATTTTACCTCAACAATAGAAGAAATAATTTTATCAATATTGATTTCAGACAGCACATTTACCTTTTCTGTTAACAAATTTAGTCTAGAAGCACGTAATGCAACTTGTTCAACAGACTCTTCACCGGTAACATACAAAACATTATTGTTTTCTGATAAAAATGCTAGAGACTGTAATATTAAAGTTGACTTTCCTACACCAGGATCTCCTCCTATTAAAACTATAGACCCAGCTACTAGACCTCCACCTAAAACCCTATCAAACTCATTAATTCCCACAGTAATACGATTTGATTTGCTAATTCCTATATCAGAAAGTCTTTTGATTTCATCTATGTTAGTGCTTATTTTTTTATATGCATTAGAAATATCATCGATACATGAAACAGAAAATGAGTTCCACGAACCACAACTTGGGCACTTTCCAAGCCATTTATGAGTAATGTACTCACACTTTGAACATTTATAATTCGATTTTGTCATATGAAGAACATCTTAACTAATAATTTATAATTTAAAACAGGTGAATTTTTTTGATAAATTAATCAATTATTAAGATAAAGATTTGTTAATAAATTGTAATGGATTTAGAATAAAGCTTCATTATCTATATATTTATATAACTGATTAATAATTAAAATGACACCAAATGAATACTGTGAAAAAGAATTTGCTCCTGCTGGATCAAATATGTATTATGCAACTATTTTGTTACCTAGTAATAAAAAAAGAGCTCTAATCTCAATGTACGCTCTACATAAAAAAATAGAAAACATATTGTCAGATTGCCATACGATGACCGTGGCTTACTCAAAAATTGCATGGTGGAAAAATCAAATTTATAGAATGCAAAAAGAAATGTCAGACCATCCAATTACTAAAGAATTATCTTTGCATATAAAAGAATATCCATTCATTTGTGATGAATTAATTTATTTTATAAATAATATAGAAAATATTTTAGAGAAAGATTTTTTTTACAACTTGAAGGATCTATATAACAACTACTGGACCACTAATAGAGTAATATGTGGTCTTTTTAATAAGGTATTCTGTAATGATGATGATAATGCTGCTATTTACAATGAAAAGATCGGAATAGCAATACAGCTTACAAACTCAATACGAAATATATACATAAATGCAAAAAATGGAATTATATTTTTACCAAATGAGGATTTGGATAAATTCAACTTAAAAATAAAAGATATAAGCAATGGTGAAAATTCAGAGAATTTTAAAAAATTTATAAAGTTTCAAGTAAAAAGAGCAAAAGATTTATATAGAGATGCTATAACCGACATTAATTCTTATAATTATAAAAAATACAGAGAAAGTTTTGCTGTCGCTGGTATAAATTATGCAATACTAGAAAAAATAGACTCATTCAACTCAGATTTTTCAAATGAAATGGTATCAATAACGCCCATAAAGAAATTATGGATATCCTGGCGTGCACTTAATAGTAATGGTAAAAGTTTTATAAAAAAACTTTCACCATTACAAATATAAACTCACTTACATTAATTATTAATTTTGAAAGTGAATTCATTATCAGAATAATTTACACTGATCCTGTCATTTTCACCAACCTTACCCTCTAGTATTAATCTAGATAATGGGTTTTCAATGTAATTTTGAATTGTACGTCTAAGAGGTCTAGCTCCAAACACAATATCAAAACCCTTATTTGCTAATGATGAAATAGCATTTTCTGTTAAATCTATGCGCATACTCTTTTGTTTCAAACGATCTTTCAATTGATCTATTTGTATCTTTACTATAGAAGACATTTGCTCTAGCTTTAAGCTATGAAAGAAAACAATCTCATCTATACGATTAAGAAATTCAGGCCTTAAAGTTGCCTTCAATTCCTCCATGACAACTTTGCGTATCTCGTCATAAGTATCATTCATCATACTCTGAATATGGTTGGATCCCAAGTTCGATGTCATTATAATGATTGTATTCCTGAAATCAACAGTTCTGCCATGACTATCAGTCAAACGTCCATCATCTAGGACTTGTAATAAAACATTAAAAACATCAGGATGAGCCTTCTCAACTTCATCTAACAACACAACACTATAAGGCTTTCTTCTAACTGCTTCTGTTAAATAACCTCCTTCTTCATAACCAACATAACCAGGAGGAGCTCCTATTAATCTTGCAACTGAGTGTTTTTCCATAAATTCACTCATGTCTATTCTTATCATGTGATCCCTAGAATCGAACATAAAATCAGCAAGAGCTTTTGCTAACTCAGTTTTACCAACCCCTGTAGGTCCTAGGAAAAGAAAAGAACCAGAAGGTCTTGACTGATCTGATAATCCAGCTCTGGCACGAAGAATAGCATCAGAAACAGCATTAACTGCCTCAGATTGTCCTATAATTTTAGAGTTTAAAAAATCACTCATATGTAGCAATTTCTCTCTCTCTCCCTGCATCATTTTTGACACTGGAATACCAGTAGCTCTAGAAACCACTTCCGCTATTTCCTCAGCTCCTACCTGAGTACGAAGTAATTTAAACTTCTTATCACTAGATTGATTTATAGAATAACTTTCTGCTGATTTTAATTTTTCTTCTAATTCTGGTAATTTTGAATATTGCAACTCTGCTAATCGATCGTATTGTCCATTTCTTTGAAATTCAGCCATTTTTGCTTTTAAGCTATCTATCTCTTCTTTTATGTTTTTGGTTCCTTCAACAACATTTTTCTCTGATTTCCATATTTTTTCATAATCATTGTATTCTTGCTGTATTTTCTTTAATTCATCTTCTATAACACACAATCTTCTCTTAGACACATCGTCAGATTCTTTCTTTACTGCTTCTCGCTCTATCTTTAATTGAATAATTCTACGCTCTAGTTTATCCATGGCTTCCGGCTTAGAATCAATTTCCATCCTAATACGAGCGCCAGCTTCATCTATTAAATCAATAGCTTTATCTGGTAAAAAACGATCAGTAATATAACGATTAGATAATTCTGCTGCTGCAACTATAGCCGGATCGGTAATTTCCACACCATGATGAATCTCATAGCGTTCTTGCAATCCACGAAGAATAGCTATCGTGGATTCAACATTTGGCTCATCTACAATAACTTTCTGAAATCTCCTCTCTAAGGCAGCATCTTTCTCTATATATTTACGATATTCATCCAGAGTAGTAGCACCTATACAATGTAGTTCGCCTCTTGCCAATGCTGGCTTAAGCATATTGCCTGCATCGATAGATCCTTCTGCTTTGCCAGCACCCATTATTGTATGTAGTTCGTCTATAAACAATATGCTGCTACAATCTACTGAAATATCTTTTAATACTGCTTTTAAACGTTCCTCAAACTCACCCCTGAATTTTGCTCCTGCCACTAAAGATGCCAAATCTAAAGATAGTACTCTTTTATCACGCAAATTATCAGGAACCTCGCCATTTATTATCCTCTGTGCTAATCCTTCTACTATAGCTGTTTTACCAACACCTGGCTCACCAATTAATACAGGATTATTTTTTGTTCTACGTTGTAAAATTTGAATAGTGCGTCTTATTTCATCATCACGACCTATGACTGGATCAAGTTTACCTTGGCGGGCCAAAGAAGTAACATCAGTAGTATACTTAGACAATGCATTACGGTTAGATTCATCATTCATATTAGATATTTTATCAGACCCTCGAATATTGTTAATAGACTCTTTTAACAAATTAGTTTTTAGACCAGACTCCTTTAATAAAACAGAAACATCACCTTTATCATCTGATAAAACTATTAATAATATTTCGCTAGAAATATAATCATCTCCTCTTTTACTAGCTTCTTTTTCAGCTCGAATAAATAATCCTTGTAATTCTTTACCTAATTGCACATCATTTATATTATGAACCTTAGGTAGTTTCTTTAATGCAACATCCAAAAGTGTATTTAATTTACTAATAACAACTCCAGAACTAACCAGTATATTAGAAATAAAGGTATCCTCATCATCTATCATAGCTTTTAAAATATGTATAGATGTAATGTATTGATTGTCATTTAATACGGCTAAGCTTTGAGCATCTAATAAATTCTTTTGGAGTTTTACAGTCAGTTTATCGGTTCTCATATCATTCACCAAAAGCGGTAGATAAAAAATTGTTTACAAATAAAACAAGACATACAAAAAATTATCTTTATCGATTAATTATATTATCCAATGGCCAAGAAACATGTAAATAATCATCATTATTTTTAAAATAATTAAATAATAAAGACACTGCTAAAGCATACTTCTTAGACCTATTATAACTTAATATAGATTTAAAATTATCACTTACTAGAAATATAGGGCCTTCAGATCCTGTTGGAGCAAATATCACTGCTTTCACATGTTCTAAATCTTTACAATATATATCATGATTATCTATTATTATTACTCCATATTTAAACCATTCACTTAAAGAATATCTATCATCTCCTAAAAATTCTACCCCAATGGGAATTTTTACTAAAAGATCTCTAGGAAGATATACTTCTACTGCAGCAGGGACATTGTGTATCCAATTAAAATTTCTTTTTTTCAAATGATTGGCTGTAGAAGCTAATGAGTCAACTATAGACCCATATAAATCTATGATACCATCACCATCACCATCTACAGCAAGCTCATAAAAAGATGTTGGAATAAATTGAGTCATACCAAAAGCACCACTCCAAGATCCAATAAACTTTTCCTTTTCTACCAGCCCATCTCGTAACATAGTAATAGCAGCATAAAAATTTTTCTTCCATAATGGATTAGACTCAGTACAAGCCCTAGTAAACCATGCATCTAAAACACTGGTATTACCTAATGTTTTACCATAATTAGTTTCTATACCAAAAATTGCTACTAGTAACTCGTAATCAATATTGTAAATATTAGATAGTTCTTCCAGTTGACTCTTAAACTTATTTATAACTAAAAGTCCTTCTTCTTTTCGTTTTGTATTGATTGCATTAGAGATATACTTACTCCAACTATAAGAAACTTCCGGCTGCGTATCTTTCAATCTTATAGTGTTATGTAATAACTTTACATCTTTAGTAAAAAGATCAAAATCCATATAAGATATATTATTGTCAAGAGCATCTTTTCTCAATTTATCTAAACAATTATCTCTATATTCTAGATCAAATGAGATAGAACATTCATTACCATAAGATGAAAAACCAATAACAATAGAGGAGAAAATCATCAAAAATAAATTGCATAAACATCTGATAATCATGTCATGACACCCAACTATGTGACTAAATAATTATTATAAAACTATTTATATTAATTTATTTTTTGGTTATCTTTAATGCGAACATTATCAAGATAAAACCAATAAGTGATATACATGCTAGTGTTTTTTATGAAAAATCAAACATATAAATGCATATTAGTATACAAATAAATATTATTAGCCTATAAATATAATTAATATATAAAGAATATAAACATATAATGAATGACAGCAACTACTTAATAGCCTCTAAATTAAAATTAAGTAAAGACATAATATACATATAATGTTTTAATAAATAACAACATATAAAAATTAAACAATGTACATTATATTTATATCTTTATCGTAAAATAGTAAATTAATAGTGACTTTCTTGCAATAAACTTAAATACGAAAGATTTATATAGTAGTTTTACATAGATAATAGCAGCTTGAGATACTTATAAAAAATTATTGTAAATGCAAGGTTATCCTCTGGGCAGTTAAGAGGATTTATTATAACAAATAAGAAAAATATATAAAAACAGTAATTTGAATAAAGTTATTAAATTAGCTTAAATTAATTAAATTTCCTTAAAACACCAATAAATGATTTCATAAAAATGAAATTGCAATTTCAACAAGAAATATGTTAACTTAGATAAAATAATAGATTTACTTAATTTAATATTAACGATAAATATGGGCAATATAAATCCTTTAGGGCATGATATAGAATATTCATTCAAGTATGATCCGAACTATTTGTTTGCAATTCCGAGGAAAACTATTTCTAAAATACCAATGTATGGGTTAGATATATGGAATATATATGAACTATCTTGGTTAAATAATAATGGGAAACCAGAGATTGCAATTGCAAAAATTGAAATACCATCAAACAGCCTCAATATAATAGAATCTAAATCATTAAAACTATACTTAAATTCATTCAATAATACTAATTTTGAAAACATTAATGAAGTCAAAGATATTTTAAATAAAGACATATCGAATGCAATACAGTGTCCAGTCTTTATAAAAATGATCACTCCTGAAAACTTCCATATGCTATACATAGAAAAATCTAGTGATGTAGGATTATGTATAGATGATATAGAGGTAAAAATTAATATTTATAAACCATCTCCTGAATTATTAGAACTCTCTAATACTAGCGTAGATGTGGTTTCTGAAACAATTATATCCAGAATGTTTAGATCAAGGTGTCCTGTTACAGGACAACCAGATTGGGCAAGCATTAAAATAAAATATAAAGGAATAAAAATAGATCATTCTTCTATACTAAAATACATAATATCCTACAGAGACCATCTTGGATTTCATGAAAATTGTATAGACAAAATATTTATGGATATATCATATACGTGTCAACCAAACTACTTAAGCGTATACGGTAATTTCACTAGAAGGGGTGGTATAGATATCAATCCATGGAGAACAAGTGACAGAAATGAGCCACCACCACTAGAAAATTGCAGAACAGAAAGACAATGAAAAAATTTACTAAATTATTGCTTTGACCTCTTATCTAACCATTCAGCTATGTATACAGAAACTAGCAACATCAATCCTGCGACCATCCAAGGTAACCTGTAGAATCCAGAATCCATCATGAATCCGAATAGTATTGGTCCGCAAGCAGATCCTATATCCATTCCAGAATAAACGACACCATATACTAAACTAGTAGAATGTTTAGATGCTATTTTTCTCACTAGCATATCTCTAGAAGGGATAGCTATGCCAAAACAAAAACCTGCCACAATAAAAGCCACAGTTATGTAATTTGTTGGGATTAGGCCAATAGATATAGCAAATAGCGTAATACCAGAAACAACGAGCGATATTAAAATATTACCTTCCTTAAATCTCATAGCTGATATTAATAATCCGCCAACAAATATTCCCATAGCGGAAGACACCATATATGTTGATAGCATAGACCCTGCAAACATCTCGCTTAAACCATACAACCTAACTAAAATCGGTATAGTGTACTGTTGTATCGAAGATGTGGCAAACGAAGTAGCTATAAAAAATATAAAAGCACCCCACATCGCAAAGTGGGAAAACATCTTCACTATTGACCCTATATAATCTTTATTTTTTAATTCACTACTCTTATCATCGTTTTTACAAGTTGAAGTATCAATATATAAATAATCCTTAGATCTAATAACAAATAATAAAGACATTAGAAATAGTAAGGCAACGCTGAGTGCAGCCATTCGCCAATTGGTCATGAATATAACAGTTGTAATAAAAATAGGTGCACATGCCCAGCCAATACTTCCTGACAGACCATGTAAACTAAATGCATAACCTAGCCTATTATTACTTACCAGTTTATTAATAATTAAATAACCAGCAGGATGAAATACAGAATTACCAACTCCTCCCAGGATAGCGGAACACAACAATGAGAAATATCCAAAAGAATATGATATTGTTAAGCTAGAAACAAAAAAAGCTACCATCCCAAATAACAAGACTTTAAATGGGCCGTATTTGTCTACAGCTATGCCCGATATAACCTGACCAACACCAGATATTACATAAAAGACTGAAGCTAAAAAACCAAGCTTGGCAAAATCTAAAGAAAACTCTAACCCAAGAGCTATATATAACGATGGCAAAACCAACTGAAAAAAATGAGATAACGCATGTATAAAAGATATTAAAAGAATAATTTTCCAATCACGAGAACGAGTATCTTTGTCATATAAATGGCTATTTTGTGGAGAAGAATTCATATATGAAAACCGAATTAGTAAAAATTATCGCTTGTTTCTTGTATTCTATAACAAAAACACATGTTGTGTTAGAACATTATAAAAATTAATTATCAATGTTCTCATTGGGACAACATTTACTGTTTAGTGATGGCCAAGAGCATTTTATATAAAAAAACATCGATAATAAAGTCAATATGGATGCTAATGAAATTAGTATGGATCCGATCTTGAAAAAATAAACATGGAGAATAGGCTCTCCGTAAAACAAACAAGGTATTGCAATCATTTGAACCAAGGTCTTTAACTTCCCTAGTTTATGGACAGCGATAATGTCCTCAGCATCAATCCTTGCCATCCATTCACGCAAAGCTGATATAAATATTTCTCTGCCTATTATTATTAAAACTACTAGTGCACTAACACGATCGAGCTCCAATAAAACTATTAAAGACGCACATACTATAAGCTTATCGGCAACAGGGTCTAAAAAAGAACCAAATAAAGTGCTCTGATTCAGGCGACGTGCTAACCAACCATCAAGCCAATCTGTAAAAGCAGCCAAAATAAAAAGCATAGATGCAATACCATTACTAAATGCACTGCAAACATATTTATCGGGAATGTAAAATACTAATAAAATCAATGGAATTATTACAATACGAATAAAAGTTAAGATAGTTGGAGTATTTATAGGCATAAAACATAACCATAAGTTAACTTAAAAAATCTAATATTAATGTAAGGATTCATAAATATCATGAGCCAAAGAACTAGAAATGCCATCTATGGAAGAGATTTCCTCTATTGTAGCTGAAGCAATACCAGATAAGCTACCAAAATGTTTTAATAGTGAGGCGCAACGTTTTTTACCAATTCCCTTTATATCCATTACTTTGGAATGAGATCTTGATTTGTTGGCAACATTCCTCATTCCGCTGATAGCAAATCTATGGGCTTCATCTCTTATATGTGCTAATAGCATTAATGCCTCAGATTCAACTCCTAGCACAAGATCATGTCTATCATCTGCAAAGACAAGTGTTTCTAAACCTGTTTTACGATTCTCTCCTTTAGAAATCCCAATTAATAAACTAATATCTAAATTCAAATTCTTAAATACTCTTTTTGACGCCTCTATTTGCCCTCTTCCGCCATCAATCAATACTATGTTAGGTACTTTTATATTTTGTTTTGAAAATCTCTTATATAGGACCTGTTCTATAGCCGCACAATCATCACCAGGTTTTATTTTATCTATAATAAACAGTCGATATAAAGATGGATTCATTCCACAATTCTCAAAAACAACGCAAGATGCTCTAGTAGCCTCACCTTGAAGATGGCTGATGTCAAAACATTCAATTCTAAAAGATGATAAACTATTTGTTTTTATTTTTAGGATATCAACTAGCTTATTTATTTGATTAATATATAAACTAATATTATCAAATTTTTTTTGCAAGGCTAAATTAGCGTTATCAGTAGCTTGTTTTAACCACGAATATCTTATGCCTTTAAGAGGAGGTACGAATATTTTTATTTTTTTTCTTTCTCCACGATATTGTTTAATAATATTGATAGTATTTCTATCTGCAAAGTTATGGGAACACACTAGAACGTCAGGTAATTTATTTTTTAAATAAAATTGCGAAGAAAAAGCATCTAAAACAGCTTCAGGACCAATTAAATATTCATTTTCCGAAAAAGATCTGTCTCCTAAATGTTTTCCGTATCTAACCATAGCAACGTTAACACAATATTTATTTCCCTCAAAAACTATAGATATAATGTCTGTATCTTCATTATCAGAACTCTCCATAGTTTGTTTATTCAATATCTTTGATAAAGCCATTATCTGGTCACGAAATACAGAAGCTTGTTCGTAATTTAGCTCTAATGAAGCCTTATTCATTTTTTCTTTTATTTCTTTTATTAAATAACTAGATTGACCTTTTAGAAACAAGACTGCGCTATCAACATCCTTCAGATAGTTACTTTTGTTTATTAAGCCAACACAAGGAGCAGAACATCTACCAATCTGTCCTAACAAACAAGGTCTTGAACGATTGAGAAACATGGAGTCGTTACAATTTCTTATATGAAAAATCTTTTGCAAGATTCTAATAGTTTCACGTGCAGCCCATGCATCAGGGAAAGGACCGAAATACTGACCATCTATCTTTTCTTTATAAACTCTGCAAAAAACTAACCTAGGCCACTCATGAGACGATATCTTTAGATAGGGATAAGACTTGTCATCACGAAACAGTATATTATACCTAGGATGTATAGATTTTATTAGATTGTTCTCCAAAATCAGAGCATCAACTTCAGAATTTGTGACTGTAAACTCAATGCTAGATATTTTAGAAATCATAACATTAATTCTAGGGCTATTAGATTTCTTTATAAAGTAAGAGGATACTCTTTTCTTCAAATCTTTTGCCTTACCAATGTATATGACATTGTTAGAACTATCTATATACTTGTATATTCCAGGCAAATTAGGAAGATTAGATAGAAAAACTTTTAGATTAAGACTATCTATCATAATTTATAGGACATTTTTGCACTTCCTATCTGTAATAACAATAGCTAGAGCTAGGTTAATATCATCACTAATTGAAACATAGGCATCTTCATAAGTAGACCTGTACCATAAATCAAGATCAGAAGATAAAATAATTTTAGGAGAGCCTTTGCTAGAATTAATAATTTGGACATTTTTCCATGTAACAGGATATCGTATACCTGTATCAACAGCTTTAGAAAAAGCTTCTTTTGATGCTATCCTTGTGGTTAAAAATCTAATACCTCGCTCATAGTTAGAATTCAATCTTTTTTGAAAAACATACAACTCTTCTTCGCCAAGCATTTTCTTCAGAAAATGTTTTTGATATCTTTGATATAATGTTCTTACTCTATCAACAGATAACAAATCTATACCAACCCCTGCTATTCTAGGTATATTATTAATGTATTTATCTATCTTGAAATTATTAAACATTTTTAATAGGATACCTTACTTGGCCTTAGCCTCAAATATAACTTGCTTCATTATAACAACTGCGTTATAGATGCCATCGAATAAAGCTCTACTAATTATAGAATGACCAATGTTTAGTTCTTCTATTCCTTCAATAGTAGCTATACTAGCAACATTGTCGTAACTTAGACCATGACCAGCATTAACTTTTAATCCATATTTCTTTGCAAATTTCACAGCTTCATTAATTCTAAATAGTTCATTATTAATTTCTGTGAATTTGGCGTCAGAATACTTTCCTGTATGTATCTCTATAACACCAACTCCGATTTTTGCTGCAGCTTCTATCTGACCTATATCAGGATCAATAAATATTGATACATTTATCCCATTGCTACTCAACCGATCGGCGACATCTTTAATAGTAGAATTATATTTAATAACATCTAAACCTCCTTCTGTAGTTAACTCAGAACGATTTTCAGGAACAAGGCACACATCATTTGGTTTTACTTGACAAGCTATATCAATAATATTTTTTGATAAGGAACATTCTAGATTCATTCTAGTTCTTATCATTTTGCGCATGGTAAAGACATCACTATCCTGTATATGTCTTCTATCCTCTCTAAGATGCAATGTAATCAAATCTGCACCAGCATCCTCAGCCTTTAATGCGGCTAGTATAGGATCAGGATAATCCGTATATCTTTGTTGTCTTATTGTAGCAACGTGGTCGATATTCACACCTAGTTTAATCATCACCTATCTCCATTAGTAAAACAACTGAATTCCGCGCAAGACTGTATAACAATATAAAATACATTACATGAAATTATAAAATTAGTTAATCAGTATATTATAGCTAATATACTAGTTATTAATGTCTAATAATACAACTAAGATGAGGATGCTGATAATAATCTATAGGTTATAAATTAGTTAATTCTAATGAATTAGAACATTAGTTATCTAACAAAATAAGATTAAACAATCGATAATAAAAACATATGAATATGCTATAATGAGGGCTGTTGGTTTTTATCTTGTTTATGTGCCTGTACAATTTTTATATAAATAAGTATAATAACCAGTTCTAATATTTTTTTGCGCAGTAATAAATCTGCCGTTAAGGAAAAGACTTAATATCTGGAAGACTCATCTTTTGCAGAATTTTATTATATTGTCAAAATTACCTAAAAATAAAGGTGTTTTTTATGGCCCGTGTATGTCAAATAACAGGTAAAGCTCCCATGGTAGGCAATAATGTCTCTCATGCAAACAATAAAACTAAAAGACGTTTTCTACCTAACCTGCAATCAAGAAGGTTTTGGATAGAAGAGGAAAATAAATGGATACGACTCAAGGTATCTACTAAAGCGATTAGAACAATAGACAAAAATGGAATCAAATCAGTCTTAGATAACTCTTAATAATAAGAATTATAAGATTAATTAAAATAGGAAAACAAAAATGGCAAAGGGATCTAGGGAAAAAATTAAATTAGAGTCAACAGCTGGCACTGGTCATTTTTATACAACTACTAAGAATAAGAAAAATAGTCCAGAAAAAATCTCATTAAAAAAATTTGATCCGGTAGTAAGAAAACATGTTGGATATAAAGAAATAAAACTTAAATAATTCTAATTACATAAATTATTACTTCATAGGTATCTCTTAATTTAAACCCTGATCTAGTTTATGTCTTTTAGAACAATCATCACGGTTCTCATTAAAGAGATTTTTATATCTTTTAATGTTTTTAATTAAAAAATAAAATTATTCATATAATCAATATAGTTAATTCTATGATTAATATGACAAAATAGAGCATTATTGCATATTACCCCAATACATTTAAATCTAATTAGCAATGAAAGAATACTACGATCATAACTTAATAGAAAAAACAGCTCAGACATATTGGGAATCTAATAGAATATACAAGGTTGAAGAATATGCAAAAAATGCCGACGGGAACTTAAAACCAAAGTTTTTTGCTTGTTCTATGCTTCCATATCCTAGTGGTAAATTGCATATGGGTCATGTTAGGAACTATACCATTAATGATATGATGACGCGATATATGCGCATGAAAGGTTTTAATGTATTAATGCCGATGGGCTGGGATGCTTTTGGAATGCCAGCTGAAAATGCAGCTATAAAATCTAAAATATCACCCTCTGAATGGACAAGAAATAATATTTCTTACATGAAAAAACAGATGCTAGCAATGGGTCTAGCGATCGATTGGTCTAGAGAAATATGTGCTTGCGATCCAGCATATTACAAGTGGAATCAATGGTTATTTTTAAAAATGCTAGAGCATGGGATCGTGTACCGAGACACCCAAATAGTTAATTGGGATCCAGTAGACAAAACTGTACTAGCAAATGAACAAGTTATTAATGGCTGTGGCTGGAGATCTGGTGCTATAGTAGAGAAAAGAGAAATTCCAGGTTACTATCTACGAATAACTAATTATTCTGAAGAACTGCTGGAAGATCTTAATAGTAAACTCAAGGAATGGCCTGATCAAGTTAGATTGATGCAAGAAAAATGGATTGGTAAATCAGAAGGATTAGATTTTTACTTTGAGCATCAAATATTAGATGCAAATGGAAATCTTTTTCAAAATGGCAAATTACATGTGTTTACAACAAGACCAGATACATTAATGGGCGTAACTTTTTGTGCTATATCTTACGAACACCCATTGGCAAAACTGGTTGCTGAAAATAATACTGAAATAAAAGAATTCTTGGATCATTGTAAAACCGGTGGAACAAAGGAATCAGAATTAGCTACAAAGGAAAGATTAGGTATAGATACCGGATTAGTAGTTACTCACCCGATAACAAAAGAAAATATAACTATTTGGATTTGTAACTATGTATTAATGAATTACGGTAACGGTTCTATAATGGGAGTGCCTGCACATGATGAAAGAGACTTTCATTTTGCAAAGAAATATGGAATTGATATTAAACAAGTAATTGCAAAAAAAGGTAAAATATTCGATAAAACGCAATGGAACGATTGGTATAAAGATACAGATAATGCGTACTTAATTAATTCTGGTAAGTATGATGGTTTAGATTGCGTATCGGCAAAAAATGAAATATTTTCTTACATCTCAGAGAATAAAATCGGCAAAAACAAAACAATGTGGAGATTACGTGATTGGAGCGTATCTCGTCAAAGATATTGGGGAACACCTATACCGATGGTAAACTGCAGCACCTGTGGAGCTGTACCATTACCAGAGGAAAACCTGCCAGTATTATTGCCTGAGAATCTAATTCCTGATGGTAGTGGAAACCCACTAAAAAAAGATGAAGTTTTTATAAAATGTAAATGTCCAAAATGTGGTAATGAAGCTCAACGTGAGACAGACACAATGGATACATTTGTTGATTCTTCTTGGTACTTCATGAGATATACTTCTCCCGATAATAAAAATTCTGTTATAGATAATAGATTTAATTATTGGATGCCGATGGATCAATATATAGGCGGTATAGAGCATGCAGTACTACACCTTCTTTATGCAAGATTCTGGTGTAAGGCAATGCGAGATATGGGGCTTCTACAGCTTGATGAGCCAATAAAAAAATTACTTTGTCAAGGCATGGTTCTTAATCACACTTACTCAAGAAGAAATAATTTAGGAGGCCTAGAATATTTTAACTCCAATGACATAGAAACATATCAAAATGAAAATTCGGATATAAAAGAATATAAATTAATAAAAGATGGCTCTTATGTGGAATATAATGGCATAAGCACCATGTCAAAATCTAAAAATAATGGTGTTGATCCACAAGTTATAATAGATAAATTTGGTGCTGATACAGCACGTTTATTCATAATATTTGCTAGCCCACCAGAACAGACATTAGAGTGGTCAGAATCTGGAATTGAAGGTGCTTATCGTTACCTAAAAAAATTATGGAAAATATGCTATACAAATAGAGATTCATTGTTAAATCAAAATAAAAATAATAAAGAAGATATATTTTGTCAACTAAATGACAATCAAAAGTTTCTAAGATTTAATTTATATTCAAATCTTATAAAAGCTAATTATGACTATAAAAGGGTACAATATAATACAGTAGTCTCAACATCAATGAAAATATTGAATGACATTGAAAGCTTTATATCAAGAGAAAAACTAAATAAAAATGAAAATTACTCTATGGTTTTAAAAGAATCTATAGGAGTACTATTGAGAATACTTTATCCAATTATTCCGCACATAACATGGAATCTATGGAGAGAATTGGGATATAATCTGACAATGGGAGACATAATAGAAGCCGAATGGCCGGAAGTTGACCAAAACGCTGTTTTAAGTGAAAATACTAAAATTATTGTACAGGTTAATGGAAAGTTACGAGGATCGTTTCTTGTTTCTTCTGATGCCAGCGAAGAAGATATAAAAGAAATGGCAATGAAGCACGAAAGTGTATTAAAGTTTAGTGATAATATAAAAAGAATAATTGTAGTTCCAGGAAAATTAGTTAATATAGTGGTGTAAATATAGCTTAATTTTTCTAATTATGCTTACGACTAAGATATAAGGTGAAATTATGTCTTAGTCATAATAATGCGTATGCTTTATTTATAAATAATGATAAGAACTTTAGATTATAAAAATATAAACAATTATATTAAAAATATAAATGGTGACTTTTCACCTGTTTATATACTAACAGGGACAGAGCAATTACTTATAAATGAAACTATAGATAAAATACATTCTCATTTATTCAAATATAATTTTCATAATTATTCTAACCTAGTAATGGATTCAAAAAGTGATTGGTTATCATTACTTAACTCAATATCAACTTTAAATTTATTTGATAAAAACAGAATTTTTAATATAAATATTAGTTATGGAAATATCGGAAAATTGGGATCTGATACTATGACTAAAATATCTCAATATATAAAAAAAATAAAACCTGTGAAAGATGTATTAATTATTCAAATGCAAAAAAATAATAAAATTATTCATAGCAGCTGGATGAAAAATTTAATAAATATAGGTATAACCATAAATATACCCAATATCAGACAAGATAATCTTCCTATCTGGATTAAAAATAGATTACAAGAACAAGGCCAATACACAGATGTAAAAACAATAGAATGGATGGCTAATAATCTAGAAAATAATTTATTGGGGGCATCACAAGAAATAGAAAAACTTAGTTTTTTGTTCTCCAAAGGTAAGATCAGTGACATTGATGTAAAGAGTAGTATTCTAGAGAACCTATCTAACTATAATCTATATGATTTTCGCATATCAATACTGGACGGTAACGTTCCGAGATTAACCAAAATACTGCATTATTTTAAAATAAACGAGCTATTCCCAGTTCCGTTAATTTTATGGGCTATTTATGAGGATATAAAAATAATAGGGAAGTTAATAGAAAATAATCACTCATCACAAATAATAGAAAAATTAAATATTTTTGGAAAGCACAAAGACTCCCTTATGAGATTTAGTATAAAAATAAAAAAACAAAATCACTAGAGAGTATTCTGATACAAGCACATAAAATAGATTTAATTAACAAAAGGAAAGTAGAGCTACCGGAACGAACTCATGGAACTCATGATATTTGGAATGAGATACATAGTCTAGCTATAAGCTTTGCCAGACTATATAATTGATACTGATATTCCTCCACATAAAATATTATGTGAAGGAACTCAATTTTCTAGAAGCCTGACGATAACCTACTTTCGCAGACGAGATGTCTACTATCATCGGCGCAAAGGCATTTAACTGTCCTGTTCGAGATGGGAAGGAGTGGAACCACCTTGCTATGGTCGTCAGGCAAAACCTGAACTTAGTGATTTAATTTCACTACAAATAATCTAAGAAGAAGCATTTTAACAAACAGATGATGATTGTGTATCTTTTGCAAAGCATTATCATAATCATTTTATAAAATAAAATCAATTTCAGCCTATAACAACCTGCAGTGTTATAGGATCAAGCCTCACGGGCAATTAGTATCGGTTAGCTTAATACATTACTGTACTTACACACCCGACCTATCAACGTCCTGGTCTTGAACGACCCTTTAGGGGGATCTAAGTCCCCGGGATACCTAATCTTCAGACGAGTTTCCCGCTTAGATGCTTTCAGCGGTTATCTCTTCCGTACTTAGCTACCCGGCTATGCCATTGGCATGACAACCGGTACACCAGAGGTACGTCCACTCCGGTCCTCTCGTACTAGGAGCAGGCTCTGTCAAGTATCCAACGCCCACGGCAGATAGGGACCAAACTGTCTCACGACGTTTTAAACCCAGCTCACGTACCTCTTTAAATGGCGAACAGCCATACCCTTGGGACCTACTACAGCCCCAGGATGAGATGAGCCGACATCGAGGTGCCAAACACCGCCGTCGATATGAACTCTTGGGCGGTATCAGCCTGTTATCCCCAGAGTACCTTTTATCCGTTGAGCGATGGCCCTTCCATTCAGAACCACCGGATCACTATGTCCTGCTTTCGCATCTGTTCGACGTGTCAGTCTCACAGTTAAGCACGCTTATGCCATTGCACTAACAGCACGATTTCCGACCGTGCCTAGCGTACCTTAGAACTCCTCCGTTACTCTTTAGGAGGAGACCGCCCCAGTCAAACTGCCCACCATGCACTGTTCCAAATCCGGATAACGGATCAAGGTTAGAATCGCAAACAATCCAGGGTGGTATTTCAAGGATGGCTCCACACAACCTAACGGTCATGCTTCAAAGCCTCCCACCTATCCTACACAAGATTATTCACAATTCAATGCAAAGCTACAGTAAAGGTTCATGGGGTCTTTCCGTCTAGCCGCGGGTAGATTGCATCATCACAAACATTTCAACTTCGCTGAGTCTCAGGAGGAGACAGTGTGGCCATCGTTACGCCATTCGTGCAGGTCGGAACTTACCCGACAAGGAATTTCGCTACCTTAGGACCGTTATAGTTACGGCCGCCGTTTACCGGGGCTTCGATCAAGAGCTTGCACCCCATCAATTAACCTTCCGGCACCGGGCAGGCGTCACACCCTATACGTCGACTTTCGTCTTTGCAGAGTGCTATGTTTTTAATAAACAGTCGCAGCCACCGATTATCTGCGACCTCTTCATGCTTTGAACGCAAGTTCATCACAATAATGAGGCATACCTTCTCCCGAAGTTACGGTATTAATTTGCCGAGTTCCTTCTCCTGAGTTCTCTCAAGCGCCTAAGAATATTCATCCCGTCCACCTGTGTCGGTTTGCGGTACGGTCTTGTACAGCTGAAGCTTAGAGGCTTTTCTTGGAACTACTTCCAATCACTTCGCAAAACATGTTTGCTCGTGCCACACCCTTGAATCATGTAACCGGATTTTCCTAATTACCATCTATAATGTAGCAACAGGGATATCCAACACCCTGATGATTTTCTGCAATCCGTCCCCCCATCGCACTGTACAATGGTACTGGAATATTAACCAGTTTCCCATCAGTTACGCATCTCTGCCTCACCTTAGGGGCCGACTCACCCTGCGCCGATGAACGTTGCGCAGGAAACCTTGGACTTACGGCGAGGAGGCTTTTCACCTCCTTTATCGCTACTCATGTCAGCATTCGCACTTCTGATACCTCCAGCATCCTTTACAAGACACCTTCGCAGGCTTACAGAACGCTCTCCTACCGCGTATATTAAAATATACGCCCGCAGCTTCGGTTTATCGCTTAGCCCCGTTACATCTTCCGCGCAGGACGACTCGATCAGTGAGCTATTACGCTTTCTTTAAAGGATGGCTGCTTCTAAGCCAACCTCCTGACTGTCTATGCCTTCCCACTTCGTTTCCCACTTAGCGATAATTCGGGACCTTAGCTGGCGGTCTGGGTTGTTTCCCTTTCGAGTCCGGACGTTAGCACCCGGTGCTCTGTCTCCCACGCTGTACTTGTACGTATTCGGAGTTTGCCATAGTTTGGTAAGTCGCCATGACCCCCTAGCTATAACAGTGCTCTACCCCATACAGTAATACGTGAGGCACTACCTAAATAGTTTTCGGAGAGAACCAGCTATTTCCAGATTTGTTTAGCCTTTCACCCCTATCCACAGCTCATCCCCTAATTTTTCAACATTAGTGGGTTCGGTCCTCCAGCACGTGTTACCGTGCCTTCAACCTGGCCATGGATAGATCATCTGGTTTCGGGTCTACACCCAGCGACTATATCGCCCTATTCGGACTCGCTTTCGCTACGCCTCCCTTATTTAGTTAAGCTTGCCACTGAATGTAAGTCGCTGACCCATTATACAAAAGGTACGCAGTCACGGAACAAGTCCGCTCCTACTGTTTGTATGCATACGGTTTCAGGATCTATTTCACTCCCCTTCCGGGGTTCTTTTCGCCTTTCCCTCACGGTACTGGTTCACTATCGGTCGATCACGAGTATTTAGCCTTGGAGGATGGTCCCCCCATATTCAGACAGGATTTCACGTGTCCCGCCCTACTTTTCTTACGCTTAGTTCCACATCAAAGATTTCGTCTACAGGGCTATCACCTACTATGGCAGAGATTTCCATCTCTTTCGACTATCAATAATGCTAAAACGTAAAGGCTGATCCAATTTCGCTCGCCACTACTTTCGGAATCTCGGTTGATTTCTTTTCCTCGAGTTACTGAGATGTTTCAGTTCACCCGGTTCGCTTCTACTGACCTATGTATTCAGTCAGTGATACTCCTTTAAAGGAGTGGGTTTCCCCATTCGGATATCTGCGGATTACAGCTTGTTTTCCAGCTCCCCGCAGCTTTTCGCAGGATACTACGTCCTTCTTCGCCTGTGATCGCCAAGGCATCCACCATATGCACTTAGTAACTTGATCCTATAACACTAAAGGCTATATAGATAATTGACTTTATTTAAATGTTTATGAATATTCCAATTAAACTTGGAACTTTTTTGCAATCACAACCCTATGTCTATTAATTAAAATAGAACATCTTTCGTTGTGCTTCTTCTAGATTTTTAAAGAACAAATAGCTTATTTAATAAAGCTTAAATCTTATACTTAAATGCCTATGTATAAGATTTAAACTCTGTGTGTGGTGGAGGTGAACGGGATCGAACCGATGACCTCCTGCTTGCAAAGCAGGCGCTCTCCCAACTGAGCTACACCCCCAAAGTATCGAAAGGTTTTGCCCAAACATTTATGGTGGGTCTAGTTGGACTTGAACCAACGACCCCCGCCTTATCAAGACGGTGCTCTAACCAGCTGAGCTACAGACCCATACCTATTACTGATCACACTATATACAATGCAATATAAAATCAATAGATAATCTGTCATAACCAGCGCTTACTAACAATCACAGCTATTTTAACAACCGATAATTGTGGATACTTAATACTTAGTTTTAATGCTCTTAAAGGAGGTGATCCAGCCGCACCTTCCGATACGGCTACCTTGTTACGACTTCACCCCAGTCATGAATCCTACCGTGGTAATCGCCCTCCTTTCGGTTAGGCTAACTACTTCTGGTAAAACCCACTCCCATGGTGTGACGGGCGGTGTGTACAAGACCCGAGAACGTATTCACCGCAGCATGCTGATCCGCGATTACTAGCGATTCCGACTTCACGTAGTCGAGTTGCAGACTACGATCCGGACTACGATCGGGTTTCTGGGATTAGCTCCCCCTCGCGGGTTGGCGACCCTCTGTCCCGACCATTGTATGACGTGTGAAGCCCTACCCATAAGGGCCATGAGGACTTGACATCATCCCCACCTTCCTCCGGTTTGTCACCGGCAGTTTCATTAGAGTGCCCTTTCGTAGCAACTAATGACAAGGGTTGCGCTCGTTGCGGGACTTAACCCAACATCTCACGACACGAGCTGACGACAGCCATGCAGCACCTGTGTTCTAGTTCTTTTTCAAGCACTCCTAAATCTCTTCAGGATTCTAGACATGTCAAGGGTAGGTAAGGTTTTTCGCGTTGCATCGAATTAATCCACATCATCCACCGCTTGTGCGGGTCCCCGTCAATTCCTTTGAGTTTTAATCTTGCGACCGTACTCCCCAGGCGGTCAACTTCACGCGTTAGCTGCGCCACTAAGACCCGAAGGTCCCAACAGCTAGTTGACATCGTTTAGGGCGTGGACTACCAGGGTATCTAATCCTGTTTGCTCCCCACGCTTTCGTGCATGAGCGTCAGTGTTATCCCAGGAGGCTGCCTTCGCCATCGGTGTTCCTCCGCATATCTACGCATTTCACTGCTACATGCGGAATTCCACCTCCCTCTGATACACTCTAGTTCGGTAGTTAAAAATGCAGTTCCAAGGTTAAGCCCTGGGATTTCACATCCTTCTTTCCGAACCGCCTGCGCACTCTTTACGCCCAGTAATTCCGATTAACGCTTGCACCCTACGTATTACCGCGGCTGCTGGCACGTAGTTAGCCGGTGCTTATTCTGCAGGTACCGTCATTCATGTTGGGTATTATCCAACACTGTTTCTTCCCTGCCAAAAGTGCTTTACAACCCTAAGGCCTTCATCGCACACGCGGAATGGCTGGATCAGGGTTTCCCCCATTGTCCAAAATTCCCCACTGCTGCCTCCCGTAGGAGTCTGGGCCGTGTCTCAGTCCCAGTGTGGCTGGTCGTCCTCTCAGACCAGCTACGGATCGTTGCCTTGGTGGGCCATTACCTCACCAACTAGCTAATCCGATATCGGCCGATCCAATAGCGTGAGGTCCGAAGATCCCCCACTTTCCCTCTTAAGGAATATGCGGTATTAGCTACGCTTTCGCGTAGTTATCCCCCACTATTGGGCACGTTCCGATATATTACTCACCCGTCCGCCACTCGCCACCAGACCGAAATCTGTGCTGCCGTTCGACTTGCATGTGTAAAGCATTCCGCTAGCGTTCAATCTGAGCCAGGATCAAACTCTTCAGTTTAATCTCTGTATTTTTTATACGTAATTTAAGTCTGATTTAGACTTAGAATACGTCGCTACCCAAAAAATGAACGGGGTCTTAGAGTATTTCTCTAAAACCATGTACATTATTGAGTACTTTTATCTAATTAGCTAAATGTAAAATCTTACATTCTAAAACTAGCATCAAGTACCCACAATTATCGATTGTTTGTTGTTAAAGAGCATAGTCCTGACAATTAATTACTTATCAGTTGCAGAAAAAGAATTCTCGCTCTTAATAAGAAAAATGTCAATATTTTTTTGTTGTCTAAAATTTTAAAACAACACAAACCTTTAATTAATGATTTGAATATGTCATTTTACAATGATTAGTGTAAGGATTATATTACCATGAAAGCAGATATTTTTTGCAAAATTATAGATAATTATGGCGACATAGGTTTTTGCTGGAGATTAGCAAAAAATTTATCTTGTGATTATAAATGGACTATTAGATTAATAGTGGATGACCTTAAAGTATTTTCTTTTATAAATGAAGAGGTTAATTCGACTATAGATAGCCAAGTACTGATGAATATCAATATAGTTAAATGGGAGGTATTTTTAAAACAAAAACTAAACCCTAGCAAGATCATCATAGAAACATTCTCATGCGATATTCCAGATAGTCTTAAAAAAATTATAGCAAGAAATGTAAATATTTTTACTTGGATAAATATAGATTATCTAAGTGCTGAACAATGGGTAGAAAATTGCCATCTACTTTCATCAAGATTACCTAATGGACTAAAAAAAACTTTCTTTTTCCCTGGTTTTACAAATAAAACAGGCGGATTGATAATAGAGGATAGTTTTTTAAAAACCAAGGAATACCTAAAAAATTCTACTTACAATCAAGAAAATTTCTTAAAAAAAATTGGCATAAACTACAAAAGATCAGAATTTATTTTCTGTTTGTTATTTTGTTATCCTAGCGCTCCCGTTAATAAACTTATAACAAGCATGGAACACCTTAATAAAAAAATAGTATTAATAGTAAATAATGATTCTATTTTTGCTAATAACTACAGTACAGATAACCTTAAGTTAGCTTCAATTCCATTTATAAATCAGGAAAATTTTGATAAACTGATTTGTTGTATGGATATAAATTTTATAAGAGGAGAAGATTCTTTTGTAAGAGCTTTATTATCTGGTAATCCACTGGTTTGGAATATATATGAGCAGGAAAACAATGCTCATATAGACAAACTAAAATCTTGGTTAAATTTGAATAATTTTCCTGATACAATAAAGAGGTTAATGTATTCATGGAATAATTTTGGGGAAGAAACAGTAGGAAATACTATTAAGATTGCAATGTCTGATAAAAATTGGAATTTATGGAAAGATCATTCTAGAATATTAGCTGAAAAACAGATATCGAATAAATCCCTTGGTGAAAACTTGGTGGAATTCTGTATAAGTCAGCAAAGTCATAAGATCACCTCTTCGCTATAAATTATGTATTTGTTACATATGCTATCTTGTATAGTGTATAAGTAAAATACCTAGAAATTATATTAAAAAATATAGAAAATAAAATTTGGAGTTTTAATATAAATGAAAACTGCTCAAGAACTAAGAGTTGGTAATGTTGTAATGGTTTCTGGAGAACCATTAGTTGTACAAAGAACAGAATATAATAAATCAGGTAGAAATTCTGCTGTTGTTAGGATGAAGTTTAAAAACCTACTGATAGGATCAGTGAGTGAATCTGTATATAAAGCTGATGAAAAATTTGACTTAATACAACTAGATCGTAAAGAATGCACTTATTCATATTTTAATGATCCAATGTATGTTTTTATGGATGAAGACTTTAATCAACATGAAATAGAAAAAGAAAGCATGGGTGATTCTCTCAAATACTTGCAAGATGGCATGGAAGCAGAGGTTGTGTTCTATGATGGAAAAGCTATATCAATAGAGTTACCTAACACGATAGTAAGAAAAATAACCTACACTGAGCCAGCCGTTAGAGGGGACACTTCAGGAAAAGTAACAAAACCTGCACAGATAAGCACAGGTCATGAGATCAATGTACCATTGTTTTGCAAAATAGACGACAATATAGAAATTGATACAAGAACTAATGAGTATAAACGTTTAGTGAACTAAATTTATTATCATAAAACAACATGACAGTTAAAGTTTTTGATTTAAAGTGTAACTACGGGCATATTTTTGAGGGATGGTTCTCATCATCTGATGAGTTTAATAATCAACGTTCTAAAAAAATAATAGAATGCCCATTCTGTGCTTCTAGCGAAATTACGAAATTAGTTTCAGCTCCTTATGTTAATACACATTCCGGATCCGATGTAACTAATAAGACAAAAACAGATAGCCTGTCAGATAAAACTAATATCGCAAATACACAAATAAATATAATAAAAGGAATACGCAAAATTCTAAAAGAAGCAGAGGATGTGGGATCTAATTTTGCAGATGTGGCTAGGAAAATTCACGATGGTGATGCAGAAAAAAGATCCATAAAAGGAACGGTTACAAAAGAAGAACATAAATCCTTACAAGAAGAAGGAATAGAAGTCCTAAGCATTCCTGAGTTCCTAGAAGATCCTTCATCAATGCATTAAATAAACTAAAAAACCACCTATTATTAGCTCATGTGATCAGGAAATAATTACAAATAGGTTTATTATAAATATCCTAAACCTCTTCATCACTTATGATCATTAACTGATTCAATATATGTGTTTATAAACCAGTGGTGCGCCCGGCAGGATTTGAACCCACGACCCCTTGGTTCGTAGCCAAGTACTCTATCCAACTGAGCTACGGGCGCAATTAACATCCTAAATTAATACGCACTAATTCTATATTGTTTTTAAAAAATCTGCAACAATACTCTACGTATTAAAATACATAAAAATGGCGGAGGCAGTGAGATTCGAACTCACGGTGCAGTTTTAGCCACACACTCCCTTAGCAGGGGAGCCCCTTCAGCCACTCGGGCATGCCTCCGTTTAAAACTAATCTCTATTTATCAAGATCAAATGCTTTATGTAGTGCTCTTACAGCTAACTCCATATATTTATCATCTATAATGACAGAGGTTTTTATTTCACTAGTACTGATCATCTTAATATTTATACCCTCTTGGGCTAAGGTCTTAAACATTAAACTTGCTATACCAACATGAGAACGCATACCAACACCAACTATAGACACTTTAGCTACCTTTTCATCAACAGCTAAATCTTTTGCTTTAACAGCTGGTATAACTTGATTCCTCAGAACATCAACAGTATGCTTAAAATCATTGCGATTTACAGTAAATGAAAAGTCGGTGGTACCAGAAACAGATTGGTTTTGAAGAATCATATCAACTTCTATATTAGCATCTGCTACAGGACCAAGGATTGAATGAGCAATACCAGGAGTGTCAGGAACAGATAATACGGTAATCTTAGCTTCATCACGACTAAAAGCAATACCAGAAACTACAGCAGATTCCATTTTCCCATCTTCCTCAAAATTAATTAATGTACCTGAACTCATTTCTATTTCAAGAGAAATAAGGGGATCAGTCAATGAAGACAATACCCTAGTAGGAACACTATACTTGCCAGCAAATTCTACAGATCTTATCTGTAATACCTTAGAACCAAGAGATGCCATTTCCAGCATTTCCTCAAAAGAAATCTGAGAAAGTCTACGAGCTTCTGGAACCACTCTAGGATCTGTCGTATAAACACCATCTACATCAGTATATATTAAACACTCTTGTGCCTTCAAAGCAGCAGCTACAGCAACTGCAGAAGTATCAGAACCACCTCTACCCAAGGTTGTTATATTTCCTTCTGGATCGACTCCTTGAAATCCTGTAATAACAACAACCTTGCCTTGGGCTAGATCATCTTGAACTTTAGTCCCTTCTATAGATACGATTCTAGCTTTTGTGTAAGAAGAATCAGTATTTACTGGAACTTGCCATCCAGCATAACTTCTAGCAGAGACTCCTTCCTTTTGTAAAGCTATAGCCAACAAAGCGCTACTAGCCTGCTCCCCTGTAGATGCTAACATATCCATTTCTCTCACATCAGGGAAAGGAGAAATCTCTCTAGCAAGACCGAGCAGGCGATTTGTTTCACCAGACATAGCTGACGGAACAACTACGATCTTGTGACCAGCTGCATGCCACTTTGCTATGCGACGAGCCACATTTTTTATGCGCTCGACAGAACCCATCGATGTTCCACCGTACTTATGAACGAATAAAGCCATATAACACTCTATATGAAAAAATATTATGAACTTGCTTATTGTAAAATAATAAATTGATTTTGTCTCGAAATATTAAAAAATAATATCCTTAATTGTTGAATTTAGAAAATTCTATCCATACTAATCCCTTATGACACAATATAGCATGTTCCCCATATTTAACTTGCATAAATCTATCGTAGCCTAGTGAATGTAAATTAGCAAGTTGCCTGCATAGGTTATTAACAAAAGATTCTGAAGGCATACTTAAATTATTTATTAAAAACCAATATCTTAAAACTTGTATTTTTCTATAAATTGAATCAATAGAACGCCATCTAGAAAGCGAAAAACTGCTATCATTATTAATCTTTAATTTATCAAAATCTAATTTAGCAAAATTCTCTAACATGTCTGAGGCAATAGACATTTGAGATGCATGTCTGTACAGAGAATCCCTCCATTTTGGCCAATATTTATCTAATTGAGGAGCTAAACAATTTCTAACAATAGACCTTGCAGTAGAATTATCTGCGTTAGTTGGATCGTTAACTGGATACCAGGATGTAGAGTTCGAGAATAGATTCATTTCAGAACTAATTATTTCTTTAGGTATATTTAACCAAGGTCTAATATATGATTTACCATTTTTTATTGAAATATTTCTCATGGCACCCATCCCCTTTATACCCGAGCCACGCAATAATCTTAAAATAACGGTTTCAGCCTGATCATCTTTATGATGAGCTAAAAAAAGATGTTCTATTTCATAAAAACCAAGCAAATCATCAAATGCCTTGTATCTAGAATTTCTAGCAGAAGCTTCTAAACCATATTTACTTTTACGATCTACATAAATTTTCTTCTCATGAAAAGGAGTTTTCAATAGATTAGCTAGATCATGAGCTCTTTCAGACCAATAGTTAGAATCATTTTGTAAACAATGGTTAATATGAAATAAAAATAGAGAAATCTTCAAATCACTGGCAACCTTAGATGCAGTTATTGATAACATAGCAGAATCCATGCCCCCGCTAAGGCCCACGGCAATTCTTTTAGGAATAGTATCTAAATTAAGTAAAGAGTATTTTAAGGGATCATAAAGATGTTTAGAAACCACATACATATTTAGTTCCAGTAATTATTAAAGCTTTTGAAATGAACCGAAGGATAATATTTTACTGAGTCTCTGTTTAATAAAATAATCAGGATTTGAGCTATGTAACTGCTTAGTAGCATCTGTTAAAGCATTGTGTAATGATTGATACATAAGCGCATAATTTCTATGAGCCCCACCCATTGGCTCTTTTACTATTATATCTATCAATCCTAAATTTTTTAACCTTTGGGCTATTATAGCTAAAGCATCTGCGGCCTCAGGAGCTTTATCAGAATTTCGCCAAAGTATAGAAGCACAACCCTCAGGAGAAATAACAGAATAGGTGGAATACTGTAGCATTAAAACTATGTTTCCGATAGCAATGGCCAGAGCTCCACCTGATCCACCCTCTCCTATAATGGTGGTGATTATAGGCACTTTTATCTCAGACATTGTGTACAAATTTCTACCAATGGCTTCAGATTGACCTCGTTCTTCTGCTCCTACTCCTGGATAGGCACCAGGGGTATCGATAAAAGTAAAGATAGGAATATTGAATTTCTCTGCAAGTCTCATCAAGCGCAGTGCTTTTCTGTAACCTTCAGGTTTAGGCATTCCAAAATTACGCATTGCTCTCTCTTTTGTACCTCTACCTTTCTGATGGCCAATTATCATACAAGATCTATCGTTAAATCTTGCTAATCCGCCTATTATAGATTGATCATCAGAATACATTCTGTCGCCATGCAACTCATTAAAATCGCTAAATAATCCATTTATATAATCTAATGTATGCGGACGTTGTGGATGTCTTGCAACCATAGATACTTGCCATGGAGTTAGGTTTGCATAAATCTCTTTAGTTAGTTGCTGGCTCTTGTTTTCTAATTTTCTTACTTCATCAGATATATCTGTTGCAGAATCAGTCTGAACATAACGCATCTGCTCTATTTTTTCTTCTAATTCCGCTATGGGTTGCTCAAAATTCAGGAATATATTTCGCATATTAAAATTTCAGGTAATAATTCTATTACATATTATATACTACTGCTGCTCTATGCTACACCATAAATACCAAGAGGCAACGGTACGCCAAGGTCTCCATGCCATTGAAACTTCTCTAGCCTCAAAACGAGATACTGGTTCTCCACTAAAATAGTGGAGGGATATAGCTCTAATTAATCCAGCATCATCTAAAGGCATAACATCAGGTCGACATAAACTAAAAATTAAAAACATCTCTGAAGTCCAACGTCCTATTCCTTTTATAGAAGACAGCTCAGAAATAACTGACTCATCATCCATACTAACCCATTTATCAGGATTAATTTTTTTTTCATAAAAATGAATAGCAAGATCGTTTAGGTATTCTACTTTTCTTCTTGGAAGACCAATGCTATTTAAATTTTCTCGTCTGCAGCATATAATATCTTCAGGAGAAGGAAGCTTGCCAAATATCTTTATAAATTTTCCCCAAATAACACAAGCTGATTTGGTAGATATTTGTTGGTTTACTATAGAGTGAACGAGTGTAATAAAAGGAGACTCGGAAGGCAAAAGCTTTTTTTCTGAATATAATGGGATAATCCTCTTCAAGATCCTATCCTTTTTTTTGAGATCTGAAACTGCTTGTTCCCAATAATCAGGTTGGCTGGAATTTATGTATAGCATTTTTATATAATAATCCTTTACATTAATTACCTTAGGTACGACGCCAATTAGTAGTGCCATCAGATTTGTCTTCTAGCTCAATACCAGAATCATTTAACATTGATCTAATTTTATCAGCTTCTAAATAATCATTATTCTTTTTAAAATTACTCCTTTTATATATTAAATGCTCTATATCTTCTTTTGAGATTATATTTAATGAGTCATTGTTTACAGAAATTCTATATCTTGTTGGTTCTGAGAAATAAACTGTTGGATTTTGAGATAAAATACCTAGCACTCCAGCTAGAGATTTAAGTTGTTTTGCACTACGGACACATTTATTTTTATTTGCTTTTGATGCCAAGTCAAAAAGTATCGCTATAGCACTAGGTGTATTGAAATCATCATTCATGGCCGACTTAAAAGAAATAGCGAACTGGTCGCTCCAATCAATCTCACAATCTCCTTCTACATTAATATTAAAGAGCGTTAGGTATAATTTGTCTAAAGAATTTTGAGCATCTACTAGATTCTCAAATGCATAATTTTGCTTGCTGCGATAATGACTTCTTATTATAAAAAATCTTAACATCTCTGCTTCTCGAGTATTAACTTCATAATAGAACTCATTAGGTGAAATTTTTTTACCAACTGCTTGACGAATAGTGTAGTAGTTGCCCAACGATTTTGACATTTTAGCATCATCAACCATTAAAGATCCGCAGTGCATCCAGAAATTAGCAAGATTTACATCAAAAGCCCCCTCGGTTTGAGCTATCTCATTCTCATGATGTGGGAATATAAGATCTGGTCCACCTCCATGTATATCTATAGGATTTCCTAATATAGATCTACTCATTGCAGAACACTCTATATGCCATCCAGGACGACCTGGTCCATAACAAGACTCCCACTTACTATCATCAGGATCATCTTTTTTAGAAGACTTCCATAAAACAAAATCCAGAGGATCTGCCTTAAAAGAAGATACTGGAACACGATTTCCAGATCTTAATTCGGTTAAATTTATCCCTGATAACTTACCATAATTAGTAAAATTTTTAATTGAAAAATTAACATCACCGTCTAATGACTTATAAGCAAGCCCCTTGTTTTCAAGCAATTTTATAATGCTAACCATTTCATTTACATAATTAGTTGCTCTAGGCTCTTTAAATGGAGTTTCTATACTTAAAGCCTTTTCATCCATATGCATAGCTGACACATAAAAATCAGTAATTTCCCTTATACTTTTGTTTTCACTCAAAGATTTGTTGATAATTTTATCATCTATATCTGTGATGTTTCGGACATATCTTACATTAAATCCGATATGCCTTAACCAACGCTGCACTACATCAAAAACCACCATTATCCTAGCATGTCCTAGATGACAGTAATCGTAAACTGTCATGCCGCAGACATACATATTAACTACATTATCATTAATAGGTTTAAAATCACTTTTAGCTTTGGTTAACGTATTATATATTTGCAACATAGTGGTATATTAAAAATAATCCTAATATTAAAATTAAAAGATCAGTAGCTTACACAATAATTGTATCTTTATAACCTACTTGCTGTGTTATATGTGCTTATGTGGTTAAATCTGCAGGATAGAAGCATTAATGGTAGCAAAATAATACACATAAGGACGAGATCCAAATACAATTCAATACCCATTTAAAGGAATATTATTTTGAAGTGTAAAATAAATAGCATAAACGTATCTATTATAATTCTTATGCTTTATTTAATTGTTTCAACTAAAACCACATTAGCTGGAGAATACTATACAACACAACAAACAACTAAATCAAATATAAATAATAAAACCTGGTTAAATAAATTAATAATTGAGAACAGTTACTTGAGCTCTCATAAAGATCAAGTAAAAACAAATTCTAATTCAGAAAATTATATCAAAAAAACAAAATCCCACATAAAGGAACAGATTGATTCTTTAATAGAAAATGATCAATATGAATATGCACTACAGTTAGTAAAAGAAAATAAAATAAACACAAGTGATAATAGAACAAGTATAGATATACAATTGGCTCTTAGGGAAGCAATTATATTAAATAAACTAGGGTATCAAGATAAAGCTTATGAACTATATAAAGAAATGACAATTTTGTTTCCAGAAATTCCTGAGCTATGGAATAACTTAGCAATTGTCTGTGCTGAAAAAGGACTTGCAGATGAAGCAATTTATAACATAAATATGTCTATAAAATGTTGTCCTATATATGAAACTGCAAAAAAAATATAAATGTAATTAACAAATTAACCAACAAAAGATAACTATTTTAATTAGCTAATCATAATATGATAGAATTATTACTCTACATTTACTGTAGAAAAAATCACAAATAATAACTGATATTTTATAAATCATGTGCAAAGCTAAAATACAAACAAATTATGGCAGTATTATTGTTCTTCTTGATAAAGAAAAATCTCCAAAGACAGTTGAAAACTTCTTAAAATATATAGACAAAAATTTTTATAACGGCACAATATTTCACCGTGTTATAAAAGGATTTATGATACAAGGTGGTGGATTATTACCATGCTTAACTAATAAAGAAAATCTAGAAAATCCCATAGAAAACGAGGCAGATAATGGTTTAAAAAATAATATTTATACTATAGCTATGGCAAGAACAAATAATCCTCATTCTGCCACCTCACAATTTTTCATAAATACTGCTGACAATGGATTTCTTGATCATAAATCACCTACTTCAAATGGTTGGGGATATGCAGTATTCGGCAAAGTAATAGAAGGAACAGAGGTAGTCGATAAAATAAACAATATGAAAACCTCAAGCAAAGGATTCTATAATGATGTTCCGATCGATGATGTTAAGATAGAAAATGTCGAAATCATTGAATAAGATAAATTTTTTTGGGGAAACATGGCTGGCTTCAGATTTCCATCTATCTGAGCATACTCCCAAAACCTCAAAAATATTTATAAAATTCCTAGAAAAAGCATCAGCTAGTTCAAGTAATTTAATATTACTAGGAGACATTTTTGATGCTTGGATAGGAGACGATTTCATAAAAAGTAATGATTCATTATGGCTTTTTACAATAATTAAATCAATAAAAATAGCATCTAAATATATAAGTATTTACATATTACCTGGGAATAGAGATTTCTTGCTAGGTGAAAATTTTTCTAATATTTCTAGTGCATCTTTAATACTTGATTCTCAGATAATTTTAGAAAATAATTATCAGGAAATAATGATTAGTCATGGAGACGAATTATGTACAGATGACATAGAATATCAAAAATTCAGAACAACTGTTCGTAATAAAGATTGGAAAAAAAAATTCTTGCAAAAAAGCTTACCAGAAAGAAATATTATTGCAAAAAACTTACGAGAATACAGTAAATTTTCTAATATCAATAAGTCGAAAGAAGTAATGGATATAAATGAGCTGGAGATAGAAAAAAAATTTAAAGATATTAATGGTCTATCAAAAATGATACATGGCCACACTCATATTAAGAAAAAACATACTTATCACGTGAATAATAAAATTTGTGAAAGATGGGTACTGCCTGATTGGGATTATGATTTTTCTAAAAAAACCAGAGGGGGATGGATTATTGTAAAAAACAATACCATAAATTACTGTGATTTCTAGACACAATTCTTAACATATAAATAAAATCAAAATACCAACCATTATTCTATATAATGCAAAAACAATATAGCTGTTTGTCTCTACAAACCTTACTATGTATTTTACTAAAAAAAAAGCGGAGATAAATGCTGATATGGAACCAATAAAAATGCTTGAGAAATCGATATAAGATAGGTTGTTTATGTTGAACCATAAATCATATAAAGAGGCTCCTAACATAGTAGGTATAGCTATTATAAATGAATATCTTGTGGCAATACTTCTACTAAGTCCTGATAGCATACCACCTATAACTGTAGCTCCAAATCTAGATACACCAGGTATCATGGAAATGCATTGTGCGAAACCTACACATAAAGATTGCTTAATAGAAATATTATACAAATCAGAGTAGCAACATGATTTCTCTTTAGAATTAATATTTCTTCTATTCTCAACTGCGATAATTATCAATCCTCCTATTATAAGAGAAATAGCTATTAAACTAGGACAAAGAAATAATTTCTTTATATATCTTATAAAGATGGCTCCTACAATAATAGATGGCATAACAGAAAATATTACTTTAGCTAAAAATAACAAGTATCTAACATCTAATCTAAGAACCCCTAATAATATATCAAAAATATAATATCTAAATAAGAATATTGCTGAGAATATAGCCCCTACCTGTATAAACACCTCAAAAACCATACCATTGCAAGAATTAAAATTAATTAACTTTCCAATAAAAATTAGGTGTGCTGTACTTGAAACCGGAATAAATTCTGTTAAACCTTCTACTATTCCTAGAAAGCAAGCCTTAATTAAAACCAAAAACTGATCCATATATAAAACTTCAGTAACTATCAATCTATATTTATTCTATGCAAGATAAATTATCGAGAAATAACTTAGTAACTCTAACAAGAGATATTCTCCTATTGTCACACTTTAGAACTTCAAATTTAAATGTGCCATTATATGCAATGTATTCCCAAGTATCACCTATATTTGGCAACGCCCCAAAATTAGCCAATAAATAACCAGCCATTGTCGAATAATCATTTGAGTCATTTATCAACCAATCAATTTCTAGAACTTGCTCCACATGATGTAAATCAGCAGAACCATCTATAATCCATCTATCCGTACCATCTTCAATAATTGTAGGTAATTCATCCTCGTCAGGAAATTCACCAGCTATCGCTTCAAGGACATCTATTGGAGTTACTAACCCCTCTATCTCTCCAAATTCATCAGCAACAAGAGCTATCTGCACTCTGGATCTTTTAAACATTTCCATTAACTTTAAGATGCTGGTAGATTCATGTATTATGACTGGTTCTCGCAATTTATCTAACTTTAATCGTCCATCATCAGTTGCCAAATTTATAATCATTTCTTTAGCTCGACCTATTCCGACGACTTCTTCAAGAGATCCTTTGCAAACTGGGAAAAAGCTATGTGGTTCGTTCATCAACTGCTCTCGAAGAGTTTCTGAGGTTTCATTAATATTAACCCAAGAAATATCAGTTCTAGGAGTCATGATTGAAAGTATGGATCTCTCTGCTAGGGTTAAGACACCACTTACCATATTTCGTTCTTCTATACCGAAATCATTAGTATTCAATGAAGGAGTATTTATTGATTCATAATCATCATTAACAACAGTTCTTTTTCCTAACATGCGTAAAACAGCTTCAGCAGTCCTCTCCCTCATTGGCCGCCGAGTATCTATTTTTGACAGATTTCTACGATAAATATTATTTAAGGCTTCTATAGATATAGAAAAACCAATTGCTGCATATAAATAACCTTTCGGTACTATATAACCAAAACTCTCAGATATTAATGAAAATCCTATTATAAGCAAAAAACCTAGGCACAAGACTACAACACTGGGATGAGTATTTACAAAAATAGTTAATGGCTTAGATGCCAAAATCATAATACCTGTAGCAATAATTGCAGCTATCATCATAATAGCTAGATGATCAACCATGCTAATAGCTGTTATAACAGAATCTAGTGAAAAAACAGCATCAAGAACAACTATTTGAGCAACAATAACCCAAAAGCTAGCATATACTCGAGCTCCAATCACTTCAGATACATTACCATTTATACGATCGTGCAGTTCCACGGTGCTTTTAAATAAAAGTAATATACCCCCTGTCAACATAATCAAATCACGACCGGAAAATATACTAAAGTGAAATAAGGGGTTGGTTAATGTTAATAACCAAGACATGCATGATAAAAATATCATGCGGACTATTAAAGCAAAACCTAAACCGATAATTCTAGCATTGTCTCTTTGTCCAGGAGGTAGCTTATCTACAAGAATTGCGATAAAAACTAAATTATCTATCCCTAAAACAACCTCAAGAATGACCAGAGTAAATAATCCAACTAATGCAGTCGGGTCCTGTAGCCAGTCTAACAAATACATCTCCACAAATTAAAAAACAACTATTCATAATATTTCAATTATTAATTCTCATTCTATTTAGCTAAAGACTTATTGATATTATTCTTCAAAAGAGAAAATATTTTAGGAGTAGCTGCAATTATTTGTCTAGATTCTAACCAATCTTGATCACCATTAAAATCTGTTATCAAGCCACCAGCCTCAGAAACCAGAAGGCTTCCAGCAATTAGATATTTTCTATTAAGATCACCGTATCCATAAAAACCATCCAGACGCCCACAAGCTACATAAGCTAAACCAAGAGCAACTGATCCTATACGCCTTGTAGATAAGCAATATACACCATGACTCTTATCTAAATGATTGTCATTATCTATATTGTCAGAACCATCTCCGATCAAAGAATTACTTAAACTAATTTGCCCAGACACTCTAATACGACGATCATTCAGAAAAGTTCCAGATCCTCTACGTGAAGTAAATAGATCGTTACGAACAGGATCATAAACTACTGATTGCAAAATATTACCATTTTGGATCAATACTATCGAAATTGCATAAAATGGAAATCCATAAGCAAAATTAATTAGTCCATCTATAGGACAAATAACCCATAAAAACCCCTTATGGTTTTTCAAATCTCTAAGATTACCAGGAGAAACAACATGATCAGGATATGCCGTTAAAATTACCAACTTAGCAGCTTCTTCTGCTAATCGATAAGCTTCATCAGCATATTCATTTATTAATTGTCGAGAGACATTAACTCTTTCTAAATCTAAACTAAAACGACTTAAAACTGAACTAGATCTCCTAACTGCTTTAACAGCAATATTTAACATCGGATGCATAACAAAATACCATACAAAACTTATTGAAAAATAATTCAAAAAACTAAAATCAAACCTATCGCTAAAAAATCCCTATAAAAAAGCTGAGAATTTTTAATTAACTAAATAACATAGCACCTAATTTAAGTTGCTATTTATTACGATAGGAGCCTCTATTCCAGCAGCACCAAGAGAAACCCATATTTGATGATACAGCCCCCATCTTAAATCCCAATAATTAGAAGAATCAGACCAAACCCTGACATTAATTACTATACTAAATTCTTTATATTCTACTACCTTAACTAATGGTGTAGGATCGACAAGAACTAAAGAATTAGATTTAACAACATCTGTAATAGTATCGAGGGCTAGATTTATATCAGATTTGTAACTAATTGAAACTGGTATATCCACACGTCTAATAGAATTCCTGCTAAAATTCACAATAGTAGAATTCCATAAAATGCTATTTGGTAATGTTAAGCTAGTTCCATCATTTTGAGTTATTCTAGTTAAAAAAAGACCAATCTCACTAACAGTACCTTCTTCTCCTGATTTTAGGCAAATAAACTCACCAGATCTTACTGGTCTAAGCAATAATAACATAATACCAGCTGCAATATTCTGTAGAGTTCCTTGCAAAGCTAAGCCAATAGCTAAACCAGCTGCACCAAGCAGGGCTATTATGCTTGTTGTTTCTAGCCCAAATCTTGCTAAGACTGTTATAACTGTAAAAAATCTTATGCTCCATATAGCCAAAGAACTTAATATCGGAACTACAGTAACATCAATATGAGGAGAAAATTTTATAGCTTTTGAAAACCATTGACCTACAATAGAAGAAAGCCACCAACCAAAGATTAGTATAAAAATAGAAACAGAAACATTAATTAAAAAATCTTTTACCAAAATCATAAAATCTCCAATTCTAGAATTCTAACCATTTTAATTATATCTCATGAAATAAACAAAAAATTAAATACTAAATTATAAAAGTTAATTTTTATTCGTTTACAATAAATTATATATTGATATATAAGTATAATAGGCAAAATAATTACGTTATTTAAGAAATCAATATAGCAATACAATTTACATTGATCTATTTTTATAAATATTTTATTAAAAAGATTATATCCTTTAAGTTACTAACAAGATTAAATATAAAATTCTTCATGGAAACATCATCACATTACAAAATACCAGTTTCTAAAGAAGGGCTTACCCCTTTGATGCAACAATACATATCATTAAAAAAAGAAGCTGGATCCATGCTGCTACTGTTTAGATTAGGCGATTTTTATGAATTATTTTATGATGATGCAGAAAAAGCTTCTCGTCTACTAAACCTAACCCTTACAAAAAGAGGGTTTGCAAATGGAATTCCAATACCAATGGCTGGTATACCAGCCAGCTCTCTAGAGCAATACTTATCAAGATTACTAGAGCATGGGGAATCAATAGCTATCAGTGAGCAAATAAATGAAAATTTTTCAAACATCAAAAATAATTTAGTTGAAAGAAAAATAGTTAGAGTAATTACACCAGGCACAATCATAGAGGATTCATTGCTTCCTCTAAAATCAGACCGTGCTTTAGTTGCAATTAATACAACAAAAGATGGTAAAACTGGCATAGCTTACTTGAATTTAGCTAATGGAGACTTCAAGATAGTAGCCCATTCTACAGAAGAAAATATTAATTCAGAATTACATAGACTGTCACCAGCAGAAATAATATTTTCAGAAACTACAGACATTAATACAAGGCAATATGATTTTACTGCAAAATATACTCCAGTCCCAGAATGGCATTTCGAATATGAAAATGCTATCAGCTATTTACTAGAACATTTTAGAATAGACTCTCTTTCTAGCTTTGGATTGGATGGCAATCACCAGAATATAGGAGCGGCTGGAGCATTAATTAGATACGCTAGCCGATCACAGTCTAAAGAACTCTCGCATATCCAAAATATATATATTGAAAGGACTGATCAATTAGTATTTTTAGATTCAATAACCAGAAAAAACTTAGAGATCAACAAAACTATAAATGGAGATGATAGCCCAACTCTTTTCTCTATTTTAGATAGATGTTGCACACAAATGGGTAGTAGATTACTAAGAAAATGGTTAAACAATCCCACACAAATTACTTCTACTATTCTTTTGCGGCAAAACGCAATATCATCGCTGATAAATTATTTTTTCTATAAAACTGACATAAAAATAAATAATTTAGATTTAATTAAATCTAAATTAAAACAAATACCAGACATAGAGAGAATGTTATCTAGAATAGCATTAAAATACATCAGACCGCGTGAAATAGCTAATCTTAAGAGTTCTATGAAGTTATTGCCTGATTTATATAGTTACATAAAACTAATAAAAGAATCAGAATTAATAGAAAATATTAATGAATCCATATTAATAGATCCGGGCATATCAGAATTTCTTAATATGTCTATATCTGAAGATCCTCCTGTGTCTCTAAAAGATGGAGGAGTAATAGCCTATGGATTCGACAAAGAATTAGATGAACTACGAAGTATATCCGATAATAATAGTAATTTTATAAAAAAACTAGAAGAAGCAGAGAAAGCAAAAACCGGGGTAAATAATTTAAGAATATCTTTTAGTAAGATCTTTGGTTTTTATATTGAAATAACAAAAAGTCAACTCAACAAGGTTCCTAGTACATACAGGCGTCTACAAACTCTAAAAAGTACTGAACGCTTTACAATACCGGAGTTAAAACAATGGGAAGAACGCATTCTTTCTTCTAAAGAAAAAGCAATATCTCGTGAAAAATTTCTATATGATACTGTTCTACAGTACCTTATGAACAAAATAAAAGAAATATCTTTATGCGCTAAATCATTATCTGAGTTGGATGTCTTGATAAGTTTGGCCGAACATTCATATATAAATAGTTGGGTGCCTCCGATTATTAGCGATAAAACAGAAATAATAATTGATAATGGTAGACATCCAGTGGTTGAGGTTAATACCAAAATATTTACCCCTAATGATTGTATTCTAAACGATGAAAAAAGAATGATTGTTATTACTGGCCCTAATATGGGTGGCAAATCTACTTATATGAGACAAGTAGCACTAATAACATTATTAGCAAAAATAGGGTCTTTTGTGCCAACTAAAAAAGCAACAATTGGTAATATAGACAGAATTTTTACAAGAATTGGAGCATCAGATGATATTTCTGGAGGCAAGTCTACCTTTATGGTAGAAATGATAGAAACAGCTGCTATATTGTCAGCAAGCACCAACAGAAGCTTAGTACTAATTGATGAAATAGGAAGAGGAACATCTACCAATGACGGAATGTGTTTAGCATGGTCTATAGCAGAAAGAATGATCAATTTTAATAGATCACTAACTTTATTTGCTACCCATTACTTCGAACTAACACAAATACCTTGCGAATCACAAAATGCTATTAATGTACATTTATCTGCCATAGACTCTGGTGATGACATAGTATTTTTACATGAAGTTAAACTAGGTCCAGCCAATCAAAGTTATGGGATACAAGTAGCACGAAAAGCGGGAATACCTATTAAGGTAATAGAGAATGCAAGGGAAAAATTAAATAATATAGACACGATAAATACAAAAACCTGTATATCTGAAAACAGATCACAATACAAAAATAAAGCTGCGGAGGAGAACATTTACAGAGAAATCAAATCTATCAATGTGGACGCTATAACCCCTATTGAGGCTATAAATAAATTATATGAAATAAGAGATTTAGTAAATAAATTAGAATAATAAAGAAAAGATCATAAACCCCGTTAGGAGTGAATGATCTCACTTTATAACTAAATCAAGCCGACTTCTCTCATTGCTTTAATAACAATTTCTTTATTGTTTTCACCAATCTCTACCAATGGCAACCTGTATCCTAATTGAGATCTGTTTAGTTTACTAAGAGCCCATTTTACTGGTATAGGATTAGCCTCTATAAACAATGCTTTGTTTAATGAAGCTAATCTAAAATTTAATTCTCGTACTTTTGAAACATCGCCTGATATTGCTGCATCACATAAATCACGCACTAAACGAGGTGCTATATTAGCTGTAACAGAAATATTGCCACTTGCTCCTAACATAATAAGAGCCGCTGCAGTTGGATCATCTCCACTAAAAACCTGAAAATTAGAAGGCACATCCTTCATTAAGAGTACACCTCTAGGAATATCACCAGTAGCATCCTTTATACCTATAATTCCAGGAACTTCAGACAAACGTAATACTGTATCATTACTTATATCAGCAACAGTACGTCCAGGAACATTGTATAGAATTATGGGTAAATCAGTAGCTTCAGAAATAGCCTTAAAATGACGATACATTCCCTCCTGGGAAGGTTTGTTATAATAAGGGACTACAGATAAACCAGCATGTGCTCCAACAGATTTGGCATGTTTTGTTAGATACACCGCTTCACTTGTAGAATTAGCTCCAACTCCTGCTATTACAGGAATACGTCCATCAGAATGCTCCACAGCAACGCGTATTAAATTAGCATGCTCTTCCAAAGAAACAGATGGAGATTCACCTGTAGTACCAACTACTACTAGAGCATTTGTTCCTTCAGATATATGCCAATCAATTAAGGAACGATAAGCCTGATAATCAAAACTGCCATCAGGAAACATTGGGGTAACTAGGGCAACTATACTGCCCCCAAAAGAACAACTCACAGGAGATGCCATAGATAGGGCTCCAAAACACTGCTAATGAAAAATATTGTAGTTATGATCAGCTACTATAACCTCTATTAATACATAGGAATGTAGTAATAGTAATAAAATGGGGTGGCCGATGGGGCTCGAACCCACGACAACCGGAATCACAATCCGGGACTCTACCAACTGAGCTACAGCCACCATTATATACATAAGGGAGATATTACCACATTTTAATTTTTATGGAAACATGAGAAGTTAATAAATGGCGCGGCAGGAGGGATTCGAACCCCCGACCCCGAGCTTAGAAGGCTCGTGCTCTATCCTACTGAGCTACTGCCGCACTAGAAATTTGTAAAGAACTAAATTAATAAATCAAGTTCGAAAAACTCAAATAAGCTTAAGCAATCTTTCAAATAATTAGTTTATTAAAAGACTAATCCCATACTAAAAGTTGTTAAGTTTATTAATCAAGAAATACAACATCTACTCATGAAACAAATAGTAAGATACAAAAAATGGTCGGGGCGGTGGGATTCGAACTCACGACCCTCTGCTCCCAAAGCAGATGCGCTACCAGACTGCGCCACACCCCGAAAAATCATAATTGTTTAATTCTACCATATTAATTGCAATTGTGAATAGTATATAATCCAAAATTATAAACATAAAGTTGTTTTTAGAAAAAATTATCTTATTAGCCAACTTCCATATTCCCTCATAAGAAAATCCTGCACACTGAATATCCTTTCAGTAGAATTAGATCTGATTTTATTATAATCATAATCTCTTTTATCCCAAGAAAATTGATTATCCATTAATGGCAATAAAAATGCTTCTCTAATAATTCGTTGTTTAATATCTTCGTTTTGTACTGGAAATGCAATCTCGAGTCTCTTAAAAAAATTACGCCCCATCCAATCAGCTGAAGAAAGATAAACTTTTTCTTGGCCATTTGAGTAAAAATAGAAGGCTCTTGAGTGTTCTAGGAACCTTCCAACTATAGACCTAACTACTATATTTTCAGACAAATTTGCAACACCTGATCTTAAAGTACAAACTCCCCTAACTATCAAATAGATCTTAACCCCATAACAGCTAGCTCTATATAACTCATTAATGATATTTGGGTCTACAAGAGCATTCATTTTTGCCATTATAATAGATTTTTTTCCATTGCAGGCATATAGAGATTCTTCTCTAACCATAGATATTAAATTATCATACAAAGTTAATGGAGAATATAAAAGGACATCCATAGCAGCATATGTCCTTGATCCCGTTAGTTTTAGGAATAATTTATCTATATCGTCACATAATTTTGGTTCAGATGTTAGTAATCCAAAATCAGTATAGTAGTCTGCAGTACTCTGGTGATAATTACCAGTACTAAGATGCACATACTTCTTTACACCATCTTCTTCTTGACGTAATATAAGTGCCATTTTTGCATGAGTTTTATACGGTAACACACCATACAAAACATCAACTCCAAATTTTTCAAGTTCAAAAGACCAATTTATATTTGTTTGTTCATCAAAACGAGCCATTAATTCCAATACTACAGTTACCTTTTTACCCATTTTTGCAGCTATTAATAATATTTTCATAAGCTCCGAATTGTCACCAGTACGGTAAATTGTTTGTTTTATGGCTACAACACAAGGATCAATTGCAGCAGCCATTAAAAAATTAATGACTAATCGAAATGATTGATAAGGATGATGCAAAAGAATATCTCTATGTTTTAAATACCTAAAAAAACATGATGATGTTGATTTTTGATAATTTAAAGAAATTGGTAATGATGATTTATTTATTGGGAATTTCAAATTAGGTAAATCAACACTATTATAGATATAGATGAAAGTAGATAAATCCAAAGTTCCTTGAATTCTGTAAGTATCGTATCTGCTTAAAGAAAATTTCTTTTGTAAAAATAACTCTAATTGCGATGAAGCTTGAGAATTAATTTCCAATCTGACAGGAGATCCTAAATCTCGCAGTAATAAACTTCTTTGTACATATTCTCTTATATCAACAATATTTTCTTTTAAAAACAAGTTGCTGTTTCGTGTAATTCTAAATTGATCACATCTATACAACTTATACGAAGGAAATAAGTATTCAATAAATGTTATTAATAAAGAAGTTAATAAAATATAACTGTATTTATATTCTGATAAAACATCAGGAATTTTTATTAATCTCGGCAAAACTGAAGGAACTTGTACTAAAGCTATGTGCTTATTGAACAATGAATCTCTTTTAGCTAAATTTACTATGAAAACTAGACATTTATTTGGAAAATTTGGGAATGGATGATTATCCTCCATTAGAACAGGGGAAAGTAATTTTTTTATGTCGTTAATAAATAAATTTTTCGCCCATTCAAATTGCTCTCTGTTTAGCCTATAAATATCAATTATTTTTATATCTTTTGATTGTAATACAGGTAACAAAACTTTATAAAACAAAACATACTGTTTTTGAACTATAGAACGTATCTCCAAATATAGTTTTTGAAAACTTCTAGAATACACGCTAGTATAAAGATTTTTAAAATTAGATACACGCACCTCAAAAAACTCGTCAATATTCAAACTTACTATACATATATACTTTAGTCTCTCTAACAAAGGAATTTTAGGATCTTCTACAAGGTAAAGAACACGCTCATTAAATTTTAGAAAAGATAATTCTCGATCCAATAGTGAAGATTTTAAGCTAAAGTTTTTTCTATTCATATATAAAAACTCATCGTTAATATGTTTTTATAATATTTAAAGAGTTAGAATAACAATAAGAGAAAAACCATAAAAAGCAAAATAGATATTTTCTAAATATGAACACTAGACATAATATCTTTACTATATTTTTTGGCTATATCAAAACTTTTAGCTTCCACCATTATTCTTAGAACTGCCTCTGTTCCTGATTTTCTGATTAATACCCTTCCATTCCCAGACAGTAAATTCTTAGCTCTGAGATAAGCAGATACTAGACTTCTGCAATCTTTCCAATCCTTTCTCACGTCCCAATTGATGTTGTTAATAACCTGAGGATACATATTAATATCTTTCAACAAATATGATAGATTCTTTGTTCTAAAACTAACCATGGCTGATAAAACTTGTACGGCAGCAATAATTCCATCACCTGTTGTATGACGATCTAAGCACAATAAATGCCCTGAGCTTTCTCCTCCATATAGCCATCCTCTCTTGCGCATTTGTTCATATACACATCTATCTCCGATATTCGCTCGATCAAATCCAATTCCTAGCCTACTCATTGCCAACTCAAAACCATAGTTTGTCATATGAGTCCCGACAACTCCTTTAATCTTATCAGATCTTAGCCTATCTTTGATTATGACATACAATAACTCATCACCATTGAAAATATTACCATTATGGTCCACCATTTGTACACGATCAGCATCGCCATCAAAAGCTATACCCAAATGCGATTTAGTTCTTTTAACTTCTTTTATTAACAATTCTGGAAAAGAAGACCCAACATTATCATTAATATTAATCCCATTTGGTTTAGATCCCACCATAAAAACTGAAGCACCTAACTCCGTAAAAAGACGTGGAGCAATCTTGTAAGCTGCACCATTTGCAGAATCTATTACTATCTTAAATCCATTAAGATTAATATCATTTATAAAAGTACTCTTACAAAAATCAAGATAAATATCACATGCGTTTTGAATAAAATCTATTCTTCCAAATTTTCTTCTATCTGAGTAAATAGTTTGTTTTTCTATGTATAGCTCTATATTAGATTCATCTTTTTCTGATAATTTAGTTCCATGAGAAGAGAAAAATTTTACTCCATTATAATTATAAGGATTATGAGAGGCACTAACCATGATGCCTCCGTCAGCATCAAAATGCTTTACTAAATATGCTATGGCTGGAGTGGGAATAGCATCTGAACAAACATCAAGTATATTTACACCAGCTGCAAGTAAACCAGTTTTAACAGCTGAGGATAACATAGGTCCTGAAGACCTAGTATCCATCCCTATTACTATAAAACATTCTTTATTTTTTATTTTTTCTGAGAAAAAGATTCCTGCTGCGTATCCCACCCTAAAAAGAAAATCATGATTCATATTACAACTGCCAATTATTCCACGAATCCCATCTGTACCAAAATATTTTCTATCCTGCTTCATGGGTATATGAACCTTGTTTTATAGCGTTGAGAATCTTTAGTGAATCAACTGTCTCTGCCACATCATGAACTCTGACTATATTTGCCCCATACATAACTGAAATTAAGGCACAAGATACACTAGCACACAATCGCTCGGATACTGATCGATCAACTAATTTACCAATCATGGATTTCCTTGAGGCTCCAATCATTAACGGACAGGAAAACACTTTTAATTTCTCAAGCTGATTGATTAAATAGTAATTTTGCTCTATGGTTTTACCAAAACCCAAACCAGGATCCAATACTATTCTATCTTTAATGTTAGAGTTGTATTTTAAAAGCCTATTCAGCTGTTTCGTAAAGAAAATATTAGCCTCTCTAACAACATTCATATCAGGAAAGCAATTATGCATATTATTGATATCACCATTCATGTACATGACACATAGCCCACAATTTGATGATGATACTGTTTCCAATGATCCAGGCAAAGTAAAACCACAAATATCATTTATCATGTCTACATTCATGTCAATTACAGACTTCATAACATCTGGTTTATAAGTATCTACAGACAAAGGAACGCCACAATCCTTTAATGACTCGATCAATGGCAATAAGCGCTTTAATTCTTCAGAAGTAGATACTCTATCAGAACCAGGACGGCTAGATTCTCCACCTATATCTAGAATGTCAACACCGTCATCAATCATTTTATATGCGTGTTCTATGGCAGCATCAATTGAGGAATAGGCTCCTCCATCTGAAAATGAATCAGGAGTAACATTAATTATTCCCATAACAATTGGCCGATTTAAGGAAAACTCAAAACGACCACATTGAAATTTTTTATCCATAACTAATAATTTACCATTTCTCTATCAATATTTAATCTTTTCTTTGAAAATTTCTAGAAACTATATTCTCTATTTGATCAGAATCAATAGTCTCATATTCTAGTAAACTTTCGGCCATATTCTCTATAATATCTTTGTTAGATTCTATAATATTACGAGCAACAGAATATTGCTCATCAATAATTCTCCTTATCTCAGAATCAACTTTTTGCATGGTTGCTTCAGACATATGTATAGTCTTAGTCACACTTCTTCCCAGAAAAACTTCATTTTCATTTTCTGCATAAACCATAGGACCGAGTTCTTTTGTCATGCCGTATCTGGTTACTATGTCTCTAGCAATATTAGTAGCCCTTTCAAAATCATTAGAGGCGCCAGTAGTCATTTGATTCATGAATATTTCTTCTGCGATTCTACCACCAAAAAGAACAGCAATCATATTCAATAATCTTTCTCTATCCATGCTATATCTGTCCTTCTCAGGCAATTGCATAGTTACTCCAAGAGCCATGCCCCTAGGCACTATAGTTACCTTATGAACCGGGTCTGTTTTAGGTAACATTTTTGCTACAACAGCATGACCAGACTCATGATATGCAGTATTACGCCTTTCTTCCTCAGGCATAACTACTGATCGCCTCTCTGCCCCCATAACTAATTTATCCTTAGCTTTCTCGAAATCAGACATATCAACAACACGACCATTACGTCTAGCTGCAAATAAAGCAGCCTCATTTACTAAATTAGCAAGGTCAGCTCCAGAAAATCCAGGAGTTCCTCTAGCTAATATATTAGAACTAACATTATCTGATAATGGTACTTTGCGCATATGAACATTAAGTATTTGTTCACGACCTTTTATATCAGGTAATGAAACCACAACTTGGCGGTCAAAACGCCCAGGGCGCAATAAAGCAGGATCTAGTATGTCTGGCCTATTTGTAGCAGCTATTACAACAACACCTTGACCAGCTTCAAATCCATCCATCTCAACTAACATTTGATTTAAAGTTTGTTCACGCTCATCGTTTCCCCCACCAACTCCAGCACCACGCTGACGTCCAACAGCATCTATCTCGTCTATAAAAATAATACAAGGTGAATTTTTCTTAGCATTCTCAAACATATCTCTCACACGAGAAGCCCCAACCCCAACAAACATTTCAACAAAATCTGATCCAGAAATACTAAAGAAAGGAACATTAGCTTCCCCAGCAACGGCTCTAGCCAATAAAGTCTTCCCTGTTCCTGGTGAACCAACCATTAATACGCCTCTAGGTATTCTACCTCCAAGTTTCTGAAATCTTGATGGTTCTCTTAAAAAGTCTACTAGTTCTTGAACATCTTCTTTAGCCTCATCGCATCCAGCAACATCTGCGAATGTTGTCCTATTATTAGATTCCTCAAGCATCTTGGCTCTTGATTTACCAAAACTAAAAGCCCCTCCACGTCCTCCACCTTGCATTTGCCTCATAAAAAAAACCCAAACACCTATTAAAAGAAGCATAGGAAACCATGATATAAAAACATTGGCTAAAAATGAAGGTTCTTCTCGTGGTTTTCCTATAACTTGAACTCCATGTTTCAGTAAATCAGAAACCATCCATAAATCGCCTGGTGATATTAATGAGTAAAAACGATTGTTATCAGACAAAACCCTTAATACATCACCCTGAACTTCTACTCTCTTAATGTGACCATCTCTGACATCATCCATAAATTGTGTATATGTATAATGATCTTGAAATCTATTGCTTCCATCAAAATGTTTAAATATGCTAAAAAGCGCCAGGGCAATCCCTACCCAAACAGCAATTTTTGAAAAAGAACTATCCAAAGCTAAGCTCCCGCCTTCAATTTTTATCAAGACTATATAATTTGGATATAGTCAAAAAATTATTAATTTCAACCTCTAAATTCTAAAAAGAACAAGCCACTGCTTTTAAAGATAAAAAATTAATAACATGTATATTTTATTACATTAAATTGTAATTTAAACATAATTCATGAATCTTAAAAATAAGTTTACTTTAGGTTACGAGCTATCAGGAATGTTTCTGATGACTTATATCTTGAGGACTTAGGTTTAAATTCTAGAACTCTTTTAAAAAACTTTTTATACAAATAAACGATCTGTGAAAAGCCACTACCATGAAAAGACTTTGTTATAATAACACCATTTTTCTTAAGATGTTTAACAGCAAAATCAAGAGCAAGTTCACATACATGACATATACGCACAGAATCAATATCTCTTATACCTGATAGGTTGGGGGCCATATCAGAAATTACAATATCAACCAACCTATTTGATAATATTTTTTCTAATTTATCAATAATATCTTGATCACGAAAATCACCTTGTATAAACTCTACACCAGGAATTGGATCCATAGGCAAGAGGTCAAGTGCTATTATGTGGTTATTTAATGAACTATTGGGCTTATTTAATCTCTCATGCATAACTTGAGACCAACTTCCTGGAGAAGCTCCTAGATCTACCACTATGGTCCCATTATGAAACGATAAATTTTCTGTCTCTAATAGTTCTATCAATTTAAAGGCTGCTCTAGAGCGATAGCCTTTCTGTTGTGCTAATTTGACATATGGATCATTTATATGTTGATTGATCCATTTTTTTGAAGATTTATAATTGGCCATTATTTCATAAAATTTTAAATATGTATAACACAAAAAACACAGAAACAAAAAATCAAAAACACAATAAATTAAAAATCACTTCACATAAATTAAAACCTATTGTAACAATTAGCTATAAAGGTTTTACTTTGCCAGTTCACAAGGAGATTGATGTTGCATTAAAAGCACATGAATTAATAAAAATAAAAATAAATAAAAAAGAAAAAATAGAAAGAGAGGAAATAATAAATAAAATTTGCAATGATCTTAATTGTACGCTAATTAAAAGTATAGGTAGGATAATAGTTATCTATAGGGAAAATATAGAATAGAAATCAAAAATAAAGCAAATTTCTTAACCAAAGAATATATTCAAGCAGATAATATTCAAAAGGTTAAGAATTTATCTTATGTTTGAGATCAAATATAAGACACGCTTACAATCTCATATTCATAATTCCCTGAAGGAGCTTTCACCTCAATAATATCCCCTTCTTCTTTTCCTATCATGGCTCGTGCCATTGGGCTAGATATGGATATAAGTCCAGATTTTATATCTGCTTCCATATCACCAACAATCTGATATGAAAAAAAATTACCTGAGTTTAATTCCTCCAGCCTAACTGTAGCACCAAAAACTATGCGGCCATCATTATCTACAGATAATGGATCTATTATCTGAGCATTAAATAAAATATTTTCAATTTTAGCGATCCTATTTTCTATAAACCCTTGTCTCTCACGAGCAGCATCATATTCAGCATTCTCTGATAAATCACCATGCGAACGAGCTTCTGCAATAGCTTCTATTATATTAGGTCGTTCTATAGTTTTTAAATGGTGTAATTCCTCACCTAAACGCTTTGATCCTCTAACAGTTAGGGGAATAGAAGACATACTTTTTCTCCTAAACAATAAACAGTAGTAACAACTAAATAAAAGTTAATTAATATTTATATGTTGATTGATAAAACAAAACCCCGACTTTATGAGTCGGGGTATAGTAACCTATAATTATCTATAATATATAAGATAATTGCAAGCTTGAAAAACTAACTTATAACTAATATATTAAAAAATACTAATAATTAATATAAAATCACTTGCGTAAAGAATCATGTATTTCTTGTAGTGAGTAAACCTTCAAGCCCTCTTCATTACGCAAATACTGCATTCCATCAACAGCAGCTCTAGCACCAGCTATGGTAGTAAAACATACTACACGATTGGCCAAAGATTGCACCCTGATAGTTTTAGAATCCACTATAGCATTACGTCTTTCTTCCACTGTATTGATAACTAAAACTATTTCACCATTACGTATCATGTCTACTATGTTCGGACGGCCCTCATTAACTTTATTTACTTCCCTAACCTTAACTCCTGCAGACATAAGTCTGGCAGCAGTTCCTTTAGTAGCTACTAAATGAAATCCTAATGATTGTAATCCTTTTGCTACATCTATTGCCAATAATTTGTCTTGATCTTTGACGCTAATAAAAACCGTTCCAGTTTCAGGCAAACGAACACCTGCTCCCAATTGAGCCTTAACAAACGCCTCAGCAAAAGTCTTACCAATACCCATAACCTCGCCAGTAGATTTCATTTCTGGACCAAGTATTGTATCTACACCAGGAAACTTAACAAATGGAAATACAGCTTCCTTAACAGAAAAATAAGATGATTTCACTTCCTCAATAACATTTTGAGATGTTAAGCTAACTCCAGCCATAACCAATGCAGCTACCTTCGCTAATTGCAATCCAGTAGCTTTTGAAACATAAGGGATAGTACGAGAAGCTCTAGGGTTAACCTCTAAAACATATATATCACCATCCTGAACAGCAAATTGAGTGTTCATAAGACCCTTAACGTTCAAAGACTTAGCAATCAACCTTGTCTGACGCTTTATCTCATCAACTATATCAGTAGATAGGGAATAAGGTGGTATACTGCAAGCTGAATCTCCAGAATGGACGCCAGCTTGCTCTATATGCTCCATAACTCCACCAACAAAAACATCTTCTCCATCAGCTAAGCAGTCTACATCAACCTCAGTAGCATTATTTAAAAAACTATCTAATAATACTGGAGAGTCGTTACTAACTTTTACAGCTTCTCTCATGTATCTTTCAAGATCTTTTTGCTCATGAACTATCTCCATAGCTCTGCCACCAAGCACATAGCTAGGGCGTACTACTAAAGGATAACCAATTTCAGCAGCTAAGGACAAAGCCTCTACCTCTGTACGAGCCGTACGATTAGATGGTTGACGCAAACCAATTTTCGCTAGCAACTTCTGAAAACGCTCACGATCTTCTGCGATATCTATACTTTCGGGACTAGTTCCTATTATTGGAACTCCATTTGCTTCTAGAGCACGTGCTAATTTTAATGGTGTTTGTCCCCCATATTGCACAATCGTACCTACAGGATTTTCTTTATAAACTATCTCTAGCACATCCTCTAATGTCAAGGGTTCAAAGTATAGTCTATCTGATGTGTCATAATCAGTAGAAACAGTTTCTGGGTTGCAGTTTATCATTATAGTTTCATAGCCATGCTCTCTAAGAGCTAGTGAAGCGTGAACGCAACAATAATCAAACTCTATGCCTTGACCTATTCTATTAGGACCGCCACCAAGTATTATAATTTTCTTCTTATTAGAAGGATTAGACTCACATTCTTCCTCATATGTTGAGTACATATAAGCTGTATTAGTTGGAAATTCTGCAGCACAAGTATCAACACGTTTATAAACAGGTCTAATATTAAAGCTATGACGTAGCTTGCGTACCTCTAACTCAGAAGAGTCCAATAAAAATGCCAAACGAGCATCTGAGAAACCATGACGTTTTAATTCTAATAAAGTATCATGGTCTATATCAGAAAGAGTTTTTTTCTCAAGAGCTAATTCAATATCAACTATTTCTTTTATCTGAGACAAAAACCAAACATCTATTTTAGTTAGAGCATAAACTTCATCAATAGTGAACTTTTTGGCAAAAGCATCCCCAACATACCATATTCTTTCTGGTCCAGGAGCACCTAGTTCTACTTGCAAGGTTTCCCTATCCAATGTCTTCTGATTCAGGCCGTCGACACCAACCTCTAGTCCTCGCAAAGCTTTTTGAAACGACTCTTGAAATGTCCTTCCTATTGCCATAACCTCACCAACAGATTTCATCTGTGTTGTCAAACGAGAATCAGCTGTCGGAAATTTCTCAAAAGCAAAACGAGGAATTTTAGTTACAACATAATCAATAGATGGCTCAAATGAGGCTGGAGTTAATTTTCCAGTAATATCATTTTTCAATTCATCAAGCGTGAATCCTACGGCAAGTAATGCAGCAACCTTAGCAATTGGAAAACCAGTAGCCTTAGAAGCTAAAGCTGAAGATCTAGAAACTCGAGGATTCATCTCAATAACGACCATTCTTCCATTATCGGGATTAACTGCAAACTGAACGTTAGATCCACCAGTGTCAACACCTATCTCACGCAGCACTGCAATAGAAGCGCTACGCATTATCTGATATTCTTTATCTGTCAATGTCTGTGCAGGAGCCACAGTAATCGAGTCTCCTGTATGAACGCCCATTGGATCTAAATTTTCTATAGAGCAAACAATTATACAATTATCCGCCTTATCGCGAATAACCTCCATTTCGAACTCTTTCCATCCTAATAAGGATTCTTCAATCAATAGTTCACTAGTAGGAGAAGCCTCTAATCCACGTTTACATATATCTTCGAATTCATCAGAATTGTATGCAATACCACCTCCGGATCCACCCATAGTGAAGCTTGGACGAATAACAACAGGGAAACCAAAAGAGTCGTTATAAGCAGCAATACCTTTTTGAACACTCCATGCTTCTTCCATACTATGAGCTAGACCAGATCTAGCTGATTCAAGACCTATGTCAGTCATTGCTTGTTTGAATTTTTGACGATCTTCTGCTTTCTCAATAGCATGAGCATTTGCACCAATAAGCTCAATATTGTGCTTTTCCAATACACCATGACGCACCAAATCTAAAGCACAATTTAATGCTGTTTGACCACCCATAGTTGGTAATAAAGCATCTGGTTTTTCCTTTTCAATAATTTTTTCGACTGCTTGCCAAATTATTGGCTCTATATAAGTAACATCGGCAGTCTCTGGATCTGTCATTATAGTAGCAGGATTACTATTAACTAAAATAGTGCGATATCCTTCAGATTTAAGAGCCTTACAAGCTTGTGCTCCAGAATAATCAAACTCACAAGCCTGTCCTATAATAATTGGACCTGCTCCAATAATTAGAATACTTTTTAGGTCTGTACGCTTTGGCATTATGCAACCCTTATTTTCCTGAGCCCATAAGGCTAATAAACTTATCAAATAAAATCGCAATATCTACTGGTCCAGGACTAGCTTCAGGATGTCCCTGAAAACAAAATGCAGGACGATCTGACATGGCAAAACCCTGTAATGAACCATCAAATAAAGATACATGGGTAACGTAGGCATTATCAGGCAATGAGGCTGGATCAACTGCAAAACCATGATTTTGACTAGTGATAAAAACCCTCTTATTTTCTAGATCTTGAACTGGGTGATTAGCTCCATGATGACCTGTTTTCATTTTCATGGTTTTAGCGCCTACAGCTAATCCCATTATCTGATGGCCTAAACATATCCCAAATAAAGGAATCTTTTTTCTAGAAAAAAACCTGGTAGCTTCAATAGCATAAGTACAAGGCTCAGGATCTCCTGGTCCATTAGAGAGGAAAACTCCATCAGGACGTAACTTCATCACATCGGCAGCAGAAGTTTCTGCTGGAACTATTGTGACACGACATCCTCGGTCTACTAATAAGCGCAATATGTTAGTTTTTATTCCAAAATCATACGCAACCACATGAAATCTTAAATTACTTCCCTTGGCAAAACCATTACCTAAGGACCATAATCCTTCATTCCAATCTACGGATTTATCTATGGATACATCTTTTGCTAAGTCTTTACCTGACATTCCAGCAAAATTCCTAGCTAACTCCAATGCGCGATTTTCATCTTCACCAACCATTATACAAGCACCTTGAGAACCATTTTCTCTGATGATTCTGGTAAGTTTTCTTGTATCAATATCAGAAATCGCTACCACTCCATTCTTAATTAAATAATCAGGAAGCGATTGAGTAGCCCTGAAATTAGACATTCTATCCGTACAATTACGAATAACTAATCCTGAAATATTTATACGACTTGACTCTAAGTCCTCGTCATTAACACCAGTATTTCCTATGTGAGGATATGTAAGAGTAACTATTTGACCTCTGTAACTAGAGTCAGTCATAATCTCTTGATACCCGGTCATGGAAGTATTAAACACTATTTCGGCAACAGTATAGCCTGGCGCTCCTATGGATCTGCCTTTAAATACCTGACCACAAGATAAAGCCAACACTGCTGGAGATAATTTTTTTGTATTTTGAAAAATTTGAGACAGCACGATAAGTCCTGTTATTTTTTAGTATCGACAATCAATCATTACTGCTGTACATTGAAACCGTATGCACAGTGCTTTAAAATACTCTTATACAACTATATTATTATACATTTTACATTAACATCATTATTTATCAATAAAATTATGAGTACTTACCTTAATTCAATACAAAAACACACTATTATAGTTGCTGATTCTGGAGACTTCGAGAACATAAAATCCTTAAAACCTAAAGAAGCCACAACAAATCCTTCTCTTATACTAAAAGCTGCACAAAAAGAAGAATATAGGCATATTCTAAGAGATATAGTAGAAAAAAATAAAAACAAAGAAGTATCCACAATATCTGATTTGATAACTGTTGCATTTGGCAAAGAAATACTAAAAATTGTACCTGGTAGAGTTTCTACTGAAGTGGATGCTCGGCTATCTTTTAATACAATAGCTACAATTGAGAAAGCAAGATTGTTAATTCAATTATATGAATCATCTAACATACCAAGGGAAAGGGTTCTAATAAAAATTGCATCAACCTGGGAGGGTATCCAAGCAGCAAAGGTATTAGAATTAGAAGGAATTCACTGCAATCTAACTCTACTATTTTCTATGGCGCAAGCATTAGCTTGTGCACAAGCTAATGTAACATTGATTTCTCCATTTGTTGGTCGTATTTATGATTGGCATAAAAAAAATGATATTAATTGGAAGGAATCAGAAAGATCAAATAAGAATGATCCAGGTGTACAATCCGTAACCAAAATTTATAACTATTACAAATCCTTTGATATAAAAACTGAGATTATGGGAGCAAGTTTTAGAAATATAGGTCAAATAATATCGTTGTCTGGATGTGATCTGCTCACAATAAGCCCAGATCTCTTAAAACAGTTAAACTCACAAGAAGGAGAAGTACCCGTTAATTTAAAAATTGAAAATACTAGTAAAGAAGATAATGGTTATATAAATAATTTACCAGAGCACGAATTCAGATACATGTTGAATGAGGATGCTATGGCTAGCGACAAACTATCAGAAGGGATACGATTATTCGTTTTAGACTCAATGAAGCTAGATCAGATAATAACAAACATGATTTAACAAAACCAAACTACAAAACAAGTATTACAGCCCCAGAAGCACATATATGCATACTTGTTTTGTTATTAATAATTTTTAACCAACTTGTTTTCTTTCTAAAAGAGCCCAAGCTATTGTGCCAGTATCTATATACTCCAATTCACTACCAGCAGGCACTCCTCTAGCCAATCTTGTAGTTTTTATATCTTTATTAGAAAACATATCTATTAAAAATTGAGCCGTTGTTTCACCTTCAGCCGTAAAGCTAGTGGCTATAATGACTTCTTCAACAATCCCATCTTGCGCTCTATCTAAAACTCGATGGAAACTCAACTCTTTTGGACCTATGCCTTCTAGTGGAGAAACTCTGCCCATTAAGATGTAGTATAATCCTTTATAACTATGACTCGACTCTAAAGAATTTTGATCAGTAGGTGTCTCAACTATGCATAATAATTTTTTATCACGAAGCTGGTTTGAACATATATAACATAAATCATATTCAGTGAATCCATTACAACCTTTGCAATTACGTAAATTTTCCACAGCTTTAGTCAAAGAACTACTTAAAATGCTAGCGCCTTTTAGATCATGTTGTAGCAAATGATATGCAATCCTGCGGGCAGATCTAATGCCTATGCCTGGTAAACGTTTCAAAGAATTTATCAAATCGGTCATTAGTTCTGGCTCAAAACGATAGTTTTTGTCCATATTTAATAAATTTAAAAAGGAAATTTCATTCCATCAGGAAGAGGAAAACCTGATGTTGCAGTAGACACTTTTTCTTTAGAAACAGTATCTACTTTTCTTAGAGCATCATTTAAAGCAGCTACAACTAAATCTTCCAACATGTCCTTATCGTCAGACAATAAACTATCATCTATCTTAATGCTCTTCACGTCATGACGACAAGTAACGATAACTCTTACTAAGCCACCGCCAGAAGATCCCTCAACCTGGATATCAGCTAGTGTTTCTTGGATCTTTTTCATATTTTCCTGCACTTGCTGCGCTTGACGCATTAAACCAGCAATTTGATTTTTCATAAAAATAAAATACCTTATTAAGTTAAAGAAACTAATAATTTATAGAACATATAGTATCTTCCATAATCACACCATCCAAAAGACTAATTATACTTCTAATAAATTTATTATTATGAACAACTGCCTTTAATTTGGACTTTTTCAACTCCTCTTCCATATGAGAAATAGCGTGTGCTGTTTTATCTCCTGTAACATCTAATGTAACTACTAGATCAATAACTATGCCTAAATACTCGCATAGAATAGTTTTGAGACGCTTTTGTGTAGAATAACCAAACAAAGCTTTTGATGCTACTCTAATAAAGATCGATCTTCCATCAAAATCAATCCACTCACTGTGACGAGCTAGTTCTCCGGCAAGACCAGATACTGGTAATTTATTAACAAAATCACCCCAGGTATGGATCGACATAGTCTCTAGCAACTTAACAGAATCCGCACCATCATTCTTAATAGACTCCGATACTAATTTTTTACCGATATCAGTTACCGTATTGTAAATGTATTCTTCAGCGTTGGGTATGTCTGAATTAGAAGAATCATTATTTAACTCGTTAGTACTATTCACATCCGAATCATTGTTATTAATACTCAAACAAGATTTATCTGAATTGTTGCTAAAAACTCCATAGGCATCATTAATATTAGAACTACTAATTAGCGATATTAATCTAAATAAAACAACTATGAATCCATGATAACTATCAGGAGATTTTTCCAACTCAACAATACTATTCAAAGTTACTGAATATAATAAGGATATTAGATCAAAGGAAATTTGACTGACTATTTCCTTAATTTGCGCCATATCAAAAAAACTGTTATCGCCATCTAATGAAGGAACCTCCTTTATTATCATTAAATGAGATAGCATAAGAGCAAACTCAGATAAGACATTCTCATAAGATAAACCAGAAATTTCTATATCATTAGCTAACTTTATTATTTCTGATGAATTATGGGTTATTAAGGCCTCAAATATCTTAATTAAATGGTCTTTTTCAACCAATCCTAACATAGACATCAAAGATCTATCTGTAATATGCCCGTCACTATAAGATATAGCCTGATCTGTTAAAGACAGAGCATCACGCATTGATCCTTTAGCAAATCTAGCTATTATTGCGAGAGCAGAGCTATCATAACGAACTAACTCATTATTCAATATTTTTTCTAATAAGCCAGCTATTACTTTTGTAGACATTGGCCTTAAACTAAAATGCATGCAACGAGAGATTATCGTTATAGGTATTTTTTGAGGATCTGTGGTGGCTAAAATAAATTTAACATGATCAGGAGGATCTTCTAAAGTCTTCAGCATTGAATTGAAGGCATGTCCAGTAAGCATATGGACCTCATCTATTAGATAAACCTTATATCTTCCTAAGACTGGGGAATAGGTCACTTGATCTAATAAAACAGCCATATCTTCCACACCACGATTTGATGCAGCATCAATCTCTAAATAGTCTACTGAATTACCTTCATCAATTCCCATACAGGAAACACAAATGCCACATGGCTTAGAAGTAATTCCTTTTTCACAATTTAATGATTTTGCCAATATCCTGGCTAATGTTGTCTTCCCTACACCTCTGGTACCTGAGAATAGCCATGCATGATGTAAGCGTCTTGTATCTAAAGAATTAATCAAGGTATGAACAACATGATCTTGTCCTATAACATCACCGAATTTCCTAGGACGCCATTTTCTAGCTAGGGCCAAATAATTCATAGAATCAAACAACTAAAAAACTTATATTAATTATTAATTAAGTAGTTTCTTATAAATAGACAAAAGAAACAATACCCGGCGGGCCGATCTTAAACACTGATACACATGAATATGGCTGCTTTGTTCCCAACCTGACCAGGTTTATCACATCATCATGTAAAGACAGCCCGCCTTTTTTAATTCTATCAGAGTATAGGTATTTTATGCTAGTCATTAATCGTTAAGCTGATAATATATTTATCAAATATCTAATAGTATTTTATAGATAGGAGAGCACATAGCTGTATTTAGAGGTCTATCATCTATTAAACCGACATTATTACAAAAACTACTTAATTTATAGCTATAATTAGTTTTAATTCTATCTAAAAAATCTTCCATTCTCTCTTCTTTGCCAATTATGGACAAATCGTAGTCCACTGCTAACCACTTATTGCCTAAATCTAAAACAACATCCGCACTAAAAATAGAGCCTTTTCTATCAATAAAAGACACGTTCCTATAAGATTTTTTATAAGATAGTATCCATGTTCCAATATCGTTTTCTAAAAAATTTTCTATAACATCTACTATAAAAATAGCTGCTTCTTCAATGCCGTCACTAAAAAAATTATTTCTAAGTAATTGATTCTTTACTATAGGAAGGTATCTGTAAAATTTTGAGTAATTATTAATACTCGCCTTACCTATTTGAGCGAGCCAGTCAAGTATTAATTTATCTATGATATACTTGTTATTGTAATCATATTCCCAAAAATAATTCCATGAAGGATTGTCTGTATAATTAACTATGTTGTTAATATCATCACAAACAATCCTATTAATTAATCTAGTATTGCTATCTTTATGTCTAAAACTATCAGTAATATCTGTTGACAACGGAGGTTTATAATCTAAATTTCCCCATAACCTAATTAATAAACTGTCTGATGGTGGGGCGATAACTTTTTCTCCTTTTAAAAATACAGGTGAAATTATATGTATCCTATTTTTAGCCCTAGTGACAGCAACGTATATTAATCTATCTAATTCGTAATTGTCTCTTAATTTGTCTTTATACCAAAGATATTGTGCTATAGGATCAGGTGCATCATTTATCATAGACTTTACTGGAGAGAACAAAGCATTTCCAAAGCAATGATCAAATCTCATTATTGACTCATGATGTTTACTAGATGAATTATGAGTGCCATATAAAATTACATTATCAAACTGCAACCCCTTGGCCTTATGTATAGTCATAATTTCTACGAAAGGTTTGTCTACTTTAACATGATCTGATGTAATTAATAGTTTAGATATTTCTTCTTCAAGAATATCGACATCAATGTTTCCATAAGCAGATATTCTATCTATCAAACAAAGAACATTCTCTACATCATTTTCAGTATCTAGATCGTTATAAACATTAGATCCTTCAAGGAGATCCCACAAGTACCTAATCCAAGCTGAAAATGGAAATGAACCAGAATATTCTCTGTGCAGTAAAACATGAGCTATGCGTAGCAAGCGATTATATTCTGATACAGGTAATATTTTTTGCTCTTCTTCTCCCATAAAAAATCTTACATAATCAACAGAATCATTTATAATCGAACCCTGAGTGTCGAGTATTTTCCTTAAAATAATTGGAACCGGTGTTTTATGATCAGATCCAAATATTCTATGAAGAGTATCTAACTTTAACCCACAAAAAGGCGATCTCAATATTGATAACCAAGCTAATCTATCTCCTGGATGGATCATAGCTCTCACTAATTGGATCAAGTCAGAGACGATAGGTTTTTCTGATAATAATGTTATTTCAATGGCACGGAATGGTATTTTATTTTTAGATAAAATATTTACGAGATTACCTAAACTACTACGTGAATGCACCAATATCGCGGTTGATTCTCGGTCGTTGGTTTGAGAATTTTCTAAAATTTTACTAATAATTCGTATAGAAAATTCTTCTAACTCATTACATGTAATATCATTATTAGTAAACAAAGGATGAAAAGTAACTGCTTGATCATCTAATTTCTTATTAACAGGAATAGAAGGACTATAAGATATAGCCCCGATATTTTGATCATTATTGATGGGAAATAAGTTGCCAAAAACAGTATTGAACCAATTAACTAGATTTAACTGTGAACGAAAATTACTAACCAATTTTAAAAATATTGGCTTTATTTCACCAATACCATTCTCTACAACATTTAAGAATAATCCTACATCAGCGCCTCTGAATCTATATATGGATTGCATTGGATCACCAACTATAAAAATAGATTTACCGTAATTTTTCTGCCAGCCAGATGTTATAGTCTCTAGTAATTCAAAATGTGTGCGATTAGTATCCTGAAATTCATCTACTAAAACATGAGATATTTTAGAATCAATTTTTAAAAGAAGATCGCTCGGATTATTTTCTTTACCTAAAATAGCAACCGTTCTTTGGGAAATTTCTATAAAGTCCAACTCTTCTTGCTGACTAAACTTTAATAAAAGATTAGCAACTGATAATAATAGTACATTTGATTGGTTAGATAAAATAGTCCACTGATTTTCTGTAATAGAGTAAGGAGCATGACGCAACATTGTTAAATAAAATATCCAACAATCATTATCCCTAATATTCATCAACCAATCAGAAAAAATCTTTCTATGAGATGTTCCAGCAGGAAAACCATTTTTTCTATTTAATCCTTTTGGACTTCGCAATGTATTTTGTGAGGTAAGAAAAATTAAGGATAATGCTTTTATTTTCTTTAAACTATTTATATTTGGCTCTAAATAACAATCCCAGTCTAAAAGACTGACTAAAATACTACTATTATTATCTTCACAAATAATGCTAGAAGCCATCCTTATAGGATACTGTAAATCTTTCATCCAATTAACAGGCATTAATGAGAGTAGCTTTTTTATATCTCTTTCTAGAATAGATTGTAATTCTTTTTGCAATAATTCTTTGCTGGAAATATATCTTAACACAGGTAACCATTGATCACGTTTAGATAGCATATCAGCTATGTAATCTACTACTAATTTTATGTTAACATCCAAATAAGAAATTAAAGAACGAATACATGGATAATCATCTGCCAAATTTACCGTAGAAAATGCTGCCTCTTTATAATATTTTCTAGCATCTTTGACTATATTTGTTGTACTGCCGATTTCTGACAACCAAGGAAAACTTGATATCAGACTAAAACATAACGAATCAAAGGTTTTGATATTTATTCTTTCTGGATGTTTTAAAAGGTCCCAGCCTAACAAAGTATCTCTTTCTAGTGCTAATTTTGATAATTTCCATGAGATTATATCAGCAGAATTGTATGGTATACTGCGCAGTCCAAGTTTTAATTTTTCTATAACCCGTTCACGCATTTCTAACGCAGCTTTTCTTGTAAACGTTATTGCTAATATTTCTTCAGGCTTTGATACGACAACAAGTAAAGACAAAATTCTATTAGTCAAAAGCTCGGTTTTTCCAGAGCCAGCAGGGGCTTGAATTATAAATGATTCCAATGGATCCAACGCCCTATCTCTAATACCATCATCACCTAAAAAACAATAGTTATGCATAAAAATGACACTTTTTATTCGTTAAAATTTATTCTTAAAAATGGCATGATGTCACAAAATCTTAAATCATCTTTTTTTACTATAGAATTATCAGATACTCCTTCAATATACTCATCCGCCAGCATTGATACCTTTTTAGAAAGCTCATTAATTCTTTTACTAAAGTCACTATAAATTTTAATTCCAGTTAAACCAATATCATCACTAGAAACACCACTTGTTATTACACCTTTAGGATTTAATAGAACTATTATTAATGACATAATATTTAAATTACTTGTTTGTGAAAATGCCATATTGTAAACCAACATCTGTAAATTTATAGGTCTTTGCCTAGACCAATCTAGGTCTATATTAAATATTCGATTTCCAGTTTTGTAATCTATTATCACTGCTTTATTTTCTAAAAAATCTATTCTATCTGAGCGCATATTAAATACTAAGGATTTATACTCCCATGAAAACTTATACTCTAGACTACTAGCTAAAAATGGTAATCTATTTTTCTCTGTATTAATCCAGTTCTTCAATATTTTTAAAGCTCTTTCTGATTCTAGTTGTTTTATAAAACCCAGATCTAAATAAAAATCAACAGATAAGGCATTTTTGATATGTTTCAGTAATAACGAATCTATCTCCATATCAGACAAACTCATCAATTTGCTGTGGTAACGCACATCAAGCCAGAATAATTCTAGTATCCTATGTAAAAATCTACCTCTTCTATATGAAATTCTTTTGTCTTTATAATATGGATCTAGACCAACTATTCCTAGTCTGTATTTAGCAAAAGCCCATAATGGATTACGAGATTGTAGTTCTAATACACCAGTTCCATTGATGACAGATTCAGATGTAAGCAATCTAGGTCCTTTCGAATCATTAATACACTCCATATTAACTTTTCTTTTCAATGAGCAATAATTATTAACATAATTAAGAATTTGGTAACTATCATCAATGAATTTGGATGGCTGTACAGAATCATAATCCTCCTGGCTAGAATAACTAACAACCAGTTGCCTAGTACATTGATTTAAAGATTTATATGCATAACAAGACAAATTTAATTCATTTCTAAATATAGGCTTTGCGATAGAAAACTCATGTAAAATATTTTTTGGCAGAAATGGATTTGAGTGTATAGGATACTGGAAAATCTCATCATTAAAATCTATTACCCAAACAGCATCCCAGTTTCTTGAAATTACATCCTTCAAATCTAGTACTTCTATGTTTTTATGCCTATTATCATTTTTATAAAACTTATTAGATTCCACAAAGTGCTCAAACAAACTTATAACTCTAGCGGCTGAAATATCACCAAAAAATGGAGAAAGAACATTAAATTCGTTTAGTAATTTATCAAATAATTTTACTGCCTCATGTACAATAATATCTGAAGATGCATATCTGGAAAAACATATAAAAAAAAGCGATTTCCTTATGATCAGAATCCATTTGCTAATCTGGAGCAGATTATCTCTTTCTGGCCAAAAAGATAAAGCATCTATAAGATCTGCCCCTAAATCATAATCAGCTAATAATTCTGATATCTCTATTATATCGATGTATATTCCAATTTTATCTCTTAGTTTTAGCTCTAAAACAGAATAAGGTTCGAACAATTTGTTACCCATAAAAGAGCAACTAGACAAAAGAGCTTTACCGAAGTTTTTAGTATCACATTTTCTACTTACCGATAAATTAAATAAAATATTTAACCAAGAAAATGCAGAATGAATTATAGGACTATGTGCTATTGATTTTTCACATGAAATACTAAATGTTATAGAAATTTCTTCTTTATAACAGCGCAATTTGTGATCTAACATGCGATAAGCTACCTCTGCTTGCTTATCTAGATGAGCTGATGCTATGGCATACTTTCCTGAAGGGTTTCTTATGAAAGAATCAGTAATCCAATTTACTGCTGACCTCCACTCTTCTGTTATATTATCGCATTTTAAATATTTATTAGATGTTAACTTGTCAATCTTATTAGATAATAAATAAATTTTTACTTTTTTCGATATAAGCTTTCTTAACAAATCATCTAGTCTAGGATAATTTTCTAAAAAACCAGACAATATTATATTTTCCGGCAGAGAAATTTTATTCCTATTTATATTTTTTATGACTAGGGAATAAACACCATTAATATCTATAGCATTTATTCTTTTAGTTTCTTTCTCGTAATATTTTTTCCAATAGACAAAACTACTATTCTCATAATCAGCCAAGTTTTTAGGCAATTTAATTTTCCAATTTTTTATTAAATTATAAGCATCTAAAGCCAGGGCAGATGATTTCTTATTGCCTATAGAATAACTATCTTTGTTAATATTTCTTGTCAAAATACTATGCCATAAAACTTGCAAGCATGGTTTATTTAGAAAAAAAGTAGGGATATTTATATTAGGTAAAAATGACAAATTCTCAAAAAGATTAATAATCCATTCATCTATAGAAATAATTTGCAATAACTCTTTTGTTTCTTTAGAGGAACATAAATACTCAGATAAATGCTTCATTGCCTGATTTGCTTGACGTTTATTTGCTGTTAATAATAAACTCTTTCTAGGCGCCATAGAACAAACTGACTCCAAGTTTATTTCACAAAGATCTAGCTCTTTTTCTATGTGCATGTTTAATTAGAATTATTAAATTAATTTAAAACGATTAATCTCGCTGTAGTTAAATGGATATAATAGACCCCTCCTAAGGGTCAGTTGGTGGTTCAATTCCACCCAGCGAGGCCAAAAAAACTGATGATCCTACGCCATTTAATGGCGAGGATGATGTTTTTGATGCAATTGCTTTAGTCTTTCATTTGCTATATGAGTATAAATCTGAGTAGTAGATATATTGGAATGGCCTAATAACATCTGTACAACTCTTAAGTCGGCACCATGATTTAAGAGATGAGTAGCAAATGCATGCCTTAAAACATGTGGCGATAAGTAAGCATCTATATTTGCTAGAATTGCGTATTTTTTTACCATATGCCAAAAAGCTTGTCTCGACATAGCTCCTAGTCTGTTTGTAACAAACAAGATATTTTTGTTAAAAGGAAGTAAGGAACATCTAATATTGGATATATAATTCTCTATCCAGTAAACAGATTCTTCTCCCAATGGAACTAGTCTGTCTTTTCCTCCTTTTCCCATTATAATATGAACAACCCCATCAGATAAATTAACATCATTTATTTTTAAATTAACCAACTCCGATACTCGCAGACCAGTAGAATACATTGTTTCTAACATAGCGCGGTCACGCAATCCAATGTCGGTGTCAACATTCGGAGCTTTTAATAGTTCTTCAACTTGACTCTCAGATAGAGTTTTTGGCACATTTTTATCTTGTTTAGAGGTTTTTATTAATAAGCATGGATTGTTTTTTGTTAATTTTTCACGTAGAGACCATGTGTAGAATTTTTTTAATGATGCCAGACGCCTGTTAGATGTTGTTGACTTTATAACAAAAAAATTCTCCGAGAGCCATTTATAAATATCTTCACTGACAATATCGTCCAAAATACTTTTTTTGTATAAATTCTCCATCCATAAAGCGAAGCACTCTATATCTCCTCTATACGAAGATAGTGTGTTTTTAGAAAGTCCTTCTTCTAACCAGATACTATCTATAAAAGAATCTATAACTACCTTAGAAATCAAAGACATAAAAAACCATTATTAAATAAAAGCTGCTGCTGCCCTATAGATCCTATCTCTTATTGCATTCCATGCTGAACCATTTGGCAAATCATATACGAAAATTTTATCAAAATTAGATAAGTCTATCTCTCTCAATGTTGAATAAAGTTTACTAGCATATAAATCATTATCGTGTGACATTTCATACCAAATAAAACAACTAGGCAAAGCAATAGGGGAAGGATCACAAGATAGCAATGCAATTTTTTTATTCGAATAGAATAAATCATCAAAATCTATATCTTCTTTAATTATCTCTAAAGGAGTATTAGTGGAATAGTGCGCCCTCAATGAACCAGAAACAACTGGCGAATACTCTGTAGGAGAAAACACTTTTCGCCCTAATGCCTCCTCTATTTGCGATGCTTTAATGAAACCTGGTCTTAACAAAGTTGGGTGAGAACCTTTAACTACATTCGACAAATCTACAATGGTTGATTCAATACCTATCATTGATTTACCTCCATCTACGATCATTAAGTTAGAAGAAATTTCATTTGAAAATTCATCAAAAACATGTTTCGAACTTGTAGGTGACACCTTGCCAAATTTATTTGCAGAAGGAGCTATCAATCCACCACGCTGAGCAGGCTTCAAGCGCACAAACTCTTTCAAAAGATTCTGAGCAATAATATGTGATGGACACCTCAATCCAATAGTATCTTGACCACCACTAACCAAACTTATAACATTTTTAGATTTCTTCAGCAGAATTGTCAAAGGACCAGGCCAGAAATTTTCAATTAATAAGTAAGCCTCCCTAGGAACATTTTCAGCCCAATATAAAAGATCATCACCATCTAGCAAATGAACAATGACCGGATGATTTAATGGACGATTCTTAATGGAATATACCTTACTTATAGCCTGATCATTATCAGCATCAGCTCCAAGTCCATAGACTGTTTCAGTAGGGAAAGCAACTACATTGCCTTTAACTAAACTATCAGCGGCCTCTCCAATATTACAATATCTCAATTAATATCTCTCTAACTTCAACAATTACCAAAAAGACAAGTCCAGTTTTGTGGCAACAATTCTTGCCTTATCTTCTAACAAATTAATATTATCACCTAATACTGTTAAATGACCCATCTTACGTAATGGACGTGCTTCTTTTTTTCCATAAAGATGTAATTTTACACCTGATAAAGATAAAATATCATGCCAATTTGGCTCTCTAAGAACCCCCGAGTCTGTATCAAACCAACTATCTCCTAATATGTTCAACATAAGAGCAGATGTTAGTAATTCTGTGCTACCTAGTGGAAGTCCCGTCATTACCCTAACCTGTTGATCAAACTGACTTTCAAAGCAAGCATCTATGGTATAGTGACCACTATTATGAGGTCTTGGGGCAATTTCATTAACAATGATAGTATTATTATTCAATACAAAAAACTCAACACACAATACACCATGGTAATTTAAAGAATCAGCAATTTTCTTTGCTTTACGTATCATGCGTTCTTTTTCATGACTATAGATTGAAGAATCAATATCTTTTCTAACAAACGAGCTTGATAATATGCCTTTATTATGAATATTAATACTTATAGGGAAAAAAACCGAGTTGCCGCTAAAATCACGAGCTAATACTACTGAAGCCTCATAATTGATAGAAAGATTCTTCTCTAAAATGCATGGCACTTCACCAAATTTATAATAAATTTCTCTTGCCTCATCCAAAGAAGAAACAATTGCCTGCCCTTTACCATCATATCCCATTTTCGATACTTTAATTATACCTGGAAGCAGGTATTCCATATTTTCTGTTATATCTTTTTCATTATATATGGATTTATAGGGGGCTACTTCGACACCTTGAGATTGTATGAACTCTTTTTCCTTAATTCTATTTTGCGCCACAGAAACAGCATGGGCAGATGGAGTGACAATACAATCTTTTGATAATATTTCTAAACTATTGCATGGTATATTCTCAAACTCTATAGTAACTGATCTACATAATTTAGATAATTTCTCTAAAGCATTAACATCGTTATAAGATGCTGCTATATGATAATCTGCAACCATACCAGAAGGACAATCAGGATCTGGATCAAGCACCACAACTTTATAGCCTAAACTCTGCGCCGAGTGGCAAAACATTCTTCCTAATTGCCCACCTCCTAATAACCCAAGGTAATTACCAGGAGAAACATAAAAATTAGATCTGGATGAATTCATTATGGCTTCCTAAAAACTTATAATTTCATATTACGTGCTTTATCTGTTTGAGATTTTCTAAAAGATAATAACTTATGTCGTAATGTGTTATCAAATAACGCCATGTTTGCCAATACATGCAATGCTGCGTTTGTTGCTCCAGCCTCCCCTATTGCAAATGTAGCCACAGGTATACCCTTAGGCATCTGCACTATGGATAACAAAGAATCCTCTCCAGATAAATATTTTGAAGGCACTGGTACTCCAAAAACTGGCACCTCTGTTAATGACGCAATCATCCCTGGCAAATGAGCAGCACCACCCGCCCCAGCAATTATAGCCTTAAGACCCCTATCATGTGCCTCACTAGCGTAATCAAACATTTCTTTTGGCATTCTATGGGCTGAAATAACCTTAGATTCAAAAGGAACATCAAAACTCTCTAGAATCGAAGCAGCATGACTCATTACATCCCAATCACTTGATGATCCCATGACAACTCCAACTACGGGAGATGAAATATAGTCCATAATTAAACCCCAATAAAAAATATCTATAATAAACGTTTTAAAACTTCATTATATTTGTCGGAAGTCTTTTTTATTACATCCATCGGCAAATTAGGAGCAGGAGCTTTTTTGTTCCAGTTTTGAGATTCTAGCCAGTCTCTTATGAATTGCTTGTCAAAAGAAGGAGGGCTTATACCAACCTTATAATCACTAACCGGCCAAAAACGGGAAGAATCTGGAGTTAATACCTCATCCATCAGATTAAGCTCGCCATTACTATCAATGCCAAACTCAAATTTAGTATCTGCTATTATTATTCCTTTATCTAATGCAAATTGTGAAGCTCTGCTATATAGCTCAACTGTAATATCTCTGATGCGTCTAGCTAACTCGGAACCAACCAGTTGTATTACATAATCAAACTCAACATTTTCGTCATGCATACCAACTTCTGCTTTAGCAGCAGGTGTAAATATTGCAGAATTCAATTTACTTGCTTTTAATAAATCTTTGGGGAGCTTAACTCCGCATATGGAACCACTTTTTTGATACTCAAGCCAACCTGATCCAATCAAATAACCCCTTGCAACTGCCTCCACCATAATTGGACGAAGCCTTTTTACTACAACTGCTCTATCTTTTACTTGGTCTATCTCATTTTTCAAAACTACATCTTCTGGCATTACAGCAGTTGAATGATTTGGTAAAATATCAGAAAATTTATTTAACCAAAATTCTGTCATCTTATTTAGCACCACACCTTTTCCAGGAATAGGATCATTAAGAATTACATCAAATGCCGATACTCTGTCAGTTGTGACTATCAATAATTTGCTTTCATCTACAGAATATATATCTCTAACTTTACCCCTAGATATTAATGGGAGTGACTTTATATTTGACTCATATAAAACATTCATTACTATGACCCCTATAAAAAAATATTACTTAATTTGTTGAGTAAGTTTTCCTGAAATATACAATTCAGACATATTGTCTAGGCTGATCGGCTTAATTTTACTAGCATTGCCAGATGAACCAAACTCTATGTAGCGAGAAACACAAATTCTTTTTGCTGCTGCTCTTGCCTTTGTTAAATAGTCTCTAGGATCAAACTTATCTGGACTTTCATAGAAAAACCTACGTATAGCAGATGTCATTGCTAAACGAATATCAGTATCTATATTTATTTTTCTAACCCCATGTTTTATAGCTTCCTTAATCTCCTCTACAGGAACTCCATATGTTTCCTTTATGCTACCACCAAATTCACGAATTTCTGATAACAGTTCTTGAGGCACACTTGAACTGCCATGCATAACTAAATGTGTGTTAGGTAATCTAGAGTGAATTTCCTTAATACGATCGATAGATAAGATATCACCAGTAGGTCTACGTGTAAATTTATAGGCTCCGTGACTCGTTCCTATGGCAATAGCAAGAGCATCAATTTGAGTGTATTTAACAAAATCAGCAGCTTGTTCTGGATTTGTTAATAACTGCTCCAAGGTTAATTTACCATCAGCACCGTGACCATCTTCTTTATCTCCTTCAAGGGTTTCTAATGATCCTAAACAACCAAGCTCTCCTTCAACTGTAACTCCAAGCCGATGAGCAATATCAACTACTTCTTTAGTTACACATCTATTATATTCATAGTCAGATACTGTCTTCCCATCTTCCTTGAGTGATCCATCCATCATTACGCTTGAAAAGCCTAAGTCTATAGCGCTTTTACAAACTGACGGGGACTGTCCATGATCTTGATGCATAACTACTGGTATATGAGGATAGGAATCAACTGATGCTTGTATAAGCTGTTTTAAAAAAATTCCTCCTGCGTACTTACGAGCACCTGCTGAGGCTTGCATAATAACTGGACTATTCGTTTCGTCAGCAGCTTCCATTATAGCCTGAACTTGTTCAAGATTATTAACGTTAAAAGCTGGAATTCCATAATCATTTTCAGCTGCATGATCAAGCAATTGTCGCATAGATACTAAAGACATGAAATAATTCTCCCGAAACTAAGTGAATATCAAAACTGGAAATGAATTTGCAACATAATCATAAGAATATATAGGTTATTATATATAAATTATACTTGCTAAATCATTTGCAAGTATAAATATCGGATTAGGCATGATTTTTTCCATTATTTGATAATTTTATTCTAAATTGATTATTTATTACTTTAAAAAATAAATATTTTGATCCATACTTACACCCATGTTGATCCAATAACTTTTAGTTAAGCATTTTTAAATTCTTTTAAAATCTGATCTATAGCATTTTGCCTTATTTGTATAAATAACAAAATTACTATTTTGATTAAGAATTGACTTTTATGATAAGTATATTTTCTGGTTTAAGCGTGTGGGTTTGTTTTGGCCTAATTATGGCGTTGGCTTTTGTCCTCGTGTATGAATTTATAAATGGATTTCATGACACAGCTAATGCAGTTGCTACGGTAATATATACTAAAGCTATGCCTCCACATATAGCAGTTATTTTTTCAGGCATATTTAATTTTCTAGGTGTGCTAATGGGTGGAGTTGGTATAGCATATGCTATAGTACACCTTTTGCCAATAGAGTTAATTATAAACGTCAACAGTTCTCGCGGACTGATTATGATATTTTCTATGATATCAGCCGCAATAATATGGAATCTAGGGACTTGGTTCTTTGGTATACCTGCATCTAGTTCACATACCTTAATTGGGTCAATTTTAGGAGTAGGATTAACTAATTCATGGTTAACAAGTACACCTATGACAGAAAGCATAAACTGGAGTAAAGCCATAGACATTGGACTATCAATGATAATTTCTCCAATACTAGGATTTATTTTGGCTGGATGGTTATTCCTAATATTAAAAAATCTATGGCCAAAATCAAACATGCACTACACTCCAAAACAACGTAGATTATTAGAAGCAAAAAAACACCCACCTTTCTGGAATAGACTTGTACTTGTAATTTCAGCGATGGGAGTTAGTTTTGTTCATGGATCAAATGATGGTCAAAAAGGTATTGGATTAGTAATGCTTATTTTGATAGGAATATCCCCATCTCAATACGTATTAAATCTACATAGTACATCATATCAAATAGATTGCACGAGAAATGCTGTTGTTCATTTGCGAGAGTTTTATAACAGAAATCAAGAATATATAATCGAATACCTAAACATGAGTGATCAGATTATATCTAATGACCTTTCAAAAGATCTAAGCTGTAGCCCAAAAATGACACTATCAACTATCAATACAATAGAATTCACATTAAAAAATGTATCGAATTATGAAGACTTATCTATAAAACAAAGAATAAACACTCGAAAAAATTTACTTTGTCTGGATGACATAGCAAAAAATGTTGTAAAAACACAAAACCTAACTACTCCAAATATATATGATCTAGATAGACTTAGAACGGATATTACCTCTACTGTAGAATATGCTCCGATATGGGTAATTATAGCAGTAGCTACAGCTCTAGGGTTTGGAACCATGATAGGATGGAAACGAGTTGTTACAACTGTAGGAGAAAAAATAGGCACACAGGGGATGACATATGCTCAAGGAACTGCAGCCCAGGTAACAGCTGTGTTCTCTATAGGAATTGCAAATCTATTCAATCTTCCAGTATCCACGACACACGTACTATCTTCTGGAGTTGCCGGAACAGTAGTTGCTAATAAAGTAAGCCTGCAGCGAAACACTATCCGCCATATATTATTAGCATGGATACTAACCCTTCCGGCAGCAATATCACTGTCCGCATCCCTATTTGCTATAGGAATATTTATTTTAGAATAATCTAATTATCAGCTCTTAATTCCAGAGCTAGCACAGCAGGTAAAGTCTTACCTTCTAAAAACTCTAGGAAGGCTCCGCCACCAGTAGATATATAGTCTATTTTATCTTCTATTCCATATTTATAAATAGCAGCGATAGTATCTCCACCACCAGCTACAGAAAAACCTTTGGATTTAGCTATAGTATCTGCAACAAATGATGTTCCATGAGAAAATTGATCAAATTCAAAAACACCGACCGGACCATTCCAAACTATCGTTCCAGCTAAATCGAGGATTTTACCAAAAATTTTTGACGTTTCAGGTCCAACATCCATTATCATATCATCATCTAATATTTCTGTGGATTGCTTTAAAATAGCTTCAGCATCAGCGTTAAAAGACTTGGAACACAATACATCTAATGGAATAGGCACAGCCGCACCACGATTCTTCATATTGTTAATAATGAAAAGCGCATTTTCTATTTGATCAAGCTCTACTAAAGATTTACCAATCGGTAATCCTGATGCAAGCATGAAAGTATTAGCAATACCACCACCAACTATCAGATAATCTACCTTGTCAGATAAAAATTTTAATACCGATAATTTTGAAGAAACTTTGGATCCGCCGACAATAGCAACTAAGGGTCTCTTAGGGGAAGAGAAAACACGATGCAATGCTGTTAACTCTGCTTCTAACAAAGGTCCAGCGCATGCAACAGCAACATATTTGGTTATACCAGAAGTAGTAGCCTCTGCACGATGTGCCGTGCCGAATGCATCATTAACATATACATCGCATAAAGAAGCCATTTTACGAGATAAAGAATCATCATTATCCTTTTCTCCAACATTTACTCTGCAATTCTCCAACAATACGACCTGACCTGGATCAACACTAACGCCATTCACCCAATCCTTAATAAGCTCAACTTGCATACCCAAGATTTCTGATAATCTCTGGGCTACTTTCGCTAATGAATCTGATTCACTCAATACACCTTCTTTGGGGCGTCCCAGATGAGAAGTTACCATTACGGCTGCCCCACCATCCAAGGCAAGTCTAATTCCAGGAACAGAGGCTCTAATACGAGTATCTTCTGCAATATTACCAACATTATCAAATGGAACATTCAAATCTGATCTTATAAAAACTCTCTTACCCAACAATTTACCGGACATGGATAAGTCGCTTAAGGTCTTAACACTCATTGAAACCTCTATAAATACCAATATCAACAATACAATAAACAAATTGTCAAACAAAATGTTTATTGTACATAAAGCATTAACTATTTAGCCGACATAAGAGCAACAGTAGTATCTAACATGCGATTAGAAAACCCCCACTCATTGTCATACCAAGAGAATACTTTAACAAGTCTTCCAGATACCTTGGTTAGAGTGGAATCAAATGTGCTAGATGCTGGACTATGATTATAATCGACAGAAACAAGATAATCTGAGCTAAAATCCAAAACTCCTTTTAGAATACCATCAGATGCTCTTTTTAATATTTCATTTATTTCTTTAACTGAGGTTTCTCTTGTAGCGATAAAGGACAAATCTACTAATGAGACATTGATAGTAGGAACTCTTATGGAATAACCATCCAACTTGCCTTTTAGCTCCGGTAAAACTAAACCAACTGCAGCAGCAGCTCCAGTTTTGGTTGGAATCATGCTCATTGTGGCAGACCTAGCTCTTCTTAAATCCTTGTGAGACACATCTGTAAGAACCTGATCATTTGTATAGGAATGAATAGTGGTCATAAGACCGCTTTCTATACCAACAATATCGTTTAAAGGCTTAACAATTGGAACTAAACAATTAGTTGTACAAGAAGCATTAGAAATGACAGTATGAGATGATTTAAGTATACTGTCATTGACTCCGAAAACTACTGTAGCATCAACATCATCTCCACCAGGAGCTGATATAATGACTTTCTTGGCCCCGCTCTTGATATGAGCAATGGACTTTTCTTTAGATGTAAATACACCAGTGCATTCTAAAACAACATCAATATTAAGTGATTTCCAAGGTAACTCTTCTGGATTGCGATTGGCAAGCATTTTTATTTTGTCGCCATTAACAACCATAAAATCTTCTTCTACCTTCACTGAGCCGTTGAATTTACCATGAACGGTATCGAAACGAGTTAAGTGAGCATTTGTTTCTGGACCACCCATATCATTTATAGCAACTATCTCTATATTATTTTTTTTGCCATATTCATAATGAGCCCTTAAAATATTACGCCCTATACGACCATATCCATTAATTGCAACTCTTATTGCCATAATTATATCCCTTTATTTAATAAAATCTTTCTTACAGCACTAGCCACTACATCAACAGTTAAGCCAAAAAATTTGAACAAACAACCAGCAGGGGCTGATTCACCGTAACGATCAATACCCAAAACTATTCCGTCTATACCAACGTACTTATACCATCCTGAAGTAACACCTGCTTCTATAGCTATACGAGGCAAGTTATTAGGTAGAACCTTGCTTTTCCAACTAATGTCTTGTTTATCAAAAACATCAGTGCTAGGCATAGAAACTACTCTGACCATTATTCCTTCTTCACTCAATTTGCTTTGAGCATCTAAAGCGATAGAAACTTCAGAACCAGTAGCAATAATTACCGCCACAGGATTGCTGCTTTCCTTTAAAATGTAGCCGCCCTTGTTTATTGCTTCAACAGTCTCTTTATCACGTTGAACAAAAGGTAAATTCTGTCTAGAAAGCAATAAAGCAGTTGGTCCACCATCGCTAACTTTCATTCCAATGCTAGAATTTCTACTAACAGCATATAACCAAGCAACAACAGTTTCTAAAGTATCGCATGGTCTCCATACAGATAAATTAGGGATGAGTCGTAAGCTAGCAGCATGTTCGATAGACTGATGTGTCGGACCATCCTCACCTAATCCTATTGAATCATGAGTAAATATATGGACAACCTTTTGCTTCATTAAAGCGGCCATTCGAATAGCATTTCGAGAATAATCAGAAAAAGTTAGAAAAGTACCTCCGAATGGTAGATAGCCACCATGTAATGATATTCCATTCATTATTGCAGCCATACCAAATTCACGCACACCGTAGTTTATGTACCTACCAAAATTAATTCCTTTGCTACCAGCCCTAACAGAAACAGAGTCTTTCCAATCAGTGAAATTTGATCCAGTCAAATCAGCTGACCCACCCAATAATTCTGGCATTTCTGACACAAGCGCAGCAATAGCTAATTGGGACGCCTTTCTAGTTGCCAATGTCTCAGATTTGTCGATTGTTAAATTAATAAGCTTGTTTGAGAAATCATCAAAGTTTTTAGGTAGATCTCCATTCATTCTACGGATAAGATCAGAAGACAATTCAGGATATTTGTCACTATAAACGCTAAATTTAGATTGCCATACTGATTGTAATCTAGCTCCAGTTTCTTTAGCATCCCATTCTCTATATATCTCTTCTGGGATAAAGAATTTATCATGTTTCCATCCAAGATTATCACGTGTAAATGCTACCTCATCCTTACCTAACGGAGAACCGTGCACACTATGAGTTCCGGCCATATTTGGAGAACCTTTTCCTATGATAGTGCGACAAATTATTAAGGTTGGTTTTTCATCCTGAGATTTGGCTAGTTTTATCGCAGCATCAACAGCATCTACATTATGCCCATCAACTTCTTCAATGACATTCCAATTATAACCACGAAAGCGAGTTGCTGTATCATCATTAAACCAGTTTTTCACGTGACCATCTATAGAAATACCATTGTCATCATACAATACTACCAATTTAGATAATTTTAAGGTGCCTGCAAGAGAACAAACTTCATGAGATATTCCTTCCATCAAACATCCATCACCGACTATAGAGTAAGTCCAATGATTTATGATATCAAACCCTGGTCTATTAAACTCCAAAGCTAATAGAGCCTCTGCCAATGCCATGCCTACTGCATTAGCTAGACCTTGCCCAAGAGGGCCAGTTGTTGTTTCAACACCTGGAGTGATGCCTACTTCAGGATGGCCCGGAGTTTTTGAGTGTAATTGTCTAAAACCCTTCAAATCATCTATAGATAGATCGTAACCAGTCAAATGCAATAAAGAATATAGAAGCATAGAACCATGTCCGTTGGACAATACAAAACGATCTCGATTTATCCAGTTAGGATCAGACGGATTATGCCGCAAGTTATTCTTCCATAATGCCTGTGCCATTTCTGCCATTCCCATTGGAGCCCCAGGGTGACCTGAATTTGCTTGCTGCACCGAATCCATAGATAAAACACGTATAGAATCTGCCAAAAAATATTTAGGTGTGTTTGTCATATTACTCATGTGATAACTCTTTAACTCCAATGCTTAAAAATAAACAATATAGTGATTTTAATTTTATCATCTGTGTAAAATATAGTAACCTAGCCTAAACAAATTTATGATTATGTTTATAATTAATGTATCTATGTAAACACAGTATGCCAAAGTAAAGATAATACCAGGATTAATTTATCAATAATATGCATTTATCACGTTTTTTTTGCGACATCAGTCTAAATACAAATGAAATTATCCAGCTTCCTCATGAAGTAGTGCATCACATTAAAGTGCTTAGACTAAAACACGGCGACAACATTTTACTTTTCAATGGTCTTGGAGGAGAGTATATGTCGAGTCTAATTATAACTAATAAGAATTTCTTTGCAGAAATACGAGAGCATATTAAAAATGAAATGGAGTTATCAGGGCATATAACTTTAGCTCAAGCCATTACCTCAAAGAATAAGATGGACTTTATAATAGAAAAATCTATAGAACTTGGAGTTCAACACATTATTCCTATGCAAACACAAAGATGCAACAATCATATCACTAGCGATAATCTAGAGAAGAGCTTGTCTCACTGGAGACGTGTTATAATTTCAGCTAGTGAGCAGTGTGGGAGAAGTTTATTAGCTAGAATTGATAAATGTGTTTATCTAAATAATTACTTAATGCAGCCTAGAGAAGATCCTATTATAATGTGCGACCCACTATCAAAAAATAATATTTTTGATGTGTTAGAAATAATTAAAGACACAAAATCATTAACCATAATGGTAGGTCCTGAAGGCGGATGGTCTGAAAAAGAATTAGATTTAGTGACTAATTTAAATAATATATACCCCATGAGATTTGGGTCTAGAATTCTTAGAACAGAAACTGCTGGTATTGCGGTTATTTCAGCTATAAGCAACATGCTACGCTGGAATCTATGATTAAATAAAATTATCTAACTGGAAGCTTGATGTGAAGTATCGTGATTTAAGAGAATTTATTACTTACCTAGAGAAAAAAACTTATTGAAGAGGGTTAATGCTCAAATTTGCTCTGATCTAGAAATAACAGAAATATCATCAAGAGTAATTTCTAAGCAAGGGCCAGCTTTGTTATTTGAACATATACTACATAATAACAAAATATCATCTATGCCCATATTAACTAATTTATTCGGAACAGTAGAGAGAATATCGCTTGGGATAGATTCAAATTCTATAAAATCATTAACCGACGTAGGTGAAATTTTAGCATCATTACGAGAGCCAGAAGCCCCTAGTGGTATTCGCGATGCCTTTTCGAAAATCTCTATGTTGAAAGCGGCTTTGTGGGATATGAATCCTAAAATAGTCAGTAATGCTCCTTGCCAAGAAATCGTAATAGAAGAAAAAGACGTTAATCTGTACGATATACCAATTCAAAAATGCTGGCCAGACGATGTAGCTCCTTTGTTAACATGGGGGTTAGTTATAACAAAAAAACCATTATCTAAACGACAAAATATAGGAATATATCGTCAACAGTTACTAGAAAAAAATAAATTAATAATGCGTTGGCTCCCTCATAGAGGTGGAGCATTGGATTTTCAAGAACACGCTAGGCTTAACAAAAATGAACCTTTTCAGGTTGCTGTTGCTATTGGCACTGATCCAGCCACCATGTTAGGAGCTGTGACTCCTATACCAGATAGTCTATCTGAATACCAATTTGCAGGTCTTCTTAGAGGCTCACGAACAGAAATAACAAAATCTATTGGATTAGAGCTATACGTTCCTGCAAGAGCAGAAATAATCATAGAAGGCTGTATAATGCCATCAGAATCAGGATATGAGATGGCTTTAGAGGGTCCTTATGGCGACCATACAGGTTATTACAATGAACAAGAGCTATTTCCTGTCCTGACTGTTAGTAGAATTACTATGAGAAGATCTCCTATATATCACTCTACCTATACAGGAAAACCTATAGATGAACCAGCAGTGCTAGGTTTAGCAATGAATGAAGTATTTACCCCAATACTTAAAAGACAATTTACAGAAATTGTAGATTTTTATCTTCCTGCTGAAGGATGTAGTTATAGGTTAGCTATAATTTCTATTAAAAAGCAATATGCTGGTCATGCAAGAAGAATAATGTTTGGGCTATGGGGTATGCTACGTCAATTTATGTACACAAAATTTATAATAATAGTAGATGAAGATATCAATATTAGAGACTGGAAAGAAGTTATTTGGGCAATAAGTACGCGCACAGACCCATATAGAGACACTTTATTAGTTGAAAATACTCCTATAGACTATTTAGATTTCGCCTCACCTAAATCAGGGTTAGGTAGCAAAATGGGAATAGATGCTACTAACAAACTACCAGGAGAGACTGATAGATTGTGGGGAAAACCAATAATAATGCTTGACTCTATCAAAAAGAATATTGATAACATCTGGAATAGTCTCGAAATATAAGCATTCTAAAATTTTTGAATTTATTTTTCATAATTTTTCTGTTTATATTAATTTAAAAATTTTCGTAAATGTAAATAAAAAGCGTTAATAATACCGTGTCAGAATTAATAAATATATCTAACTTTAATTATTTTTTACCAAAGAATCTGATTGCACAAACCCCAGAGCTTGAACGCAGCAATAGCAGATTACTACACATAGACTCAAAAAATAATACTTATGACTTGTATTTTTCTGATTTGACAAAAATCCTAGAACCAGGAGATTTGCTGATTTTTAACGATACAAAAGTAATAAAAGCACGTTTGAAAGCTCAGAAATATAGTGGAGGGAAAATAGAAATTCTGGTAGAACGAATATTAGACCCAAATACAGCAGTTGCTCAAATTAAGTCCAATAGTACTATAAAAATAGGTACAAAAATAATAATTTCAAATATTGTTGAGGTATGTATTACCTCAAGGAATAGTGATTTTTTTATATTAAAATTTTCTGAAAATATTAATGATGTACTAGAAAAATACGGTGACATTCCGCTACCACCATATATAAAGAAAAACAATGACAATTCTGATGAAACTAGATATCAAACAATATTTGCAAAAAATCCAGGCGCAATTGCAGCACCAACAGCCGGTCTTCATTTTGATCAAAGAATTCTAAAAGAACTTCAACTATGTGGTATAAAAATAGCATTTTTAACTTTACATGTTGGTGCTGGAACATTTCAACCAATTAGAACTCAAGACATCAACGAACATATAATGCATACTGAAAGATATGATATTCCATTATCAACAATCAAGTCTATTCAAAGTGCAAGAACTAACGGAAAAAGGATAATTGCAGTAGGAACAACCAGTGCTAGAGCACTAGAATCAGCGGCATTAAACCCATATAATTATTCTTCGATATATAGAAACATAATAAACCCGGTATGCAATGAAACAAATTTATTTATAAAACCAGGCTATAAATTTAAAATTGTAGATGCTTTAGTAACAAATTTTCATCTGCCAAAATCGACACTATTGATTTTAGTTTCTGCATTAGCTGGCAGAGATAGAATCTTGGAAGCTTATGAGCATGCTGTAAAGCATAATTATAGGTTTTTCAGCTACGGAGATGCAATGTTCATTGAGTGCCAAAATGACAAATAATCTAAATTTTAAAATCATAAATACAGATGGCCGTGCTAGAAATGGCCTACTACATCTAAACCATGGTACTCTAAAAACACCAACTTTTATGCCTGTTGGAACTGGCGGATGCGTAAAAGCAATGTTAAAACGAGATCTGGAAGAGATTGGAGCACATATTATATTAGGAAACACCTTTCATTTATGGATGAGACCGGGAATAGATATAATCAACCATCATGAAGGATTACATAATTTTATAAAATGGCAGAAGCCTATATTAACTGATTCTGGTGGATTTCAAGTATTCAGTTTGAAAGAATTATGTAAAATAACAGAAGAAGGAGTTAGATTCTCATCTCCTATAAATGGATCAAAATTATTTTTAACTCCGGAAAAATCCATACAAATACAAAGTATATTAAATTCTGATATTACAATGATTTTTGATGAATGCACCCCATATCAAATAGGATCTCATATCATAAATAGGGAAGAAGCACGTAGTTCTATGCACTTATCACTAAGATGGGCTAAACGTTCCCTAGATGAATTTAAACGGCAAGAGAATAAAAACTCTATGTTTGGAATAGTACAAGGTGGTATTTATGAAGATTTACGTGAAGAGTCAATAAATGGACTATTGGACATAGGGTTTAACGGATATGCTATTGGAGGACTTTCAGTCGGAGAACCAAAAGAATACTTACATAAAATTCTAGAGTTTGTAAGCCCCAAAATACCAGATAATTTTCCAAAATACTTAATGGGAGTCGGAACTCCTGAGGATATAGTAAATGCAGTTTCTAACGGGATAGATATGTTTGATTGTGTTATGCCAACAAGAAACGCTAGAAATGGATGGCTGTTCACTAGGTATGGGAATATTAAAATAAAAAACTCAAGATATAAAAATGATACTAATGGCCTTGATCCAACATGCGCTTGTTATACTTGTCGAAATTTCACAAGATCCTATTTACACCACTTGCAGATAACTAAAGAAATAAATTCATCAATACTAAATACTATACATAATCTACACTTCTATCTAAACATGATGAAGGAAATCAGAGAGTCAATAAATGAAAAAAAATTTGATATCTGGAAGAATAATTTCTTAGAAGATAGATCTAGTAATTCATATTAAAAATTGATAAAGAATAAAAAACAATTATAATAACGACTAATTAATTTTAATAACGTGGAATGAAATAATGCATATAAACAGTATCTCTAATTTGATTATGACTCAAGCAAACGCTACAACAGCAGAAGGTAGTCCTATATTAAACATGCTTCCAATATTAGTTATGTTTATAGTCTTATATTTTTTAATGATAAGACCACAAATAAAACGCCAAAAAGAACATAGGAATCTAATTTCTAGCTTATCTCAGAATGATGAAATTATTACTTCCGGTGGAATATTAGGGAAGATAAAGAAAATAAATGAAAACTATGTTGTTATAGATATTTCGTATTCTTCAGATAAGAATCCTATTGAAATAGCAACACAGAAAAATGCAATTATTGGTGTTATGCCTAAAGGAACAATAAAATCTTTGTAATATGCATTGAAAATCTTAATCTAACTTTTTATAGCAATTATCTAAATTTATGAACCGCTATCCTACCTGGAAAAACCTGTTTATCATATTCGCGGTTCTTGCTGGTTTCATATACACAGCACCAAACTTTTATGAAGTAGTTCCTTATATACAAATATCTGAGGCCCGAATATACAAAAAAATTGATACTATAGCTATCGAGAGAATAAAAAATATAATCTCCGATTCTAATGTGAAAAAATATTCAGTTTCTATAGAGAAAGATAATAGCATCACAATCAAGTTATCTTCATCAGATGATCAATTTTGTCTTTTAGAAAAACTCAATCAAAATTTAAATACAGGTTCAAATAAAAGTAATGTATATAACATAACAATTGGTATGACTAGCATAACACCAAGTTTTATGAGAATTTTTGATCTCCTGGGAGCTAAACCTATGTCTCTAGGTTTGGATCTGCGTGGTGGTGTACATCTTCTGATAGAAGTTGATACCGAAGCTGCAGTAGAATCAAAATATGCTGAAACAGCAATGGAAATAAAATCTATCCTTAATAGGAAAAAGATAATAGCAAAAGTAGATCGTAACAAGAATAATATACTAGTAAAATTACATAAATTAAGCGATAAAAATGAAGCGATAAGAAATATCAAAAAACAGTGGCTGGATGATGATATTTTTATTGAGGAAAATGGATATAATCAGTCATCAATAAGTGTTTCTTTTAGTAAAAAGTTTTTAGAAACAATAAAAATTAATGCGGTTTCACAAAATATATCTACTCTAAATAAGCGCATAAGCGGGATAAGCGACTCCGAGCCAATAATACAACAACAAGGCAGTAAACGTATAATTGTACAGCTTCCTGGAAAACAGGATATATCTAAAGCTAAGGATTTGATAGGAAGAACAGCAAAACTAGAAGTAAGAATGATTGATGATTCTCAAGCAACCAAAAATCTATTTAAAAGTGGATTGTTGCCTTTTGGCTTAGAGAATATTAGAGATCATAATGGTAATGATACCTTTGTATATAAGCAACCAATACTAACTAGCTCTAATATAAAAGATGCACGCTACGGACGTGATGCACAATCAAGGCAACCTTCTGTGAATTTAACACTAGATTCTAAAGGCTCTCGTATATTTAAAGATGTCACAAGAGATAATATAAACAAACGAATGGCAATAATATTATTTGAAAATGGAATAGGAGAAATAATAACAGCCCCATTTATAAGAAGCGAGATTCCTAGTGGACAAGTGCAAATATCTGGAGCAATGAGTCCAGAAGAAGCTGCAGAGATATCTATATTGTTAAGATCCGGTTTATTAGCTGCTCCAATGAAAATTGTGGAGGAAAGAACAATAGGTCCGAGTTTGGGTCTAAACAATATAGAAAAAGGTTTAAAATCTACAGTATATGGATTTATTTCCGTAGTTTGTTTTATAACATCTTACTATGGATTATTTGGATTATTTTCTAGCATTGGGTTAATTATAAATGTAATATTGTTGATTGCCTGCTTATCTGTTATGCAAGTATCAATAAACCTGCCAGGTATAGCTGCTATTGCACTTACCGTTGGTATGGCAATAGATTCCAATGTTTTAATTAATGAAAGAATCAGAGAAGAATTAAGAAATGGTAATAATCCACAAAAAGCAATATATTATGGATTTAAAAGAGCTTGGGCTACTATTCTAGACTCTAACATTACAGCTCTGATAGTAGGACTTTCCTTACTAACATTAGGATCGGGGACGGTACGTGGTTTTGCAATAGTACATTGTCTTGGTATAATGACATCGATGTTTTCGTCTGTCTTGTGTGTAAGAATGATGGTAAATTTCTGGTATGGAAAAAGAGAAAATCTCTCAAAAATATCCATAGGTGAAGTCTGGAAACCAAAAAATAATAATTAAGGAATACTATGGAGTTCTTTCGAATTAATAAAACTATTCCTTTTATGAAATATTCATTAGTTCTTAATTTAATAAGTCTAATGACGTTTACAATAGCAATATTTTTTATAACTACTAAAGGATTAAATTTATCTACAGAATTTACTGGTGGCACTACTATAGAAATGAATTTCTCAGGAGATAATAAGCTATCCTCAGATAAGGTTCGTGAAATTATATTCAAGATAGGATACACAGATTATCAGGTGCAATTATTTAATTCTTTACGTGAAATAATGATTAGATTACCTGTATTGTCTAAAGACAGTACTTTAGAGACCCAGGTTAACAAAATTCTATTAGATCTTAAGAATTATGATGAATCTTTGCACATAACTAGAGTAGAAACAGTAGGTCCTCAAGTAGGTAATGAGCTTATATTAGATGGTATATTGGCCCTAATAACTGTAATAGTAGGTGTTATTGTTTACTTAACTATAAGATTCGAATACAAACTAGCTTTATCTGGTATAATTGCCAATCTTCACGATATAGTAATAATTCTTGGTTTTTTTGCTTTTTTTCAATGGGAATTTTCATTGTGTGTACTTGCTGGAATATTAGCTGTGCTAGGATATTCTGTTAATGAATCTGTAATAGTAATGGATAGAATACGTGAAAATATAAATCATTCCGACAGACGTGATATCACAGAAATAATTAATATGTCAATCACGCAAACAGTTTCTAGAACTATAATAACCCACGGTTGTACTCAAATGATGGTGCTATCAATACTAATATTTGGCGGGCAAACATTACATTACTTTTCTCTTGCTTTAACAATAGGTATATGGTTTGGGATATACTCATCGGTATTTGTTGCTACATCACTTGCTATGTGGATGAGGTTTGGGGATAAAAAGCTATATTCCAAAGTAAAAATTAGTATGTTTAAATAGGTCAAGAGCACTTATCAATAATACATTATCCAAATGTATAGTATATATTACATATATGACTATAATTTGACTATAATTTTTGTTCTAATTATTTCTAAACATGAAAGAAAAAATATTAAAATATTCTTTGATAATAAATCTGTAAATATTTATAAAAAGATCTATATTAAGACTTTTGGCTGTCAAATGAACACATATGATTCTGATAAAATTATAGAAATACTTTACAAGTATGGATATACTTCTGTCACAAACAACCCAGAAGAAGCTGATCTAATATTATTCAATACATGCTCTGTAAGAGAAAAAGCACAAGAAAAAGTATTTTCAGATCTTGGAAGAGCAAAAATCCTAAAACAAGAAAATCCTAATATAATTATTGGAGTTGGTGGATGTGTAGCTAGCCAAGAAGGTCATGAGATTCTGAATAGAGCTCCATATGTAGATATAGTTTTCGGCCCTCAAACCTTACACAGGTTACCAGATCTTATAGACAAAAAAATAAATGAAGGGAAACCTCAAATTGATATAAGTTTTCCAGAAATAGAAAAATTCGACTCAATGTCACCGCCATCTAAAGTTGAAAGACCAACAGCCTTTGTATCTATCATGGAAGGTTGCAGTAAATATTGCAGTTTTTGCGTAGTTCCTTATACAAGAGGAACTGAGGTTTCTAGACCATTTGAAGATATTTTAATAGAAATTGCTGATTTAGCAAACAACGGTATAAAAGAAGTAACCTTACTTGGTCAGAATGTAAATGCTTATCTTGGAAAAACAATTGATGGAAGTATGTCTGATTTCGCTAAATTACTAGAATATGTTCATGAAATACCGGGTATAGAGCGCATCAGGTACACAACATCCCATCCTAGAGAAATGACTAAACGAATTGCCAATGCTTACGCCAATTTACCAAAATTAGTATCATTTGTGCATTTGCCTGTTCAGTCTGGAAGTGATCGTATACTCTCTGCAATGAAAAGAGGTTATACGTCTATTGAGTATAAATCTGTAATCAGAAAACTAAGAGAATCAAGACCAGGTCTATCTGTTTCATCTGATTTCATAGTAGGATTCCCTGGAGAAACTGAAAATGATTTTAGAAAAACTATATCTCTAATAGAAGAAATAGGATTTGACACAGCTTTTTCATTTATATATTCAAGACGTCCTGGAACACCAGCATCAAATCTAATTGATGATGTGCCCTATGAAGTAAAATTAGAAAGACTACAAAAACTACAAAGACTTGTTGATAAACAAGCACAAGAAATAGCTACAGCTATGGTGGGTACAACACAACGTATTCTAGTAGAAAAACCATCTAAAAAGAACCATAAAGAGTTTATGGGTCGTACTGAAAATAATCGAATAGTGAATTTCCAGTCAAATGAAAACCTTATTGGGAAAATGATAGATGTCTTAATAGTAAAAACAAACAGGAATACGTTACGAGGACAAATATAATCCCAATTAACTCAATTATATTTAAATGAAAACAGAACTGAAAGTTAGCCCAGAAAATACCAGTATAATATTAGATGATGATAATAATTTATTGCTATCAAAGATGTGTGGGCCGTTAGATAATAATATTTTCACAATAGCTAATATCACAGGCACAAAAATTATAAGATCTGGCAATAAATTTACGATTACAGGATCAAATAGTTTTTTGGCAGAAAAAGCAATTCATTTCTTTTATGAACAATCAAAGCACAGAGAGATATGTGAAAATGATATTATTCTGGGAATGTCAGAACTAGACATAAATAATTTAGATTATGGAATAAAGCATTCTAGTCTAAATAAACTAAAAATAAGACCAAGAACAAGAAATCAGTATATGTATGTACATAATATCCTAAACAAAGATATTACTTTTGGAATAGGTCCTGCTGGTACTGGTAAAACTATGTTGGCTGTGGCATGTGCTGTAAATGCACTAGATAATCATGATGTTGAGCGCTTAATAATAACACGTCCAGCAGTAGAAGCTGGAGAAAAACTTGGGTTTCTACCAGGTGATCTGGAACAGAAAGTTGACCCTTATCTTAGGCCATTATATGATGCATTATATAATTTTATTGGAATCGAACAAGTACAAAAGTTGTTTGAAAAGCAAATAATAGAAATAGCACCTCTTGCATATATGAGAGGTAGAACATTAAACAACTCATTTATTATATTGGATGAGGCTCAAAACACTACTCCTGAGCAAATGAAAATGTTCCTTACAAGAATAGGAATGGGTAGTAAAACTGTTATAACAGGCGATCCATCACAAATTGATTTGCTCCCAGGACACAAAAGCGGTTTGAATGATGCTATATCAATACTAAATAAAATAGAAAATATATCCATAAATTCATTTACTGCAAAAGATATTTTAAGACACCCATTAGTAGCAAAAATTATAACTGCCTATGAACTCTACTCCACAAGATAAAAAATCTTCGGTAAAGATAAATTTTCAATATGAAGATACAAATATATACATAACTGAAAAACTATTGAGTAAATGGGTAAAAAAATCTATTAATACATCTTTATTATATTCTTCTTATATATGCAATAAAATAAGATTAAATATTAGGATGGTTAATGAAAAAGAAATTAAAGAGCTTAATCGAAATTTCAGAAAAAAAAATAATTCGACAAACGTAATAACATTTGAATACGGCATAGAGAATGGATATTTAATGGGAGATATTATTATTTGTTTACCTGTAGTGGAAAAAGAAGCCATCCAGCAAAAGAAAAATTTTTTAGATCATGCTGCTCACATAACAATACACGGTGTACTACATGCCCTAGGATTTGATCATTCAAATAATGAAGATGCAGTAAAAATGGAAGCTTTGGAAATAGAAATACTAAACAAATTCAATATTAGAAATCCATATTTATAATGCTATTATAACAAAATAATAAATATACATATAAAAGTATCTTGATATTTAAGATATAATCGTACAATCATCAATCAGGTTTTACAGAGTAATGTCTGACAATTCATATTATAATTACACACTAGCTAAATTTATTAATCGTATAAAATCTTCATTCAAGAATTTATTCACATTTTTAAAGAAAAAAAATTCTCCCAAAGAAATACAGGAAATAAAAATTTTACTCGAGGATGCGCACATAAAAGGCTTGATAGATTTAGATGCTCTGTCCGCAATACGTGGCACTATAAATATTTCAAAAAGGACAGTAAGTGATATCATGATCCCTCGTTCTAAAATGAACATGTTAGAGATATCTATGTCGCTAAATGAAATGACCAATATAATCTTAGAGACAACTCATTCAAGATTCCCTGTTTTTGAAAATGAACGTGATAATGTAATAGGAGTTCTACTAGCAAAAGATCTACTTAGATGCATATCTGACAATAATATAGAAATTAGATCATTAATAAGACCAGCTTTTTTTATACCTGAATCAAAAAAACTGAATATATTGTTAAGAGAATTTCGTATTAGTCACAATCATCAAGCTATCATAATAGATGAACATGGAGGAATATCAGGACTTGTTACAATGGAAGATATTCTTGAGCAATTGGTGGGAAATATAGAAGATGAGTTTGATCATGTGGAAGAAAATTCCATATTTCAAGATGGGCCCAATCAATGGATAGTAATGGCTGCAACTGATATAGGTCATCTTAATAATTATTTAAATATAAAATTACCAGATCATGAATATGATAGTGTAGGAGGATGGTTAGGAGGACAGATAAATAGGATTCCGAAATTTGGTGACAGCGCTATTTACGAAAATATTCAGATAGAGGTTATTAGGGCAGATAGTCGCAGAGCTTTATGGTTAAGAGTAAGACGACTGTAGACCAAAATAGAGATAAAGTTTTTTTAAAAAATACTCTCCCCTAATGTTTTGTTTAAAATTTATAAAACATGTATGGGCTATTTTAATAAATATCAACGAACATGTGTTTAAAACGCAAATAAAATAAAACAGAAATAATTTTACATAAAAATATGCTTGCACATAAAATAAAACTACTGCATAATGACAAACTAGACAATGAATAGAAATGGAGGGGGTATAGCTCAGCTGGGAGAGCGCTTGCATGGCATGCAAGAGGTCAGCGGTTCGATCCCGCTTATCTCCACCAAATTATTTTTGTCCCCTTCGTCTAGAGGCCTAGGACATCACCCTTTCACGGTGAGTACAGGGGTTCGAATCCCCTAGGGGACGCCATTTAAAGAGCTGGAGCGGTAGTTCAGTTGGTTAGAATACCGGCCTGTCACGCCGGGGGTCGCGGGTTCGAGTCCCGTCCGCTCCGCCAAGCTTATCCTATATAGTTTTCTAGAGGATCTAAAACCATGATTGTTGGTTTTTTGTGCCTTTCTATTAGTATTACTTGCAGTATACTAGTCTCAATAATCTTAAAAAAGAATGCAAACAAAATAGATCTAAGTGAAATTATTCTCATAAACTATATAATAGCTGCATTTTTTAGCTTACTTTCTTTTAGAATATACACTGAATATTATCTAATATATATGGTAAGTGGCGACCTGCATACTATATTAATTATCGGATGTTTATTACCACTAGGTTTTATATCAATGGCACAATCTATAAAATATTTTGGGGTTGCGAAAAGCGAAATATTTCAACGCATGTCTATAGTGATACCTATCATAGCATCCTTTATAATATTTAATGATAAAGGATGCAGCATAAAAACCATCCAAATAATAATTGCTATATTTTCCATATTCTTATTACTAGACAAACAACAAAAGCATATTTTAGAAGAAAAAACTTTTTCTGATTTCAAATGGCCTGTATTGGTATGTTTAACATATGGAATATGTGATATTTTATTTAAAAAAATAAGCAGCAACAATTCACTAACAAATTGTTTATTTTTATCTTTTTTAATAGCTAGTATTGTGATGGTAATATATATTTCCACTATAAAAAAACAATTTCATTTTAGCAAAAATAATATTATAAATGGATTGTTAATTGGTGCTCTTAACTGGGTTAATATAATTTCATATATAAAAGCACATAAATACCTAAATAACATGCCGTCAACTGTATTTATAGTTATGAATTTAGGAGTTGTTATATCAGGGACAATTGTAGGAATTTTCTTGTTTAAAGAACAATTAAACAAAAATAATATACTTGGTATATTTATGGCTATACTATCGATTCTTATATCTATAAAAATAAGAGCATAAAAAATGGTGGGGTGTGCGGGAATCGAACCCACGACCAATTGATTAAAAGTCAACTGCTCTACCGGCTGAGCTAACACCCCTACTAGCGATTTTTAGATTATACTATATTTTTATCATAATGATCAATTAAATTATTAATGCAATTAATGTGATAATCTGATTGATCATTAAACGAACTATAAGATTATATTAAATAATTATTGTTACGCTGATATAATAAACAAATTTTTTATTTCATTATTATAAATAACCAAACCATGTAACTAATAAATGTTTAACGATATTACCTCAAAATCCTTACAATTAAATGATAAGAAACTATCCACTACATTGGATATGGCATTAGAAGCTGCAAAATCTGGAGCGCGAATTTTGCAATATTATTTCCATAATCTTCAGAAACTTATAGTACATAATAAAAACGATAATGATTTATTCTCTCAAGCAGACAAAGAATCAGAGCGTGAAATTATAGACACACTAACTATAGCTGGCAATGAATACAGTGTTGTAACAGAAGAATCCGGGGGAAATATAGGAAAAGTAGCAACATGGTATATAGATCCTCTCGATGGATCAACAAACTTTATACATGGGATTCCACATTATTCAATATCTATTGCTTTAGTAGCTCATGCAGGAACTTTTATTAATGAAATTAAATTAGAAAAAGACACTCCAATAGTAGGAGTGATACACGATCCAAGCAGAAATGAAACATTTGCAGCCATACTAGGTCATGGAGCATTATTAAATGGAAGACAAATAAAATGCTCAAATACTGAATATCTTAACAAGTCTATAGTGTCCACTGGTTTACCATACAATAACTGCTTATATCATGAAAAACAGATGAAGATATTGAAAGATATGTTAAAAAATACTAGGAGTATTAGGAGAATGGGGTCAGCTGCACTGGATTTGGCATGGATTTCTTGCGGAAGGTACGATGGATACTGGGAGTTCGGTTTATCAGCATGGGATGTTGCAGCTGGCACAATAATTCTAAGAGAAGCTGGCGGAATATGCGAAGATATAACAAATAAAAACCCATGGCCTGCTAATAATGGATGGATTTTAGCTGGGAACAAGTCAATTTATATGGATTTGCTAGATATGATTCGACCTAAAATAAGCAACATAACAAACTAATATTATTATTTTTAGTATAGAAAAACAACTAACATATTGATAGAAGTACAAGTTTCGAAATAATCTTACTATAAAGCTAATAAAATTATGCAAATATTCACAGAATCTACAAAAGAAATTAATGAACAAGAATTAGTTTTAAAAATAATGCCGATGCCATCAGACTCAAACATTAATGGGCATGTGTTTGGTGGATGGATAATGTCACAAATTGATATAGCAGGCTCAATACTAGCTGCTAAAATAGCATGCGGAAAAGTAGCTACTGTTGCTGTTAATTCTATTCAATTTAAAGCTCCTATATTAGTTGGAGATCTAATAAGTCTATACGCTTCAATAGTAAAAACCGGCAATACATCTATCACATTATCTTTAGACGTTTATGCTCAAAAAAGACCTTTCAATCAGGAACCTATAAAGGTCGTTGAAGCTAAATTAACTTATGTGGCAATAGATGAACAAGGAAATAGTCGATCTCTGAAATCTATTTAAAAAGAAAATGAAAAGAATTACTAATGCCTCACAAAAAAAATCCGTTGTAATACGAAGATTAGATCACGATGATGTAAAAAGTGCTCTGTTAGGAATACAAGAATATTTTAAGAAACACAATCATGAAAACGATCTGGGAATAAATATATCAACTGATTTCAACAAAAACAACATAATTCATGAGCTTGGATCATTAATCAATTCTCTGCATAATGCTGACATAGCATTCATTTTAGAATCATTACCGAAGGATAGAAGACTTGTTATATGGTCTCTAGTTGATCAAGATCACAAACCTAATGTTCTTATAGAGGTAGAGAACTGGGTAAGAGAATCACTTATTGAAGTAATGAGCTGGCATGATTTGGTCGCCGTAACAAGCAAAATGGATGCTGATGAACTAGCATATATATCTACAGATCTTCCATCAGAAGTTATAGTGGAGGTAGAAAAACGACTAGATGATGAGGAACGTGCTAGGCTGTTAGAGGCAATGGCCTACCCTGAAGAAAGCGTCGGCGCTCTTATGGATTTCGAAATGGTTAAAGTAAGGGAAGATGTAACACTTGAGGTTGTGCTTAGATATCTTAGAAGGTTACAAGAACTTCCTGATCATACAGATCAAATCTTCGTTGTAGATAGACAAGATAAATTACAAGGTGTTCTACCTCTCGTAAAAATATTAGTTAGTGATCCCAGTAATGATGTTGATCATGTGATGATTAGAGACTTTTTGACTATAAATCCTTTGGATTCAGATACTGATGCTGCTGCAGCATTTGAAAGATACGACCTTGTTTCAGCTCCAGTAATAGATGATTACGGTCGATTAGTTGGGCGTGTAACAATAGCTGATGTAGTTGATGTAATTCAAGAGGACTCAAATGCACAAGCATTATCTCGTGCTGGATTACAAGAAGAAGATATATTTGCACCTATAACTACTGCCATATTAAATAGAGCCCCATGGTTACTAGTAAACTTGTTCACAGCTTCTGTTTCTTCATTCATAGCATCGAGGTTTGAAAATACAGTAAGTAAGCTAGTTGTTCTTGCTTTTCTTATGTCTATAGTAGCTGGAATAGGAGGGAATTCTGGCAATCAAACCATGACAATGGTAATAAGGGCACTTGCTACCAATCATATTACAGAAAGAGATTTTCTTCCATTACTTAAAAGAGAAATGATTCTTGCTTCCTTTATTGGGACTAGTGGAGGAATTGTTGCTGCTGTATTTGCTTGGTCTATGTCTAATTCTGTTTTAATAGCATTAGTGATAATGGGCGCTATTATATGTAACGTTCTTATAGGAACTTTAGTAGGAGTTATAGTTCCTATGCTTAGAGCTCATTTTAATAAAGATCCTGCTATCGGATCATCAGTTCTTCTAACATTCGCTACTGATTCTTTAGGGTTTATAGTTTTCTTAGGGCTGTCCACAATATTTTTATTATAAATTTTATAATCTACAACCTATCTGATCATTAAAAAAATGATCAGATAGGTTGATAAATTGCTCAACTGAAATATCCTCAGCTCTAGATTCAGGAGATATCATTAATTTATCCCAATGTATATTCTTTGAGATATTCTTCAAAGAATTTCTCAATGTTTTTCTTCTTTTTGAAAAAGCTTCTAGGACTATCTTTTTAAATAATAAATAATTATTAGGTTTATTACGTTCATCTGATAAAGGAATTAATCTAACAATGGATGAAAAAACTTTAGGTTTGGGATAAAACGATTCTGGCGAAACATCAAATAATTTTTCAATTTTATAACGTTCTTGTAACATAACTGACAGGCGACCATAGCTCTTGCTGGAAGGTATAGCTACCATTCTATCAACAACCTCTTTTTGAAGCATAAAATGCTGATCTATTACAATATCAGCAACAGACATTAAGTGAAAAAGCAGTGGACTAGATATATTGTAAGGTAAATTACCAACTATTCTAATATTGCGACCAAATATACTGAAATCTTGTTTCATGACATCATTTTCTAATAGTATTAATTTCTTAGAAGAATATCTGTCTCTCAAAATTCTAGCTATATCTTTGTCTATTTCGATAGCAATTAAAGAATCCAGTTTATCTAAAAGAGGCGCTGTTAAAGCTGATAAACCAGGCCCTATCTCTATGATAGAATCATTACTTTTTGGGTTTATAGCAATCATAATCTTTTCTATAATGCTATCATCTATAAGAAAATTTTGCCCAAAACGTTTGCGAGGCTTGAAAATCGTCATTGCTTTTTTCTTTTTAATTCATCAATCTATTATCTATAAAAGAGCGTGTTTTAATATTACTAAACCAATTATCAAAAACATATTGTTTATTCAATTCAATAAGGTATTCTTTTGCTCTAATGCGCTTATTCTCATTAAATATATCTTTATCCCTAATATCATTAACCTTTATTAAATGATAACCATATGGTGATTTTATGACGCTACTAATTTGACCAGGATCCAACTTATTAATAACACTATCAAGCTCCTTTACAAGGGTGCCAGGAGTTACCCAACCTATTACTCCGCCTTGAGAAGCGGTTACATCATCAGAGTAATTACATGCCATATCATAGAAACTTGCTTTACCGGAAATTATATCACTACGAATATTCTCCAATTTCTCAATTACTGTCTTTTCATTAAATATTTCATGACATTTTATCAAAATATGTTGAACTTCTTTCTGAATTATTGAGTCACTTTCTTTTCTAGTTAAAATTTGATTAAATTTCTTAAAAAGCACATCATCATTTTCAATATTACAGGGAATTATATCCATTACTTTTATAATATGAAAACCACTAGAACTTCTAAAAATCTCACTAACCTGCCCTTCGGATAAATCCTCTATAGCCTTAATAAACAATTCAGGCCAACATTCTAAAGGTTTAGTTCCTAAATGATCTATAAAAAATATAGAATGATTATAAGAAAATTCACTAGATAAATCATCAAAGTTTTCTCCAGATCTTAGTCTATTATGAATTTCTTTTAATATTTCACAGGAATCATTAATAATTTTCTTTGAGGAATTTTGCGGTATTTTCAATAATACCTGTGATAAAGAATATAAGTTTTTATAGCTTTTTCTATTTTTTAAAAAACTTTCAGCGCATTTACTTCCGTAATTTAACTCATATAAAAGATTATCTATATCCTGATCCGTTATTTGTATCTTTTCCTCAATTAGATGCTGCTTTAGGCTATTTAAATAAATAGTATTTTTAATATTATACAAATATATATCCCAAGGAGTAGATTCATCCGTTTCTATTTTTGACCGAAATGATTCTAAATTCAATTTAGATTCATCAATCATATCGGATATAACAGTATTTAATTTATTATCATCAATAAAAATGCCTATCTTATTAGACTCCTGCCTTATCAATTCGCAATCAATCATTTGATTTAGTAACTGTGCACGCAAGACAAATTTATCAGGAATATTCATTTTATTTTTCATTAAGTTATTAATAAAATAATTCTCAATTTTAACTAAATCGCTTAATCTAATCACTTCCTTATTAACTATAGCTACTATCTTATCTTCGTATAACAAATCACTAGCAAATGCTACAAACGATAATACTGGTACAGATATGGCACAAATAATCATTAATATAATTTTACTGAGTCTCATCATTCATAATTATCAAAAATTGAGTTTAAAGAATTATCATTATTTATCAGCGGCTTATAATCATAAACACTGCTCTCTAGTAGATCTGTCATATCAGTCCCTATAGTCCCCAGACCTCTAAGCTCAAGTTGGAATAGTAACGCATTATTAATATTTCCATTAAATAAGCTATAACGGTGAAATACTAGTCTATTAATCCATGATTTGTCTTTTTTATATTCAAAACCTATAAGAAATTTTGGGACACTGATTTTTTTATCACCTTTCATATTAAAACTATGCAAAAAATCTAATCTCCCTAACCCATAAAATTTTTCTGTTAGTGGCCACTGAAAAGACAAAATAATAGTTCTTAGAATATCTTGTGTTTCATTCTGATATTTGTACAAAAGGTTAATGTTTGTTGATTCTTGAGGATTCCATTTAATACTTGCTAAGTATTTGCATAAATTATTCTTACAAAGATCATAATCAAAACATGCTTCGACAACAGTATCAATTAATGGAGATGTTGTAAAAGATAGCAATAAGTTAGAGATGCTATTGTTACATAATACCTCTCCTGGCATAAATACTTTCCTTCTATCTAAATATATTCTATTTGCTGCAGAAATAGATATTTTTTCATGCTCTAAATTAACATCACTATATTTAGCCTTCAATAGAAGTGTTATGTGATTAGCATCAGAAATTCTATCCCAACCACCATCATATATATTTTCATCAAAAAGACTTTGAAAACTAAAGTCAATTCGAGTAGTATCGTAACAAGGCAAATCTTCTTGATTGGAATAGGGAATATACAAATAAAAAAATTTTGGTTCTATAATTTGATTAAAAGATTTTTTGAATATAGAAACATTATTAACAATATAAGAACCACAACTCAAAGAGAATATTGGCACAACCCTAGATTTATAATAAGAATTAATATCATTTTTTAAATAATATTCAGAAAGATGAACTCCAAACTTAGAAGTTATGTAATAGGGATCACTTGCTAAATTATAGTTAATGCTTGGGTAAAACTGCAAACGGTTACAGTTATCATTTAATGAATCTCTTTCATAACGAGATCTTATCAATCTTACCATATTAAAATCTAGATCAATACCTAGTTTGCCATACAAATCATTATATCTAACAAAAATTTCAGGAAGTCTTTTATAATAAAAATTGGTTTCAATACCATCTACCAATACTTGATAAGAAGATAATTTTACATAAGTATCAAAATTATCACCATGCCAACTTATTTTGCTAATCTGAGATAAATACTTACGTTCATCATTATCGCTATATCTAAAGGATAGATCTCTAAAGAAATAATTATCTGATACTCTTGAGATATCAAAATCTAATGACAGGTTATCCTTTATATAAAAACAGTTTCTAAACTTATAATACCAGCGGTCGAGACCAGTTATCTTATCTTTATATACATAACTACCATTAACAACGCCATAGTAATTATCATTAACATATCTAAACTCGTTTGAAAGGATAAATCCTCTTTGACTTGAAATTCTTTGGTAAATGGTTGCATCACAATAACTAGAAATATTAATATAGTATGGGAGAATAATATCGTAACCATTTCCAGATACCAAACTATAGGTTGGCATTAAAAATCCAGATTTAGGTTCAGGTCTTATTGGAAAACTAATATACGGCATGTAAAGAATAGGTATATTACATAAATATAAACGACCATTAATAAGATTAGCTATGTTCTTATCAAAGTCTAATATCATAGAACTAGACTTTGTATACCATGATTCTTTGTAGTTTTCTACTCCAGAATACACAACATTAAGTAATTTAATTTTTGATTGATTTATTATATCAACTCTATCTGCTTCAGCATAAACATCATTGTAGCATTTCCAAAATCTAACATTTTTTATATATCCATTAACAGGATATATATTTAGAAAAGCATCTGATCCGATTAATGTGCTATTACCTAATCTAATATATACATTACCATCTACATATATGTTACCGTTATCACGATAAAATTTAATATGATTTCCCTTAATAACAGAATCCATTCTGCGTAACTGAGCGTTTCCAACTAGACTAAATGAACCATCTGTATCATCATTAATATGATCCGCAATCAAAAACAATGGTAGATCATCAAACGGTAAATCAAATTTGCTAATAGTTGAAGAAATTTGTAGTTGACCTAAATCATCAGCAAATAAGCGATCAGTCTGCTGTGGAGTTTTTGACAATATTGTCGACGATGTTGCATCAAAAAAAGTTAGCAAACATACAATGCTAGAAGCTAGACTTATAAAAAAACGCACGGATCTTAATAAATTAAAAATATAGATAGTTTAAACAAAAATCATAAATAAAAAGTGCATTATGCATAATTGCTACGATAAAAAAGATCAGCTATAAAAACGCAAAGAACTATTTGGTGGGCTGTGAGTGGCTCGAACACTCGACCTACGGATTAAGAGTCCGCTGCTCTACCAGCTGAGCTAACAGCCCAATTTTAAGCTAGAGTTTTCATTCTACATAATTAATAAAATAGTTTCAATAAATTTTAATTCATTTTGTTTTAAACAATAAGATTCAAATATTATAAAAAATAATTTTTAATGCCTCTTGAATAAAAAAATATAGACCATACATAGTTCATATAGCTGGTATGCAACAGGCTGCCAGTAATTTTTGATTAATATAATTAAATTTAAACAGGAGTTTCTTATGGCTCTACGTCCCTTACACGATCGAGTGATCGTAAAACGTCTGGACAATGAAAGAAAAACTGCTTCTGGTATTGTTATCCCAGAGAGTGCGACAGAAAAACCTGATCAAGGAGAAGTACTCGCTGTCGGTCCAGGTAAAAAAACAGAAGATGGTAAAATTTTACCAGTAGACTTAAAAGTAGGAGACAAAGTATTGTTCGGAAAATATTCTGGACAGTCAGTTAAGGTAGATGGTGAGGAATTGCTAGTAATTAGAGAAGATGAAATTCTTGCTGTAATTAACTAAACCATATTTGTTTAATAAATTTATTTCCGAGGAAGCTAAAATGGCTGCCAAACAGGTTTTATTTGGAGATGACGCACGTGTTCGCATAGTGCGTGGTGTGAATACACTAGCTAATGCTGTAAAAACAACCCTAGGACCAAAGGGTAGAAATGTAGTTATAGAAAGATCTTTTGGTGCTCCAATTGTTACAAAAGATGGAGTATCAGTTGCAAAAGAAATAGAATTAAAAGATAAATTCGAGAATATTGGTGCGCAATTAGTTAAAGATGTTGCCTCTAAAACATCTGATAGTGCTGGTGATGGCACAACAACAGCAACGGTACTAGCCCAATCAATAGTACAAGAAGGATTGAAATATGTTGCTTCTGGTTACAATCCTATAGACTTGAAAAGAGGTATAGATAAAGCAGTTACAGCTGCTGTAGAAGAATTAAAGAAACAATCTAAACAAATAACAACAAATAAAGAAATAGCTCAGGTTGGTTCTATTTCTGCTAATAGTGATGAATCCATTGGTGAAATAATTGCAAAAGCAATGGATAAGGTAGGCAAAGAAGGTGTTATAACTGTCGAAGATGGTAAGTCTTTAGAAAATGAGTTAGATGTAGTAGAAGGCATGCAATTTGACCGTGGATATCTTTCTCCATACTTTATTAATAATGCTGACAAACAAGTTGCAGCATTAGAAAATCCTTATGTTCTAATATATGACAAAAAAATTAGTAATATTCGTGATCTTTTGCCTATCTTAGAACATGTTGCAAAATCTAGCAGGCCACTATTAATCATAGCTGAAGATGTTGAAGGTGAAGCTTTAGCAACTTTAGTAGTAAATAACATTCGTGGAATATTAAAGACAACTGCTGTTAAAGCTCCTGGATTTGGAGATAGAAGAAAAGCAATGTTAGAAGATATTGCTATACTTACTGGTGGTGTTGTAATCTCTGAAGAGACCGGAATGACCTTAGAAAAAGCATCTTTGGATGATTTAGGTCAGGCAAAACGTATAGAAATTGGTAAAGAAAATACCATAATAATAGACGGAGCTGGTGATAGCAAATCCATAGAAACTAGAGTTAAGCAAATTAGAGTACAGATAGAAGAATCTACATCTGACTATGATCGCGAAAAATTACAAGAAAGAGTTGCTAAACTAGCTGGTGGAGTTGCTGTTATACGAGTAGGAGCAGCAACAGAAGTAGAAATGAAAGAAAAGAAAGCAAGAGTAGATGATGCTCTGCATGCTACACGTGCTGCTGTAGAGGAAGGAGTTGTTGCTGGAGGTGGCGTAGCTTTGCTTAGAGCAAAACAAGCTATTGCTAACTTAAAGGGAGACACCCCAGATCAAAATGCAGGTATTAAACTCATTTTGCGTGCAGTTGAGGAACCTCTACGTACTATAGTTAATAATGCTGGAGAAGAAGCTAGCGTTGTGGTAAATAATGTATTAAGTGGTAAAGGCAATTATGGTTATAATGCAGCTACTGGAGAATATACTGATTTAGTTGCACAAGGAGTATTGGATCCAACCAAAGTAACAAGAACAGCCTTACAGAATGCAGCTTCAGTTGCTAGCTTATTACTGACAGCGGAAGCTGCTATTGCCGAGCTAGTTGAAGATAAACCAGCAGCAGCACCTTCTATGCCAGGTGGTATGGGTGGTATGGGTGGTATGGGCGGTATGGGCGGTATGGATTTTTAATTATTAAATAATCTATGCTTTAAATTACTGCTGTTTTGATACTTTATGATGCAATTTTTATTTTTCTAAAAATTGCATCATTTTTTATAAGAAAGCTCCTAAATGATTACTGCAATATATCCAGGAACATTCGATCCTTTAACATTAGGGCACGAGAATATAATTCTAAGAGCATCAAATATATTTGATAAGGTAATAGTTGGTATAGCTCATAGTAGAAAAAAAAATCCTTTTTTTAGTATAGAAGAAAGACTAACTATGGCTAAAAGCATATTAAAAAAACATCCAAATATTGAAGTTGAAAGTTTTAGTGGGCTATTAAAAGACTTTATACGCAATAAAAATGCAAAGTTGATAATAAGAGGATTAAGAACTACCTCAGATTTTGAATATGAATTCCAAATGGCAGGTATGAATCGGCAGCTAATGCCAGATATAGAAACATTTTTTATGACAACTTCCCCTGAGTATCAATATATTTCTGGAAGTATAGTTAGAGAAATAGCTAATTTCGGTGGCGATATTAGTAAATTCGTCTGCCCCTATGTTAATAATTGTTTCCAAGAAAAGAAATAGAATCTATTATTTGAGGCAAACTAAGCACTGAAAATCATAAATTACACTAAACATTAAATAGAAAATTCATTATATCTCCATCCTTCACAATATAATCCTTACCCTCGGAACGAACCTTGCCTGCTTCTTTAGCCTTTAGTTCTCCATTATATTTTATAAAATCATCATAAGAGACAGTTTGTGCTCGTATAAATCCTTTCTCAAAATCTGTATGTATAACACCAGCAGCTCTGCTAGCAGTAGAGCCCATAGGTATAGTCCAAGCACGAACTTCTTTAACTCCAACTGTAAAATAAGTATGAAGCCCAAGAAGAGAAAAAGCAGATCTAATCAATCTATCTAATCCTGGCTCCTGCAATCCCATATCCTTTAAAAAAACCTTTCGATCTTCCTCAGACATATCAGCTATATCTTGCTCTACAGATGCGCATATTGTAACCATCGGAATATTACGCTTTAAGGAAAAATCTTTTAGTTTATCTAATAGAGGATTATTTACAAAACCAGTTTCATTAACATTACCTACGTACATAATAGGTTTTATGGTTAGAAAAGAGAAATTTTTCAATAATGAAAAATCATCAATTGATAAATTCATGTCTCTAAGAGGTCTATTATTATCTAAATGTTTTAAACATCTATTTAATATATGTACTGGTATGTTAGTAGAATTCTTTTGATTTTTAGATAAAATTCTTTCTATGGAACTTAAATCAGCAAGAATTAATTCTGTCTCTATTATTTCTATTTCATTTATCGGATCAATTTTATCACTGTAATGAATAATATCTGGATCATCAAAGCAACGAACTACATTTAATATTGCATCAGTTTCTCTAATGTGAGACAAGAACTGATTTCCAAGACCCTCTCCTTGACTGGCTCCTGATACTAACCCAGCTATATCAACAAATTCTGCTGTTGCATGTATAATCTTTTCTGGATTTACTATTTTAGCTAAATTAATTAAACGAATATCTGGAACCTCAACAATACCAACATTCGGTTCGATAGTACAAAAAGGATAGTTTTCTGCTGCTATCCCAGCTCTTGTTAGAGCATTAAAAAGAGTTGATTTACCGACATTTGGCAGACCAACGATACCGCATTGCAGAGCCATTCAAACTCCTATAACAATTTTATCAAACTCGTAGATTACAATACTTTCTTTTAAATGACAAAAGTAGCAGTCTGGTTTCTTAAAAAGAACCACATAATAATAGCAGGAGCAGCATTAAATATAGAATGCAGCAATATAGAAGGTATTATTCCCTTAGTCAACCTAACCCATCCTAGTACAAGACCAGTACACCATTGAGGCAACACAAGCAAAGGAGCTAAATACCAATTATTAAAATCATAAAAAACAAAATTATAAATATGCAAACTAGCAAATATTATATTAGAGATATGAAATAAAACCGGGAAACAATTATAATTACTAATTACCTGATATCTGCATGATCTAAAAAAATATTTATTAAAAAACATATTAGCAATAGTACAGACAATAATGATGCTGTAAAAAAAACTAGGGCCTGTAAGCAATATAAAGATAAAGAATGGAGCTATCCATATAAAATTAATTGAGCTAAGCATCCAGTATCGAAACAACATTTCTTCTATTATAGGAGCCCAAATAATAGCAGAAAACAAAGGTATATTAGATTCAATCTTATGTTTAGCGCCTATGATATTAGCGACACTGCATGCTGTTGGGCCTAATATAAATATATTTAAAAACCATAACAAACAGGCCCATCGCATCAAGTTACTTATAGAAAAGCTTTTTATGAAATTACTTTCACTGCACAACAAATCTATATCTTTAAACACAACAGAACCAGGATTTCTTATAAAACAAAAGAAATCACGCAATTCTGAAATAAATTTAATGCTCATACATTAATTATTAAAATTTTAACTATTGTCTCAAACATTGTTGTAAAAAATCAAAATCACCTTTTATTAGGCTGTCAATTGATTTTCTAAAACAGTTTATGGAAGATTCAATAGAACATGACTCTTCATAATTTGGCCTGCCAAGGACAAAATCAGAAACATTCTGTCTTAGATTTAATGATCTTGGGTGTCCTATACCAACACGTATTCTCCAAAAATTACTACTAGAGATAGAACATTTAATAGATCGTAACCCATTATGTCCTGCAGAACCACCTCCTTGTTTAAGACGAATATCACCTGGTAAAATATCTAACTCATCATGGACAACTATCAATTGTTCTGGCATTAACTTGTAAAAATTCATTACAGAAGCAACTGAAATGCCAGAGTTATTCATATAAGTGATAGGCTTTAACAAGAATAAAGTACCGAATAACGTCTTTACCTGAGCTATTTGACCAAAGAAAGAGTTTTTGTCGCTAAATTTAACTTGAAAGTCTTTCGCCACACGATCCACAACATCGAACCCTATGTTGTGGCGAGTACCGTTATACTTTTCTCCAGGATTACCTAAGCCTACAAGCAATAATACCTTATAATTACTCATTTATAATAAATGAAATGGTTAAACATTAAAAATTTCTAATGTTTTATCACTCACTTGAATCAGAAGATTCAGGTGAGGTTTCAGATTCTGAAGACCCATCATCACTACTTACAGCAGAAGCAAGCAACGGATTAGTATCTATACCATGAGAATTATAACTAACGCCGTTAGGGAGATTAATATCAGACAAGTGCACGGAATCACCTAAACTGACACCAGATAAATCCACATCTATAAATTGAGGCAAGAGAGCAGGCATACAAGTAATATCAAGTTCCGTCATAACATGCCTAATAATAGCTCCACCAACCTTGACGGCTGGAGAAATATCTTCATTTAGAAAATGTAATGGCACTTTTGTACTGATTTCTTGATTGGATTCAACACGTTGAAAATCAATATGTAGAACTTGTTGCTTGTATGGATGCCATTGAACAGATCTCAATATGACTTGCTCAGTACCCTTGTTATTTATTGTGATTTTTAGTATTGAAGAATGAAATTTTTCCTTTCTTAAAGCATGGTATATTTCATTATGATCCAATTCTATAGTCATCGGTAAAGAACTGCCTCCATAAATTATAGCAGGAACCCTACCTACATGACGCAGGCGGCGGCTCGCACTCGTACCATGCATATCTCTCAATAAAGCATTAATTTCCACAAGGAACTCCAAATAATAATATTACTAATGAATAAAGCATTATGCCGCGACCAACATAATACCGAATAAAAAAAGAGCTAAATTAAAAACAAAGAAGCCAAAGATTCTGCTTTAGAAATTCTAGAAATAGTATCTCCTAAAAGAGAAGCACATGATAATTGCCGTATCTTTTTTGAAAATAAACCCTCTTCAGATAAAGGTATGGTATCTGTAACAACTATTTCATCTAACAATGAATTCTCTATTGACTTGATAGCATTACCTGATAAAACTGGATGAGTACAATAGGCATATACAGATTTTGCACCATGTTCTTTCAATGCTTGAGCTGCTTTACATAGTGTTCCAGCTGTATCAACAATATCATCAACCAATATACAAGATCTACCTTTTACATCACCTATAATATTCATTACCTCAGACACATTAGGAAAAGGTCGGCGTTTATCTATTATAGCTAACTCTACATCTAGATCTTTTGCCAATGCTCTGGCCCTAACTACTCCTCCTATATCTGGAGAAACAATTACTAAATCAGTTAGATTTTTAGTTTTAATATCATTTAAGAGTATAGGACTGGCATAGACATTATCAACTGGAATATCAAAAAAACCTTGAATTTGTTCTGAATGCAGATCCATAGTCAGGACATGATCAACACCAACTATCTGTATCATATCTGCAACTACTTTAGCAGATATAGAAACCCTAGATAGTCTGGATCTACGATCCTGTCTAGCATACCCAAAATATGGAATAACCGCACTAATACGAGAGGCAGAAGAACGCCTTAGTGCATCTACTATTACCATCAATTCCATAAGATTGTCATTAGTTGGGGCACAAGTCGATTGAATAACAAAAATATCTTTACCTCTGACATTTTCATTTATCTCAACCATGACCTCCCCATCTGAAAAACGACCTATTGTCATCTTCCCTAATAAACAATCTAAATGGTTAGCAACGTCCAAAGCTAATTTATCATTGGCAGTGCCAGTGAAGACCATAAAGTTACGTTTCGTCATGATAAGTACACAGTAATCGTTTTAACAATATAACAAAATAAACACCAATAAAAAGTGGCTGGGAAGGAAGGATTCGAACCTTCGAATGCCGGAATCAAAATCCGGTGCCTTAACCAGCTTGGCGACTCCCCAATTTTTACTTCGTAACCCAATACTTCAATGGATGTTCATCAAGACCAACATAAGAACCAGTAAAAAAGAACTTGGCAGGCCGAAAACTTCCACATACCTTGTTTATTATATTACCTATTTTGTTCAATGCCAAAATAGATTGTGAAATATTATCATACTCTATGAAAAAACAAGACCCAGAACCTGACATTTTAAAGGCAAAACCATGTTGTTTAAAAAAAACAACGGTGTTGCAAATATCAGGATATCTAACAAAGACAACATCCTCTAAGTCATTCTTTCCAAATAAGTAGCTAGGACTATCCATAAACTGACACATTGTAACACGTCTAGTATCTCTTTTCAAAATAGAATCTGAAAATATATCTTTAGTGTTTATACTAATACCTGGCTGCATGATAAGGTAATACTTTAATGGCAAATCAATCCTATGCAATATATTGCCTATCCCACTAGCAAAAGCATTATCTCCAAATATGAAAAAAGGAACATCTGCTCCTAGACAACTAGCTAATTTCATTAGTTCCTGCCTATTAAGGCCAGCAGACCATAATTTATTTAACGCAATTAAAGTACTTGCTGCATTACTTGATCCACCACCAAGACCTCCTCCTATAGGAATATTTTTTTCTAGAAAAATATGGGCTCCTTTATTACTTTTTACGTGCATTTTGAGTAATTTTGCAGCTTTTATAACCAAATTATATTCATTCGGAATATTGTTACTAGTCATTTCAAAACTTATGGTTCCATCATTACGCAAATTAAAACTTAAATTATCATGCAAATCTATTAGTCGAAAAACTGTCTGTAACATATGGTAACCATCTAAACGGCGACCAATAACATGCAAAAATATATTTATTTTTGCAGGAGCTTTAACATCATATAAATGGTTCAAATTAATTACCAATAATAAAACTAGTTCTTAACTATTAATTTTATAGTTATAGAACTATTTTCTTGTGTTTTTTGCAGAATTATTTTTCTAGGTCCAAATATATCATAGCTTGACAAATTAACTTCCCACTCAGAAAACATAAAAGAACTTGGTTTATTAAATTTGTCTGTTAGTAATTTTTCAGGAAAATCATTATATGCAAAGGAACCTTTTAGCCATAATCTTAGGCTATTCATAGGTATCTTGTAACCTAAAAATTGAGACACGAGACTATCAACATCTAAAGATTGCAGGTAGAAACCATCCGCGGTTCTTAGCAAGGCATTTTCATGGGAGACTTTAAGATAGACCTCTCTTTTGCCAAAAAAATTTGATAACCCCATTTCATAATATTCGTCGCAATCATTCCAAAAAAATGTACCTTGAAATGCTCTTAATATATTAGAGCTGTTTTTTTCAACTATATAGAAGCTACCAGTTCTTTCAAATACCTTATCGTTTATCAAAGTCTTATGCATACAAGAACTGGATAATAAACATAAAGCAGCCAAAAAAACAGAGTTTGCTGTATAAAATAATCTAGATAACATAATAATCTCATTTTAAACTATTTGGTTCATGCGTGTAGAAACATAGTAATAATAACATTATAGAATGTTAAATTAGATTTATTTACATTTGAATTTAAATAGCTTATAAAATACATAATTTAATTATAAAAAACCAAGTAAACGGTTAACATAGAGAACATATATGCCAGAACTTCCAGAAATAGAGCTACTTAAAAGAGAGATAGAACCCAAAATACAAAATAGAACAGTTTTAGAGTTTAAAATTAGGAATCATAAACTAAGATGGCCTGTGCCTGATCATCTTCCAAAAACTATAGTTAATCAAACCATTTTAAAATGCTCTCGTAGAGGGAAATATTTATTGTTTCATTTTAAGCACGGGGTACAAATAATACATCTAGGAATGTCTGGATCATTACGATTTATAAGAGATGAGTCTCCTGGTAAACATGACCATCTAGAATGGATTTTTAATGAATCAATAATACTAAGAATGAATGATCCTAGAAAATTCGGGGCAGTATTATGGCATGATCTAGAAAATGATGGTAAATTATATGACAATAAAGTTTTTAAAAATCTTGGTTTGGAGCCATTTTCAACAGAACTAACAGATCAGTATCTACACAAGAAACTTTCGAATAAAAAAAAATCTATAAAACAAGTCCTTCTAGATGGACATATTATAGTGGGAGTTGGAAATATATATTCATCAGAAAGTTTATTTAAATCAAGAATAAATCCATTAACACCAGCTTCAGAACTTTCAATGAAGAACTGTTCTGAGATTATTACATCTATACGTGAAGCACTTTGTGATTCAATTGATTCTGGTGGTAGCACTATAAGGAATTATGTCAATACCAATGGGGAAAGTGGTAACTATATGAAAAATTATGCTTCCGTTTATGGAAGAAACGGGTTGCCTTGCAATGTATGCAATTCTAAAATAATAAAAATAAAACAAAACGGTCGTTCCACTTACTATTGCCCCATTTGCCAAAATTTGGACAAAAAACGATCAAGCAACTTAAATATCTAAGATTTTTCCTGGATTCATTATGTTCTGTGGATCTATAGATTCTTTTATCATCCTCATCATTGATAACTCTGAAGCACTCTTGTATTTAGACAATTCATCTACCTTTAGAACTCCTATTCCATGCTCCGCGCTAATCGACCCTCCAAAATTAACCACCATGTTATGCACTATATTATAAATATCATATTGCGAAGATAACAGCTGATATTCACTTTGCCAGCTAGCTTTTGCTATATTATAGTGTAAATTTCCATCTCCAATATGACCAAAAATTATATGCTGCACTCCTGGAAACTCGGTTTGTATTAAACTATTTGTCTCCTTAACAAAGGAAGTAATACTAGATATTGGAATCGAGATATCATGTTTAATTGCTTTTCCAAGCTCTTTCTCTGCTATGGGAATACTTTCTCTCAATAACCATATTTCTTCATTTTGTTTCAGACTATTAGAGACTATAGCATCAATAATTAGATTATTGCTAACAGCGTTTTCTAAAAAACTACTTATCAAATCAACAATTTCATGATCATTGTTGTCATAAGAAATTTCTATTAACACAAACCACGGTGCCTTATAGATGAAATTTTTTGGCAAATCAATTAGTTTCTGCACAAGATCTATGCATAATGCACTCATTAACTCAAATGCTGTTATTTTCACACAAAAAAAACTACGGGAATATGAAAACAAACTCACTGCTTGCTCTAAAGAAGCAACTGAGACTAAGAGAACTTTCTTTCCAAATGGCTTTGGAAATAATTTTAGAGTAGCAGCAGTTATTATGCCCAAGGTTCCTTCGCTTCCAATATAAAGATCACGTAAACTATACCCAGAATTGTCTTTACGTAAACTCCTCAATGCATTAACTATATTTCCTTTTGGATTGACAAATTCTATACCTAACGTCAATTCTCTGATATTCCCATATCTTAAAACCTGAGTGCCTCCTGCGTTAGTGGCTAAATTACCACCTATTGTACAACTACCCTCAGAGGCAAGGCTTAGAGGAAATACTCTGTTATAATCTAGGGCAGCATTTTGAATATCCTTTAGAATACATCCAGCTTCTACCGTTATAGAGTTGTTAATCTCATCGAGATCTATAATTGAGTTCATTCTTGTAGTAGAGAGAACTATAGAGTCACCAGAGGTGTCTGGTGTAGCTCCTCCACATAACCCAGTGTTCCCTCCCTGTGGTACAATCGGCACATTGTAAAAAACACATAAATTAACTACCGCCGCTACATCACTAGATGTTCTAGGAAAAACTACTGCAATTGCATTCCCTTTGTATCGTTTTCGCCAATCTATCAAAAATTTCTGCATTAGGTTACCAGTAAGAACAAATTCATTACCAAGCAACAATTCAATATCTCGTAAGAAGCTCATAGATCAATTCATATTTTTTAGATTAAATAAGAATAAACTAGTATTATCCATGTAGAAATAATATAAAAACAACTAATTTTAAAAAACAAATAACTAATTAATGATCATCACTATAGCCAATAAGTTAATTTTGTCATAAATTTAGACATTATTTTCATAGATATTTTAGAAAAATAAGATAAATCATCTGCACCAGCATTATCAGCAACTTCCTTATGATGTATCTCATCTTCTTGCATTTGCAGAAGAATAGATCTTGATTTGGAATCAAAATGCGGTATTAAGTTTAAGTGTTTTTCCAAATGAGCCTCAACCTGTTTTTCTGTTTCTGACATAAAACCCAAATTTACAGAAGAGCCATAAAAACTGGCTATAAGTCCTAGTAAGAAAGAACTAATATACCAAAATGGACCTAATATACTAGTACGACCATCTAACTCCCTTATTCTCTGTCTACACCATACTAAATGGTCTATTTCTTCTATAGATGCACTTATAAATAAGTCTTTAATATTTTTATCTTTGCAGGCAAAAGCTTGACCCCTGTATAAAGCCTGAGCGCATATCTCACCAACATGGTTTATTCTCATAAGTCTAGACACAAGTAGCTTCTCTTCTTCAGATAATAGATATTCATCATTAATTTTTATAGAAGGATTAGGTCTATGTGACTGAACTTTTCCTGATAATATACTTAATGAAGACTCTAACTCGCAAATAATACTATCAAAAATACTAATTTCACGAAAATTTGTATTATCACTATTGTTTGGTAAAACTTCTTGCATGTGACCACCTTTTTAATAGACATATTTATCTATAATAAATTTCAGATGAGAGTTATTATTACTTTCATATTATTGGATATTAAAATAACAAAAATATATAAATAATATTAACAAATAAAAACACTCTATTACAAAAAATCAATATAATTAGTTTATTCCTCAAAAACAAACAATCCAGAACATATAAATGCAACAATATAAAGAATTTTTAAAACATGTCATTAGCAATGGTACATACAAAACAGATCGAACAAAGACTGGTACCATATCAGTATTTGGCTATCAAATGAGATTCAATCTTTCTAATGGATTCCCATTAATAACGACTAAAAAGCTGCATATTAAAAGCATTATTATAGAATTATTATGGTTTTTAATGGGAGGCAGAAATATAAATTGGCTTAGAGAACATGGTGTAACCATTTGGAATGAATGGGCTGATAGTAATGGTGATTTAGGACCAATATATGGTGTTCAATGGAGATCTTGGCCAACTTCGGATGGCACGAAACATATAGACCAAATATCCAATGTTATACATGAAATAAAGAAAAATCCGAATTCACGCCGATTAATAGTTTCCGCATGGAATGTATCAGAAATAGATAAAATGGCATTACCGCCTTGCCATATATTATTTCAATTCTACATTATTGATAATAAGATATCGTGCCAAGTATATCAAAGAAGTGCTGATATATTTTTAGGAGTCCCTTTTAATATTGCAAGCTATGCCTTACTTGTCAATATGGTAGCACAACAATGCAATCTTGGTTTGGGTGATCTGATATGGACAGGAGGTGATTGCCATATATACAATAATCATTTAACACAAGTAAATGTACAACTTTCACGTGATGTTCTGCCTTTACCCACCTTAATTATAAACAGACAACCAAAATCCATATTTGATTATAAATATGAGGATTTCACGATAATTAACTATAATAGCCATCCACACATAAAAGGAAATGTGGCTGTATAATAAACATTAAGGAAATCATGGAAATAATTATTATAGTTGCCTATTCTGACAACAGAGTAATAGGTAAAAACAATACACTACCATGGAAATTAACAAGTGATTTGAAATCATTCAAAAAACATACCATAAATAACACCATTATTATGGGTAGAAAAACTTGGGATTCATTACCTAAGAAACCATTGCCTGATAGAGAAAATATCGTTATAACAAGAAGAAATATAATAGATTGTGGAGCTCTTACAGCAAAATCTCTTAGTGAAGCTATAAGTTTATGTTCACCTGGTAAGAAAATTTTTGTTATAGGAGGATCTTCAATATATGAGCAATTTCTACCAATAGCATCACGTATATTAGCAACAGAAATACACTCATCGCTAAATGGAGATTCTTTTTTCCCTGAGATACGTTCAGATATTTGGTTAGAAATTGATCGCAAACCACAAATTCCCGAAAATAATTATAACTACGATTTTGTTACATATATAAAACAACCTAAAAATCTTATTGTTTTATAACTAAGCTAAGCAATCAACATAATAATTTTTATTGCCATTTTCATCGGTGTCTATAGTTAGACCATGCATATAATTCTCGAATCCTGGAAATTCATCATTAAAATCACGGACAAATTCCAAATAATTAACTATTGTTTTATTAAAACGTTCTCCTGGAATTAGCAACGGTATTCCTGGAGGATATGGTGTCAGCAATACACCTGTAATACGTCCTTCAAGATCAGATATTTTGACTTTCTCTACTTCACGATGAGCCATTTTGGCAAAAGCTTCTGATGGTTTCATTGCGGGAATCATTTCGCTTAAATACATTTCAGTCGTAAGACGAGCTATATCATACTCGCGATATGTATTATGAATTTGATGGCAAAGATCTCTAATTCCTAAACGCTCGTATTTTCTCTGAGACTTACAGAATCCAGGCAATATACGCCACATTGGTTGATTACGATCATAATCATCTTTAAATTGCTGTAAAGCAGTTAACAAACTATTCCATCGTCCTTTAGTAATACCAATTGTGAATAAAATGAAAAATGAATAAAGTCCTGTTTTTTCTACAACTACTCCATGTTCTGCTAGATACTTTGAGACTAATGAAGCAGGAATCCCAGATTCTCCAAAACTGCCAGAAATGCTCAATCCTGGAGTTACAATTGTAGTTTTTATAGGATCTAACATGTTAAATCCACATGCCAAATCTCCAAAACCATGCCACTGATCATCAGAATACAACATCCAGTCTTCGCGATTTCCTATTCCTTCCTGAGCCATCCTATTCGGACCCCAAACTTTAAACCACCAATCATTTTTTCCAAATTCTGACTCAACCTTACGCATGGCACGTCTAAAATCCATTGCTTCTCTTATGCTTTCTTCTACTAATGCTGTTCCTCCTGGAGGCTCCATCATAGCAGCAGCAACATCGCAAGAAGCTATAATTGCATACTGTGGAGATGTAGAAGTATGCATTAGATATGCTTCATTAAAAGCCGTATGATCAAATTTTCTATCAGCTGGTTCTTGAACAATTATTTGAGATGCTTGAGATATTCCTGCTAATAATTTATGTGTTGAATGCGTAGCAAAAATCATGGAGGTATTACCCCTAGGTCTATTTTCTCCAATAGCATGCATGTCTTGGTAAAAATCATGAAAGGATGCATGTGGTAACCAAGCCTCATCAAAATGAAGAGTATCTACATAACCATCAAGATGCTTTTTTATCATTTCAACATTATAAACAACACCATCGTATGTACTTTGAGTAAGAGTTAATATTCTTGGTTTTTTATTTGCTACTTTTTTTGCCAGCGGGTTCGATAATATCTTTTTATTAATATTATCAGGATTGAATTCATCCAGAGGTATTGGACCTATTATACCAAAGTTATTACGTGTTGGTCTTAAAAAAACAGGAATAGCTCCAGTCATAGTTATAGCATGTAAAATAGACTTGTGACAATTGCGGTCTACTAACACTATGTCATCATTCGCAACATTTGCATGCCAAACAATTTTATTAGACGTTGATGTGCCATTAGTAACAAAGTAACAACGATCAGCATGAAAAATACGTGCAGCGTTAAGCTCAGATTCAGCAACTGGGCCTGTATGATCCAGTAATTGCCCCAATTCATCTACAGCATTACATACATCTGCACGAAGCATGTTTTCACCAAAAAACTGATGGAACATTTGCCCAACAGGACTTTTCAAAAATGCAACTCCACCAGAATGACCTGGACAATGCCAAGAATAAGATCCATCTTGAGCATATTTAACTAACTCTCCGAAAAAAGGTGGAGCCAAAGAAGATACATAGTTATTTGCTTCTCTTATTATATGCCTAGCAACAAACTCCGGAGTATCTTCGAACATATGAATAAAACCGTGCAATTCTCTCAAAATATCATTTGGAATATGCTCAGAGGTTCTAGTTTCTCCATATAAATATATTGGTATATCTGCATTACGAAATCTTAATTCACCAATAAAAGCACGTAATTTTTTTATAATAATGGCAACATCTTCTGGAGAATCAACATCAAATTCCTCGTCATCAATAGATAAGATGAAAGCACTAGCACGACTTTGCTGTTGCGCAAATGAGCTTATGTCTCCGTAACCTGTAACGCCTATAACCTTCACTCCTTGAGCTTCTATAGCCTCGGCTAATGCTCTAATACCAAGACCAGAAACATTCTCAGAACGATAGTCTTCATCAATTATAAAAATAGGAAATAAAAATCTCATGTCTAGCTATCCAATAACAAAGTCACTACAAAAACAAACTAAATGCAAGGAACGGTAACACCATTTTGAAACTGATATTTACCTCCTCTATCTGCATAAGATACTTCACAAGTTTCAGAAGATTCCAAGAAAACCATTTGTGCACAACCCTCTTCAGCATATATCTTCGCTGGTAATGGTGTAGTATTAGAAAATTCTAGTGTAACATGTCCCTCCCACTCTGGTTCCAGAGGTGTAACATTTACTATAATTCCACATCTAGCATAAGTGCTCTTTCCTAGGCATATAGTAAGAACATTACGAGGGATGCGAAAATATTCTACTGTACGTGCTAAAGCAAAAGAATTAGGCGGAATAATACAAACTTCTCCATAAAAATCAACGAATGACTTTTCATCAAAATTCTTAGGATCGACAATAGCATGGTTAATGTTAGTAAAAATCTTAAATTCCTTTGCGCAACGAACGTCATATCCATAACTACTAGTGCCATAACTTACAATGCGGCTATTGTTTATCGCATTAACTTGGTAAGGTTCAAATGGCTCGATCATTCCACCTTCTGCGGCAGAACGAATCCAAATATCACTCTTAATACTCATAATAATTTCACAGTATAATTTTATTTATATATTAAGATAAGAGACTATCATAAAAATTAGCTATATATTGAATTATTCGAAAAATGAACGACAAATAAAAGCTGCTCCATTAACAGACCCTATTTTTATATCAAATGACCAAGAGTGCGATAATCTATAACTTATTCTACCAACTGTTTCAGTGCTAGCCAAAGACTGCTCTATACTCAAATCAACACCATTTGAAAATTTCTTACTGGCAACAACAAATTGTGTAGAAAGCCGATCATATTCATCACGTACTAAACTTCCAACAACTGTTTGACCTGGCAAAAGACTATCAAAACTGCCAACAGAACCATTCTTTATACTTACATCACTTAGACCCAATTGACGATACAATGATTGCCCTCTTCCTAGCAATGCAGTTCCAACAGAATATAATAAAGAAATATCGCTAGCATTATCTTCAGGACCTCGACCCAAAATCAACCATGAAAGTTTCTCAACATCACTAACATCGGGATAAGATACAAGTGTGACGACAGGTTTCTGCAATGTCCCTGAAACTCGTATACCAGATTCAATTAATTCTCCAGATTTTAAAGCTTCAACATCTATTAAGGGATTATCAAGTCTTCCTTGAAAAGTAAGACTACCGTGTTTTACCTTTAGTCTTTTCCCATATGCATCAACAATACCATCATTAGCTTTTAGAGTTCCTATGCCAACTAGACGGCCATCATCTTTCGAAGAAGTTCTAATAGATCCGAATAATCCTGTATTCAGACCTAGTACTGATATACGAAACTTATCACCAAGATCAAACAAAAGATCGATATTTGGTAATAAAAACGAATTATTTGATTGATTTTTTAATATCCCAAAATGCTGAACTATAACATCATCATCTAACGTTGAAGCCCGAAGCATATGATCCAAGTTAACCAAACCATTATCTGCCGTTAATTTACCGCTGAGAAAAAAAGTAGGGAATGCTATATCGATATCTATATTTCCAGAAACTGATGCATAACAATCAGACCTCTGTAGAACTGGAAATTTCTGTATGATTGAAAAAAACTTACCATTTAAGTCTTCTAGATCTAGATAACCATTGCAAAGAATATAACCATCCTTAATATTTCTATTATGCAAAATAGAATTACTATCGTAAGTTTCTTTATTCTTTATGCTATTTGTTGATGGAAAATTTAATTTATCGACTATAAATTTTCTTCCTTCTGAGTGTGATAATAGACAACCATTATCAAGATAAATTCCTTTATCTAACATAAACAATCGAAATTTTTCTATAGAAATGGAGCCATTTGTATTCCATCTCCCGTCTTCAGAACCAATGAAATTTATTATGGAATTTAAAGATCCTCCAATCTCCAGATCATCTCTTAGGAGCTTATTAACTATAGAAAGGTCATTTATATCCATATTTATATCTATGAAGCAATCTTTGTTTATTACAAAATTAATAAGATTATTATTGATACATGAAACTAATGACGCCTTAGCGTCCATAAATCCAATGGAAGAATCTTTCAGTTTCACATCAAGACTTATATCACTATATCTATTTGCTCTAGGCTTTGCTTTCAATAACACATTAAAAATAGGGGCTGAATTAGATATGGAATCTAGTAGAAATTTATCATAAGCGTTGATTTCAATATATCCTTGTAAATTATCAGAAAATGAAATATCCCATTCCCCATACATAGGGAATGCACTAGGTATACCCAATAAGTCTTTACTTAAATATGGCAGGTTAAACTTCATGCCTAAGAGCTTAGCTATATCTGAGAAAATTAAACTATCAGATAGTAAATTTTTAAATTTTGCTTTTGTCTCTAGATTACTGCTACTACCGCTAGACAAGATGTGCTCTAAGACTACTTCCCCATGCTTGTGTGATTTAAAGATCATGCAAAATTTTCCTAATCTCCATGTAAGATTTGAAAAATCAACATCAAGACTTAAATTAATATCCGAATTCTTATTTAAAGAAATTAAAAGATCATCGAAACTAGTGTTAATGTCATGAAGTCTAAAAATCAATAATCTATTAGAATCGTGATTAAACAAAATAGAGAAATATGATGATAAAGAGACATTTTTCCATCTAGCAAAATTACCAATTTTTACTTTATCTAATAATGTATTGAATCTAATTGAATGATTTTTTAATAAACCATTCATATCAATATCCAAATTAATAGAACCAGATAGTTTAGAGCACAAATCAGAAAGATTTGGCATTACAGCATTAATAGCTAAACAGTGTTGTGTTTCGTTGAAAACATTACTTACAAAAAATTTATTATTATTTATACTTAGATTAAGATCCATAGATCTAACAAAAACCTTTGATAAGTAATCTATAAATTTATTATCATTCGAATAATTATCTTTATTTGTAAAATTCATATCTGTTTTAAAAATACCAGATAGTTCTTTATCATTCCATTTACTATTATCTAAAATTTTAGCATCTAAAATTAATCTATAATAATCTTTTTCTAAAATCTCAAAATTAGCATTAGCAACTAAATTTAATAGCAAGGAAGGAACATTATTGTTAAATATCAAACCAAAATCTAAATCTTCTATGTTGCAATCCAGTGAAAAAAAATCACAGAATTCTTTATTTTTTCTTGAAATAGAAAAAAAAGCTCTTCCAGCAGAACTATGGCTATTAATATCTAGAAAACATGATAAAAGAGATAATTTATTACAAATAGAGAATACTGTTGAATTCTCAATAATAAAATCTTTATTACTGGCCTTAATATCAAAACAAACTCTATCTGAATCACCATTAGCTCGTATATTTAAAGAACAATTCATAAATTCTGGTCTAAGTATTTTGCAACTGGAAGGATTTTTTTTAAGGAGAATATCAGCACATGCAGAAAATAAATTATCAGATAATGTTATTTTAAATAATCCACTAACACTAGCATTAAAATGAAGAGAACATAAATCTAATCTTTCTAATACAATCCCTGATGAATTCTTCTCAGTATTAATTCTGGCTAATAAATCATGAGCCGAAACAATAAATTCATCATTTTCATTATATATAGCTGTAGAATCAATACTAAACAAATCAACTTTTAAGAATTTTGGAAATTTAAAATTTATTATATTATTCTTACTAAGATTTTCCTCATTACTCTTAAGATTTAAAACAGTTGAATGAATAGATAATTGACTAGCACGCAAAACTCCTTTAAGCAATGATTCCCATTTTATATGTAGATATAAGTCATTAATATTGCAACTCATACTCTTATTACTAATACTTAAGCTTCCAATCCTCAGACCATTGACAATTGTACCTTGAATATTTGTTGCGCTTCCATTAAACTTACCGGCTATTAATTTTATTACAAAACATGTGCCTTGATGGGATGCTACACACCAGAATGTCAATCCACAGATTATAGCTATTAAAATTGATATAGTAGGCAATAGTACGCCTACCAAATATCTAAAATTATTTTTTAACTTAATCAAAATGCAATTCCTAAAGAAAAATGCAACCGCAGATTTTCATATTTTTGCCCATAAGCAATATCAAAAGACAAAGGACCTGCTGGGGTCTTGATGCGTAAACCTGTACCATAACCAACAGCAAAACTTATATCCTTAAATAAGTTGAATGCATCCCCTAAATCCAAAAAAGCACTAATGCCAAGTTTATCATTCACATAATGGTTATATTCCATACTTAGTATTGTAATAGACAATGCCCCAACTACCGCTGAGCCTCTATGTGCCCCAATACTTTGATAATTATAACCTCTAATAGAATTAGCACCCCCAGCACGAAATCCAAAATCATCTGGTATTTTTACATTTTCACTAGACCAAACTTTTCCTAATTCACAACGAAATGTAAACACATCATTAAATCTAACTGGAAACCATTTCTGAAATTTAATTCTAGTACGAGCATATGGACTTATATTATCTAGAGATACACCTGCCCCTAAACCAACAATCAATAAATTTCCAAAATTAGGATCTAAATTATTATTCAATTCTCTCCTAACTATTTCTACTGTGCCAGTTGCGGAAGGTAATATAAAATCAGAATGCTCTCTTATCTTTATGTGATCATACGCTAACAATGCTCCATAATTTGCCTCATATCTAGCTCCTGTTATATTTATATTTTGTGCCGTGCTATTATATCCATTACTAGAGCGAGCAAAACCTATAGCGAAGCGTGTTATATTTAGTCCATGCAAATCAGAATTATCTAATGAGGCTCCTATAGAATTTTGTTTTCCATATATATCGTGTGGTAAATTAATATCTGCAAAAATTTTTTGTCTTACTCTATCTATACCAAGTCCTGTAGAAAAAATGATTGGTAAACGGAAAGGAACATTCTTGTTGTATAAACCTTCCATTTTAATTCCAGCATTATCGTCTATTCCAATAGAAGACGCTATCTTTTTTGATGGTGACTCAGCCACAACAATGTTCACAGGAAGAACGCATTTACAATCACCACTAAGAACTGAGGATGATTCTATATTTCCTTTTGTCATTTTTCTTATAAAATTGTCTGATACAGCTGGGTCAATAGTAACAAATACTCCATGAAAGAATGTTGTTGAATACAAATGCTGCTGCCAATCATTTAATTTATCCTGATCAAATGCATCACCTTCATGATATTTTACATACCTGTTGAGCAAACTCTCAGGAACTCTATTTAAGCCACTAACATTAAGAGCTCCCATAAGAACCCTAGGACCACTATCTATAACAATAGATAAGTAAGCTTGTGCATTTTCCTGATCTATTGTTGCCTCAGACCTAACGATTTTCGCGAAGAAAAAGTCATGTGATAATAGAGCATTTAGCATTTTGCTTTTCGTATTGCTCCACTCGCGATTAGTGAACTCCATACCAATTTTAAGTGGACAATTATCTATAAGAAGTTGAACTCTTTTCTCAAATTCCTTATCTGTAATACCACCTGTAAATAATATATTTAATTTAGCAATGGTCGTCCTTTTACCGGCAATTATAAATATATTCCATATTTTTTGATCATGTAAACCGTGTTCAATATTTATATCAACGCTCGGTGAAAAATATCCATCTGCTGATAACAAAGATAATACAGAATCAATAACTCTTCTATGATATCTGTCAATTTCTCCAGAATCATTTTCATTTATGCCCTTAAGCACTGATTCAATTGATTTTGTTATAGAAGTCATTAATTCTGATTGAATACCATCGCTCTTAACCAGAATTTTTTGGGAAGATGCTATTGCTAAAAATGATGCAAAAAACATGCTGAGAAACAAAAGCATTAAAGAAGCATTAAAACGATACATTTTGTAGTTGCTAAACTTTTTTAAACATTATTTTAGGGAATTTCATACCATTTTCTTTTGGTAATGACGCTACTGAAATAGATAGGCTTAATGCTATATCTAAATATGACTTAGCTATATCACTCATAGGATCATCTATAACTATAGGAAATCCGGCATCAGATTGCTTGCTAATCCTATAATCCAGAGGAATCATTCCAAGTATCGGTATATTATTTTGTTTAGCAAGACGCTGTCCCCCATATTCTCCAAATATATATTCCTTGTGATTGCATTTCGAGCAAATATGAAATGACATATTTTCCACAATACCTAAAACTGGAATATTAAGTTTTTTAAACATACTTAAGCATCTTCTTACGTCAATCAGAGAAACATCCTGAGGGGTTGTAATAACTATGGATCCAACAATAGGTACCTTTTTTGCTAGAGTAATAGCAATATCACCAGTTCCTGGAGGCATATCTATTATAAGATAATCTAAATTATGCCACTCTGTTTGATTTACTAATTGATCAATAAACTTGGATATAATTGGTCCTCGCCAAATGGCAGGAGATTTGTAATCAAACATAAATCCTATGGAGTTAGCTTGCAAACCATGTCCAACCAAAGGAGCAATATTACCATTATCTAGTATTGTTGGCTTATCAAATATACCTAACATAATAGGTATACTTGGCCCATATACATCTGCATCTAAAATACCTACATTTGCCCCTAAAACTCTCAAAGATAATGCTAAATTAACAGCTAAAGTACTTTTGCCTACACCTCCTTTCCCAGAAGAAACCATAATAATATTCTTAATGGAAGGTAAGGATCGAACATCACCACAAGAAACATGTGCCTCAACATTAAAATTAACATCAATAAATATATCTAAATGATATTCACAAAAATAAGATAAGATTTGCGATTTTAATCTAGATTTAATATTTTCAATTATCTCATTATTGGCATGGTAACCTAATTCTAGTTGTATAATAATTTTAGAATTTTCCGCCCTTATATTATAATTATTATAATTAATGTAATCATTTTTCTTTTCATTTTTTATTTTGTCTAAAAAAAATTTAATTTTCTCTGAAATTGTATTCATATTTATCTAAACCTATAATTATTATGCATAATACACAAAAACATAAAATTCTACGTGTTATAAAGGAATTTATATAAAATGGTTAATATATGTTCATATATTTAAATAATTCTACTTAGTTGATAAATACATAATAAATTATATATTCCAAAAAACATCTAAATAGATATAAAATAAATCATAAAATCTTACCGGGATTTAAATTTCTACTATGCATCGAACTATCTTTGTTACCACAGCGCTTCCTTACTCTAATGGGTCATTTCACATCGGACACATTATGGAGTATATACAGGCTGATATTTGGGTTAGATCAATGAGAATGTCTGGACACAAGGTGTACTTTGTTAGTGCTGATGATGCCCATGGAGCTCCTATAATGCTTAAAGCTGAGGCAATGGGAATAACTCCTAAAGAACTAACAAATATCTATAGCAAAGAAAGACCAATCTATTTAAATGGCTTTCATATAAAATTTGATCACTGGCATTCAACTGATTCAAAAGAAAATACATTACTATCGCATCAAATATACAAAAAACTTAAAGAAAATAATCTTATAGAAAGAAGAATTATTCAACAATTATATGATCCGGTAAAACAAATGTTTCTTGCTGACCGTTATATAAAAGGAACATGCCCAAAGTGTAAGTCTGATAATCAGTATGGTGATTCTTGTGAAGAATGTGGTAGCACATACAATCCTACTGAATTAATTAATCCACATTCCACAATAACTGGGGCAAAACCATTATTAAGGTCATCTGAACATTTGTTTTTTAAATTATCTGACTCTAGATGTATAAATTTTTTAAGAAACTGGATAGAAACTAAGAACATCAACAATAAAAAGAAACTACAAGATGAAGTTATAGCAAAAATAAGTGAGTGGTTAGGAAAAGATGAGAAAAATTCGAAATTAGAGGATTGGGACATATCAAGAGATGCCCCATATTTCGGTATAGAGATTCCAGACTTTAAAGGAAAATATTTTTATGTGTGGTTAGATGCCCCTATAGGTTATTTGTCATCTTTAAAATCATACTGTGAATTGCAAGATATAAACTTCGAAGAATTGCTAGATAAAAATAATTCAGTAGAGCAAGTACATTTCATAGGCAAAGATATCATTTATTTTCACACATTATTCTGGCCTGCTATGCTCCACTTTTCAGATAGAAAAACACCAGACTCTGTTTATGTCCATGGCTTTGTAACTATAGATGGAAAAAAAATGTCCAAGAGCCGAGGAACTGGAATATCTCCATTAAAATATCTAGATCTTGGGTTAAATCCTGAATGGCTAAGATACTATTTCGCGTCAAAACTTAACTCTAGAGTAGAGGACATAGATATAAATAAGGGTGATTTTATCAGTAAAGTAAATAGTGATCTTATTGGTAAATATATAAATATTGCAAGCCGGACTGCTCCTTTTATTACCAATTTTTTTGATGGAAAACTGAATTTTTATAATAAAAACGAATCACTTATAAGTGAAATAAAATTTAAGATAGATTTAATAAGTCAGTTATTTGAAAATCGCGAATATAATAAAGCGATAAGAGAAGTAATGAGCTATGCTGATTATACAAACCAAGTATTTGATATATCAAAACCTTGGGAAATGGCCAAGAAAGCAAAAAGTGGTGATTCTTCTTCCATGAAAGATCTTCATGAAATTTGCTCATTTACAATTGGCAGATTTAAGGCAATATCTGTGATGCTGGCTCCAATCTTGCCAGAGACTGCACTATATATCTGTTTAAATTTTTTTCAAATTGAATATCCATTAAATTGGAATGATGCCTTAATTTTGCCACAAAAAATAAAACCATTCAAACATATGATGAGTAGAATTGATGAGAAAATTTTTTCTAAGCTGTTTGAACAAAACCATAAAGAAAAGGAAAACATGGATCTAGTAACTAATAAAGAATTCATAAACATAGAAGATTTTGCAAGATTAGATCTTGTGGTAGCTAAAATCGTGAGATGCGAAAATGTAGAACAGTCTGATAAATTATTAAGATTAACACTGGATTACGGGGAAGAAAATTATAAAAATGTTTTTTCTGGAATTAAGAAATATTACAATCCAGATGATCTTATCGGAAAACTAGTAATCTTAGTTTCTAATCTAAAACCTCGTAAAATGAGATTTGGGATATCAGAAGGAATGGTGTTAGCTGCTAGCAGTAAGGATGAAATATCAAAAGAAATTTACTTGATAGAACCTCCAGAGTTTACTAAACCAGGAATGAGAATAACTTAAAAATAAAATGTTTGATAAACAGAAATAATAATTATTATTAAAACAGAAAATGAATGATTTTTTATCAGTTAATTTTGAAGATATTATAAAATCAGCTGAACGTATAGATAGATATATATACAAAACCCCAATATTAATATCACATGAGATTAATGAAAAATTTGGAGCTAATTTCTTTTTTAAATGCGAAAATCTGCAAAGAACCGGATCATTTAAATTTAGAGGAGCTATTAACGCATTAACACAATTAAACAATACACAACGTAACAACGGAGTAGCTACATTCTCTTCAGGAAATCATGCTAAAGCTATAGCTCTATCATCAAGAATTTTAAATATAAAATCTATAATACTCATGCCAATGGATGCCCCATTGGCAAAGTTAGAATGTACACGTAAATATTCTAACAAAGTAATCCTATATGATAGATATATTGATAATAGAGAAGAATTACTTGAGAAACTTGTCAAAAAATACAGGGTAACTCCAATTTCATCCTATGATAATTATAACGTCATATCTGGAGCAGGAACAGTTTGCAAAGAATTTCTCGAAGAAGCAAGAAATCTTGATGCTATATTTGTAGGTTTGGGTGGAGGAGGATTATTGGCAGGATCATCTTTAAGTGGAAGATCATTAGCTAAAAATTGCAAGATTTATGGAGTGGAGCCTTTACTTGCAAATGATGGGCAACAGTCATTTAAATTAGGTAAATTAGTAAAAATAGAAACACCAAAGACTATCGCTGATGGAGCCCAAACACAATGTTTAGGAGAAAAAGCTTTTGATATAATAAGGAAGTATACTGATGATATAGTAATTGTTACAGATGAGCAAATAACAGAGTGCATGAAAATAGCTGCTGATTATTTAAAACTAATAATTGAGCCAACTGGATGTTTAGGATTTGCTGCTGCAATAAATAACCGTGAAACATTTAGTAATAAAAATATCGGGATAGTGCTGACGGGTAGTAATATAGATATGAAAAATTTCTATAACTTAACAAATTAATCGTTATGTATCTTTTAATAAAATTCACAAGAGATCATTACCATACAATATAAGAATACATTAAACAAGAAACTATAATAAATTGCCGATACCTTTAATAGATCTAATCATCTTGGCTATACCACCCTTCTGCATTTTCTTCATAACAAGTTGAGCTTTTTCAAACTGACTTAGCAATTGATTTATATCCTGAATAGAGACACCAGCACCTTCAGCTATTCTTCGCTTCCTAGATGACTTTATCATATCTGATCTGGTTCTTTCTTCAATAGTCATAGAATTTATTATAGCCTCAGACTTTTTAATGAAATTTTCAGATTGATCTAAACTGAATTTTCTATTGGAACGAAAACTACTAGGTACACTTTCCAGTATGCTCTCTATACCACCTAGTTTCTTCATTTGTATTAGCTGCGAACGAAAATCATTTAAATCAAATTTATCTTTAGATCTAATTTTATTTACTAAACCACTGACATCAGATAAATTAACACTATTTTGTGCCTTCTCAACTAATGACAATATATCACCCATGCCTAGTATTCGCCTAGCCATTCTATCAGGAGAAAAAATCTCCAAGCCATCTATCTTTTCAGATGTTCCTATAAATTTTAATGGTACATTTGTAATTTGCCTTACAGATACAGCAGCACCTCCACGAACATCACCATCTAACTTTGTTAAAATAACTCCAGTCAAAGGCAACTTATCAGAAAAAGATTTAGCTGTATTTATTGAGTCCTGACCCTGCATAGCATCAACTACAAATAATGTCTCTATAGGTTTAGTAATTTCACTTAATGATTCAATTTCATCCATCATTAATTTATCAATACCTAGCCGTCCAGCAGTATCGATCAGCATAATGTCATAGTAATGCTTCTTAGCATAAGATAAAGCACTTTTGGCAATATCAATTGGATTATTGTTAATATCATTAAAGAAAAAATCAATTCCTATCTGTTGAGATATTATTCTCAATTGATCAATAGCAGATGGACGATACGTATCTACACTAGTAATCAGAATCTTTTTTTTTCCTGTCTTTTTCCCATATCTTGTATGATTACCATTAGATAACCAATATGCTAATTTCCCAACAGTTGTTGTTTTACCAACTCCTTGTAAACCCACAAACATAATAGTAGCTGGTGGTGCCACTGACAGGGATATTTCATTAGAAAATTCACCAAGATCTCCACCCATAATCGCAGTAAGTTCTTTATGTACAATACCAACTAAAGCCTGACCTGGATTCAAACTATCAAGAACATCACTACCTAATGATTTAGTTTTAAGGATATCTATAAAATTTTTTACTAATGAAAAAGAAACATCAGCTTCTAGAAGAGCGATTCTAATCTCTCTAAACATTTCTTTAGTGTTTGATTCTGTTAGACGAGCCTCCCCACGTATTCTTTTCAACACATGAGACATTTTACTTGTTAGATTATCGAGCATATAACCTCTATGAATTAAACATAATAAGACAAAATTGTGAGATAGCTAATATAATTAACTACCTCACAAACATATTATTAATTATTCAATAATATGTCATTTAACCTCTTAACAAAAATGTTTGGCTCTGATAATTGACCGCCACTTGTTAAAATCGCTTGATCTAACAATAAATTTGACCAGCTATCAAAATCTTTATCATTCATGTCTTCCAGTTTCTTTAAAAATTTATGATTAGCATTAATCTCAAGAATTGGTTTCGAATCTGGTGAATTTTGTCCAGCTGCTCGTAACATGCGTACTAGGTGCGGGCTTAGATCATTCTGATTTACTACTATGCAAGCTGGAGAATCAACCAACCTTGAAGAAACCCTAACCTCTTTAACTCTTTCAGAAAGACTTTTAAAAAGTCTATCAATAATAGGCTTCAACGATTCTGATGAACTAGTTAAATTCGTTCTCTCTTCAGTATCTGTTATGTCTTCAGAATTCAAACTATCTTTTGCTATAGACACTAGAGACTTATTTTCAAAAGACCTGAGATTTGATAACATCCATTCATCTATTCTATCTGATAATAATAGAACCTCTATTCCTTTTTTTCTAAAGATCTCTAAATGAGGACTACCTATTGCATTTTCAAAAGAATCAGATGTTATATAATAAATGTTGTTTTGATTAGGTTTTATTCTTGAAATATAATCATTAAGGGAAACTGTCTGGTTTTTATCATTATTATGAGTAGACGAAAATCTTAATAACTTAGCTATACGATCTTGATTTGAAAAGTCTTCACCAATTCCTTCTTTTAAAATTTGACCAAATTGATTCCAGAATATTGAATATTTATCAGTATCTTTACTTGCCATATCCTCAATAAGATTCAGTATGCGCTTTACAGATGAATCACGAATACTTCTAACCTCACGACTCTCCTGTAAGATCTCACGAGAAACATTTAGATCAATATCAGAAGAATCTATAATTCCACGAACGAATCTCAGATATCTTGGCAAAAGCTGATCTGAATCATCCATTATGAAAACTCTGCGTACATATAATTTTATGCTGTTGGATTTTTCACGGTCCCAAATATCAAATTGAGCATGTTTTGGTATATAAAGGAGTTGAGTATATTCATTAGAACCCTCTATCTTGTTATGAGTCCATATTAAAGGATCCTCAAAATCATGAAAAACTGTCTTATAGAATTCTTTATATTGATCTTCAGTAATTTCTGATTTTTGACGAGTCCACAACGCATTAGACTGGTTAACTACTTCAAGTTCACTAGTTTTAACATGCTTACCGGTTTTTTCATCCCATTCTTCTTTATACATCAAAATTGGCAAAGAAATATGATCTGAATATTTCCTTATTATCTCTCTTATCTTCCATCCATTTAACAGGTCGCTAAAATCATCCCTTAGATGTAATATTATTTCGGTCCCCCTATCAACTCTTTCTAAGTTGACTACAGTAAATTCTCCTAATCCATCTGAGCTCCAACAAACAGCTTGATCAACAGGAGCATCAGCACGTCTACTAATTACCCTGACATTATCTGAAACTATAAAAGCTGAATAAAATCCAACTCCAAACTGACCAATAAGATTAGAATCTTTTTGTTTATCACCACTTAAATTCTTAATGAAGTCTTTGGTGCCGGATTTCGCTATAGTTCCTAAGTTGTCTACAATCTCTTTAGATGACATACCTATACCATTATCTATAATTGATATGGTATGTAAATCACTATCATAAAATATCTTTATAGATAAATCTTGATCATTTCCTAATAGTTTTGGTTTGTCTATTGCTTCAAATCTCAATTTATCACAAGCATCAGACGCATTAGATATTAATTCGCGAAGAAAAATTTCTTTATTGCTATAAAGAGAGTGTATCATCAAATGTAACAGCTGCTTTACTTCTGCTTGAAAACTCATTGTTTCAGGTTCTTGATTTTTAACTTTACTCATAATGGGATATACAAATTAATTTATAAAAATTTTGAGAATATACAAAAACAGCAAAAAACTGCAAGTAATAATATTACCATGGAGACTTTATGTTATTTTTCAAGATAGTGTACAATTACACCTAAAACATATATAATTATCTCCTCTAAGCCCGGGTGGTGAAATAGGTAGACGCAGGAGACTCAAAATCTCCCGCCGAGAGGCGTGCCGGTTCGATTCCGGCCCCGGGCACCACTGTCGTATGCTAAGAATTTCAAATCTTCACTTGTGTATATGCATGCTAGTACTGTGAACCCACTCCCTCCATATAGCAACTATGAGAGCCATGAAAACAGGGCCGATGAATAACCCTATTATGCCCATGGTTTGTATACCTCCTATCAAACCAAAAAAAGTTGGTAAGAATGGTAGTTTCACTGGTCCACCAATAAGTTTCGGTCTAATAGTCTTATCTACAATAAATAACTCTATAGTCCCCCACAAAAATAAACAAATTCCTGACATGGTTTTATCTGAACCAATTAGATATAATGATATTGATGTAAATACCACTGGAGCTCCGCCAGGGACTAATGCCATAAAACAAGTCAAAACTCCAAGCAAGACAGGAGACGGTACATCAGCTATCCAATAAGCAAAACCTAAAATAACTCCTTCTCCCATTGCTATAAGAGCCATACCTGTTACGGTAGCACTAATCATGGCTGGAACAACTCTAGATAAACGCATCCATTTATTAGGTATAATACTCTCCCCTAATATATCAAGTTGCCTAAGCATGTTTTCTCCATCCTTATATACAAAAAATAAGGTGATCAACATAAATAACAATGTTAAAAGCAAATGAAAAGCATTTCCAGTTGCTGATAAAATCATCCTATATATATTTCCTAGATGTTCTCCGCTCACTAGCTGCACGAGTTTCCCTAATGCATGTGGTTCACCCAAATACAAACGCCAAAACTCTGAAAAGCGATCGCCAAATAACGGCATAGATAGTATCCAAGTTGGAACCTCTACACCATTTTTGTTAACAGCTATGGCCCATACAATAAAATTACCTGCTTCCTGTATTGCATAAGAAAATACAATAGTGATAGGAATTACTAGCAATAAAAGAACCAATATCAATAGAACAGAGGCTGATAATATGGTATGACCGCAACATAATATTCTTATACGGTGAAAAATTGGCCAACTGGCTATTCCTATAACTAAGGCAGTTAACGAAGGGACTAAAAAACCTTTGATAAAATAAATACCTATTACTATAACAATCAATAACAACCAACGAGCTATTAAAAAAAGCGGCAATACTGGCCTCATAATAAAACTCTATAAAAAATAAAAATCATTATTCTTAAGTATTGATAAAAAATAAAAGATCAAAATAACTACATGTATCCAGCATAAAATTATACCGGATACATTGCATAAACAATTACTTGTTAAGTTTCGATACGTCACGGACAGCGCCACGATCAGCTGAAGTCGCTAATAATGCATAAGCTTTTAATGCATTAGAAATCTTTCTCTCTCTATTAAGAGGTTTCCAGGCTTTCTCCCCTTTTTTATTCATTAATATGCGTCTTTTATCCAACTCATTATCAGGTATAACAAGACTTATTATTCTATTTGGGATATCTATGAATATATTATCTCCATCCTCTATAAGACCTATAGCTCCACCTTCTGCAGCTTCGGGAGAAGCATGTCCAATAACTAACCCTGAAGAACCTCCTGAGAATCGTCCATCTGTAAATAGAGCACAAGTCTTACCAAGCCCCTTAGATTTTAAATAAGATGTTGGGTATAGCATCTCTTGCATTCCGGGGCCACCCTTAGGTCCTTCATATCTAATAATTACTATATCACCGGGAAGTATCTCATCTTCTAGAATAGCTTTTACCGCAGAATCCTGACTCTCAAACACACGTGCTTTTCCATCAAAAATTAATTGAGATTCATCAACACCAGCTGTCTTAACTATACATCCCTTAGTAGCAATATTTCCATATAAAACAGCCAACCCTCCATCCTTTGAATAAGCATTTTCAAAATTTCGTATACAACCAGAAGATCGATCTAAGTCAAGAGAATCAAAAAATGAGTTCTGACTAAAAGCTTCAGTTGTGCTAATGCCGCCAGGTGCTGATTTGTAAAAATTAGTTATTTTTTCAGAACTATTATCAACAATATCCCATTGTTCAATCGTTTTTCCAAGAGTTCCTCCATATACATTACCTGCAGACATGTCTAACAGATTTGCCCTACCAAGTTCTCCCAGAATACCCATTACACCTCCAGCTCTATGAACATCTTCTATATGATATTTGTCAGTAGCAGGAGCTGCTTTACATAAACAAGGAACTCCTCTTGAAATCTTGTCTATATCTTCCATTGTAAAATCAACCTTGGCCTCTTGTGCTGCAGCTAACAAATGGAGAACAGTATTTGTAGATCCTCCCATAGCAACATCAAGAATCATTGCATTATGGAATGAAGCCTTAGTAGCTATATTTCTTGGCAATACAGACGAATCATCCTTATCATAATAACGATGGCAAAGATCTACTATTAACCTACCAGCTTGCTCAAATAAAGAACGTCTATTGGCATGTGTTGCCAATAAAGTACCATTGCCTGGTAATGCTAATCCTATAGCTTCAGTTAAACAGTTCATTGAATTTGCTGTAAACATCCCGGAGCAAGAACCACAAGTCTGACAAGCACTATGTTCTGTTATATCTACCTGAGCATCACTAACATTAGGATCACCGGCAACAATCATTGCATCAACCAGATCAATCTTAAAAACCTTGTCTTTCGAAACAATTTTACCAGCTTCCATTGGTCCGCCAGAGACAAAAACCACCGGAATATTTAGACGCATTGCTGCCATTAACATTCCAGGAGTAATTTTGTCACAATTTGAAATACATACCATGGCATCAGCACAATGTGCATTTACAACATATTCTACGGAATCTGCAATAAGCTCTCTTGATGGTAATGAATAAAGCATCCCATCATGTCCCATTGCAATACCATCATCAATAGCGATAGTATTAAATTCTTTGGCTACTCCTCCGCTAGACGCAATTTCTCTGGCTACCAACGCACCAAGATTGCGTAAATGCACGTGTCCTGGAACAAACTGAGAAAAAGAATTGACTACAGCTATAATTGGCTTACCGAAATCACCATCCTTCATGCCAGTAGCACGCCATAAAGCACGAGCCCCAGCCATATTCCGGCCATAAGTAGAAGTACGCGAACGATAATGTGGCATTATATTATTTTCACTTTTAAATTTAATTTATATTAACACTGATATATTACACAACAACATATAAACACCAGAAATGACGAAACTATTAATCTTACGATTTTACATTAATCCATGTATCCCATCCAGTTTTACGCAATATACACGCAGGGCAAGTCCCGCAACCATAACCCCAATCATAAAGATTATCTCGGCAACCTATATAACAAGTATGTGTATACTCTCTAATAATTTTAATTAGATCATTACCACCAATGTCCATTGCCATTTGCCATATTTCAGACTTATTCTTCCACATTAGAGGTGTCTCTATGTTTATAGGTCTATCTAGGCCAAGACTCAGGGTAACTTGTTGTGATTTTATGGTATCATCCCGACAATCCGGATAACCCGAAAAATCTACTTCACTCATACCTCCAATTATAGTGCCTATATTCATGTTATAGCATACTATTGCAGCAGTATTTAGAAATAATAAATTCCTCCCTGGAACAAATGTATTTGGAACTCTATCAGAAAATTTAATATCTAGTTTTCTTGTAAGTGCATTTTCGGTAAGTTGACTCATGAATCCAAGATCTATTATATGATCATTACCTAATTTTCCATTACAATAGGTTTTTTTCTGGAAATTAATAATATTCAAGATAGACAATCTACAATCCATTTCTATAGAATGCCTCTGTCCATATTGGAAACCTAAAGTTTCTACTATTTCATAATTATTTAATGCCCAAAACAAACATGTTGTGGAATCTTGTCCCCCAGAGAAAAGAACTAAAGCTTTTTCTCTCCTTTTACCAGAATTATTAGTCATCTTATCTATAAACCTTACATTCATATATACTAGCTAAGCAATCTCGAAACTCTAACAACCTATTAAGCTACGTAACAAACATCTAATATTAATTAAAATTTGCTTGAGAAGCTATAACCAAATACTATAAAATCACCTTATATTTTTAACACTACAAATAAGTGTTTATCCCAATACCATTAAGTACACAAAATGCAAATATCACCGCTACGTCAAGAGATTCGTTTACTAGGAAAGATGTTAGGAGAAATCATCTATAGCTGTGAAGGAAAACGTCTATTTGATACAATAGAATCAATTAGACGCTCTGCTATAAGACTTAGACAAAATAAGAAGGACCATGATAATGAATCATTAGAAGAATATATTAGTAAACTAGAAGGTAATGATCCAAACACAGTAGCAAGAGCTTTTAGCTATTTTATGCATCTGGTTAATATCGCTGAAGACAATGATCAAAATCGTAGACATAAAGAACACATTTCAGAACTTAATTACCCGATACGTGGAAGCTTAAAGGATGTAATAAAGAAATTGAACTCTAATGGAGTTAGTTCATATACTATTAGTGATTTATTAAATGAATCGTGCATAGTTCCAGTATTAACAGCTCACCCAACAGAAATACAAAGAAAAAGCACACTAGATGCCCATAGAAGTATCTCAAGAAAACTTATAGAAAGAAACAATGAAAAAGATGAAGAAAGCTTAAAAGAAATTGACTTAGAATTGCTTGGACATATTGCAATACTATGGCAAACTAGAATACTGAGATATTCTAGCCTTACAGTGAATGACGAAATAGAAAATGCTCTTTCCTATTATCGAAGTACATTCTTAATAACAATTCCTAAATTATACAGAGATCTTTCTAACTTACTAAATAATAGTGATAGTGGAAACTTTACAAGTATACCATTAAAACCTTTTTTAAGGATGGGGAGCTGGATAGGTGGGGATCGTGATGGGAACCCAAATGTAGATGAATTAACCTTAGAACAAGCTATGGTCAGACAATCTTCTGTTATATTCGAACACTATTTAAAGGAAATATTCGCATTAAAAACCGAATTGTCTGTCAGTAATTTATTAGTAGAGGTTGATAAAGAACTATTGTTATTGGCAGAGAAAAGCAAAGATATGTCACCTCATTTAAAAGATGAGCCCTATAGAAAAGCATTAGTAGGGATATATGCTAGATTAGCAGTAACATCAGAAAAATTAACCGGGAAAAATCTTGCTAGAAGAGCTATTCTCACAGCTTCTCCATATAAATCTTCTGAAGAATTATATGATGATTTAAATATAATCTCTAGTTCTCTAGAAAAACATCACGGCAATTTAATAAACTCACTAAGATTAAAAAATTTGCAACAAGCCGTAAAAGTATTCGGTTTTCATTTAACTACTCTAGATTTACGACAAAGCTCGGATGTTCATGAAAGAGTATTAACTGAACTTTTTATACAAGCAAATATAAAGCTAGATGATAAAAATCATAAATATTCTGAATTAAGCGAAGAAGATAAGATAAAAATTCTTAGATTCGAATTAATGCAAGGGAGACAATTAGTATCTCCTTGGTTTGAGTATAGTGCGGAGACTACTAGAGAATTAAAAATTTTCAGAGCTGCTGCAAAAATTAGAGCTAATTACGGAGAAGTTGCTATACAACAATCGATAGTTTCACATACAGAAACACTAAGCGATCTTCTAGAGGTTTTAGTTATCCAAAAAGAAACTGGATTAATAAAGCCAACATACTATTCCCCAAATGAGCATGAAGGATTAATGGTTGTGCCTCTATTCGAGACTATAACAGACTTACAAAATAGCGCTGAAATTATGTCTAAATGGATAGATTTACCTGAGGTTCGTTCTATTATTAGTAATTCACATGGCAATATACAAGAGGTTATGCTTGGATATTCTGATAGTAATAAAGATGGTGGTTTTTTAACTTCTAATTGGGAACTATATCAGGCTGAAAGAAATCTAGTGGAAGTATTTAGATCTAATAATATTAAACTGAGATTATTCCATGGAAGAGGAGGATCGGTTGGTAGAGGTGGAGGACCAAGTTTTGAAGCTATACTTGCTCAACCACCTGGGGCAGTATCAGGACAAATAAGACTTACTGAGCAAGGGGAAGTAGTCCATGGAAAATATAATAACGCAGAAGTGGGCAAATGGCATCTTGAACTATTGGTAGCAGCAACACTTGAATCTAGTTTGTATGTTAGTACAACAAACAAAAAAAACATGGATAATATTTATGTAGAGAAGTACGGTGAAGCCATGTCATTTATGTCTCGTTATGCAGAAAAGACATATCGTAATTTAATCTATGAAAAACCTGGATTTACAGAATATTTCTTTACATCTACCCCAATAAATGAAATAGCTGAATTAAACATAGGATCTAGGCCCTCATCTCGCAAAAATCTACAAAACATTGAGGATTTAAGAGCTATACCTTGGAGTTTCTCTTGGTCTCAATGTAGATTAATGCTAACTAGTTGGTATGGCGTTGGATCTGCAATTGAAAACTTTCTAGACAATGGATCTGGTATAATCTCAAAATCTAAAAATGATAGATTAAGCTTATTAAGAGTTATGGTAAAAGAGTGGCCAACATTTAAAACCTTAATATCTAATATGGAGATGGTTCTCATAAAGTCTGATCTTGGTATAGCTTCTTGCTACTCAAAATTAGTTCCTAATCAAACACTAAGAAATAATGTTTTTAATGCAATAAGTTTGGAATACAATAAAACTATAGAAATGCTAAGGTTACTAACGAATAGGGATCTTCTAGAAGATAATCCCACTTTATTAAACGCTCTAAAAGAACGTTTTACATATATAGATCCTTTAAATTATCTTCAAGTTGAACTACTTCGCAGGCATAGATATGGTTACAATTCACTATCTCAAAACTCTAAAGAAATGACAAAAAGAGATATACATATAACTATTAATGGTATTGCTGCAGGACTCAGGAATTCTGGATAACAAGTTAACAAGTAAGCATATAATACCGTACGTAACAATTTATTTGGATTATTCTTATGAACATATTTCCCAAAAAATTATCAGACGGATATTTTAGTTTCCTGTCCGGGAGATTTTTTAATGAGCAAAAAAAATATAAAAACCTAGCAACATCTGGTCAAAACCCAGAAATAATGGTTATAGGATGTTGTGATTCAAGGGTTTCACCAGAAGTTATATTTGATACGAGCCCTGGTGAAATATTTGTAGTCAGGAACGTTGCTAATTTAGTGCCCCCTTTCGAAAATGAGCATTCAACATCTTACCATGGGACAAGTGCAGCAATAGAATTTGCGGTAAATGGTCTTAATGTAAAACACATAGTTATACTGGGACATGCTTCATGTGGCGGGATTAAATCATTCATAGAAAACCAATATCCTCTTAGTCAAATGGATTTTATAGGAAAATGGATGTCACAAATTACACCAGTTGCTGAACAACTTAATATCAAAGTTGGTAATTACAAGCATGAGGATATCAAAAAACTAGAATTTGGTGTTGTTCAACATAGTATGAATAATTTATTAAGTTTCCCTTCAGTAAGGACTAGAGTTAATGAAGGGAAATTACATATACACGGAGCCTATTTCTTAATATCCACAGGAACTCTATTTATAAAATACGGTAAAAATTTTATTCCTCTAGTTAATAATTAAATACCTTTCCATACTGGTCCAGGAATATCTATATTCAATAGTTTAATTGCATGTATAACAGTATGGTCTACCATTTCTTCTATAGAAACTGGTTTATGGTAAAATGCAGGCATGGGAGGAAATATAATCCCACCCATCTCTGTGACGGAGATCATGTTGCGTAGATGAACCAGATTAAATGGCGATTCTCTTACCATAAGTACAATGCGCCTCCTTTCTTTCAAAGAAACATCTGCTGCTCTAACTATTAAATTATCTGATAAACCATTTGCTATTGCAGAAAGAGTTCTGATTGAACAAGGTACAATCAGCATACCATCCGTACTAAACGAACCACTGGCTAAAACATCACCAATATTTTTAACATTGTGAACAACACTAACCAGAGAGTAAAGTTCGTTAATTTTAAGATCCAACTCATTACGTAATGTCAAAACTCCTGATGATGAGACGATCAAATGGACTTCGATATCATTCAATGAGCTTAATATCTTCAAAAGCCTTAAAGCATATATTGAGCCTGTGGCACCTGTTATACCAACAATAATTTTACGTCTCATAATTATTTTCTATTAATAAAAAGTAGTATTCTATAGTAATTTTTCCAGCTCTCCTTTAGAATACAAGTCTGACACAATATCCGCACCTCCGATAAAATGTCCATTAATATAAAGCTGAGGAATAGTAGGCCAATCAGAATATTCCTTTATACCTTGGCGAATATTATCATCTTCAAGAACATTTATACATAGAATGCTTTTACTATTAAAACCACATTCTTTGAGAATCTTAACAACTTTTCCAGAAAAACCACACATAGGAAAATTTAATGATCCTTTCATAAATAAAACTATTTTATGCTCTTTGATTATTCCATCTATATATTTTTTAATATCTTTCATAATAATAAATATAAAATTATAATTTGTTTATTGAATACTTCTTTTAACTATATATTGCCACCAGTTACTCTAGCAATTCCAGATAAATCTAAAAAACTAGTCACGTTCCTAAATCCAGCTGATTTTAATAAATCTCTAACTTCTGTAGCCTGATTCCAACCATGCTCCAGCCATAAGAAAGCTTCTTTATTAAGATAATTTCTAGAATTATGTATAATATTGGTGATATGACGCAACCCATCTGAACCATCTGTTAGTGCTAATTTTGGTTCAAATCTTAAATCACCCAACTCTAAATGTTTATCTAACAAAGCTATGTATGGCGGATTTGATATTATTAGGTCAAACTTATCTATATTTATATCAAAACAATCAAACCAATTGCTATTAATTAAACTAATGTTAGCTCCTAATTTTCTAGAATTAATTTCTGCCACAGATAATGATTCTGAGTCAACATCACTACCTACTACATCAGCATCAGGTCTCATTAAACAGATAGATATTGCAATAGATCCACAACCAGTACCTAAATCTAATACTCTTGGTTTACTTAATGTCTTTATACTATTAATGGCAACATCTACTAGTATCTCTGTCTCTGGTCTAGGTATTAATACAGAATTGTTAACCAAAAATTTGTTACTCATGAACTCTTTATAGCCAATCAAATATGCTATAGGTTCTCCATCTAGTCTTCTTTTCCTAAGATCACTATATTTATAGAATGAGATATCAGAAATAATATTAAGATCATTAGCAATAATCCAAGTTCTTGATTTTTGCAAAACTTTCTCTAAAAGAATAAGTATCTCAATTTTTGGTAAACACCTGTCTGCCATCAAATTTCTTATGCTGATTTTCATTTCAAAAAACTAATAACTAGATTCTAAAGAAGCTAACTGTTCCGCTTTATATTCAGCTAATAAAGCCTCTATAAGATCGTCCAAGTCCCCATCTAGAACTTGTGATAATTTATACAATGTTAAATTTATACGATGATCAGTAATGCGACTCTGAGGATAATTATAAGTTCTTATACGCTCAGACCTATCTCCTGAACCAATAAGGCTTTTGCGCTCAGAAGCCTCTTTTTCTTGTTGTTCTCTGATTTCTAAATCCTTAAGACGCGCCGAAAGTACCTTCATAGCTTTTTCTTTATTACGATGCTGGGATCTGTCATCCTGACACTCTACTACAAGACCACTAGGCAAATGTGTTATACGCACAGCAGAATCAGTTTTATTTATATGCTGCCCACCGGCTCCACTTGCTCTAAAAGTATCTATACGTATATCACTGGGGTCTATAATAATATCATTAACTTCATCAACTTCTAGCATAACAGCCACTGTACAAGCTGATGTGTGAATCCTACCCTGATTCTCAGTTTCTGGGATTCTTTGCACTCTATGTCCACCTGACTCAAACCTTAATCTGCCATACGCTCCATTACCCTCAATACGAATTATAACTTCTTTATATCCACCCAAGTCAGATGAATTTGCTGATATTATTTCTACGGACCAGCCCATTCTTTCTGCATAGCGTATATACATTCTTAATAAATCAGCCGAAAAAAGTGCACTTTCATCGCCTCCAGTACCGGCCCTAATCTCTACAAAAAACCCTCGATCATCATTAATATCTTTAGGTAATAAAGACAGTAGCAAATCATTTTCTAATTTTTCTATTCGATTCCTAGAAATCTTAATCTCTTCCTCTGCCATTTCTTTTAAATCAGGATCTGAAATCATTTCATTAGCTGCTTCAAGATCTGATTCAGATAGTAAAAATGAATTAAATAACGTGACAATAGGCTCTATCTCTGATCTCTCGCAAGATAATTTTCTAAGGTAATCAATGTCAGATGCTATCTCCTGATCAGAGAGCAACATGTCTATTTCCAACAATCGATTAGAGATTTCCTCTAAACGCATACGCATTGACGATTTCATTATTTTTCTAAACTTATTGCTGTAAAACTAAATAATTTGTTAATAGGAAATAATATTCCTAACCATTAGTACTGCACCTAGAAAAAATATCTAAGATGCATGACAAAATATCCTTGTTGTAATCTACATTGTTATTAACAAATGATATTGGGCCATGTAAGAATTTCTTTGTTATTCTACGTGCCATACGCTCAAGAACTATCTCAGGAGGCTCTCCAGCCTTCAATGCTTTCTTAGCTATACCAACTTCATGAGAACTTATATCATTAGCTCTATTTATTAACTCTAATACTGATTGAATACTGTCACGAGACTTCATCCATTTTATGAAATCGTCTGTTTTCTTTTCAATAATCTCATTTGCATATGGTATAGTTGCACTACGACTAGCGAATCCTTTTTGTATAACATTTTGCAAGTCATCTATAGAGTATAAGGTTATGTTCTCAAAATCTGAAACACCTGTATCTATATCCCTAGGAACTGCTAAATCAATCATCACCACTGGCTTTATTTTTTTACCATTAAAAGCATTAGTAACATCACTTGAATTAATAATTGAGTTCTCACTAGAAGTGCATGAAACAACAACATCAAAATCATACAATCTATCGCTCAAACTTTTAAATGGAAGTAATCCTATAGAGAATTTTTTTGATAAATTCTCAGATCTATCAAAAGTCCTATTTGTCACTACGATATTATTATATTTGTATTTTATAAATGATTTAATACATAACTCAATGATTTCTCCAGCACCTATGAATAATACATTGAGATTTTCTAATTCTGGGAAAACTGTTTTTACTAAATCGATTGATGCAGAAGAGATAGAGATATGGTTTTTGCATAAATCTGTATGAGTACGAACTTCTTTAGATACTGAAAAAGAGAATTGAAATAGTTTATATAAGTATGTTCCCAATGAACCAGCTTCATTAGCAAGAGAAACTGATTTTTTCATTTGGCTTAAAATTTGAGGTTCACCAATTACAATTGAATTTAAACCACAAGAAACAGAGAAAATATGCTTAACAGCTGCATCGCTAACATAATTATAAAAATAAACTGGATCAACTTTCCCATAACCAGAAAACCAGAGTACTAATTCTTGTATGTATTCTTTTTTACAATAACAATACAACTCAGTACGATTACATGTAGACAAAATTACAGCTTCGGAAACAATGTCTCTAAATTTAGACAAGATACTAGACAACAATATACCAATAGTATCATTTGGTATAGACATACGCTCTCTAATCATCAATGGAGCAGATGTGTGATTCAATCCAATAACGCTTATAACAGAAGACATAAGGGCACTTTAGTGTAAAAAAACAACATTAAACCTAACAAAATGATAAATTATATTACATTCTCCAGCATTAATTAATAACTATCAACAATTACCTTATTGTTATATGTATATTTTTTATATATAGTTAACAATTGTGATGGCCCGGTAGCTCAGTCGGTAGAGCAGAGGACTGAAAATCCTTGTGTCGGTGGTTCAATTCCGCCCCGGGCCACCATCGTTACTATCAATAATGTATCAAAAGACTCCATATATCATCTATGTAATACATTAAATATCAAAACATATTAGCGTCATTGCTAATAATAATCTGGAAACTGTAAAAAAAATACTAGTTTTATCATTATCTAACATGTTAACTATTGGAATATCTTAATATGGCGGTCAATCTAACAATACCTAAAAAAGTGTTCGCAGTAGAGGGTATAGAAATAGGGGTAACAGAGGCAGGAATAAAAAAAGCCAATAGAAGAGATTTAACAGTATTTAAGCTAGACGAAGGAACCGCTGTAAGCGGAGTCTTTACAAAAAATCTATTCTGTGCCGCCCCGGTTCAAATTGCAAAAAAACATCTGCTGCTTGGCAAACCTATACGAAGTTTAATAGTAAATACAGGAAATGCCAATGCAGGCACAGGGCAAAATGGTTTAAAAAATGCCCAGGAAGTATGTAAGTCATTAGGAAGTTTACTAAAAATAGAAGATTGCCAAATATTACCATTCTCAACAGGAGTTGTATTAGAACCACTTCCTGTAGAAAAAATAATCGATAACCTAGATAGAGCCATTTTAAATATCGATAAAAATAATTGGATGGAAGCAGCATATGGGATTATGACAACGGATACTACTCCCAAAATTTTTTCAGAGCAATTTAATATTGATCAAGAAATTTTTACTATAACCGGGATTAGTAAAGGTGCTGGAATGATCCATCCTAATATGGCTACTATGCTTGGTTTTATTGGAACAGACCTTGGTATTAAACAATCTCTACTAGATAAGATTATTAAAGATATAGCAGATAAGTCATTCAATAGAATTACAATAGATGGGGATACCTCTACAAATGACTCCTTCATAATCATGGCTACAGGTAAATCTAGTATTCGGCTAGAATCAGAGAACGATATTAATTACACTAAAGTCGTTGAATCTCTATCAAAAGCAGCTTCAGATTTAGCTCAAAAAATAGTGCGGGATGCTGAGGGGGCAACAAAATTTATTACATTGCAGGTAGAAAAAGCCGCAAGTAAGGAAGAAGCATTATCTATAGCATACTCAGTTGCCAAGTCACCATTAGTAAAAACAGCATTCTATGCATCTGATCCAAATATAGGACGAATTTTAGTAGCTATAGGATATTCAAATACAAATATACCAATAAATAGGATAAGAATATGGCTTAACGATTTGTTGATCGTAGAAAATGGAGAGCTCAGTAAAAACTATACAGAAGAATCTGGTAAGAACGTTATGAAACAACTAGAGATAACAATAAAAATATCTCTAGATAATGGTTACTTTTCAGAAAAAGTTTACACTTGTGATCTCTCGCATGATTATGTAACCATAAATGCAGACTACCGCTCATAATAAATTCAATAGATTTACTTTGAAGATAAGACTGGATATTAGAAAATGAAAGAACTTTATCAGTTGGCAAAAAAGGTATTAAAGCAGGTTAGTGCTTGGCTGCCACCAGTACCTCCTGAAACAGACTGGAATGCTTTTGCCTATAAATGGAGAAAACAAGGGTCACAAGGTCATCTACAATCTATAAGAAATATATCAAAGATCGATTTAAATGATTTACAACATATAGAAAGACAAAAAATAATAATTGATAATAATACAAAACAATTCATAGAAGGCAAACCAGCAAATAACGTTCTAATGACAGGTGCCAGGGGAACAGGTAAAAGCTCATTGGTTAGATCTATGTTGGGAAAATATTCTGATCATGGACTTAGATTAATTGAGATAGATAAATCAGATCTCGGTGATCTACCACTTATTGTAGATATAATTAGTGATCGTCCAGAAAAATATATTCTATTCTGTGATGACCTTTCTTTTGAGAATGGTGAAGTTAGTTACAAAGCACTTAAATCTGTTCTAGATGGATCTATCTCCGCAAAAAGCGATAATATTTTAATCTACGCAACCTCAAATAGAAGACATTTAATACCAGAATATTTTCATGAGAATCTTCAATCATCAAAAGACTCAGATGGCGAAATACATCCTGGAGAAACAATAGAAGAGAAAACTTCTCTATCAGAAAGATTCGGGTTATGGGTATCCTTTCATCCATTTAATCAAGACTTTTACCTTGATATAGTAAAGCACTGGATTGATCAAATTAAGAATGATACTAATAAAAACGTTGATTATATTGATTTTCGCAATGAGGCCATAAGATGGGCTATAGAGAGAGGATCTAGATCTGGACGTATAGCTCAACAGTTCGCTCGTTATTGGGTTTCGAAAAATTATAACCATGAATAAAAAAAGATGAGACATAAATAATCATCGGCAGAAGGCGATTTTAAAAGCTATACTATCCCTGACAAGTAAGGATTTAAAATCGCTGTCTTGCATTGAGAATCTTATAGAGATCATATGTTTATTTGCACTTATCTCAGGAAATATTTCCTGCTCTTCATACAAACATAATCTTAATAACTGATATTCTCTACCTCCCAACATTTTTTGATACTCGCCGTTATTTGATGAAACACATTCCACAAAATTACCAGACTCTCTTAGCAAACTTAAAACCATTTTTAAAGATTCAAACAAAGGACTAATATGTGATGTCCAATTATTTAAATCTTTCCTCCTAATGGATTCATCTTTGTTTTGCCAAAAATAATAAGATGGCATATCAGCTTGTGCAGCACATCCAGAAACTAATAATTTCCCTCTAAGACTATTTAACCATTCATTTTCTCTAAGAGCATGTCCTGGCCTGCCAGAAGATATTAAATTAGAGCTAACAGTACTCAGCTCAGAAATAGCTAGCTCTAGCATTCTCTGATTAACATTTTTGTTTCTACGTAAATTTAACAAAAATAAGCGCTGTTTTTCTAAATCTTGCAAAATAGAACCTTTAACATCAGACCTATCAATAGCATCAATAATCTCAAATAGTGTAGAAATTGCAATCTGATGCAATCTATTCTCACTACTTTGAATAGTAAAGAATAGTCTGTCGAAAAGATATTCTAGTCGCAAGTAGATCCTAACTCGCTCATTAAATGGGTATTCAAAAAAATCACTATATTATAAAACCTATTGTATAAAATTAAATAAAATACATTAAAATCTTTCAGATAGCACGCACCAATAATCGTGATTCATCTTAACTTGTCTAAATAAATCATGTTTAGAGATACTATCATCGTTTATGATAATATCATCGGCAAAATTCAAACGCGTATAACGATCAGACTGTACAGATATAATTTTTTTTATAGTGCTTAGGCTCAAGTGACGTTTACTAACCCTTTTTATCTGAGTATCTTCATCACAATCGACAACGCATATACGATTAACCTTATCCAACCATATTGAAGAATCTACTAATAATGGGACAACAAAAACAACGTATAATCCTACAAATTCTTTAAGCATCAAGTCAGAATAATAATTAATCAAAGGATGCATTATCGATTCTAAATTGATACGGGCATTATTGTCAGAAAAAATAAGTTCACGTAACCAAGATCTATCTAATAGACCATTACTATCAATAACTTTTTCACCAAAAATCTCTACTATTCTTGGTATAGCCTCTCCACCAATATCTGTAAGTGATTTTGCAATCTCATCGGTATCTATTACGTAAGCACCTAGTTTTCTAAGAAAATAAGAGACAAGTGTCTTACCTGCGCCTATACCACCAGTTAAACCAATTTTTAACATATTTACTATTCTTAATACTATAAACTAAGCAAGATCATCATAAATTGTTTAAGAAACTATAGCAAGCATGTAATTTATGTCCATATTGATGATTAATAAAACCATTCAAATTAACCAATTAATATTAATATCAAAAAAAGAAAATCTTATATAAGTACTGATAATTTTCATAAAACTAACGATCTAAATATAGAAACACTATTAAACAAATAGAAAGAACATTCGTTATTATGGAAGATATTATAATATAGCAATTATTTTTTTACTCTTTAGCAACTCTTCCATTATCCTTATATCATGATTTTTATATAACAGAGAATCATGTAATAACCGAGGTATTGCTGGCAATATAGAAGGCAATTTCATGGCTTCATTTTTCAGTGAGTCATAAAAAGCATAAAGTCCAACCCTCTGTCGTAACCATTGCTCAAGATATGGTTTAGCAGTTTCCCATAAGTTTAATGATGGATCTAACTGAATTCCTAATGCCTCAACATTTAATAAAGTCTTTTGAAGAAGAACTAATTGCGGCTGTACTTCCATATTAAAAGATCGAGATACCTGAAATAGCTTTAATAATAACTTGCCTATCGATAACTCAGATAGCGGCTTACCAAAATATGGTTCACAAACAGTACGAATAGCACTTTCTAGGTCTTCGACTACAGTATCCTTTGATACCCATCCAGATTCAATATGCAACTTAGCAACACTCTTATAATCTTTATGAAAAAAAGCCACTAGATTTTGAGCAAGATAATTCTTATCAGAATCCGATAAACAACCAACTATACCAAAATCTAAAGCTATATAGCTACCTAAGGTACTCCTATTATAAGATACATATATATTTCCAGGATGCATATCAGCATGAAAAAAACCATCTTCAAAAACCTGTAAAAGAAAAATATGAATTCCTTTAGAAGCTATATCGGATGTATTAAGACCAACACTACGTAAATTATCTATTTGATTTATAGGAATTCCATACATTCTTTCCATTGTCAATACTAAGGAATTAGTTAACTCCCATATAATATTAGGGGCAATTAACATTCCTTTTCTATTATCATCATTATTAAAATTAGATCTAATTTGACTACAATTAGCAGCCTCACATCTTAGATCTATTTCTTTATGTAAATATTTGTCAAATTCATTAACAACCTCTATAAGTTTCAATCTGTTAGATTCTGACCAAAAGAAATTAATAATCTTAGACAAAAACCTGAGTAAGGATAAATCTCTCTCAATTACTTCTAAAATACCAGGTCTTAGAATTTTCACAGCAACTTCACGACCATCAAGCGTGATAGCAAAATGCACCTGTGCAACAGAAGCTGCAGCTGCCGGAATTCTATTAAAATTTAAGAATAAATTATCTATGGATTTACCAAACGAACTTTCTATACAACTAATAGCCTCATTAGAAGGGAATGGCGATACTTTGTCATATAGCATAACAAGCTCAGCCGTAATATCATCTGGCAATAAATCGTTTCTGCCTGACAATGATTGACCAAGCTTTATAAATAAGGGGCCAAGTTTTTCTAGTGCTAGTCTAAATGATTTACCTCGATCGATATTTCTTATAGAAAAAAGAGTAATTATTTTTATAAAAAAATTAGAAAGTCTAGAATTGCCACTACTAATTAATAATCTTGGCAACCCATGTCTTATAGAAACAAAGACAATATAAATTAAACGAAAGATTGAATACATTTTCTTAAGATTCAACTTTTATAATATTATTAATATTTTTGCATAAATTATTTATGCGAATACGTATTTTCTTTACATCCATATAAACAGATTGCAAATTATCCTCAAAATCTTGATATGCAAATTTATCAGCTAAAATATCAAACTCTTTATTGAATGATATATTAAAATTCTTTGATAAATTAGCACCAAAATCACACATGCTCTTATGGACCAATACAGTGCTGTTCACAAAGTCCTCAATAATTTTATAAAATTTATTTTTAATATCTCTCTCTATATTACTTAATAAGATTGACATGTCGTTCATAAACTGTAGATCACCAGATACGTGAACAAATTTAGACAAATAAGAAATATCGAAATTATTAGCAGATTTAAGCATCTTAATAATAGACTCATTACAAGTTACAACCATATTAGGATTTTTATGACTATAATCATTAACTTCAAACATACCTTCATTATTAACAATAAATCTTAATAAATAATTGTTAATATTGATCTCTAATACTTTACCAACATGTTGTCTCAAAATACTTGATAAATCATTATTTCTATTGAATAACTGATTAATTATAAAAACTAATTTATTTATAAATGAATGAGACATATTAAAAAACCCATAAAAATACTCGACTAATCATCAATATTTTTCTGGATTCCCGCTAAAATCCATCCAGAAGAGTTTCCTTTTTGGAAAATCCATATTTCATCAAAACTACTAACATCTGAATTATCATCTTCCTTAACAACTCCGAAAAAACGAATATTTGCCATAATATTACCATCACTATTCTCATTATCGATATTTAGAAATTCAGAATATAAAGATAACACTTGAACTTCTCGATTATAATTTTTGCATTTAAAATCATTTTCTATATTTCTAATCATTTCTTCTGTTAGATAAATATTTAATGAGTTTATATCACCATTTTTCCATAACTCTTGCATATGCAAGAAAAACCCTTTCGCTTGCTCTGAAAACTCTTTTATATTGAAATTACCGCTTAAATTTCTATCATCAGAAATATTTCTTTCTATATCATTATTAAAATAAGTACAATTACTATCATAGATATCTCTTTGTTTTCTACAATAATTAAATCTACTATTTTTCATAAAAAGATAGCTAAAAACAAGATATGTGGAAGACAGGATTAAGAAAAAAACTATTAATATAGAAACAAAATTCACAAAAAAACTACTCATTCCAAAGTATGACAATATGGTAGCCAAACCAAAACCTGCAATCATCGGTCCTATTATTCTAGAAAACAAACTATCTCTATTACTATTATTTAAAGATTTTTTTGATTCATTTTTGTACGAGCTATTATTAGAATTGGAATAATTTTTTTTGCATGGTGTTTTATACTGTTTCCCAATACTATGACCTCCTCCAATACGACGAGCCTCCACATGGCAAGATAGAGACATGGCTGCAAATATAATAAATATTAAAAATAATAAAAAACATCTACTCTTCAATGAGACAAGCATACACACTCCTTAAATTTTCTCTAATTTATTTTTATACCTTCATGCAATGCTACTATACCAGCACTTATATTAGAAAACTTTACTTTACGGAAACCAGAATCAGTCATCATTTGTGCCAACACCTCCTGTTTAGGATGCATTCGTATTGATTCTACTAAATATCTATAACTATCTCCGTCTCCTGTTATCTTGCTCCCTAACCAAGGTAAAAATTTAAAAGAATAATAATCATATAAAGCTTTTAAAGGTTCAATTATATGCGAAAACTCTAATATCAGCAGTTTCCCGCCAGGTTTAAGAACTCTTCTCATCTCCGACATAGCTCGCATCTTATCTGTCATATTACGTAAACCAAAAGAAACGCTGATTCTATCAAAATAAGATGAAGGGAAAGGTAATGCCTCTGCATCACAAGCAACAATAGGTAAAACATAACCACGATTTATTAATCTATTGCAACCTACATTTAACATATTTACATTAATATCGGTAAGCCAAACCTCAACATTTTTTCTATGTGTGTCAATAAACATTCTTGCTAAATCACCAGTGCCACCAGCTATATCAAGGATTTTCATCCCTGATCTTATATTTGATTTACTCACTAAAAATTTTTTCCATATATGATGTAATCCAAGTGACATTATATCGTTCATTAAATCATACCGATCTGCTACAGACTGAAAAACCCTTGACACTAGCATTTTCTTTTCAGATTTCTCAACAAATTTATATCCAAAATGTGTAGAATCTGTATCATTTAAAAAACCTTCATTAACTCCGTGTTCCATATAATTATTTGTTATCAATAAACTAAATTATTCTAATATTCAGAAAACTGATTATTCCTCTAGAAAAGTTAAAATCCCTATATATTAGTTATTCTATACTCTTTTGATAAAACGCCACTATAAAATCTTTATAGGATATAATGATCATGCTAAGCAACTTTGTTTTTCATACAACTTATATTCTTATAAACTTATGAGTATCTTTTGAAGCATAACAAACTTAACTTATCAATATAAATGAACTCACAATAATGAAAAATTTAAATACGCATAATACACTATGACTAATATAAATTTACTTAAAGACATTAGAGATTTATCCTCAAAAATTTTACGAGGAATAGAGAGGGAGTCATTAAGAGTAAACTATTCAGGAGATTTATCAAATCTAACTCACCCATATGCACTAGGCTCTGCCTTGACAAATAAAAATATAACAATGGATTACTCAGAAGCTTTATTAGAACTTATCACAGGAACTAATAATTCTGTTGAGTCTTTGATGGAAGAGCTACTTAGTATACATAATTTCGTTTATAGTTCGTTAGATAATGAAATGTTGTGGCACAATTCAATACCAGAACTATCCTCAAAAAAAGATAATGATATACCAATAGCATGGTTCGGAAAGTCTAATGCCGGCATGTATAAGCATGTATATAGAAAAGGCCTAGCAAGGCGTTATGGAAGGAAAATGCAGTGCATAGCAGGGCTTCATTATAATTTTTCATTAAATGAAGAAATAATAGAAAACTTAGGCTACAAGGCTAAAGATCAAGAAAATCTAAAAAATCAATCTTATTTCAAACTAATGCGTAATTTTATAAGGCACTCATGGTTAATAGTATATTTATTCGGATCAACACCTGCTATATCTCGCGATTTAATAGGAAGCAATGTCAATATAAAGGATCTTGAAGAAATAGATAAAAACACTTTTTACATGCCTTACGCAACAAGCCTAAGAGTAAGCAAATTTGGTTACTATAGCAAAGTTCAATCTACATTAGATATATCTTACAATAGCTTAGAAGAATTTCTTGTAGGGCTATATGAAGCTATCAGAAAACCTTGGCCTGATTATCAAAATATTGGTACTCGCTATAAAGATGAATGGATCCAATTAAATACTAATATCCTTCAGATTGAAAATGAATACTATTCCATGATAAGACCCAAATGCTTAATTGATAATAACGATAGATTAATAAATAGTTTAAAAAACAAAGGGGTTCAATATATCGAGGTAAGATGTCTAGATATCGACTTAGATTCTGCAATAGGAATAAGTGCTGAAACTTGTAGATTCTTAGATGCTTTTCTATTATTTTGCGCAACTGAAGATAGTCCTGTATTTATTAATAATGAGTATAAGGAGCATTATGAGAATTTTTCTAATGTTGCATGTAGAGGAAGGGAACCAAAATTATTAATTAAAAAAGCTGGTTCACAAGTTCCATTAAAACAATGGGCTACTGAAATAATAACCAAGGTAAGTGATATTGCTTCTCTACTAGATAAAGGAACACATAAAAACTTATACTGTGATTCCGTACTAAATCAACTTAGAAAAATAAATGATCAAGATCTTACGCCATCAGCAATGATTATTAAAAATCTAAGAGACAGAAAAATATCTTTGGCAGAATACTCATTAGAAATAAGCAAAAATTATGCATCTCTCTTAAAGAGCGAAAGAAATCTAAATTATTATAAATATAAGGAAAATGCTATTAAATCTCATGAGGAGTGTCAAGAATTAGATGAAAAAAATGAAATAAATTTCGATGAGTATATCAAATTTTTACAAGATGAACTTAATGAACACTTTAATACTCATTAATATTAAAAATTTAAAAAATCTGGCGCATCCGGCAGGAATTGAACCTGTATCATGAGCTTCGGAAACTCATATTCTATCCATTGAACTACGGATGCAATGTAGTAAGATACTACAAATAACCTTTATTTGTCTAAATATAATTTCATGCTCTTAAAAAATTATAATAAATATGATAGTTGATATTAATTTTGAGAATTTATCAGAATTATTCCAAAAAAGAAACCTAGATAGCAATAAGGGAGATTATGGAACAGTAGGGATTATTGGAGGTAGTAATGGCATGTTAGGATCTATATTACTTGCAGGACGGGCAGCTTTAAAACTTGGTGTAGGCAAAGTATTGATTGGTTTTGCCTACAATGAATCACCAATTTCAGTTGATTTTATGCAGCCAGAACTAATGATAAATACTGCTACCTACTGGCTAAAATCTCAAATTAAAGTTAATACATGGGTCATAGGATGTGGTCTAGGACAATCAATTTTTTCACAAAAATTAATTAATGAAATACTTATATTGAAAAGAAAGTCAACAATTGTATTGGACGCTGATGCATTAAATATTTTAGCTTCTAAAAATTTTTCTAAATCAAAATTGAATTGCGCAAATAATACAGTAGTACTAACACCACACCCAGCAGAAGCGGCTAGATTATTAGGTTGTTCGACACAAGAAATACAAAATAACAGACTAGATGCTGTCAGACTATTATCCAAAAATTTTAAAGCTTGGATCGTACTAAAAGGCAAAAATACTCTGGTATGCTCTCCTGATGATAAAACTATATTTCGCAATACAACCGGCAATCCAGGTCTTGCGTCTTCAGGAACAGGTGATGTTCTGGCAGGAATGATAGGTAGTCTGATATCACAGAAATTATGTTTGAAACAAGCCATATTAGGAGCTGTCTGGTTACACGGAAAAGCATCAGATGAATTATCATTAGAAAATATAGGGCCTATAGGATTAACTGCAAATGAAATAGCAGACTGCGCTAGAAAAATAAGAAATAAAATAACCTATAATTAATCATATTCACAATTCACATAAAATCAAATCTCTAGTGGATCAACTTCTATATACCACCTTATTTTCTTTTTATTAATTACTAAACCATTAACATGCTTCAACCATATTTTAAGGAAAGTTATTAATAATAATCTATGTTTGCTCTCTACTAATATTTGAGCACGCTCAACATCTGCAATACGCACTATTCTGGATGGGACAGGATCATAACAGGTTATAGCAGAAACATGGTCAAACTCAAGAGAAACTTTTTCTTTTATTATTTTTTTAGATCTGTGCAAAAAATCCATCACTGTACTTAGATTTTCTGACTCGGCACTCAATAATGCTTGATATGAATAAGGCGGAAGATTTGCTGTTGATCTTAGGTTGAGTGAGTATCTAGCAAAATCTTCATAATTTTGATCTATAACAAATTTATAAATCATATGATCAGGGAAAGAGGTTTGTATAAGAACTTCTCCTCCGTTTAAATGACGCCCGGCTCGTCCTGAAACTTGCATTAGCTGAGAAAATAAATGTTCTGGGGCACGGAAATCTTGACAAAAAATCATAGCATCAGAATCAATAACTCCTACTAAACTGACTCTTAGAAAATCATGTCCTTTTGCAAGCATCTGCGTACCAATCAATATGTCAACAGAACCATTATTCACATCATTTAATAAAGAAGCTGTACTACCTTTACGTCTAGTGCTATCAGCATCTATTCTGACAATGTTAGCATTAGGGAATAATCCTACTAAAGCTTCCTCTACTCTTTGAGTACCACTACCTATAGGTCTTAAATCCTGATCACCACACTCGGGACAAGATAATGGAACTATCATACAATAACCACAATGATGACAATGTAGCTTACCTTCCTTATTAACTGCGTCACTATGTAAAACAGTAAAAGCGGTACATCTAGTACACTTGCTAATCCAATAACATGAAAAACAACAAAATACTGGTGAGTATCCTCTTCTATTGATAAAAACCAAAGATTGTTCTTTCTTGTTTAAACGATCTTCTATGGCGTTTATTAACGGAACTGTTAAACCATTCTTAGGACGATATTTCTTAGTATTTATTAATTTTATATTAGGAGCACTGAATTCTCTTGCTTTTTTTCTTAAATAAATACGCAAATAATGGCCTATTTCTGCATTATTCCATGTTTCTAAAGAAGGAGTAGCAGATCCTAATATTATTGGAACGTTTAAATAACGAGCTCTCCAGACACCTAAATCCCTAGCTGAATACCTCAATCCATTTTGTTGTTTATAAGATGTATCATGCTCTTCATCTATAACTATTAAACCGATATTAGGAAATGGAGTAAATATAGACATTCTTGTACCTAATAGAACCCTAGCTTTTGAGTTTTGTGCTCTGGACCAAACATCTAATTTAGATTTCATAGTCAGTTTGCTATGCATTACTACTATTTCATCATCATTTACAATATCAGCAAGACTATTTCTTACAGCTTTTTCTAGTTGTGGAGTTAAATTTATCTCCGGTATTAAGAATAATATTTGCTTACTGGAATTATGCAATATATTACGAGCTACTCTAAGATAAACCTCTGTCTTACCACTTCCTGTGATTCCATACAACAAAACAGACTTAAACTCTTTTAATAAACTTATTATATTTACAGCTCTCTCTTGATCTTCATTTAATATCGATTCACGTTTATCAACGAAGGATGAGGGCACTATTGATATGCAATCATTTGACTTGTCTGACTTAATAACTGAACTAGCAGATGTACGTTTTTTACCCCTATATGAAGAAACACTACGCAATGGCGCTGGTATTACAGAGAAAACAACTTCTCCAAAAGGCCTTTGATAATAATCAGCAGTAAATTCAAGCAAATTTAACCAATCTGGGGAAAACGGTGGTAAATCATCTAAAACTTCTATAATTTCTCTAACAAGAGATACATCTATAGAAGGCCTCTCTAAAACATTAATTACTATTCCTATTAACGTCCTTTTACCAAAAGGAACAACTACTCTAGAACCAATAACAACACTATTAATACTTTTATAGTCAAAAGTAGAAAACAATGGCAAATTTAATGCTACAGACAGCCAATTATAAGAAATTGATAATTTATTCTGAACAGGCATTTAATATATTATTTGTTATCAGATTATTGAATAAAAGAAAATAGATTTAAACATAAAAATTCCCTAGATACACGTCTATGTTTGTGGATAACTCTGTGGAGAGGCCACATATATCTAGGGAAATAATCATAAAAAACATATAAGATTTAGCAAAAGAATATCAACTGATTTATTTATTGAAATTCAAATAATAACCATGTCTTAAGATTAAAAAATAATAATACCCAAACATATGCACAGTTGATATTTTGTGAATAAATACATCAAATATATAATCTAATCTATACGTGGAACAATCTGCTGTAAGAATGAACTTCTTCGATCAACTCTGCTACAGCATCTGGATCTGTACTTGGAGTTAATCCATGACCAATATTAAAAACATGACCACCATTACCAACAAAGCCGAATGATTCTATAATATTCCTAGCTTCTGCTCTTAATAGACTATGGTCGCCCAATAATGCTAATGGGTCTAAATTACCCTGTAAGGCAACAGCATCAGAAGTAATATGCCTTGCTTCTGACATGTCAATAGTCCAATCCAAACCTATGGCGTCACAACCACTTTTCACTATATCTTTCAACCATAGAGAACCTCCTTTAGTAAAACTAACTATCGGAATTCTTCTATCACCAACCGTTCTATTCAGACTATCAAATATTTTTTTATTGTAAGCCAAAGAAAAATCTTTAAAAGCAGTACCAGTTAGAATGCCTCCCCAAGTATCAAACAACATTACAGCATCTACACCAGAAGCAATTTGGGAATTTAGATACTGAATAATAGACTCAGTATTAATTTCTAATACTTTATGCAACAAATCAGGTCTTGAATATAACATCTTTTTTATATTACTAAAATCCTTGGATGATTGACCCTCAATCATATAGCAAGCTAAAGTCCATGGACTACCAGAAAATCCTATGAGAGGAACTTGTTGTTTTAGTTCATTTTTTACTAAATTTATAGTATCAAAAACATAGCTCAAAGAGTTCATGTCAGGAACAGACAAAAGTCTTTTTACATCATCCTCTGTTCTTATTTTACGAGAAAAGCTAGGCCCCAATCCATCAGTAAAACTTAAACCAAGACCCATAGCGTTTGGAATAGTAAGAATATCTGAAAATAATATAACAGCATCAAGATTATATCTTCTTAACGGCTGAAGAGTAACTTCGCATGCATAATCTGGATTCGTTAATAGACTCATAAAAGATCCAGCAAGTTCTCTTATTTTTCTATACTCTGGTAGATATCTGCCGGCCTGTCTCATTAGCCAAATTGGAGTATATTCAACATGTTCACGTAATAAAGAGCGCAATAGTATGTCATTTTTCAACATAAGGGAATACCACCTTTTATAAATCAATATGTATCTAATAGTAAGGTCAGTATATTCTAGCCTTACCGAACTTACGAACTGTTTTTGCCTGTACTGCAAGCATATTCAATTCCATCTCGACACTCGCTATATCAGCTCTGTCTTTATTATTTCTCAAAACTTCCTCAGCTTTTTTACGAGCTTCTATAATTTTTTCCTCATCTAACTCCATGGCCATAACAGCTGTGTCTGCTAAGACAGTTACCTCTTTCGGCTGAACTTCTAATATACCTCCAGCAACAAAAATACTATGCTCTGTATCATCTGGACAAATTATTTTTAGCATGCCAGTACGAATAAGCGATATTAAGGGAACATGACCAGGCAATACACCTATATCTCCAAATTCAGCTGGCAGTAGAACAAACTTAGCCTCACCTGAGAATAATAACTCTGATATGCTAACAACATTAACATTGATAGTATTATTCATGAAAAATCATCCATTTAATAACTTGTCAGATTTTTCAAATGCTTCATCTATAGAACCAACCATATAAAAGGCCTGCTCCGGAAGACTATCACATTCGCCATTAACTATCATACTAAAACCACGGATAGTTTCTGATAGGGGAACATATTTACCTGGAGAACCTGTGAAAACTTCAGCAACATGAAATGGTTGAGATAAAAATCGTTGTATTTTTCTTGCTCTTGAAACAGCTACTCTATCTTCTTGAGACAATTCATCCATACCTAAGATTGCTATTATATCTCGTAAATCCTTATATCTTTGTAATGTCTGTTGGACCTGTCTAGCAACTCTATAATGCTCATCACCTACAATTTGTGGGTCAAGTTGACGGCTGGTAGAATCTAATGGATCTACAGCAGGATAAATACCTAGAGCTGCAATATCTCTAGATAAGACGACTGTTGAGTCTAAATGCTGAAAAGTTGTAGCTGGAGATGGATCAGTGAGATCATCAGCCGGAACATAAACAGCCTGTATAGAAGTAATAGATCCTGTCTTTGTAGAAGTAATTCGTTCTTGTAGCTTCCCCATTTCTTCGGCCAATGTAGGTTGATAACCTACGGCTGAAGGCATTCTTCCTAATAAGGCTGAAACTTCAGTGCCTGCTAATGTATACCGATATATATTATCTATAAAAAAGAGTACATCTCTACCATCATCACGGAATTTCTCTGCTATAGTCAACCCTGTAAGAGCAACTCTCAGTCTATTGCCAGGTGGCTCATTCATCTGTCCAAATACCATAGAAACCTTATCTAAAACTTTTGATTCAGCCATTTCATGATAAAAATCATTGCCTTCTCTGGTACGTTCACCTACACCTGCAAATACAGATAAACCACTATGTTGTTTAGCAATATTGTTAATAAGTTCCATCATATTAACAGTCTTTCCAACGCCAGCCCCACCAAATAATCCAACCTTCCCTCCTTTCGCAAAAGGGCATACCAAATCTATTACCTTAATACCAGTTTCTAAAAGCTCTACAGATGGAGACAAATCTTCAAATAACGGAGCATTCTGGTGAATAGATCTTATTTCATCATGAACAATTGGACCTGCTTCATCAATAGGTCTGCCTAATACATTCATAATTCTACCTAAAGTACCATCCCCGACTGGCACAGAAATGGGGCTATTTGTTCTACTAATCTTCATTCCACGACTTAGCCCATCGCTAGAACCCAAGGAAATAGCACGTACTATACCATCACCTAGCTGTTGTTGAACCTCTAACGTCAATTTTTTTTCCATAAAAGAATTATTATCTATGACATTAAGCGCTTCGTATATACCTGGTATATTATTTTTTGGAAACTGAATATCTACTACTGCCCCAACACATTGAACGATGATTCCATTGTTCATTATAATTCCTTACTATAAGAATATTTATATTTAAACATACTTTAAACAGCCGATGCTCCGCTAACAATTTCAGAGATTTCTTTAGTAATAGCAGTTTGGCGATTCTTGTTATAAACCATCTGCAAATCATCAATAACTCTTTTTGCATTATCAGAGGCTGCTTTCATTGCTACCATTCTTGCAGACTGTTCTGAAGCCATATTTTCAACTACAGCCTGATATAACAAACAATCTACATAACGATCTAGAAGATTATCTATTACTGTTCTAGAGTCTGGCTCGTAAATATAATCCCAATTGTAAACTTTTGTGTCAGCTTTTGTATCAGTAATATGAGTTTTATTATCATTCTCATAATAGGGGTCTTCCAAGTTTTCTGATAGTGGCAAAAGCCTCGAAAATACGGGTTCTTGCTTCATTGTATTAACAAATCTGGTAGACGCAATATATAAGGAATCTATCTTCCCATCCATATAAGACTTTAACTGCACATCCATAACAGGCGACAATTTACCAATATCAGGAACATCACCAAGCTGAGTCTCTTGTGATAATAAATTACTACCTATGCGAGTAAGCAAATTAAGTCCTTTTTGACCGAAAGCAGATGTATATACCTCTATATTATCCTTACTAAATTCTTTAATTTTAGACAACACTAACCTACTTATGTTAGTGTTCATCCCTCCGCATAAACCCTTATCTGTAGAAACTAGAATTATTCCAACAGAAGAAACTTTTCTTTCATTCAAATAAGGATGAGAATACTCAGGATTTCCTTGCATGAGATGAACGGCCATCCTGCGCATATTACTAGCATATGGACGGAATATCTTCATTCTATCTTGGGCCTTTCTCATTTTAGAAGCGGCAACCATTTCCATGGCTCTAGTAATTTTGCGAGTGCTCTGCACACTTTTAATTTTACTACGAATTTCTTTAATCCCAGGCATTGATATTTCCTAATCAAAAATGCTAATAAGATCAATTAAAAAGTATTATGTTTTTTGAAATCTTGAATAGCAAAAGACAATTCTTCTTCATTTTTTTGACATAGATCTTTACTATTTTCAATTCTATCAACAAGCGTTGAATAGCTTTTTTTTAAAAAATCCTTTATAAACTTCTCGAACAAATTAATGTCCTGAACATTAACATCATCCATAAAACCTCTATTTAACGAGAACAATAATACTGCCTGCTCCCATACCTTTAACGGATGATATTGTGGCTGCTTAAGTAATTCAACTACTCTTTTGCCTCTATCTAACTGGCGACGTGTTGCCTCATCTAGGTCGGAAGAAAACTGAGAAAAAGCTGCTAATTCTCTATATTGAGCCAAATCTGTTCTAATCCCACCAGATAATTTTTTAATAATCTTTGTTTGAGCAGCCCCACCTACCCTAGATACAGATATACCAGCATTAATAGCTGGTCTGACACCAGCATTAAACAAATCAGTTTCTAAAAATATCTGTCCATCAGTGATTGAAATAACATTTGTCGGGACGAATGCTGAAACATCACCAGCCTGAGTTTCAATTATAGGTAAAGCAGTTAAAGAACCAGTCTTATTTTTAACTTTACCCTTGGTAAATTTTTCAACGTAGTTCTCACTAACTCTTGCGGCCCTTTCAAGCAAGCGAGAATGTAGATAAAACACATCTCCTGGATATGCTTCTCTACCAGGAGGACGTTTCAATAATAATGATATTTGTCTATATGCCCATGCTTGTTTAGTAAGATCATCATAAACTATAAGCGCATCTTCACCTCTATCCCTAAAGTATTCTCCCATAGTACAACCAGAATAAGGAGCTATGTACTGCATAGCAGCAGAATCAGAAGCAGTCGCTGCTACTATTATGGTATATTCCAAAGCACCATGTTCTTCTAATTTCCTAACAACATTATTAATCGAAGCTGCCTTTTGGCCAATAGCAACATAAATACACGTAACGCCACTATTTTTTTGATTAATAATTGTGTCAATAGCAACACTAGTCTTTCCTGTCTGTCTATCTCCAATAATAAGCTCACGCTGGCCTCTACCTATAGGGACCATAGAATCTATTGATTTGATACCTGTCTGCAAAGGTTGGGAAACTGTATATCTATCTATAACACCAGGAGCAACTTTCTCTATAATATCAGTAGATTCATATTTTATAGAACCTCTACCATCTATGGGCTCACCAAGTGCATTAACAACACGTCCGCGCAATCCGTATCCAACTGGGACTTCTAATATACGTCCAGTTGTTCTAACTATGTCTCCCTCAGAAACACCAGTATAATCTCCTAAAATAACAGCTCCTACAGAATCACGCTCAAGATTAAGAGCAAGACCTATAGAATTATTAGAGAATTCTAGCATTTCCCCTTGCATAACATCTGATAATCCGTATATACGAGCAATACCATCAGTAACGGAAACAACAACACCACTTGTACGAACATCAACTTCTGAATCCATACCCTCGATACGTTTTTTTATAAACTCGCTAATCTCTGAGGGATTTAGTTGCATATTAACTCCTGAAAATTTATTGTTTTACACAGTCGTCAAGATTTCTTGCATTTTATTCAAGCTATTTTTAACCGAAATATCAAATACCTTATCTTCAATAAAAATTTTGACTCCACCAATAAGTGACTCATCAATAAGAACCTTAGGTCTTAATTTTAAACCTATTCGGCTCTCTAATTTTGCGACTAGACTTTTAACCTGTTCTGTAGATAAAGAAAAAGCAGTAAAAATCTTAGCTATGCCAACACCTTCGTAATTATTTTTTAATTTTGAAAATTGTTCAGAAATACAAGGCAATATCATTAGATTATTACGCTCTATAAGCAATTCCAAAAGGTTAAAAAATATTCTAGGTGCTTCAGAACTTAACAAGCTTTTTAATACTTCTAGTTTTTCTTGCTTTCCTATAATAGGATGAGAGATAAATTGCTCCACATCCTTGTTAGATACAACCCTAGCAGCATCATCTAGAACCAAGGACCAAAAATCCAAAGATGATGTGCTCTTATCTTGGATCACAGAAAATAGTGCCTCAGCATACTTTCTAGATATTGTCAAAAACATTATCATAAAATCTATCCAAAAATTTATAACTCAGTCTTAAGATGATTCAATATATCTACATGTTCATTTAAATTAACTTCACGCCTAAGTATTTGCTCTGCCCCTTTTATTACTAGACTAGCAAGATCTTCTCTTAATACATCTCTGGCGTTACGAATAATAATCTCTGTATCTTGTCGAGCTTGGGCTATAATTTTTGACCTTTCTGTTTCTGCATCAAATCGAGCTTTGTTAATAATGTCAGAAACTTGTCTTTCTGCATTAGTTATAAGCTCATGAGCATCTTTCTTTGCATTCTCCGCTATTAATCTAACACGATCATTCACATTAGAAAGCTCAGCGATACTCTTCTCTGCAGCTGATAAACCGTCGGATATTTTTTTGCGACGCTCATCAATTACTTTTATAAGATTGGGCCAAACAAACACCATGGTTGCCCATCCCAAAATAAAAACACAATCATCTGGAAAAAAATCGTCGCATTTAAATTCACGGTTTAATATCTCCAATAACTTTACTTTTTAAAAAACGAACAAAACCAATAAAAATTTTGTAAATTTTTTCAAACATACTAAGCAATAAAAGGATTAGCAAAAGCAAATAACATAGCTATACCAACGCCTATTAAAAATGCAGCATCAATTAATCCAGCCAATAAAAACATTTTGGTCTGTAAAGCATTCATTAATTCAGGTTGACGAGCAGATGCTTCCAGATATTTTCCTCCCATAATAGCGATACCTATACAAGCTCCAATAGCACCCATACCTATTATAAAAGCACAAGAAATAGCAACAAGGGCAGCATTAGTCATAATAAACTCCTAAATTACAGAATAAATAAAAATAGAAAACTCAATAAAAACCACATGGAAAAAGTCTAATGACCTTCATGTGCTTGTCCAATATAAACAAGCGTTAACATCATAAAAATAAATGCCTGCAAAACTACTATCAAAATATGGAAAATAGCCCATATTGAACCGGCTAACAAATGAGCAAATCCTAATGTACAACTTAGGCTATTAAAACCAGTCCAGGACCCACCTAATAAAGCTATAAGCATGAAAATCAACTCACCAGCAAACATATTCCCAAATAATCTCATTCCTAAGGAAACAGTTTTAGCGAAATACTCTACCAGGTTTAACATTAAGTTAGCAGGAGCAATCAACAAATACAAGAGACCACTAGCATGAAACGGAGCAAAGAATAGATCTCTTAGGAATCCATTAGCATGTTTTATCTTTAACCCATAATACAATGTTAGCAATAAAACACCCAATGACATTCCAATAGGAATATTCAAATCAGCAGTGGGGAGTACTCGATGATAATAAAACAAGCTATCTTGATTATTGCCAATGCCTATAAATCTAAAAATACATGAAAAAAGATCAACTGGAAGAAAATCAAGGGCATTCATGAAAACAACCCAAATAAAAACAGTAAGCGCCAGTGGAGAGATGAATTTCCTGCTATCAGCATTATTAATAATAGAATTAGATTGCTCTTCAACCATATCTACAATCATTTCAACAAATGCTTGGAAACGACCAGGGACACCGCTGGTTGAACGCTTTGTTACTAACCATAATAAAAAAATAACAACGATTCCTGTAAATAATGACCAAAAAAGCGAATCATAATTTATTACATTGAATTGGACTATAGATTCTTGTTGCTTCCCAATACTATTCATATGCACTAAGTGATGCTGTATATAGGAAGACTGCGGTGACACTTCATAGGAAGAAACCATAACTAGGTCCTATTGCTCCGATTATAAAACAATATTTAACGAGTATTACATTCTACATAAATCTTTGAAAGAATAATAGTAACAAGTGACCTTTAAGAGAAAAAACAGACCAAGCAAATAAAAAAGCCAAAATATTCTCTCTGGATCTAGAAAAACAAAAAACCACAAAAGAAAAACAGATAAGATTATCTTAACAAAATTGCCTATCAAAAAAAATAAGACCTTAACCTATAGTCATCAGTGTTAGATAATAAATACAGAGATATTGCAAATATAAAGTTAGGAATTAAATATGCGGAGCAACCTAGAAAAAATGAAACTCCTATTCTCCATTCTGCTATGAAGCAAATAACTGAAAGGATAACTGATATAATCCATTGACATTTTATAACCCTAACAATAGAAGACATACTGCACTCTCCGTAAGCAAACATAATGGCAAATAATTAATAATAATTTAAAATATGGTAAACTCTTCCAAGGCTACATTATATCCTACAGCAAAGTCATAAAAATTATATTCCTTATCAAAAATTAATAAAATTATAAAAACATTCTAGTTATTAACTAAATAATTATGGAAAAATCAATAAACTATCAATTAGAGATATTTGATATTCCTGGACATAGATACAAAGTCCAAATAAAAATAAATAAACCAAACCAAAATGGACAAATTTTATCAATGCCTTCCTGGATCCCAGGAAGCTATACAATAAGAGACTTTTCTAGAAACATAGAGACCATATATGCTCGTTCAAATGGTTCTAATATAAATATAAAAAAAATCAACGATCATTCATGGAAAATAGATAAATCTGATAATCCAGTAACGGTAGAATATGTCATATATGCATTTGATAAATCAGTGCGAGGATCTTATATAGATGATGAAAGAGCATTTTTTAATGGATCCAGCATGTTTTTGAGAATAGATGGCCAACAAGACCTTAACTGCCTTCTTCAAATAAAAAAAATTAATAACTGGAACATATACACTAGTCTACCGACACTAGAGGCAGCATATATCAATGAAGATAAACAATTTTGGTTCTATTATTCTAAATGCTATGATGAACTAATAGACCATCCTATAGAAATAGGGAATCCTAAAACAAGCATCTTCTTCTCCGGGGGAACTATGCATGAGATAATATTATCAGGAGACTCTTTTAGAATAGATATAAACAGGATTAATCAAGATGCAAAAAAGATATGTGATTCTCAAGTAGAATTCTTTGATCCTATAGATAAAATATCTCCTTTTTCAGATAGTAGTGATAGATTTATTTTTTTTATAAACATAAATTCCAATTGTCATGGAGGTTTAGAGCATAGAACATCTTCTGCTTTATGCATAGGAAAAGAATGTTTGCCAATGATAGGAGAAAAAGAAACTCCTGAGAAATATATAGAACTACTAGAATTATTAAGCCATGAATACTTTCATGCATGGCTCATTAAAAGAATTAAACCAGAAATATTTATCGATTATAAGCTACAAGAATCTAATCAAACGTCACTATTATGGGTATTCGAAGGTTTCACCTCATACTACGAGGATATTTTCCTTCTTAGAACAGGGTTAATTAATCGCAATACATATGCAAACATTATATGTAAAAAAATTAATATATTAATAAATTCTCCTGGCAGAAAAAAACAAACCCTAGCACAGAGTTCTTTTGATGCATGGACTCGTTACTATAAACAGGATGAGAATTCCCCTAACTCCATAGTAAGTTATTATATAAAAGGATCAATTGTAGCACTGGGTCTAGACTCTATAATCAGAAAACAAAGTAATGAGAGATACTCTTTAGACGATGTAATAAAATTCATGTGGTATAAATATGGTTGTAACTTTTACAAAGGTATAAAACGGGGTATATCTGAAGATAATTTAGTTGAAATAATAAAAAAATCAACAAACATAAATACCGGGATATTTATAGAAAATTATATATATGGACTAGTAGAACTTCCAATACAAGATTGGCTAATGCAATTTAAAATTAAATTAGAGCTCATAGATACAGAAAAACCTACTTTACATGCGAAAACCAGTAGTAAAAATAATGGGATTCTGCTAGAAACCATACTAGAAAATGGAATAGCACATAAATCTGGACTATCATCTGGTGATTTGCTGATAGCAATAGATGGAATTATGGTAGACAACAGAAATAATGGAGCAAGCATGTTAAATGGGTACAGAATCGGTGATCATGCTAACATTTGTGTGTTTCGCAATAACAAACTAAAATTCTTTAACATTCATTTAGACGAATCAGAAAAAATCTATGAGGTAAAACTTATATAACTAAAAACCCAATTGATACATAAATGAATTAGAATCTTACAGCAATAATCAATCTTAATAGGATCTAAATAATGAGGTTTTCAAGAAAAATATTAATCTCTGATCTATTTATAAATTCCAGTATAGGTATATTGGAGAAAGAGATAAATAATAAGCAACGGATAAATATTCTGGCTATTCTAGAAGTAGAATCATCACCCACTACCGCAGATGACATTAACAATGTATTGGACTATAGGCATATAGTTGATACTATAACAAAAATAGCGAATAGCAGACATTTCGGTCTTATAGAAACTCTATCTTACAATATATCTAGCACCTTGCTGAGCACTTTCTCGGAAATAATATCTTTAAAACTGACAATAAGCAAATTCGATGTTTTTGATAACTGTAAAAGCATATCCATAGAGGAAGAATATCATAAATAGTTATGAAAAATTAATTTTTAGAAGCATAATCTACTATTATTGGCTTAAGGAAAAATGCCTTATTGATAAGAGATAATCCGCAATTTCGGGCTATTTTAACTGGAAGAAGTTTGCTACTAAAAATCTTATGTAAACCATCAGTCACAATACGCATGCGAGATATGTGTCGTTCTCTGACCTTACTATAATTATTTAATAGTTCTATATCACCGAAATTCTGATTCTGACTTTTCGATGTAAGGGTATCGCACAAAAATTCTGAATCTCCAAGACCGATATTTAATCCTTGTCCTGCTAAAGGATGCAATCTATGAGCGGCATCTCCTATAAAAACCATACCAGGAGCAACAAGGTTGGATTTTTCTAGTGTCAGATTAAATTTCGATATTCTCTTACTCACTATCTTCATACAACCCAGTCTTCGATCAGTAATATCAACTAATCTATCTTCTATATATAATTTTTGCTTGTCATTATTCATGCTATCTAAGAAATTAATAATATCTCGATTGACAGACCAAACCATTGACACTTGATTTCCAAAAGAAAGATCAGGTAAGGGTAATAATGCCAGAACGCCATGTTCTCCAAACCATTGAAAGGCTTTACCCCTATGCGCACCATGAGAACATATATTTGCAATTATTCCTGTTTCATTATAATCCTTAATTGAACGAGCAATCCCTGATAAATTACGTAACGTAGAGTTATAGCCATCTGCTCCAACAAAGAGTTCCGCAGATATCCTTTCTCCCCTTTCTGTGATAATTATATTATCCTTATAATCAAAACAGCGATCGTCAATCCATGGCACATCTATATTAAGGATTTCCTTAACTAATGATCTCTCAATCTCTGCTGCTTCTACTATCCAAGATAGTTGTGATACAGATGATTGCCAAGCGCTCAATTCAAGTACAGAGCGATAAGCATCCCCATAAATCTCCATGCCAGTAACAGATGTTAAACGACTATTTGGCATGTTGGACCAACAACCTATTTTTTCTAAGAATTTTTTACTGGATTCAGATATGGCATATATCCTTGATCCATATTCATCATTATGCGTAGAAATATCCCTATAATGAGGCGCAATTATCATAACATTTTGTTTTTTTTGGCTAATGCTAAAGCAGTAGAAAGACCAACTATACCTGCACCACAAATAACTATATCTTTTTATTCATAATATTTAATTTGTATATTAAACTTTTGGTAGCAAAATCCACATTTTACATATTTGCTTTAATTTACCAGCAATAAGTCCTGAATCTAAACTGCTACCGATAAATAAATCTAGCCGTCCAGGACCTCTTATTGCTGATCCAGTATCTTGTGCAAACACAAAATGTTGAAATAAGGAATAATCTGGAAGATTAAATGATATAAACATTGGCATACATAAAGGTATGAAAGTACTATCAACAGCAACAGAACGCATTGCTTTAAGCTCTATGCCGCAAGCACCTCTAGGGCCAATTTCTGATTTAGGATTATTTCCCTCAGAAAAAAACACGAATGATGGGTTTGTATTTAATAATTTAGTTATTTTTTCTGGATTTTGCTCAGCCCAATTCTTCAGAAAAGATACAGATATCTTATCTCTTTCTAATGCTTCTTCTTTTACTAACCAATCACTAATTGATATATATTGATGACCATTATGCCCCGCAAATGATAATCTAATAATTTCACCCAAATTATCTTCATCCATTAATACAAGACGTCCAGAGCCCTGAATTCCAAGAAAATAGTTATCTATCAAATCATCAGTCCAAGCTATAACTGGGAAATATTCTTCTTTCAATATAATCTCTGACCTTGAGTAATATGGGACAACTTTCCCTTCACTAATTCTTCCTCTAATTATCTTTCCTTTTAATTCCGGATAAATTGATGATAAATCTATGTTAAGCAGATCATCAGGTATACCAATGATTGGCCATTTATAAGAATCATGTTTATATCTAGAACCTCTTAACAACGGCTCATAGTACCCTGTTAGTAATCCAATTGTCTGGTTACCAGCCATATCAGCAAACACCCAAGGCTGTAGATATTTTTTCAGAAATTTCTTTATTTTATTGCTGCTATTCGATAACTCAGCATTACATGAATTCGCAATAGAACATATTTTTTTCCATTCGGTTGATTTTACATAATTATTAATAGAATTCGTTGACTCATGATCAATTATGCAATGACAATTCCTCAAAAACATATCCCAGAATTGCAAAAGGTCATCCTCTTCCCAATTAGGAATATTGTTCCAATCTGATTCTTGGAAATTTTTCAATGTATCATCATGTATATGAAGTGTACTTCCATGTGACTCTAATATAGGATAGAAAAATATATTAGCAATAGCAAAAAATAAAAAACAATTCTCATTTATAACTCTTAACCAATATTAAAATTCTAAAATAGCTGATTTTATAAAAATAAATGTTATAAAATCCAATTAAAGACAATAGTCTTACACAACAAATACTTATAAGATTAACATCTTCAATAAATAAAAAACATTAGGTATATGTTCATGAATACAAAAAAAACACCTATTATAATTGCTCCTAGCATTCTATCAGCTAATTTTGCCTACTTAGGCATAGAAATAGAAAAAGTTATTACATCCGGTGCTGATTGGATACATATAGATGTTATGGACAATCAATACGTGCCAAACCTAACCATTGGTCCAATGATATGTCAATCTATAAGACCAATAACCAAAGCTCCATTAGACGTACACCTAATGGTTGAATCACCAGATACTATTATTCCAAAATTCGCTAAAAGCGGAGCTAATATAATAACTGTCCACCCAGAAACAACAAAACACTTGGATAGAACATTATCTATAATAAGGGACCATGGATGCAAATCAGGATTAGCATTTAATCCATCAACACCATTGAATTACCTAGACTACATAATGGATAAGGTTGATTTGATACTAATAATGTCGGTAAATCCAGGATTCGGTGGTCAAAAATTTATACCATCTGCCATCTTAAAACTACAAGAAGCATCGAGTAAAATAAAGCACTGGGAAGAAATTAACGATTCTTCTATACTACTGCAAGTTGATGGAGGAATTAATGCAAATAACATAAGAGAAGTATATGCTGCTGGAGCTAATGTATTTGTTGCAGGGTCAGCAATATTTAATTCAAAAGATTATGCTGCTACCATTGATTTAATGAGATCTAATGCTTTACTAAAAATTTATGACTAAAATTAATTCTGTATTAATTGATTTAGATGGAACTATGATTGATTCCATATCAGATATATCATATGCCATAAATATTATGTTAGAAAAAATGTGTTTAAGTAAAATACCTGAAAATATAGTAAAAAAATTTATTGGGAAAGGTATAAATAATCTTATAAATAAATCATTAATACATACTTCTAACAATATAGATTTGAGCAATGATTATTTTGAAAAAGCAAAAAAATTATTTTTTAATAGCTACAGAAAAATAAACGGAGATAAAACTTTAGTTTATAGTGGGGTATTTGATGGGTTAAGTATGCTAAAGAAAATTGGGATTAGATTATCTGTAGTAACTAATAAACCGACAGAATTAGCGATACAAATATTACAAAATACTAACCTGTTACCATTTTTTGAATATGTTATATGTGGAGACACTTGTGAAAGATGCAAACCTTTTCCTGATCAAATACTACTAGCATGTGAAAAAATGGATATTAAACCACAACAAGCCGTAGTAGTTGGAGACTCAATGAATGACATATTATCTGCTAAAGCGGCAAATATCACGGCCATCATGTTAGTTTCATACGGGTACAATAATAACTCAAATATATACTCAATGGGAGCTAATGTCGTAATAGATAACTTGACAAAAGTTTCTCAATGGGTTCATCATTACAATGAAGCTATCTTTTAGTATTTTAAGCATTTAAATTAACTGTATCTAATTATAAAATTATGAATTGTAACTACCTGGACAAAACACATGACGCTTTATGGCGCTGGTGGCGTATTCCGTCCGGGTAAATGATCACTTTAGATCATAATCAAATAATTTGCATAAATAAGCAATATCTAAATCAACCCGGAACAATTTATTATAGTTCTGGGTTTTTTATTAATAGGCATGGAAAAAGCATGACAGAAATAGAATTTAATTCATTAGTATCTCAAGGGTATAATAGAATACCACTAATATCAGAAACTTATGCTGATCTAGATACACCGTTATCTTTATATCTTAAACTTGCATATTCTAATAATAATTCTGGAAAGATGAGCTGTCTTTTAGAATCAGTCATGGGTGGCGATCGTTTTGGAAGATATTCTTTTATAGGATTACCAGCCGAAACAATTTTACGATCTATTGGTAAAACAACTGAAGTTATTACAAATGGTAAAGTTTTAGAAAAATATGAAGGAAATCCTCTTGATTTTATAGAAGAATATCAATCTAGATTTAGAGCTGCCCCACTGCCAGGAGTACTGCGTTTTTGCGGTGGATTAGCTGGGTATTTTGCTTATGATGTGGTTCGCAACATAGAACCATGTTTAGGACCAGCAGTGAAACCTTTTCCACCAGGAATGGAAGAAGGCACACCTGACATAATGTTATTACACATAGACGAATTAGCAGTAGTTGATAATCTAGCAGGGCGCATTTACCTAATAGTATATGCAGACCCTAATAAACCAGAAAGCTATTCAAAAGCACAAAAGAGATTAACAGAACTAAAAAATAGACTAAAAAAACCTATAGAGACACCTTACTCTCACAACAGCATGCAAACTAGTGAGCAACGCAACTTCACTAAAAAAGAATACATGTCTGCCGTAAGAAAAGCTAAAGAATATATTGAGGCTGGTGACCTTATGCAAGTAGTTATTGGCCAAACAATTACTAAATCATTTAGAGATAATCCTCTATCGCTATATAGGTCATTAAGATCAATAAATCCTTCTCCGTATATGTATTTCTGGAACTTTGATGATTTTCATGTTGTTGGATCATCACCAGAAATATTAGTTAGGCAAGAGAAAATTATAAACAATGGAATAAAAAAATCACAGATTACGATAAGACCACTAGCAGGAACTAGAAAAAGAGGTGGTACTCGTGAACAAGATCTTGAGCTAGAACAATCTCTTAAATCTGACACAAAAGAAATTGCAGAGCACGTGATGCTTATCGATCTAGCTAGAAATGATATAGGTCGAGTTGCTGAAATTGGATCAGTTAAAGTTACTGATACTATGGCTATAGAACGATATTCACATGTTATGCACTTAGTATCTAATGTTACAGGTATATTAAAATCAGATATGGGAAATATGGATGTTCTAAAAGCTGCATTCCCGGCTGGGACATTAACAGGAGCACCAAAAATACGAGCAATGGAAATAATAGATGAATTAGAGCCAGTAAGGAGAGGGGTATATGGTGGAGCAGCTGGTTACTTGAGCTATAACGGAGAGATGGATGTTGCAATAGCGATACGTACTGGAATCATTAAGAATGGAATACTCTATGTGCAATCTGCTGCTGGAATAGTGGCAGATTCTGATCCTGAATTAGAATGGGCAGAAACTGAAGCCAAGGCCAGAGCAATACTTAGAGCTGCTGAACAAGTACAGAATGGTTTAGATTAACGGACATTTTAGGAATAAAAAATGCTTTTAATGATAGATAATTATGACTCATTTACATATAACATAATTCAATATTTTGGAGAACTTGGAGAGGATGTAAGTGTATACAGAAACGATGAAATTGATATTCAAGGTATTGAGAATTTAAAACCAGATAGAATATGTATATCTCCAGGACCTTGCTCCCCTTCTCAAGCTGGAATTAGCATATCTACTATATTAGAATTTTCTGGAAAGATACCTATATTAGGTATCTGTCTAGGACATCAAGCTATCGGTGAGGCGTTTGGCGGAAGAATTGTTAGATCTAACCATGTTATGCATGGAAAAACAATACAAATATCACACAACGGACTTGGTGTTTTTAATAATATACCATCACCATATACAGTAATAAGGTACAATTCATTGACTATAGACCCTTCAATGGTACCTGAATGCCTGGAAGTTACAGCAACAGCTCCGGACGGAGATATTATGGGAGTGAGACATAAACAACTACCAGTCTTCGGTGTACAGTTTCATCCAGAATCCATACTTAGTGAACATGGGTACCAGTTGTTAAAAAATTTTCTTATGATAAATTAAAATCGGAGAATAATCAGTGTCTATTACTGTAACTGAAGTATTAACTAGATGCATTGAACATAGAGAAATATTCCATGATGAAATGTTCAGCTTAATGAGTATGATGATAAATGGAGAACTATCTCCCCAAATCTCAAGTGCAATACTTATCGGATTAAGAGTCAAGAAAGAAACTATAGATGAAATAACAGCTTCTGCTTTGGCTCTGCGAGAATTTTCTAAACAAGTTCCTGTTAAGAACAGAGAAGATCTTTTAGATATGTGCGGTACTGGAGGAGATGGTAGTCAAACTTTTAATATATCTACTGCTGCTATGTTTGTTGCAGCTGCTGCAGGTGTAAAAATAGCCAAACATGGAAATCGCGGCGCATCTTCTTCTTCTGGCAGTGCAGATGTTTTGGAAGAATTAGGAGTAAATATAGAATTAGAACCATCACATATTATTGAATGTATAGAAAGGACCGGTATAGGATTTATGTTTGCTCCATTACATCAGAAAGCAATGGATAATATTTCCATGGTTAGAAAAGAAATTGGGGTTCGTACAATATTTAATATATTAGGACCACTAACCAATCCAGCATGTGCGGCTAATCAGCTAATGGGAGTTTTTCATCCTGATTTAGTAGGCATTCAAGTTAGAGTATTAAAAAAACTTAAATCTCGTCATGTGCTTACCATATATGGTAAAGAAGGCATGGATGAAGCTGCATTGGGTAGTGCAACAATGGTTGGCGAATTAAAAAATGGAGTAATAACGGAGTACGAAATTCATCCTGAAGACTATAATATTCCAATGGTATCTAATCGTAATATCAGAGTGTCAAACAGGGGGGAATCAGCTCAACTCATACTAGATTCTTTAAATGATCTAGATGGCTCTGCTAGAGATATTGTTGCCCTAAATGCCGGTCTAGCTATATACGCAGGAAATAGAGCTAATAGTATTAAACAAGGTGTTTCATTAGCTTTTGAGGCTATAAAAAATGGATCGGCAAGGGATAAGTTAGAAGAATTTAGAGCCTACACTAGGAAGTTCTCAAAATGAATGACATACTAAAAAAATAGTTTTTGCAAAAAAAGAAGAAGTATCTATAGCTAAACAAAAAATAGCAGCTCTGTTCTCATGGAAAAAATATGTAAACAAGACCCTACCAGGGGATTTGCTGACGCAATAGAAAATAAAATTAAACAAGGATTGCCTAGTGTTATAGCAGAGATAAAAAAAGCCTCCCCGTCTAAAGGAATACTTAGGAATGATTTTGATCCAAGAAAATTTGCTATTACTTATGCTAAAAATGGCGCGGCTTGCATATCAGTATTAACCGACACACAGTTTTTTCAGGGATGCTGTGAAGACCTGTGTAAAGCTAGATCTGCTTGTAATTTACCAATTCTACGAAAAGATTTTGTAATAGATCCCTATCAAGTGTTAGAAGCACGTTCCATAGGAGCTGATTGTATATTGTTGATAGTATCTATACTAGATTCTAAACAATTAATAGATTTAGAAGCAGTAGCAATGGAATTAGGGATGGATGTTTTGGTAGAAACACATACAAAGCATGAAATTGATCTAGCGCTAAAATTGAAAACAAGACTCATAGGAATTAATAATAGAAATCTAGGAAGTTTTCACACTGATATAAATAATACATTAAAACTAAAGGAATATGTTCCCAATGAAAAGATAATAGTTACTGAAAGTGGATTCTCCTCAAAAAAAGATATAGAAACAATGAGAAATTCTAATATAAATGCATTCCTAATTGGAGAAACATTTATGAAATCTATAGATCCTGGGCATAAATTAAGTGAACTAATTTCTTAACACAAGTATTTATTCTACTGTTACGCTTTTCGCTAAATTTCTTGGCTTATCAACATCTGTTCCACGTATACATGCTGTATGATAAGCTAACAATTGTAAAGGAATAGTATGTAGAATCGGTGATAGCATACCATAATGCTCAGGCATTCTTATTAGGTTTATGCTATCATCGTTGATCTTGCTATCAGCATCAGCAAAAACATATAATTTACCACCTCTTGCCTGCACTTCCTGCATGTTAGATTTTAACTTTTCTAATAAAATATCCTTTGGTGCAACCACCACAACAGGCATATTATCAGTAACCAAAGCTAAAGGACCATGCTTCAATTCTCCAGCTGGATATGCTTCCGCATGTATATAACTAATCTCTTTCATTTTTAAAGCACCCTCAAGTGCTATTGGATAGTGCATTCCACGACCAAGGAATAGAGCGTTCTCTTTATTGGCAAAATGATTAGCCCATTTGACGACTAAAGGCTCCAAATCCAAAACAGAAGATAAAGCAGCTGGCAAATGACGCAAAGCTTTTAAAAAGAGCATTTCGTTATCTCTACTCAGAATAGAACGATTTTTTGCAAGAGTAATAGATAATAGGAATAACACTGTTAATTGAGTAGTGAACGCCTTAGTTGAAGCAACTCCAATTTCTATTCCTGCTCTAGTTAGATAACAAAGCTTACACTCTCTAACGATGGCACTAGTTTGGGAATTGCATATTGCCATATTATAGTTCATACCCAAGGACATAGAATGTTTGAGTGCCGACAAAGTATCAGAAGTCTCACCTGATTGAGATATTACTAGTACTAGTGACTTGGGATTTACAACACTATCTCTATAGCGATACTCACTAGCAATCTCGACAGAAACTCTAATTTTAGCAATAGATTCTATCCAATATTTTGCAGTCATTCCAGCATAGTAACTAGTGCCACAAGCAATTATTAAAACAGAATCTATATTCCTAAATATTTCCTCAGCATCGATTCCAAAAATATTTTCTGATACTATGTTAACTTCTTGCAAAGTATCTGCGACAGCTCTAGGCTGCTCAAATATCTCTTTTTGCATGTAATGGCGATAAGTTCCCAACTCCACAATACCTATAAAACTACTCTTTGGATATCTTTTCCTATGCGCTAGAGAATTATCAGAATCTACAATTAGAAAATTATTGCTTTCTATATCAACTATATCACCATCTTCTAAGTATATGACTTCATTGGCCCTACCTGCCATAGCTAAAACATCAGAAGCTAAAAAATTTTCACCATCCCCTAAACCTAATACTAAAGGAGCACCCTTACAAGAACCTATTATCCTGTATGGTTCATCTGCACAAAAAACAGCTATAGCATATGTTCCAGTCAATAGCTTAGTGACTTTTTGAACAGTTCTAAGAATATCACCGTCATAATTATGATTTATAAGGTGGACCAAAACCTCTGTATCGGTCTGACTCTCAAATAGATATCCAGATTCCTGAAGCTCTACTCTTAGTTCATCATAATTTTCAATTATTCCATTATGAACTAAAGCAATTCTTGGTTTTCCAGAATCTAAACTAGAGAAATGCGGATGAGCATTATAAGTAGATGGCATTCCGTGCGTTGCCCACCTTGTATGAGCCAAACCAATAGAACCATATAAATTATGCTCTATTATTTGCTTACTTAAGTCATATACTCTCTTCATGCTACGAACCCTTCTTAGGTTCTTTTTTCCATAAATTGCGATACCACAAGAATCATAACCTCTATACTCCAAACGTGACAAACCATCTATCAACATAGAAGTTACATCTCTGCAAGAAACAGCACTTATTATGCCGCACATAATGACTACTCCAGCTAATCATATAAAAAACTGTATAACAAAACACATGATATTCAGATAGATACAACGCTATCAATATTATTAATAAATATCAATTAACAAGATATAGAATATGATTTTCATTTTTAGGTAGGCAACAAATATTTATTTTTTTGTCAACCCTAATTTTACTAAAAGAAAGGGTATTATAAAGTACTTCCAGTTTATTTTGGAATATGGGCATGTCAAAACGATTAATAACTATAAAACAACTTAGAATATATATAATAAATTAATAAAATTGTCAGTTTTTCTTTGGTCTCTTCCAGTTAACTATGGTTTTCTGCCTAGCTCTAGCTATTGTTAATTTGCCAGCAGGAGCATCATCAGTCAATGTTGTTCCTGCGCCTATGGTTGCACTTTGACCTACTTTTATAGGGGCTATTAATTGAGACCCAGACCCAATAAAAGCATTGTCTTCTATAATTGTTTGAAATTTATTGGCCCCATCATAATTGCATGTAATAACCCCTGCTCCTATATTAACATTCGATCCAACATTAGAATCGCCAATATATGCCAGGTGATTAGCCTTGCTTTTATTTCCAAAATTTGTATTTTTTATTTCTACAAAATTACCTATTTTGGAGTTACTTTTTATATGAGAACCTTTACATAATTTAGCAAATGGACCTATAGAAACATTATTCTCTATAGTACTATTGCTTATATGACTGTAAGCTTCTATTCTAACATTTTTTTCTATAGTAACATCTCGCAAAATAGAATATGGTCCTACATAAACATCATCTCCTAACTCAACTAATCCTTCAAAAACACATCCAACATCTATAAAAACATCGCTGCCAAATCTTAAAGAACCACGCACATCAAAACGACTAGGATCAGATATAGTTAATCCTTTAGACATATAATTTTTAGCCTGTTCGTATTGATATACTCGCTCAATGTTTGATTGTTGAATATGATCATTAATACCAAAAACTTCCCAAGATTTTTTAGGAGAAACAGAGTTAACAATTACACTATTAGTAACAGCAATTTTCACTAAATCTGTGAGATAATACTCCATTTGTTCATTATTGTTAAATATCATACCTATCCACTGTTTTAGTTTTGTTGTCTGAATAGCAATGATACCAACATTAACTTCCTTAATGGCTATTTGTTCATTATTAGCCTCTTTATGCTCAACTATCTTAACAATATTACCAGTCTTATCTCGAATAATGCGACCATAACCATCAGGATTATCAGATACACTAGTCAATATAGACATTCCTTCACAACAAGAATCTAATAATGATCTTAATGTATCAACACTTACTAATGGAACATCACCATATAAAATAAGTGTATTGCTATCTTCATTATCAAAAGAAGATATCATTGGCATAGCGCACATTACAGCATGAGCTGTACCTAATTGAGACTCCTGTAATACAATATTTAGATTATCATTGCTTATATATGACTTAACAAGATCAGCTTCATGACCTAAAACAATTGTTATAGAATCAGGATTAAGATTTTTCGCGCTTTCTATTACATACTCTAACATGGGACGACCTGCAAATGTATGTAAAACTTTAGGAATTTTGGATTGCATCCTCTTTCCAGATCCAGCGGCGAGTATAATAATATTTAGCATAAAATTATTTAGATAGTTAATGGCATATGAAATGATACTTAAAAATTACAGGTAATTTAAACTATAAACAAGCAAAAAAACTTAATGAAAACAATAACTGAATTTAAATTAAATTATAAATATGAATAACAGATCTATCAACGAAATTAATCATTTGAGAAACATTTTTTACAAGCTATGTTCTCCATCAAACCCTGAAAATGAAAAGAACTTCTTGATTGTGATAATCAATAAAAAAGAATGCGGAATTTCTAGTATAGAAACATGTGAACTATTGCAGCAACATAGATTGGGTTATATAAAAAAAAATAAATTTCAAATTGGTGATGACACAATAAATAGACATATTCTGAAAGAGCTGTTGTTGAATGTAACCCAAATACTAAAATCTAAATGTAATATCAAAAAATGGAATAGTGAGATTTTAGATATTATAGGTCCAAATTATGAAGTGTTAGGACATATAGAACGCTCTGCTGCTCGCTTGCTAGGACTCAAGACAAGATCAGTTCATATGAATTCTTGGTTAAATAACAAAGAATTATGGATCTCAAAAAGATCATCTAAAAAATCCATAAACCCAGGAAAACTAGAAACAATAGTTGGAGGATTAGTTAGCAAAGGTGAGAAACCAGAACAATCTTTAATCAGAGAGTGCTATGAAGAAGCAAATTTAATAGAGAATGATATTTTAACAAAAGGAAAACTTTATAAAATTCTTGATATAAAAAAAATCACGGATGAAGGTTATCAAATAGAAGAACTTTTAAGCCAAACAAGCTTGCTAAAAAAAGACTTTTGTCCGATAAATAATGATGGAGAAGTAGATTCTTTTCAAAAATTTAGAATAGAAAACATAACCCACGAAATATTATCCGATAATTTCACAACAGAGTCATCCATTATAATATTATCGGATATTATCAAGTTTATAAAGATAAGAAACTACTTAAATATTATTCCTGGTTAATATTGTAATTCGACCTTTGCCTCCAGGTATCTATTGCTATTCTTCTTTGATTTACCACACTTTCTATACGACATCGTAGCTCTGAGTCTTTTTCTAATAAAATACCAAGATCTTTAGAGTTTAGTAGAAGCAATTTACTGTATCCTAGAGAAGTTACTTTTAAAACTAATGGATCTTTACCAAATAAATCCAACTCCCCAAAAAATTCACCGCTACCCAACTCTACAACAGTATCATCAGGCAAATGCATAGCTACAGCTCCAGAGGCAACAAAATACATTTCTCTACCTTGCTTCCCTTTTGTTATAACTATTTGATCAGGTAGAGCTAATCTAGGTTTTAACAGTTTGCATATAGACTTAAGCGAATTCAGACTTAGATCATGAAATAACGGCACTTTCTTTATTAATTCAGCTGCACTTAACTCAATATCAAGAGGTGGATGCCTATCTATATAATGCCAACGAGCATGTGCTTTTTCCATAAGATCATCATAAACCTCTCCACTAATTAGGAATTTACTAAGCATATCACTATATCTTATACACTCTAATTCTCTGGCTGCTCTTCCAAGGTAAATCTCCTGCAACCAAGTTGCATACAAAGGATATTGTAAATTCATAGCCTGTAAAGCATTTTCTATAAGACCTAAGCGACGCTTATGTGCTTTTATTATAACCTCGGTGGCTTCATCACCTAAAATTGGAGAAACTTTCTCGCTAGCAAACAATATTAATTTTTGTTCTATTGACCTTTTGCTCATCAAGTTTGAAAAACGATAACCTAATTTCTCAGAAAGCCATTCGTTATAACCAAATATATTATGAAACCATAAAGCTACTCTAATCATTTTTGAGTAACGTAAATCATTTTCAACTGCATATTCGAAACCATTTAAACCACCAGTTCTAATAGCATCCTCCAGGTACTCAGCACGAGACAATAGAGACTCAGCAACTCTTTCATCTACAATCTTTGCCTTGAGTATATCAAAAAGCATTTCTTCTTCTCTTTGAGCTAAAATCGCCAAGCCTGCTGACACACGCTCAGATTTACTCATCTGTGAAACAGGAACATCATGTAATCTTGATAAACTAGACTTAAATACGGCTTGTATGCGCTCCAAAGAATCTTGACCTATATGCTCTGTCCTTGCAACATCCTCTATGTGAACCTGTAACTCTTTTAAGGTAACCCCTAGAACTTGATTTCTGATAGTAGTATCAATTAATGATAGTTCATTTAATTTTAAAAACCTTATTAATGGCCTTAAAGTAACTCCATTAATAAACAGCGTCATAAGAACAAATCCGGTAGTAGCAATTGCAATAAAATGTCTCAGCTCTTCTGGGACAGAATTATTTTCTGTAACAGCTAGAGCAAGTGCTAGCGAAACAGCACCTCTAAGCCCACCCCACAACATAACTAACTTGTAAGAAAGACTAACTGTAGTACCTAATCTTGTTATTCGAAGAATAGGAAGCAAACCAAATATTACTACTGCTCTAGCAACAAGGGTAATAGCAAAAACTATAAGTATCAATATACATGTCTGCAAGTTTAAAGTACCCATAAAACGTGGTATCAACATAGCAGAGAAAAGAAAAATTAGTGAGTTTGCCCAAAAACCGAATTGCTCCCAAAATTTAGATAAATACTCAGAAGTAGTTGGAGACATCCTCGTACGACCAGTAGATCCAACAACTAGTCCTGATATAACTGTAGCTACAACTCCAGAAACATTAAGATAGTGCTCAGAAATAAAAAAAGAAAGATAAGCTAGCGTTAACGTAAGCGTAATCTCAGCCGCATGGAAACCCCTTAGCCAGGTAAACAAGAAACAGGCGGCTTTACCCATAAAATAGCCTGCAAATCCACCGCCAATAAACAAAATGACAAAATCATTTATTACATTACTAATACATAGTTCGCCGCTACCAGCTAAAACTGCTAATAATACTGTGTATAAGGCTATCGAGGCTGCGTCGTTAAATAAACTCTCACCCTCTACTAATGTGGTAAGACGCTTTGGTGCTCCAACTTCTCTAAAAACACCAACCACAGCTACGGGATCTGTAGTGGCCACAATAGATCCTAGTAAGAGACATGCTACTAAACCGTAAGATGATATAGCATTAAGAGTAAATCCTACCACTATTGTACACACGATAACAGCAACGATTGCCATCATTAGTATAGGACCAATATCATCTAATAATCTTCTAACATTCATAGATAGAGCAGTCTCAAACAGTAAGACAGGCAGAAAAACCATCAAGAAAGTCTCGGAAGATATTTCTAAAGATCCTAAGGAATCTAAAAAATCAGCGACAACAAATGGAGCCCAACTATGTGGACCATAAACCAATATACCTAGAATGCATCCAACTATCGCTAATATAACAGAATATGGAAGCTTAATACGTACAGACAGAGGAGACAGAAAACAAACCAATGTTAATAAACCTGTCAATCCAAAAACTATAAAACCAACATTCATGAACTAAGCTTCCTAACTATAAATAAAATATTATTAAATTAGAAATTTAATCAAATGCATATCATTTTAACAAGAAACTCTTCATTTTTTTCATAGCAGCTGATTCTATTTGACGAATCCTTTCAGCTGATATTCCAAACTCATCTGCTAATTCTTGTAAAGTATGATTATTTTCGTCTTGCAACCAGCGCGATTCTACTATTTTGCGCGAACGATCATCCAAAATTTCTAACGCTTCTTTTAAGCCAACCGATTGCATAAGATCATAATCTCTCTTATGTAAAATATTATCTGGCTCATCCATAGATTCAAATAAATATTCAGAAGGATTATAACTATCATCACTATCCTCTTTATAATCTATGGAAATATCACATCCAGAGAGACGAGTTTCCATCTCTCTTATATCATTACTACGAACGTTCAGGTTATTTGCTATCTTATCTATTTGTCCTGAATCAAGATAATTACCATTAGGGCGCATACTACGCAAGTTAAAAAATATTTTGCGCTGAGCTTTTGTAGTTGCAATTTTAACTAAACGCCAATTTCTTATAACGAATTCGTGGATCTCTGCTTTTATCCAGTGCACCGCAAACGACATGAGACGCACACCTCTTTCTGGGTCAAAGCGCCTTATCGCCTTCATTAATCCAATATTACCTTCCTGTATCAAATCGGCATGAGGCAAACCATAGCCTAAATATTGCCTAGCTATAGATATTACCAAACGCAGATGTGAAAGCACCAATTCTTTAGCAGCATTTAAATCACCTGTATCTCTCAAACAACGAGCCAATTCTACTTCGCGATCAGCTGATAGAACAGGCATTCTATTAGCATTAGCAATATAGGCCTCTATAGTTCCAATACCGCCGATATTAAAAGAATCTAGGACTAATGAGGTGCTAGCAGCATGTGTCAAAAAACCACCGTTAGATTCAGTCATAATTACACCTCTATACTAACTGTAAAATTACCTAATACTATGATTGTAGTGTACCATTGTAGCTTTTAGCAATTTTTTTAAAAAACCCATGTGTTTTATCGGGCTAAATAACTATCAGATATAGCTGCTCAGGATACATTATTTATATAAAATTTGCAAAAATTAATAAAGATTAATTTCAATCTGATATTATGAGCTCAAAATGTTGATTATATACTGTTAATTATGCATGATAGTGCCACCTTGTTAATTAAACAATCATTAAGATTTTTATGAAAAAAGATAATGAGATTATATTATCCATACAGGACTTAACAGTTGGATATGGAAAATCAATCATATTAAACAATATCTCTATGGATGTACGCAAAAAAGAGATTATTGCAATAATGGGTAACTCTGGATCTGGGAAAACTACCTTGTTTAAATCAATCACAAATCAGATACCAATAATAAGCGGAAAAATAAAAATATTTGACCAGGATATAAGATTATTACCAGATAAAGATCTTAAAAAACTAAGAAGAAAAATGGGCGTATTATTTCAACATGGAGCACTATTTACAGATTTGAACGTATTCGATAATGTTGCATTTCCTTTAATAGAACTTACAAAAAGATCTTCTGACGAAATAATAAAGATAGTTTTAGAAAAGCTGAACTCAGTTGGTTTAAGAGCAGCAGCTCATATGCCAGTGACAAGCTTATCAGGAGGAATGGCTAAGAGAGTTGCTCTAGCGAGAGCAACCGCATTGGACCCTTGGATTATGCTATATGATGAGCCATTTTCTGGTTTAGATCCAATTTCAATTGGAGTAATAGCTAAACTTATAAAAGAATTATCTAATACTCTACAATGCGCATCCATATTAATTACACATGAGATGCAAGAATCTTTTAAAATAGCAGATAAAATAAATATAATTGGAAGTGGTTCTATAGTAGCATCAGGGTCACCAGAATCATTGTCTAAATCAGAGGATCCTTTTATTAAACAGTTTATAAACGGAGCTCCTACAGGACCAATACCCTTTGACTATCCTGAAACAAGTGATTTTAAAGAGTGGCTAATAAAGCTAAGGCAACAAACATGATTCAATTAAATAAAATTTTAAATCGTGCTTATGAATTTACCTTAAATACAGGAAAATTATGCTGCTTATTGTGTAAAATAGTGATTAGAAGCAGTTTTACAAAAAAAAGGACAGATTTAATTATTGATCAGATTTACCTTATTGGTAATAACTCTGTTTTAATAATTTCAGTCTCAGGATTATTCGTAGGATTCGTTCTAGGTCTTCAAGGTTATTTGATGCTTAGTAAATTTAGTGCTGAAGATACACTTGGTTTAATGGTAACTGTATCACTAACAAGAGAATTAGGACCTGTAGTGACTGCGCTTCTCTTTGCAGGTAGAGCCGGTACATCAATGACAGCAGAGATAGGTTTAATGAAATCTGGTGAACAAATATTAGCAATGGAAATAATGGCAATTGATCCAATAGAAAGGCTTCTAGCCCCACGTTTCTGGGCAGGAATATTATCCATGCCTGTACTAGCTATAATATTCTCAACAGCTGGCATCATAGGGAGTTGGTTTGTAGGAGCCTTAGTTGTAGGAATAGATTCTTGTCGATTCTGGTCACAGATTCAATGTGGATTCGATGTATATTCTGATATTATATGCGGAACTATATTTAAGAGTTTGATTTTTGGTCTATCGACAGTTACAGTTTCATTAAATGAAGGATGGCAATGTAAACCTACTCCTGATGGAATATCAAGAGCCATAACCAGGACAGTTGTAAGTGGATCTATACTTGTTTTTTATTAGATTTTTTTATGACTTCTATTTTGTTTGTAAACTAACTTTTTAATTATAATGAACTCTAAAACTGAACTTTTGGTTGGTTTGTTTGTTGTTATAGGAATAGCATCTCTATTTTTCCTTGTTCTACAAACAAATAATTTAAGAAATAAGCCATTTGCATCAACCTATGTAGTTAAAGCAAATTTTGATAACATTGGATCTTTGAAAATTAATTCGCAAGTAAAAAGTGCTGGCGTCACCATTGGTCGAGTAAAAAATGTAACATTAGATGCAAAATCTTTTCTTGCTAGCGTTACTATGAATATAGATAAGAAGTATTTGTTGCCTATAGATACTTCTGCATCAATACTAACGTCTGGTTTACTGGGAGAACAATATATAGATATTAATCCAGGTAATGAGGAAGAAAATATTAAAAATTTAGGATGCATAGTATATACTCAAGGTTTTATATCTATTGAACAATTAATGAGCAAATTCTTATATAGTTCTAATGAAAAAAATATAATTGGATTACCTGTGAATGATACTGATCAGTTCGATTATCAGTAAACGGCATTTTCATAACAAATAAAAACTCAATGAATAAAAGAAATCTCTTTGCTATAATTGTGATATCATTTTCTCTTATGTTATCAGCTTGCAGCACTTTAAACTTTAATAAAAAAATGAATTTGAAGATAACCATTCAGAAAAAAATAAGTAGATTTTTTAAAATTAACCAGAGTATCGATAACTTAGTCTTTATTCCAATAGTTGGTTGCTACAACTTAGTAATTCCAGAATACGTCAGAGACTGCATCCATAATGCATTGGATAATACCAATAATATAAATTCTGCTTTTAATAGCATTCTTCAGGGCAATTGCCATGATGCTATTAATACATTAGGAAGATTTATGTTCAATACAACTATGGGGATAGGTGGATGTTTTGATGTTGCTTCTAAAAGTGGAGCAATGAAAATACAAAATGACTTTGGAACGACCCTAGCGGTTTGGGGAGTAAAACCTGGTCCATATATTGTTCTGCCATTGATTGGCCCTAGCAATTTACGTGATAGCGCAGGAACTCTTTTTGACATTTTGTCAAGCCCAGTAAATATAATACCTTGCAGCAAATCATGTAAAATTGGCTTTGCTTCTTTACTAGCTTTAGATTCTAGGGCAGATCTCTTATATGCAACAGACTTACTGAATAATATTGCAATTGATCAGTATACTTTAACAAGAGACTCATATATGGGGAAACGAACTATAATCGACCAATGTGCAGATGATATAAACGTACCATATTACGAAGATTGAATAAAATATTTGTCAAAAGGAAAATTATCGCATGTTTATTTCATCAGAGAAAAAGATAAAAAAATGCTGTTTTTTTATTTTGTATTCCAATAATATTGCTCTCTAATACGTCATATTCTCAGAATAGCAATATTAACAACCCAGATAATTTTATAACTAATGTTACAAATCTTGCTTTAATAGAAATACAAAAAACCATAGAATCTGGCAACATGGATTTAGAAAGTATTAATATAGTAGTTGATAACTATATACTTCCTCACGTAGATTTTTTTAAAACGACTAAACTTACAGCAGGTAAAAACTGGAAGAATGCCTCTGAAGAACAGAAAAAAGCTTTAATAAAAGCATTCCGTAATACACTAATTAAAACATATAGGAGCGCATTCAGTCTAATCTCAAAAAACACAAAAATAAAAGTATTACCATATCGTGGAGAGGCAACATCCAGTGATGCTGTAATAAAATCATTTATACAGCAAAACAATGGAAAGCAGATACAAATCAACTATAGGCTAACAAGGCACGGAAATACTTGGAAGATTTATGATGTAAGCATTGAAGGTATGTGGCTGATAGAGAGTTATCGAAATCAATTTAACAATGAAATTCATAGCAATGGTATAAATTCACTTATAGAAAAATTAGATAAAATTCATAAATAATCACCATCCTGTTCATCTATTTAAAAATAATATGTTTTCAATATCCATAGAACAATTATGTAAGACTTATACACCGAAAGGTAAATCTAACAAATCAACTAAAGCTCTAGATAATATTAACCTACAAATTAGACCTGGGGAATTTTTTGGACTTCTCGGGCAAAATGGTGCCGGTAAAACTAGTCTTATTTCTATATTATCCGGACTTTCTTTTCCCACCTCTGGTAATGTTAAAATATACGGTCACGATGTTATAAGAGATTATCGTAAAGCAAGAAATCTAGTAGGTACTGTCCCGCAAGAATTAGTATATGATCCATTCTTTACAGTTAGAGAAACACTATTTATACAATCAGGATATTTTGGGATAAAATCAAACGACTTGTGGATAGAAGAGTTACTTGAGAATCTATCTCTTTCTGATAAAGCAGATCACGACATGAGATCTTTATCAGGAGGAATGAAAAGAAGAGTACTGATAGCACAAGCACTAGTACATCGACCTCCTCTAATAATATTAGATGAGCCAACTGCTGGTGTGGACATAGAACTACGTCATACATTATGGAAATTTATATCACGCCTAAATAAAGAAGGACATACCATCCTATTAACGACACATTACATCGAAGAAGCTGAGGATATGTGTAATCGTATTGCTGTTCTTAAATCTGGAAATTTAATAGCATTGGATGAAACAAAAAACATAATGTCAAGATTCGGAGGAAAAGACCTTGAAGAGGCTTTTGTAAAGATAATAGCTTGCAATGAATTATCCTCTTTCAATAAGGAAATATAATTAGTCATGGAATTTGAAACACAAAACAATAAGAATCAAGATATGATAATAATAGAGCGAAAAAATAACATGATTGGCTTTATTACCTTACTAAAAAAAGAGATACTTCGTTTTTATAAAGTTTTCTTTCAAACTGTAGCTGCGCCAGTTACAACTTCTCTTTTATATCTTGTAGTATTTAATCAAATACTACAAGATAGAGTGACTGTTAATAATGTTTCTTATACTAGCTTCATAATTCCAGGTCTCATAGCTATGAGTATGATGCAAAATTCTTTTTCTAATACATCCTCATCTCTAATCCAGAGTAGAGTTACAGGGAGTATAATATTCATGTTGTTATCACCAATGTCTCATGTAGAAATCTTCTTTGCGTATGTTTTGGCAGCAGTAGTCAGAGGACTAACTGTAGGAATTTTTGTATGGTTCTTTTCTGTTGCTATTCATCCTGTAAATGCTGTCAATTATTTTTGGATAATTATATTTGCTTTATTAACATGTAGCATAATGAGTGTTCTTGGTATGATTGCCGGTATATATTCTGAAAAATATGATCAGTTAGCTATGTTCCAAAATTTCTTAATAGTACCTTCTACTTTTTTGTCAGGAGTATTTTATTCAGTACATACATTACCAGAATTTTGGCAAAAAATATCGTACTATAATCCTATGTTTTATATGATAGATGGACTACGTTATGGTTTTTTTGAAAAATCAGATACTTCACCTTATATTTGTTTAGCAATAGTAATAGCTGTACTTCTGTTTTTATCTATTTTTGCTCTGCGCCTCATGTCTACTGGTTACAAATTAAGGTCATAACAAAAACATAGTGCATAAATACCAGAATTAGTTAATTTGTTTCAATATAAGAACTAATAAATAACAATATAAAAGATTTATCATGCTCTCAATGGAAGAATTACAAATTATAGGTGGTTCAAAACTTGAAGGAGATGTAAGTATATCTGGGGCCAAAAATGCTGCATTACCCATTTTATGTGCTGGATTGCTAACATCAGAAACAATTTTGCTGACAAATGTTCCTGATCTACATGATGTTTCTACAACTATTAAGCTGTTGAGTCAACTAGGATCAGTAACTAGAAAACATGGTCAAAATGAAGTATCTATAACATCGAATAACATAGAAAACTTAAAAGCTCCTTATGAGCTTGTTAAAGCAATGAGAGCATCTATTTTAGTTCTTGGTCCGCTTTTAACCAGATTTGGAGAAGCCATTGTTAGTATGCCCGGAGGATGTGCGATAGGTCAAAGACCAGTAGATCAACATATAAAATGTTTATCAGCATTAGGGGCTGATATAAAAATAGAACATGGATTTGTTATAGCTAGGGCAAAAAAGCTTAAAGGAACTCTAATTCGTCCAGATGTGATAACAGTTACTGGTACCGAAAATATTATCATGGCAGCAACTCTTGCTGAAGGCGAAACAATCATAGAAAATGCTGCTTGTGAGCCAGAAATAGTAGATTTATCTAATATGTTAATAAAAATGGGGGCTAATATAAAAGGACATGGCACAAACAGAATCATTATAAAAGGAGTTGATAAATTACATGGAACAAGCCACAGAATACTGCCAGATAGAATTGAGGCAGGAACTTTTTTGTGTGCGCTAGCTGCAACAGGTGGTAATATAAGGATAAAAGATGCTAACCCTTATAACATGTTAGCCACTATAGACAAGATAAGATTATCTGGGGTTAACGTGAAACAAGATAATGGAAATCTAATATGCAGCATGAGTAAAAGACCTGAATCTGTAGATGTAATAACCAGAGAGTATCCTGGATTAGCAACTGATATGCAAGCTCAATTTATGGCTCTTAACTGTATAGCCAGAGGCACTTCTATAATAGTTGAAAATATATTTGAAAACAGATATCTTCATGTACAAGAACTAAATAGACTAGGCGCTAATATAACAATTAATGGAAATTCTGCTACAGTTCATGGCGTTGATTTTCTTTCTGGAGCAACTGTAAAAGCAACAGACCTGAGAGCATCGGCAAGTTTAGTTATAGCTGGATTAGTTGCTCAAGGAAAAACAACTATAGAACAAATTTATCATCTGGATCGTGGTTATGAAAATATGGAGTTAAAGCTTCAAAAGCTAGGAGCTAATATTAAACGCGCTACCAATAGGAATGACGAATGAAAGAAACTGTAAATAAAAATATCACTTTGGCCCTATCCAAAGGAAGAATTTTCGAAGACACTTTGCCTCTATTGGAAGAAGCAGGTATAAAAGTCAGTGAGAGCCCTGAAAAATCTCGTAAGCTAATAATACAAACCAGCGATCCTAATTTAAGAATACTTATACTAAGAGCATCAGATGTTCCTACTTATGTTCAGTATGGCGCTGCAGACCTGGGAATTGCTGGCAAAGATGTTCTTATAGAACACTCTGCACAACAACCTGGTGGCTTATATCAACCAATAGATCTAAATATAGCCAGATGTCGCTTAGCAGTTGCTGTACGAAAGGATTTTAATTATAAAGATGTTGTTAAACAAGGATCTAGGTTGCGAGTTGCTACAAAATATATTCAATCAACTAGAGAACATTTTGCAGCAAAGGGAGTGCACATTGATCTAATAAAATTATATGGATCAATGGAATTAGCTCCACTTGTTGGGCTTGCTGATGCTATTGTTGATGTGGTCTCAACTGGAGATACACTTAAAGCTAATGGTCTAGTAGCAGTCGAGGATATAATGCCTATATCTTCTAGATTAGTAGTTAATCAAGCATCACTGAAAAATCGTGGAGTATTTCTACAGCCACTCTTAGATGCCTTTTCTAGAGCCACTAATCTACATGAATGAATTTTATATAACAATATACCCTAACCCCTTTCGTTAAACTAAAAATTATTAATGATATGACTACGATTAAACGTCTTGATTCTCTTGATCCAAATTTCAACTCCTCTCTCTCTTCTATATTGGAATTCGACTCTAGTGAAGATAAATCAATTGAGGAAACAGTAAATCTAATACTAAAAGATATAAAGAATGATGGGGACAAAGCTTTATTAAATTATACTAAAAAATTTGATAGACTTGATATAAACTCTCCAGATAAATTGGAAATCCCAAAAGAAGAATGGGTAAAAGCACTAAACAACGTTCCTAAGAAGCAACGTGAAGCATTAGAAATTTCTGTCAGTAGGATCAGGGAATATCATGAAAAACAAAGAGCATCTACTTGGAGTTACGAAGACTCGGATAATAATATACTTGGCCAGAAAATAACCCCTATCGACAAAGTTGGTTTATACGTACCAGGTGGTAAAGCTTCATACCCATCATCTGTTCTTATGAATGCAATACCTGCTAAAATAGCTGGCGTTCCTGAGTTGATTATGGTATCTCCTACTCCAGATGGTCATGTTAATAGTATGGTTCTAGCTGCTGCTGCATTAGGCAATGTAGACAGAATATTTGCCATAGGTGGTGCACAAGCTATAGGTGCTTTGGCTTATGGCACAGAAACAGTTACTCAAGTAGATAAAATAGTTGGGCCAGGAAACGCTTACGTAGCATATGCAAAACGTAAAGTTTTTGGAACTGTAGGCATAGATATGATAGCTGGCCCTAGTGAAATATTGATTATATGTGATGGAAATACACCAGCAGAATGGATAGCTATGGATTTATTTTCACAAGCAGAACATGATGAACTAGCACAATCAATAATGCTATGCCCAGATTTAGATTTTATAAACGAAGTAGAATACCAAATTAATAAACTACTTTATAAAATGCCTAGATTTGATATTTTAAAGAAAAGTCTATCTAATCGAGGTGCTCTGATTAAAGTTAGAGATCTATATGAAGCTTGTGATATAGCAAATATGATTGCTCCAGAACATCTAGAAATATCTACAGAAAATGCTAATGAACTAGTACAATTCATCAGACATGCAGGAGCAATATTTATAGGACGTTTTAGTTCAGAATCATTGGGTGATTATTGTGCTGGACCTAATCATGTTTTACCAACATCTCGTACAGCAAGATTTTCTTCACCACTAGGTGTGTATGATTTTCAAAAACGTTCTAGCCTTATTAATATTTCAGAAAAGGGATCTATAAATTTAGGGAAAACGGCATCAATTTTGGCAACTGGTGAAGGACTACAAGCTCATGCATCAAGTGCCCAATATCGCATAGATGGAAATATATCATGATAGTATACAAGGACTTATTGGATCTTATTAAAGTTACAGTTAGAGAAGATATCCAGCGTATTAATGCTTATCCTGTTAGTAAATCTGCTAACTATATAAAATTAGATGCTATGGAATCACCTTATGATTTACCAAAAGATATTCTTGAACATGTTATTAACAATCTAAGAAAAGTTCATTTAAATAGATATCCAAGTACCGATAAATCTCAATTAATACAAACCATAAAAGAGAAATTTAATATACCTTGTGAGGCTGATCTATTGTTTGGAAATGGATCTGATGAACTTATACATTTAATAATTCAAAGTTGCTGTAGACCTGGAGATGTTGTTTTATCACCATCGCCTTCTTTTGTGTTTTTTGAAATGGCATCACAATTCAATCATGCAAAATTTGTTAAGGTTGATCTTACTGAAGACCTTCAATTAGACACAAATAAAATGCTAGAATCTATAAAACAACATTCTCCAAAAATTATATTTTTAGCAATGCCAAATAATCCAACTGGAGGATTATGGGATGATGATGATGTACTATCAATAATAAATATGGCTCCTGGTCTAGTAATAATAGATGAAGCTTATTATGCTTTTAACAAAAAATCATGGATGAGTCGTTTGAATGAGCTAAAAAATGTCTTAATTCTAAGAACAGTTTCGAAAATTGGTCTGGCTGGCATAAGATTTGGTTATCTAGCAGGACACCATGAATGGATAAGTCAAATAAATAAAATAAGACCTCCGTACAATATAAATACTCTAACAGAATCAGTTATTCTTAGCGTGTTGGATAAGAAACATATCCTAGATGAGCATTCTAGTAAAATTTTATTAAACAGAAACAAGCTGTCAGAATCATTAAAGAAATTAGATCATGTTAAAGTATACGAGTCTTATGGCAATTTCATTTTAATTAAATTTGATAGTAATGTTAGTGCAACAAATGTTTTCAACGAGTTAAAATTTAGTAATATCCTAGTTAAGGATATGTCTACTTCTCATACTTTGCTAAGTAATTGTCTGAGGTTATCTGTTGGCACTGATTCTGAAAATGAATTGCTTATTGAAACTATTTCAAAAATTATTTCTAAAAAATAACTATTATGCGTACAGCTCAGGTCACACGTAATACAAATGAAACACAAATAAATTTATCAATTAATCTTGATGGGTCTGGTAATAAATCTATAGATACTGGAATACCTTTCTTAGATCATATGATAGATCAAATATCACGTCATGGATTAATTGATATAATGATAAAATCTCATGGGGATTTACATATAGATGATCATCATTCCGTTGAGGATATTGGAATAACATTAGGAATGGCTATTAAAGAATCACTAGGTGATAAGGTTGGTATTTCTAGATACGGTGAATCGTTTGTGCCGCTTGATGAATCATTATCAAGGGTAGTTATAGATTGCTCAGGCAGGCCACATCTTGAATATAACGTCATATTTACTAGGCCACATATTGGTAAATTCGATGTAGATTTAATAAGGGAGTTTTTCCAAGGATTAGTTAATCATGCATTGATAACACTACATATTGACAATATACGTGGTAGTAATTCACATCATCAGTGTGAGTCAATATTTAAAGCATTTGGAATAGCCTTGCGCAAAGCTATAACTAAGGATGTACGCATGGCTGGGATTATGCCATCTACAAAAGGCGTATTATAAATCATATAAACTTAATAAGAAACTTAAAGTGTCTAATATTGCTATTATCGATTTTGGAATGGGGAATCTCCATTCAGTAGCTAGGGCCATGCAATATGCAGCTCCAGAAGCTAATATTAAAATTTGTAGTTCGGCTGAAGAGATAAAAAAAGCTGATAAATTAGTTCTCCCAGGTCAAGGAGCAATGCTGGACTCCATGAGAAACATTGAAAAACTAAATTTAATAGAATTAATTAAAAACTCTGTTTCAGAAAAACCAATGCTAGGTATTTGCGTAGGTGAGCAAATGTTGTTTGATTATAGTCTGGAAAATGGATGTGTTAAATGTCTCGAACTATTAAGAGGATCTGTAAAACAATTTAGTGGGGACCATTTTTTTAATTCTGATAATTTGCAGGAGAAACAAAATGCTAATCGCTTAAAAGTCCCACATATGGGATGGAACAAGGTTCATCAAAAACAAGATCATTATCTGTGGAAAGATATCCCTCAAAATACTCATTTTTACTTTGTTCACAGTTATTATGTTTGCCCAGAAGATAAGAGAATTGTAGTAGGAGAAACAGATTATGGTTTGTCTTTCACTTGTGCCATAGCTTCTGATAATATATTTGCAGTACAGTTTCATCCAGAAAAAAGTTCAAAGTATGGGTTAATACTTTATCGTAACTTTGCTAACTGGAAGATTTGAAATAATGTTTTTTAATTAACTTAATTTATAATATATATATGTTACTGATTCCCGCTATCGACCTTAAAGACGGACAATGCGTTAGACTACGCCAAGGAGACTTGAATGATGTTACAATATTTTCAGAAGAGCCGTCTATAGTAGCAAAAAAATGGCTAGAAAATGGAGCTCGTCGTATTCATTTAGTAGATCTTAATGGAGCAGTTGCCGGAAAGCCTAAAAATGGCATACCAATAAAATCAATACTAGATACTATTGATGATGAAATTCCTGTGCAAATAGGGGGAGGTATTCGTGATTTGAATACTATTGAATACTACCTAGATGCTGGAATATCTTATGTAATTATAGGGACAGCGGCTGTAAAAAATCCAGGTTTTTTAAATGAAGCCTGCGTTGCTTTTCCTGGACACATAATAGCAGGATTAGATGCCAAAGACGGTAAGCTCGCTACTGATGGATGGAGTAAACTTACTAAACATAATTTGATAGATCTCGCAAAAAAATTCGAAGATTATGGATGTGATTCAATCATTTACACTGATATAAGTAGAGATGGAATGTTATCAGGTGTTAACATAGAATCTACTGTTGAACTTGCTAAGAGCATAAAGATTCCTGTATATGCATCAGGAGGCATAGCAACAATTAAAGATATTGAACAATTATGCGAAGTTGCTGAAGAAGGTATAGCAGGCGCTATCTTAGGAAGAAGTATATATGAAGGATCTTTAGATTTTAAATCAGCGCAAAGACTAGCCGACGAACTAACGAAATCAAAGTAAAATGCTAAATTTCCTAACAAAAAGAATTATACCGTGTCTAGATGTTACCGGTGGGCGTGTAGTAAAAGGAGTAAATTTTGTTAATCTAACTGATGCAGGAGATCCAGTAGAAATAGCAAAACGTTATGATGAGCAAGGTGCTGATGAAATAACATTTCTTGATATTACAGCAACCAGCGAGAATCGTGATTTAATTCTACCAGTAATAGAAAAAGTTGCTTCCAAGGTATTCATTCCGTTAACAGTAGGAGGCGGGGTCAGAAAAATAACTGACATAAAAAAACTGCTGAATGCTGGAGCAGACAAGGTAAGCATAAATAGCTCTGCTGTGGAAAATCCGAGTCTTGTAAAAGAAGCATCAGAATATTATGGTTCACAATGCATAGTTGTTGCTATAGATGCTCGTCGTGTTTCTAAAAAAGGTGATTATCCTAAGTGGGAAGTTCTGATAAAAGGAGGCAGGCAATCAACGGGTATGGACGCTGTAGAATGGGCAAAAAAGATGTCCTCATACGGTGCTGGTGAGATCTTATTAACAAGTATGGATAAGGATGGAACGAAAACCGGATTTGATCTAGAGCTTACAAGAACAATATCTGATAGTTTGCCAATCCCAGTTATAGCTTCTGGCGGTGTGGGGAACTTACAACATTTAGCTGACGGAATAATAGAAGGACACGCGAGTGCTGTGCTTGCGGCAAGTATTTTCCATTTTGGAATTCATACTATAAATGAATGTAAAGACTTTATGGCAAATCTCGGTATCCCTGTTAGGTAGAAATATTTTATGCTAAGTGACTCAATATCTTGGATAAAAAATCTTCAGTTTGATAAAAATGGATTGCTACCAGCGATTGCTCAAGACTATAAAACAAACTCGATTCTTATGCTAGCCTGGATGAATGCTGATGCTTTGTACGAAACAGTAAGGACGAAAAAAGCAGTCTACTGGTCCAGGTCTCGTAATCGCCTATGGCGTAAAGGTGAGGAATCAGGACATGTACAAATTATCCATGAGATAAGGACGGATTGTGATAAAGATGTAATATTAATTAAAGTAGAGCAAACTGGTGGAATATCTTGCCATACAGGAAGAAACAGTTGTTTCTTCCTTAGGTTAGATAAATCTAAAACAGATATAAGTGAGGATATAGATAGATTAATATGGGAAGAAACTGATACCGTATTAAAAGACCCTAAGTATATATATAAATAAACATGAATACTATAAAAAATAAAGAACAAGAAGTGTTGTCAAGACTAGCTGATACATTAGAAACTAGAAAACCTAATGAAAATAACGAACTCAATAATAATTCTTACGTAGCAAAATTATTTACAAATGGTCCAGATTCTTTTCTTAAGAAAATAGGTGAAGAGGCTACAGAGTTGGTTATGGCAGCCAAAGATGGTCAATCTAAATTTATTATCAATGAAACAGCAGACCTATGGTTCCATTGTATTGTATTACTGACATATTATAATCTCAGACCAGAAGATGTTTTAGCAGAGCTAGCAAGAAGAGAAGGATTATCTGGCATAGAAGAAAAAGCTAGGCGTGTAAATAAAAAGGATTCTAATGGTTGATACTTGCGTTTTTTGTAGAATTATAAAAAAGATTTGCCAGCAAAAATAGTTTTTGAGGATAAAGAGTTCATTGTTTTTCATGATAAAAATCCTATTGCTAAATTACACTTGCTATTAGTAACAAGAAAACATATAGAGTCGTTACGGAATATATCTACTAATGACTCTGAATGGTTAGGCAGAATGATGGCAATCATACCAAAAATAGCTATAGATAATGGTTACATAGATGGTTTCAGGATAATTAGCAATTCAGGGACTAATGCTGGACAAGAAGTGCCTCATTTGCATTTTCATATACTTGGAGGAAATCGTCTATATAGAGAAATGTTATGATTTGCCAGCAAATAACTTATAAGCAAAAAGTGATGTGTGCAAAGTAGCATATATATTTAGAAGAATAGATGATGAAATATATAACATCGCAGGTTTTATCTGATTGGTTAAACTCTGTACTCAATCCTGAAAAATATAAAGATTATTGTCCTAATGGGCTACAAATAGAAGGAAAAGAGAGGATATATCACATTGCTTTAGGAGTAACTGCATGTGAGTTATTTTTACAAAAAGCTATTGATTCTAATGCAGATGCCGTTATAGTACATCACGGATTGCTATGGGAAAATGATAATTTATCCATAACTGGGATAAAACGTAGACGTATTGAATTGTGTTTAAGCAATAATCTAAATGTTTTTGCATATCACCTACCTCTAGATGATCATCCAGAGGTAGGTAATAATATAACTCTTGGGACTCTACTTGGGTTCAGAAATATAAGAAAAAATATTAAAAATAATTCTATGTTATGGTTAGGTAATTCTAAAAATTTATATAACATGAAAGATTTGAATACAGTTATAAGTAATAAATTGAATCGTAGTGCATTACTGATAGGAGATCCTAAGAAAAACATAAAAAATATTGTATGGTGCTCTGGAGGTGGACAAAAGATGTTTCAAGAAGCAATTGATATAGGTGCGGATGTTTATGTTACTGGAGAAATATCTGAATCAGTAGTTCACATAGCTAGAGAAACAAATACAGGATATATATGTGCCGGACATCATGCTACAGAAAGATATGGTATACAAGCTTTAGGAAACGTATTAAAAAAAACGTTTGATATCGAAATAGAATACATAGAAATAGACAATCCTGTTTAGTAATAAATTACTATTGATATATGAATATATCAATTATAATTACTCCAATACTAAGTTGATTTAATTTATGAGTTATTGTTATTAATATCAACAATAACTGTGACTAACTTGAAGGTAATTCTTAAAAATGATGGTGCTTTACTCGGGAACAACGTGTCCTTTCTCTCAGAGATGCCGTTTTGTTTTGTTTGAGAAATGGATGGATTTTGAAATCCGTGATGTTGATATAAATAATAAGTCTGAAAATATTCTTGCTATGAATCCCTATGGTAATGTGCCGATTCTAGTAGAAAGAGATCTTGTATTATATGAATCTAATATAATAAATGAATACATAGATGAGAGATTCCCACATCCTCAGTTAATGCCTGCAGATCCAATAACAAGGGCAAGAATTAGATTGTTCCTGCATAATTTTGAAAAGGAATTATTTTCTCAAGTTAAAATACTAGAGAATAAGAATACTAATCATTATAATACAGCTGTTACAGAGGCTCGCACAAAAATTAAGGATAGACTAACTCAACTTGCTCCTATATTAGCAAAAAACAAATTCCTCTTAGGAGATGATTTTTCTATGCTAGATATCTCGATAGCTCCACTATTATGGAGATTGGAACATTATGAAATATCACTATCAAAAAATGCTGCCCCATTACAAAAATATGCAGAGAGAATTTTTTCAAGGCCTGCGTACATAGAGTCCTTGACTCCTTCAGAAAAAATTATGCGTAGATAAAATTAGGATAGACTATGCAATTAAATTCAACTAAGCCTTATTTAATAAGAGCTTTATATGATTGGTGCACAGATAATAACTATGATCCTTATATTTTAGTTAAAACTGATGATGATACTAAAGTTCCAAGATCATATGTAAAGAATGGTGAAATTACGTTAAATATCAGTACAGAAGCAATAGATAAATTACAAATAAAAAATAATACTATAACTTTTCAAGCTAATTTTAATAATAAAATAGAAAATATTTTTGTACCAATAGCCAATGTTATAGCTATATATTCTCCTGAAACAGGAATGGGTATGGAATTCCCATTATCAGATATCAATAACGCAAACAAATCAAAAGATGATAAAAGAAAACTGTTTTCTATAGTCAAATAATTAATATGTTATTATTGGCTTTTTAGCAAAAATTCATTACAATATACAATCATTGTTTTATTAAGCCGACTTAGCTCAGTTGGTAGAGCAGCGCACTTGTAATGCGAAGGTCGGGGGTTCAACTCCTCTAGTCGGCACCACATGATGGCATTATCATATTTTAAATAATCTCATTTAGCTATTGACATATGGTTAATTTGTAAATATCATTTGATGGTGTTGTTTTTAATTTTTAAGTTAGAGTCATTTTTCCCTGATAGCTCAGTCGGTAGAGCGACGGACTGTTAATCCGCAGGTCGCTGGTTCGAGTCCAGCTCGGGGAGCCAATTTTTATTTTGAAATTCCTTTCCGTTGGTCTTTTTCTTGTTTACTAGATCTTTGGTAACTAACAAAATTATAATATTTAAAATCACTTATAAGAAAATGCAATGAAGGATATTGCTAAAGAAGTTAAAAGAAGAAGAACTTTTGCTATAATCTCACATCCTGATGCTGGAAAAACTACTCTTACAGAAAAGATACTCTTGTTTGCTGGGGCTATACAGATAGCTGGAAGCGTAAAGTCTAGAAAATCTTCCCGTTATGCAGCTTCTGATTGGATGGAAATAGAAAAACAAAGGGGCATTTCAGTAGCCTCATCAGTAATGCAAATAGAATACCGAGATTGTGTAATAAACCTACTAGACACACCAGGACATCAAGATTTTTCTGAGGATACATACAGAGTACTGACAGCCGTAGACGGCGCATTGATGGTAATAGATGCAGCAAATGGAATTGAATCACAAACAATAAGACTTCTGGACATATGTAGAGCCAGAAAAACTCCCATTATAACATTTATAAATAAATTTGATAGGGAGGTTAGAGAACCATTAGAATTATTATCAGAGGTGGAGAATAACTTAAAGATTGAAGCCATACCATTTTCATGGCCTATCGGTATGGGCAAGTCATTTAAGGGAGTATTTAATCTTAAAGATGATAAAATACTAGTGTTCAAACCTGGACAAGAAACATATTCTAAACCAGAAAACATCCTATCTAATTCGTCAGGTGATAAAAGATTTAATAATTTTTTTGCGCCAATATCTCAAGAAATCGATTTAATTCGTAACGCAACTCCACACTTTGAACAAGAAAAATTTATTAATGGTGAACAAACACCGATATTCTTTGGTTCAGCAATAAATAATTTTGGAGTTCAGGAAATATTAGACTCTATAGTAGATTATTTTCCTTCACCTTCACCTGTTAAGGCTATAAGTAGGATTGTGTATCCTGAAGAAGAAAAATTATCGGGATTAGTATTTAAAATACAAGCAAATATGGATCCATCTCATAGAGACAGGGTCGCTTTTATAAAAATAAATTCTGGACAATTCAATAGAGGTATGAGTCTAAAAAACATAAGAACAAAAAAGGAAATAAAGACTAACAATGTTGTTTCTTTTTTATCTCAACGTCGAGAAATAGTAGAAGAAGCATTTGCTGGTGATATTATTGGAATACCTAACCACGGAACCATACATCTAGGAGATGTTATAACAGAAGGAGAGTATCTAGAATTTACTGGATTACCATTTTTTGCCCCTGAGATGTTTTGCTCTGTAGAACCTAAGGATCCATTAAAAACAAAACAACTATATAATGGGTTGCGTCAACTTGGAGAAGAAGGAGCTATACAGGTTTTCCAGTATTACTCTGGAGGTCCATTGTTACTAGGTGCTGTTGGAAAATTACAATTTGAAGTTGTAGCACATAGATTGAAAAATGAATATAGTGCCGATGTTATAATCAACACTACTAAATATAATATGGCAAGGTGGGTTACATCTAGCAATAAAAAGATACTCGATAGATTCATTAATTCAAATATTACGAATATAGTCTTTGATATCACCAACTCACCAGCTCTATTAATTAGCTCTGGGGCTCAGCTCAGGTCACTCTTAGAACTCTACCCTGATATAGAATTCCATAAAACAAGAGAACATAATAAAACATTTGCAAAACAATAGAAAATATATGTTAAAAATCAATAGAATAATATTATTATTTACATTAATTTTTATGACAATTTTGTGTATTTTTTTTATTGATAAATGGTTAACAAATAATAATCCGTTAGCTATGGAAATTAATAATAAAAGTGGTGGTGTCATGTGTTTAAATGCAGATGGTAAACAACATATAGCGCAACCACCTCAACCAAGTTCTAATAAGTTATTAGAAAAAAATAATGTTGTGGAAACAAAAAATTCAATAACTATAAATGTATCCAACAAAGAAATTTCTCAGACAGATCAAGATATAACAGAAAAAATAAAAGAATCATATTTGATGAGATGTCAAAAAATATAAGAACTATAGATCTAACAGAATAAGTAGTCTTATTATGAAATTATAAGAAATATCAAAATTTTAAAAAATACCCAAATAATAGATAACATATGACAACAATCTTATATACTTACGTGATAATATAGTCTACGTGATATTATTAAAGATTCTCTATTTGACTTAATGACAACTGATTATAGGTTGTGTCTATGAATCTTATATAAATTAAGTGTCAAGTACTTTTCTGTAAATACTTAACGTATATAGTTAAAAATAGTCGATGCTATTTGTCAAAATAATTTTATAATAAATATGGATATAAAATATGATTACCAAACCAGCCACTAAATATGTGCCATTTCGCCCTTTTAAAGAAGATTACTCCGATAGAACTTGGCCAAGTAAATCTATAACAAAAGCTCCTATTTGGCTAAGTACTGACCTGAGAGATGGTAATCAATCACTTATTGAGCCAATGAATATTGAGCGCAAAATAAGTTTTTTCGAGCAATTACTAAAAATTGGATTCAAAGAAATAGAAGTTGGATTCCCTTCTGCGTCAAAAACTGAATTTGATTTCACTCGCAAACTAATAGAAGACGACTACATACCAGACGATGTGACAATTTCAGTTCTAACTCAATCAAGAGAAGACTTAATAAGAAAAACTATAGAGGCTGTTTACGGAGCAAAACATGCAATAGTTCATTTATATAATGCATGTGCACCATCCTTTAGAAAAATAGTATTCAACATGAATCGTGATGATATTAAACAAATTGCCGTAAATGGGGCTAATCTTACTAAAGATTTATTTGCTCAATATTCAGATAAAACAATTTGGCAATATGAGTATTCAATAGAAGTTTTTAGTTCAACAGAATTAGAATTTGCACTAGATGTTGCTAATACTGTAATAGATATTTTTCAACCTACAGCTACTAATAAACTAATATTAAATTTGCCTGCAACAGTAGAAGCATCAACACCAAATATATACGCTGATCAAATAGAATGGATGAACAGAAATATAAACAATAGAGATAATGTTATACTAAGCGTACATCCTCATAATGACCGTGGAACTGCAGTAGCATCAGCTGAATTAGCGATCATGGCAGGAGCAGATAGAGTCGAGGGATGTTTATTTGGACATGGTGAAAGGACTGGTAACGTCGATCTCATAACATTAGCTCTGAATCTATATACTCAAGGTATTAATCCAGAATTAGATTTCTCTGATATAGATGAAGTAAGAAGATGTGTTGAGCATTGTACACAAATGATCACACCTCCTAGACATCCATATGCTGGAGATCTTGTGTTTACAGCATTTTCAGGATCACATCAAGACGCTATAAAGAAAGGGATGTCATTACAAAAAACAGATGCTATATGGGAAGTTCCTTATCTTCCAATAGATCCAGCTGACTTGGGAAGAAACTATGATGCGGTAATACGTGTTAATAGTCAATCTGGTAAAGGAGGAGTTGCATACCTACTTGAAAGAGAATATGGATTAGTATTGCCAAGAAAATTACAAATAGAATTCAGTAGGGCTGTTCAAAGATTTACAGATAAAACTGGAAGAGAAGTTACAGCAGAAGCTGTTTATAATATATTTAAGTCAGAGTATCTAGATCAAAACTCACCATGGAAACTAATTCGTCATCGTATAGATGGTGACCCTCAAGCTGCAGAAGCTAAGCATTTTTCAGTTGAGGCTGAAATAGAGTGTAGCGGAGAAAAACGTATTATACATGGAGAAGGAAATGGTGCAATCTCTGCTTTTATATCAGCATTGGGATTACCAGCAAGAATAATGAACTATCATGAACATTCTCTAGGATCAAATACTAACACACGTGCGGCATGTTATGTGGAATTACGCATTGATCATAATAATTCTGTATTTGGAGTAGGAATTGACAGAGATATTGTAACCGCATCTTTTAGAGCAGTGCTTGGTGCAATAAATAGACATCTTAAATCAGAAAAAAATCTTAATAATATTTGTAGATTTGCTATAGGGGTAATTTTTCCTAGCATTACCTCTATAGATTAATAGAACATTAACATACATAACATTACAGAAATATATCATGCTCTCAGGGCACAAAAAACAAATAATCTCATCTATCCAATATTTAATAAATAAATATTTTCCAGAAACTAAAATAGAAATTCTACTAGAAAAACCCAAAATACAAACACATGGTGATATTTCAACTAACATAGCAATGCGAATCTCTAAGATAGCAAAAACTAATCCAAATAATATTGCTAAACTACTAGTAACAAATTTATTAATTGATAAAGATTTATCAAAAATAATTGATAAAATCGAAATAGCTGAGCCCGGTTTTATAAATTTCTATTTATCTCAAAATGCCATACTTGAAGTTATACCTTTAATTGAAAAACAGAAAGAACTGTATGGTTATAGCAAAAATATAAATAAAAAAATATTAATAGAGTATGTCTCTGCTAATCCTACTGGACCACTACATGTAGGTCATGCTAGACAAGCAGCCATAGGAGATGCTATATGCAAACTATACAAAGCGATAGGATGGACCGTATTTAACGAATTTTATTATAATGATGCAGGCAATCAAATTAATAATTTAGCTATTAGTGTACAGAAAATTGCAAAAGGAAGTGATTTTACTGAAAACAATATAGATGATAATGATTTATATAAAGGAAATTATATTTCAGATATTGCGAATGATTTTATTAATAAAAAATCTGTTCAAATAGACGAATCAAATTGTATAACAGCAAGCGGTGATGTAAATTCTTTAGATGATATAAAAGACTTCTCTGTAGCTTATTTAAGAAGAGAACAAGATCTGGATTTAAGATCATTTGGGACCGAGTTTAATAGTTATTATTTAGAAAGCTCTCTGTACACTTCTGGTAAAGTATCAGAAATAGTAAAAAAAATTGAAAATAATGGATACTCTTACGAAAAAGATGGAGCCATTTGGTTACGCACTACTGATCTAAACACCGGTGATGATAAAGATAGAGTAATGCGAAAAAGTACTGGCGAATACACATACTTTCTCCCTGACGTTGCCTATCACAAGACTAAATGGGATAGAGGTTTTCATAATGCTATTAATATACAAGGTAGTGATCATCATGGAACAATATCAAGGGTAAGAGCTGGATTACAAGCACTTAATATAGGGATACCTAAAGAGTACCCTAATTATATATTACATAAAATGGTTAAAATAGTTCGCGATGGAGAAGAAGTTAAGGTTTCAAAAAGATCTGGGAATTACGTGACAATGCATGATCTTGTTGAATGGGTTGGTCGCGATGCTGCTCGTTATTTTTTAATACAACGACGTTCTGATACTGAATTCATATTTGACATAGATCTAGCCGTATCAAAATCAGAAGACAACCCGGTATTTTATATACAATACGCATATGCTCGCATAAACTCTGTAGTGAACAAAGCAAATATGAACTATGAAGATATATATGAAGCAGATACCTCCTTGCTTAATAGCACAGAGGAATTAAATTTAATAAAAAGACTGTCAGAATTCCCTGAGATTATATATCAATCCGCTGTAGATCTTTCTCCTCATAATTTAGCCTTTTGGTTACGAAACTGTGCTTACGACTGCCACACATGGTATAACTCAAAGCATATTATATCAGAACAATTAGATATAAAATTATCTAGACTAAGATTAGCAAAGGCTGCTTTACAAATTCTTAAAAATGGACTAGACATGCTTGGAATATCTGCCCCAGAAAAAATGTAGTGCATAAATTACATCTGTGTATTTCAATAATACTATACATTATTGAAATACTTATAAATAAATTTATAGCTGTAAATAAAATTTTAATAAAAACCCCACTATTCAAATATTGAACTTCAAAATCTATTATGCAATGATGAAGCTTTATAAAAAATATCAATCATTAATTAAAATAAGTTTTTTTATTATAATTTTTCTTATATCAAATAATTGTAATTCTCAAAATAAATACGAGATTCTTAAAAGCAAAATTGAGAACATTAGCCAAAACAGTACAGATAATAGTAAAAGTAGTATAGAGATAATAGAGTTCTTGTCTTACATGTGCCATCATTGTACAGCAATAGAAAATATCCTAAATCAATGGCAATCTTCGATTCCAGCAGACGTCATTCTAATAAAAATTCCTATATGCTCTAATAAAAAATCCGAAGTGTTACAAAAACTTTATTTAACTATAAATGAAATTAATAAACCATATCTACATTGTGAATTGTTTCATATGTTCGCTAAAGAAAAAAAATCAATAACACATATAAAAGACCTAAATGATTGGCTAATCAGTAAAAATATAAACGTAAAAGAATTTTTAGAATTATACAATTCTTTCTATATACAATCTAAATCAAATAGAGCTAATCAGTTAGCCAAACTATGTAGAATAAAAGGAATACCTACTTTTGTAGTAGGAGGAAAATACACTACATCACCTGCTATAGCAGGTGATGAGTATGAATGCACGATAAACACAATAAATTATCTTATAGAAAAAATTCGAAAAGAATAATTTTTAAACTATCGTTTTAATATTTTTGAAATAAGATTATCTAGCATTTCTAACATTAACGAAATTTCATCCTTTGAAACATTTAATGCAGGCATAAATCTTAAAAGATTACTTCTAGGTGCATTTAATAGCAAACCTGTCGGCCCGGAATTTCTTGCAAGTTCTACAATAGCTGGAGCATCGTCACTATTTAACACTAAAGCACGCAAAAGGCCCATTCCTCTCTCTCCATTCATATCATATTTATCAGATATATTAGATAATCCTTGAGATAAAAAATCAGAATTAACAACAACTGATTTCATAAAATTAGAATTGTTTATTGCATTCAATACAGACAAGCCAACTGCAGTACACAAAGGATTACCATTATATGTACCTCCTTGATCTCCATGTGAAAATACACAAACACTATCTCTAGCAAGAAGAGCAGATAAAGGTATACCACCTCCTATACCCTTACCTAAAGTCATGATATCTGGCACTATATCATACTGCTGATAAGCAAATAATGTGCCTGTTCTACCCATTCCTGTTTGAACTTCATCAACAATAAGAAGCAAATTATTAAGATCAGCAATTTTGCGTAAATCTTGCATAAATTTCTTATCTGATGGTATTACACCTGCTTCTCCCTGAACTGGTTCAAGCATGATAGCTACTACATCATCATCAATTAATTCCTTTACTGACTCAATATCATTTAATCCTGCTTTTATAAAACCTTCCATTCTAGGTGGGAAAATACTATCCCAACCCGGTTTCCCAGATGCTGACATAGTAGCTAAAGTTCTGCCATGAAAACTATCTTTCATAGTGATGATCTTATATGCTCCTTTTTTATGAACCTTTCCCCATTTGCGAGCTAGTTTTATTGCTCCTTCGTTTGCCTCCGCTCCACTATTAGCAAAAAAAACATGATCGAAACAAGATGCATCAACTAGACTAGTTGCTAGTTCTACTGATGGTTTATTATAGAAAGCTGGTGAAGGATTTATTAGCAATCTTGATTGTTCTGATAAAGCATTGACTACTTCCTTAGGACTATGTCCTAGGCAATTAACAGCCCAACCTTGTATAAAATCAAGGTATTTTTTTCCAGTATCATCCTCTAACCAAGAACCATGTCCACGTAAAAAGACTAAATCTGGGCGCGCTGTTATATCCATTAATGAGGATACTTTAAATTTATTAAATTCCATAAAATAATAACCACTAAAGTCAAAAAATGTTGATAAAAGATCCTATTATTGATAAGTATAGTACCGCTAATAATGAAAAACTATAAAAAAACAAATTACAGCAAGAATAGACAATAAATATAAAACACTAGACAATTGACAATTTATTTGAAAACATCCTTAATATCATAAATTAAATAACAAAATATACAATATACGCTTAATACTTACAAAAACATGAATAAACAGCTGATAATTGCAGAAAAACCATCCGTTGCGAATGATATATCAAAAGCTTTAGGTGGCTTCAAAAAGGATAATGATTTTTATGAAAATGAAGAATATGTTATTGCATCAAGCATAGGACATTTACTTACTCTGTCAGCACCAAATGAACCATCTAAAGGCAAATGGAATCTTTCTAGTTTGCCTATTATACCTAATAAGTTTGAATTAGTTCCCATTGATAAAAAATCCTCAGAACGTTTAAAAATTCTAAATAAAATTATTAAACGAAAAGATATTACATCAATCATAAATGCATGTGACGCAGGAAGAGAAGGAGAGCTTATATTTAGATATATTATAGAATTTTCTAAAACAAAAAAACAAATTTATAGATTATGGTTCCAGTCTATGACCAAAGATGCAATACAAACTGCATTTAAAAATTTGAAAAATGATGAGCAACTAAAATCTCTTGAGTACGCTGCTCGTTCTAGAGCTGAGGCTGACTGGCTAATTGGTATTAACGGTACCAGAGCAATGACAGCATTTAATAGCAAAGATGGTGGTTTTTTTAAGACTACTGTTGGTAGAGTACAGACTCCTACTCTTGCTATAGTTAGCAAACGCGAGAAACAAATAAAAGAGTTTATACCTAAAAATTATTGGGAATTATTAGCTATTTTTGTAGCTAATAATGGGTCCTATGAATCCAAATGGATTAATAGTTCTTTTAAAAAAGATGAAAAAGATCCAGAAAAAAAAGAATCAAGGATATGGTCATATGAAAAAGCTGCTGATATAAAAAAAGAATGTGAAAACTCTACTGGTTTAGCTTATGATAAATCTAAAAAATCTACCCAATTGTCACCTATTTTATTTGATCTAACCTCACTACAAAGAGAAGCAAATACTAGATTTGGACTTTCTGCAAAAACAACTCTTAATTTAGCCCAATCTTTATATGAGAAACATAAAGCTTTAACATACCCAAGGACTGATTCACGCCATTTACCAGAAGATTATATATCAATAGTTTTTGATACTATTCAGTCGTTATCTAATGTTAACACTGAGATAATTGACGATATTACATCAAATTGTGCAAAACAGATTATTCAGAATAAATGGATAAGACCAAACCAAAGAATTTTTAATGACAAAAAAATTTCTGATCACTTTGCAATAGTTCCTACTTTGCAAATTCCAAACAAATTAAGTGAGCTAGAAACAAAAATATATTTTATGGTACTGAAGAGATTTCTTGCTGTTTTCTTTCCAGCAGCTGAATATTTAAATACCATAAGAATAACAGAGATTAATAAAAATAAATTTAAAACGGAAGGAAAGGTATTAATTAATCCTGGATGGTTGTCCGTATATGGTAAAGACAGCCAAATTACTGATGTGAACTTGGTTAGTATCAATAATAATGAAACAGTTATCAATAAATCTATTACTATAAAAAATTTAAACACAAAACCACCAACTCGTTATAACGAGGCTACTCTTTTATCAGTAATGGAAGGAGCTGGAAAACTAATAGAAGATGAGGATTTAAGAGAAGCTATCTCCGAGAGAGGATTAGGAACCCCAGCAACAAGAGCATCTATAATTGAAGGACTTATAAGTGAACAATATTTACGACGTGATGGAAAGGAATTAATACCAACAGCAAAAGCTAATCAATTAATGACACTGCTATCAGGTTTAGATATAAAAGAACTAACATCACCAGAGCTAACAGGAGAATGGGAGCAAAAATTAAAAGAAATAGAGCAAAATAGACTTGAAAGTTCTATTTTTATGAATGAAATCATTGGCATGACTGAAGTTATTGTAAAAAAAACTAAGGAATACGATAGTAAAACTATACCAGGAGATTATGTTGTTTTTGAAAATCCTTGCCCGAAATGTGGAGGAAAGTTTGCTGAAAACTATCGAAGGTATAGCTGTTTACAATGTGATTTCTCTATAAGCAAGCATCCAGGTAGCAGAACTTTCGAATTACAAGAGGTTGAGGATTTATTAAAAATAAAAATAGGTCCTCTAGATAATTTTATCAGTAAATCATTTAGATCGTTCTCTGCAACCTTATATATTAATAAGGATTGGAAATTAGAGTTTGATTTTGGACAAAATAATGATGATGTGATTTTTAATACATCTGAACAAGAAATATTAGGTTGCTGTCCAAAATGCTCTAGTAATATTTTTGAAAATAAAAGTAGCTACATATGCGCAAATAATATCAATGAAGATAAAAAATGTGATTTTCGTATAAATAAAAACATATTACATCAAGAAATATCAAAAGACCAGATGATTAAACTGCTAAGTACAGGATCCACAAATCTTCTTGATGGTTTTATTTCTGCTAAAACAAAAAGAAAATTTAAAGCATATCTAATACTAAATAATGGAAAGATATCATTTAAATTTGAAAAAAAACAAAAAACTAAAAACTAGATATGATAAAACTACATTTAATGATTATAGATCCACAAAATGATTTTTGTGATATACCTAAAAATAAGTATCAAAATCCAGCTTTACCGATAAAAGGATCTAATAATGACATGAAAAGACTTGCAAAATTTATACTTGCTAACATAAACAATATATCTGAAATAACAATAACTTTAGATAGTCATTATAGAATGGACATAGCCCATACATGTTTCTGGAGAAGAGGAGATAATAATTTAGAGCCTTTTTCTAAAATCACATCTGATGACATCATAAGAGGAAGTGTTACCCCAAAAACTAAAGACAATAAAAAACAAATAATTAGGTATTTTGAATACATAGAAAAATCAGAAATAACAGGATTAACTATATGGCCAGTACATTGTGAAATTGGCACATGGGGTAATAATATTAATAAACACATACAAGTGTCACGCAATCTATGGGAGGATAAAAACTCAAAGAAGGCCAATATTCTCTTAAAGGGATTAGATCCATTAAGAGAACAATTTAGTATCTTTTCCAAAGATACTAGGAAAAACAAAAAATGCATAAATAGAAAACTAATAAAAAATTTAGACAAATATGACATTCTATTGATAGCAGGAGAATCTAGTAGTCACTGTGTAAAAAGAACCATAGAAGATCTTATCTATAATAGTAATAGAAAAGATCTTCAACGTATAATGGTACTAACTGACTGCATGAGTCCTGTTCATGGTTATGAAAAAAGAACAAGAGACTTCATGTCAGACATGGAAGATATCGGTGTCACTATAACAAATAGCATTGAAGTAATGAGTATTCTAAAATGAATCACATGGCATTATATATCTATATTTGATGCATATAATGCGTTATTTTCAATAAACTCTCTCCTAGGAACCACATCATCACCCATTAGGGTTGTAAATAATTGATCTGCAGTTATAGCATCATTTATACGCACTTTTAATAACCTACGAGCCCTAGGATCCATAGTTGTTTCCCACAACTGATCTGGATTCATCTCTCCCAAACCCTTATAACGTTGTTTTGAGATAATACTTTCAGCTTCATTAAAGAGCCAGGTCATTGCTTCTTTAAGACTAGAGATTTTCTTTTCCTTACGTTTTTCAGCATCTCCTCGATATACGATGGAACCATCCTCGATCAAACCAGAGAACTGATTACTTAAATCACGTAAAAATATATAGTCTGATGTTTTTATAAAATCACTGTCTATTATACAAATTTTTTCGTTACCATGAGTCTTTCGGCTAATTTTAATAGCATTACCATTAATAACAGAAACATTTAAAAAGTCATTAGGTATTGATGATTTCATTAATATATTTAATAAAGATGCAGCAGATTTTCTAGCACTACATTCCGTCTCTATATCAATATCTACTCCATTAATAATGGCATATAACACATGTGTATCAAAATCACGAGATAAACGTCTAATAATGCTCTCTGCGGCAACATATTTACGAGCCAAATCTAAAAAAGCATCCCCGCTAATAGAAGTATTTACTCCATTAGTCACTAATCCTGCATTTTTTAGTGCAAGCTTAAGCATGAATTCAGATTCATCATCATTATCTTTCAAGTAATATTCATCACGACCAACTTTAACCTTATATAATGGTGGCTGAGCGATATATATATAACCTCTCTCGATTAATTCTGGCATCTGTCTATATAAAAACGTTAATAATAGAGTTCTTATATGAGCTCCATCTACATCAGCATCAGTCATGATTATCAAACGATGATAACGCAGTTTTTCAATATTAAAATCAGTTCCTATACTTGTACCCAAAGCTGTTATTAAAGTAGTGATTTGTTCGCTAGCAATTAACCTATCAAATCTAGCTTTTTCTACATTTAAAACTTTTCCACGAAGTGGTAAGACAGCTTGAAATTTTCTATCCCTTCCCTGTTTTGCTGATCCACCAGCAGAGTCCCCTTCGACAATGTATAATTCACATAAAGATGGATCCTTCTCTTGACAATCAGCAAGCTTTCCTGGTAAACCACTTCCCTCAAGAACACTTTTCCTACGAGTCATTTCACGAGCCTTGCGTGCAGCTTCTCTTGCCCGTGCTGATTCTATTATCTTAATGCATAAAGCCTTAGCATCTGTTGGGTTTTCTAACAACCATGATTCCAAAGTATGAGATATAACATCTTCAACAGCTGGTCTTACTTCACTTGAAACCAGTTTGTCTTTTGTTTGACTGCTAAATTTAGGTTCAGGTACTTTAACAGATAAAACACATACTAGACCCTCTCTCATATCATCACCAGAAGTATCCACTTTAGCCTTCTTGGTGAGATCATTATCAGACATATACTTATTTAGCACACGTGTCATAGCGGCTTTCAGACCAGTTAAATGTGAACCACCATCACGCTGAGGTATGTTGTTGGTAAAACAAAGAACATTCTCTGTATATGTATCATTCCACTGCATTGCAATTTCTATATTTACAGGAACACCACCAGCAGCTGAATCAGCTATTGTGTTAAATATATTTTTATGCAAAACTGTTTTGTTTCTATTAATATACTCAACAAAACCCTTAGCTCCACCGGAAAAAGAAAAATTCTCACTCCTGTTTTTTATCAAATCCACAAGACGAATCTTAATTCCATTATTAAGGAATGATAATTCCCTTAGTCTTTTAGACAAAATATCATAGTTATATTCAATATTAAGAAAGATATCTGAGTCCGCTAAAAAACAAACTTCTGTACCAGTATCTTTTGTCTCACCACAAACTAACATTGGAGAAACACAAGTTCCTTTTTTAAACTCTAATTTGTAAATATATCCATCACGATAAATAGTCAAATGCAACCATTCTGATAGAGCATTAACACAAGATACACCTACACCATGTAGACCACCAGATACCTTATAAGCATTTTGATCAAATTTTCCACCTGCATGTAATTCTGTCATGACTATCTCAGCGGCACTACGCTGAAATTCATCATCCTTATGGATACCAACAGGAATACCTCGACCATTATCTTTTACAGATATAGATTTATCAGAATTAATGGTAACTACGATATCATCACAAAAACCAGCAAGAGCTTCATCTATGGCATTATCAACCACCTCAAAAACCATATGATGCAAACCAGTACCGTCAGAAGTATCACCTATATACATACCAGGTCTTTTTCTAACGGCTTCTAGGCCTTTAAGCATCTTTATTGATCCTGCACCGTAATCACTGCTTTCTTTTATCATCGATTTAGCGTTTTTTTATCTGACATTTTAAAAATAACTTTTTTATTAATAGGTTGACTAAAACTATATAAGCTGCTTCTTCTATATACGCATTGGCATAACAACATATTTAAAATTTGGGGTATCTGGAACTGTAATTAAAACAGAAGCATTACTATCAGGAGTTATAGACCATATTAAATTCTCACTTTTTAAGTTAGATATAACATCCAATAGGTAATTTACATTAAAACCAACATCAAAAGCATCTCCTCTGTAAATTATCTCCAATTCTTCCTGAGCCTCTTCATGATCTGTGTTTGATGAAGAAATTTTAAGGTTATCATCCTCGAAGTGAAATCTAACGCCTTTAAATTTATCATTTGTTAAAATAGCCACTCTCTGTAGACTTCCTTGAAAATACTCTCTTTTAATAGAGAAGCTTATAGGATAATTGTTAGGTATAACTTTCCTAAAATCAGGAAACTTTCCCTCTACTAATTTAGATATGAATTCGATATCACGAAAACAAAATTTTATCTGAGAGCTTGAAACATCTATACGAATAATATCATCAGAGTCTTGTAACAAGCGTTGCAGTTCTAGTATTGTCTTTCTAGGAACAATAACCTCCTTACAACCTTCAAATTCATTTGCGGTTGTAGAATTATAAGACAACCTGTGACCATCGGTAGATACTGCAACAATGCAATTATCTTTAAATACCAGAAACATACCATTTAAATAATAACGAATATCCTGCTGTGCCATAGAAAAATATACCATACCAAATAAATTTTTAGTATCTCTTTGTGGTAGATTTATAGATATATCCCAATTATCAGGACATGACATCATAGGAAACTCTTCAGAACTAATAGTCTGTAAATTAAATCTACTTTTTGATGATTCAATATAGAGCTTATTATCATGTAATTCAACGTTAATACTACTCATATCAGGTAAAGCTTTCAATATATCCAGAAATTTACGAGCAGACACAGTCGTAGAAACTTCACTATCACCAGAACCACAGTCTGCATATGTAGTCATCTGGACCTCAATATCAGTTGTAACAAAAGCAACCTTATTTCCTTTATATTTACGGATCATTATATTTGACAATATTGGCATAGTATTACGTCTTTCTACTATCCCTACTATATTGGAAAGTGTTTTTAATAATGATTCACGAACCACATATAAAAATCTCATTATCATCCTTTTAAAGTTTGTTCTAGCACGTGAAGATTATGATTCAACTCAGTTTGTTTGATACGAGCATCCGAAATTTTTCTAACAGCATGCAGTACAGTCGTATGATCACGACCACCAAACAGATCACCAATTTCTGGTAAACTTTTCTGAGTAAGTTCTTTAGACAAATACATGGCTATTTGACGCGGTAAGGCTATATTGGCTGGTCTTCTCTTTGAATACATATCAGCAACTTTAATTTTATAGTAGTCAGCAACAGTCTTTTGTATATTTTCTACAGTAATCTGTCCATTGGAAACAGATAATAAGTCTTTTAAAGCTTCTTTACAAACATCAACTGTTAAAACATTTCTACCATGAAAACGAACATAAGCCAAAACTTTACGTAATGCCCCCTCTAATTCTCTTACATTGCTTCTTAAGTGCTTAGCTATAAAAAAAGCAACTTCTTCCGGCATTGGCAAATTTTCTGATTTTGCTTTCCTTAATAAAATAGCAACTCTCATTTCCAACTCTGGAGGCTCTATAGCTACAGTCAATCCAGAATCAAATCTTGATATTAACCTACTGTCGATGCCAGACAACTCTTTAGGATATGTATCACTAGTTATTATTATTTGTTTATGTTGAGCAACCATAGCCTCAAAAGCATAAAAAAATTCTTCTTGTGTTCTATTTTTACCAGAAAAAAACTGTATATCATCTATAAGAAGTAAATCTAAAGAATGATAATATTTTTTAAATTCATCAAAAGCTTTTCTTTGATATGCTTTAACAACATCTGAAACATACTGGTCAGCATGAACATACCTAACCTTAACATCATTTCTAGCACACAACATTGCATTACCGACAGCATGTATTAAATGTGTCTTACCCAATCCTACTCCACCATATAAAAAAAGTGGATTATAAGAGACTCCAGGATTTTCTGAAACTTGTAAAGACGCTGCTCTAGCTAATTGATTTGCCTTGCCGGTAACAAAACTATCAAAAGTTAAAACAGTATTTAGCCTAGATCGTTCATACGCCCTATTAGTAGCTTCGTTAGATAACGATACATCAACTTTTTGGTTAATTAAGCCAATACTATCATCTGTTTTGCCATTATAAATATAATTACCAATAACTGGCGTTAATATGTCATTTTTTTTATGAACTATTCTCTCGTTATTAACTACCGGTAATTCAAATATTACATTCACCGGCTTTTTAAACCAATCCGAAGCTAATATCTCAATTTGACTAGCGAATTTTTTTTTGACCAAATCAAGTTTAAATCTATTCGGAGCCAATATACGCAAAATACTTTTAGATTCATCAAAAGAGATAGGGATCAGCGGCTTAATCCAAGCACTAATTTGCTGATGGGGAAGTTCCTTTTCTAAATTAGAGATAAAAGACAACCAAAAATCTTCCAT